>NZ_CP016379.1:711506-1423012 GCF_003991135.1 Anoxybacter fermentans | reverse complement strand
GGGGTTGTAACAAATGTAGGATACAGTCATCTTGAATATTTAAAAACCCTGGATAATGTGGCAAAAGGAAAACAGGAATTAATTAAGAATTTGATTGGGAAAAGAGTGGCTATTTTAAATGCCGATGATCCACGGGTTTATAAAATGTCTGAACTGACAGATAAGGTGATCTTTTTTGGAATGGGTGAAGAAGCTGATTATCGGGCAGTGAAGGTTAAAGAGAAAGGGCTTAACGGGATGGAAATAGTTTTAAAGGCTGAAAATCAGAAAATCCCAATACAAATTCCGTTGCCCGGTAAACATAATGTATATAATGCCCTTGCTGCCATTGCTACAGGACGGGCGTTGGGTGTGAGTTTTTCTCAAATTCAGGAAGGGCTTCTTAAATTCAGACCATCAAAGATGAGGATGAACATTCTTAAATTATCTCAGGGTTTGACTGTTCTGGATGATTCGTATAATGCTAATCCTGACTCTATGCGGGCTAGTTTGAAAGTTTTAGCAGACTGTTCTGGGCGGAAAATCGCTATTTTGGGAGATATGCTGGAGTTAGGAGAATTTGCCGGGGAGGCTCATCGTGAGATAGGCCGTTTTGCTGCAGAGTTAGGGATTGACCTTTTATTAATCAAAGGTGACTATAGTAAGATAGTGGCCGAGGGTGCCCTGAAAGCTGGGTTTAATGCTGATCAGGTATTTATCTTTGAAAATAATAAAGAAATGGCTAACCAGTTACTTGATATGGTTCAACCCGGAGATACAGTTCTCGTTAAAGGTTCCCGGGGAATGGCTATGGAAGAGATTGTAAAAGCCTTGACAAGGGAGGCAGAATGAGATGATAAAGCTGTTGTATGCATTGGGTCTTTCTTTTTTGATAACAATTATAACAGGTCCTGGATTAATTCGTATTTTATATCGTCTCAAATTTGGTCAGCAGATTCGTGAAGTTGGACCTAAAAGTCATCTTATGAAACAGGGTACTCCAACAATGGGTGGAGTAATGATTATATTGGCCATTTTAGTATCTACATTTCTGATTGTCCAACTTACAGACCAGATTCTCTGGTCTCTTTTTCTAACCCTGGGGTTTGGATTGATCGGATTTTTAGATGATTTGATCAAAATTGTGGCTAAAAGGTCTCTTGGATTAAAAGCGTGGCAAAAAATTGTAGGTCAGCTTATTTTAAGTAGTCTTTTAGCATTTTATGTGATTGGAGAGCCGGAGTTGATGGAGATAATGATTCCCTTTACCCGTCAGACTTTAAATTTGGGTTTTTTGATGTTACCTTTTGTCATTTTTGTAGTAATTGGAACTGTTAATGCTGTAAATTTGACCGATGGGTTGGATGGTTTAGCAGCAGGAGTAACCATCGTAGTTTCTTTAACTTTTACTTTGATGTTGGTATTACAGGGAAATATGGAATTGGCGGGCTTTGCCCTGATACTGGCCGGTGCATGTGTAGGTTTTGCCTGGTTTAATTCCCATCCGGCCCAGGTTTTTATGGGTGATACAGGTTCTTTTGCTTTGGGAGGAGCATTGGCGGCAATATCTATCTTTAGTCGAACTGAACTTTTTTTGGTGATCATAGGCGGTATTTATGTAATAAATGCTATCTCTGTAATGCTTCAGGTGATTTATTTTAGATTAACAGGCGGAAAAAGAGTCTTTAAGATGGCTCCAATTCACCATCATTTTGAATTGAGTGGTTGGCGAGAACCTCAGGTAGTTAGTAGATTTGTGATAATCTCTATTTTACTTTCTGTTATCGGAATGATTGGATATATGCAATTTGTTTGATAAAAGGGGTTGGAGGTTTAATGGAATTAAAGGGTAAACGAATTGGAATAATTGGTCTGGGTAAAAGAACCGGTGTGGTGAGTGCTAAAGTCCTTGTTAAAATGGGTGCACAGGTTGTTGTCAGTGATGTAAAACCTGCTCATAAGCTAAAAGAAGAGCTGGACTTATTAAGAGGAATTTCTGGAATTAGTTATGATTTGGGAGGACACACCGAAAAAGTTCTGGATGTGGATTTGATATTGGTTAGTCCCGGGGTACCTTTAGAGATTCCTATTTTAAAGGAGGCAAAGAAACGGGGGATTGAAGTAATTGGTGAGATTGAACTTTCCTATCGTTTATCTAAAGCTCCCTTTATCGCTATTACCGGGACAAATGGCAAGACTACAACCACATCTCTACTGGGCCAACTTTTAAAGACCTATCCACATCGGGTATTTGTTGGTGGAAATATAGGCCGTCCTCTGATTGGAGAAATCTTAAATCTTAAACCAAATGATCTGGTGGTGGCAGAAGTTAGTTCTTTTCAACTGGAAACTGTAAAAGAGTTTCACCCAGAGATTGCTCTCTTTTTAAACTTTACCCAGGACCATTTAGATCGTCATAAAAGCATTGAAGCATATCTTAAGGCCAAAATGAATATATTTAAGAATCAGACAGAAGAAGACTATATTATTTTAAATGCAGATGATCAGACTTTATGTAAAATTGCATCTGAAGTACCGTCTAAAATAATCTGGTTCAGCCGCCAAAAGAAAAGATTACCCGGAATGTATCTGGATGGAAATATGATGGTCTGCCATATGAGTGAAAAACCTGAGGAACTTTTGTTAATTGATGAGTTAAAGATTCGTGGTGATCATAATGTAGAAAATGCTCTGGCTGCTTCAGCGGCAGCAGTTTTAAAGGGTATTTCTTTGTCAGACATTAGAGAGAGTCTTAGAAATTTCAAAGGTCAGGAACATACTCTGGAATATGTACTGACTCATCGGGGGGTACAGTATTATAATGATTCTAAAGCTACAAATCCTGATGCTTCGATGAAGGCACTTACTGCCTTTCATGAACCGGTGGTTTTGATTGCCGGAGGATTGGATCGAAAACTGGATTTTACAGAGTTTATAAAACTAGTAGTAAAAAAGGTTAAGGCATTAATTCTTATAGGTGAGACTAGAGAAAAGCTGAAAAAGCTGGCTTTAGAGTACGGTTTTAGCGGCAGGATTGAGATAACTGAGGAACTAAAAGAAGCAGTACAACTGGCCCAGAAGTTTAGTGAGCCTGGGGATGTGGTGCTTTTATCACCTGCCTGTGCCAGTTGGGATATGTTTGAAAGCTATGCTGAGCGGGGATGTTTATTTAAAGAATATGTACGGAGCTTATAATTTTCTGGGTAGGGAGGAGGTGAATGATGAAGTTAACTAAAGAGAAATCTTCACCAGATATTCTTATTTTTTTGATAGTGATGATTCTATTGGGGATTGGACTAGTGATGGTATACAGCGCCAGTGCGGTTCGAGAAGGTTTTCGTTATTTAAACCGCCAATTGCTCTGGGCTGTAATTGGTATAATGGGTATGATCTTTTTTATGAACTTTGATTATCATAGATACAGGAAGATGTCCGGATGGATTCTTTTAGGTTCCATTATTGGTCTGATCCTGGTCTTGATTCCCGGAGTGGGGATTGTGGTTAATGGTTCTAGACGGTGGTTGGGATTTGGTTCTTTTAGGTTTCAACCCTCTGAAATTGCCAAATTTGCATTGGTTATTTTTCTGGCCCATTATATGGCCCTCCGTTCTGAGAAAATGCGAACAAAAATCTTATCTTTAATCCTACCTCTGATTATTTCAGGAATAGTATGTTTGTTGATTTTGATTGAAGATTTAGGAACTGCTGTTACCATTGCCGGTACTGTCTTTTTAATGCTTTTTGCAGTAGGTGTACCCATGAGGGTTCTTATCAGTTTAGTCATGATGGGTATTCCCGGTGTACTATACTTCATATTTTCAGAGGAATATGCCTACCGTAAGGCCAGAATTTTAGCTTTTTTAAATCCCTGGGCAGATCCTTTGGGAAATGGATATCACATTATTCAATCCCTTCTTGCACTTGGTTCAGGAGGTATATTTGGAGTAGGCTTAGGTCATAGTAGGCAGAAGTTTTATTATCTGCCTGAACCGAATACAGATTTTATCTTTGCGGTAATTGGAGAAGAGCTAGGATTATTAGGAACAGCTTTTATTCTTTTGCTCTTTTTTGCATTGGCCTGGCGGGGATTTCAAATTGCACTAAAGTGTGATGACTTATTTGGCTCACTTTTAGCTGTAGGATTGACATGTATGATCATTTTGCAGGCAATAATTAATATTGCAGTAGTTACAGGTGCAATGCCGGTAACCGGGATTACACTCCCCTTTATCAGTTATGGAGGATCATCTCTTTGTATTATGTTATCGGCGGTGGGAATATTATTAAATATCTCTCGACATATCAGGGATCTTTAGTATATAGGAGATGGTTGAAGAATGAGATTTATAATAACAGGTGGAGGAACAGGAGGGCATATTTATCCTGCTCTCTCAATTGCAGAAGGATTGAAAAAAGAATTTGATAATCCGGAAATTTTATATATAGGCACCAGATCGGGTCTGGAAAAAGAGGTAGTACCGAGAGCCGGTTATCCCATTGAATTTATTCAAGCTTCCGGTTTAAGCCGTAAAATATCTTTTGATAATCTAAAAACATTATTGAGAACACTTTATGGAGTTGGTCAGTCTATTGTCATTATAAAACGTTTTAAACCTGATCTGGTAATAGGAACAGGTGGTTTTGTAGCTGGTCCAGTAATGCTAGCTGCAATTCTTTTGGGAAAATCTACACTTATTCATGAGCAGAATGCTTATCCGGGATTAACCAATCGGTTGATCAGCAAATATGTTGATCATATCGCCATAAGTTTTGAAGAGTCAAAGAAATATTTTAAAGGGAAAAAAATAACGCATACGGGGAATCCCATAAGAAAAGAGATATTGACCCGTACCAGGAATGAAGGTTATAAAAATCTTCAACTTGATAGAAATAAGAAGACTCTTTTGGTCTTTGGGGGAAGTGGTGGAGCAAAGAGTCTTAATCAGGCTATGTTAGATTTTTACAAGTTTATTCAGAAAAATCCTGATTTCCAGCTAATTCATGTAACTGGAAAACGTGATTATAAAGAACATCTTAAAGAGATAAAAGAGCGAGGTATTGAATTAAGTCCGCGCATACGGATAGAAGAATATCTTTATCAAATAGAAGATGCTTATGCAGTAGCTGATTTGATTATAGGGCGGGCTGGTGCAATTACTTTAGCTGAAATTACAGCCCGGGGGATTCCTGCGATTTTGATCCCTTTCCCTTATGCTACTGAAAATCATCAGGAACATAATGCCCGAACTTTGGAGAAAAAAGGGGCAGCACGGGTGATTTTAGATCATCAATTAACCGGTGATAAGCTGGCAGAGATGGTAAATGAGATTTTTTCTACTCAGGGCTTAATTAAAAGAATGAAAGAGGCTAGTTTAAAATTGGGAAGACCAGATGCTGAAGAACGAATAATTAATATAATTAAGGAAATATTAAATAAATAGGGTTAAACTTTTCTCATAAATATGGACATGCCGGAAACGCTGCACACATTAAAATTATTAAGCATAAGATGAGATAAGTAGCAGTTCCGGGTATGTAAAGGAGTGAAAATAATGGGTTTTAGAAGAAAGATTCATTTTATCGGTATTGGTGGTATTTCAATGAGCGGAATAGCCAGTATTCTTCTTGATATGGGATATCAAGTCAGTGGATCAGATTTAAAAGATTCTCCTCTTCTTAGAGAACTTAAAAAGAAAGGTGCCAGGATTTATATCGGTCATGATGCTGCTAATTTAGATCACCCTGATGAAGTGGTGGTAACTGCTGCTATTCCACCTAACAATGTTGAGTTACAAAAAGCCCGGGAATTGGGGATTCCCATTATTAAACGTGCGCAAATGATTGCGCGGTTGATGAAATATAAAAAAGGGATAGCTATTGCAGGAACTCACGGTAAAACTACCACAACATCTATGGTTTCGTTAATTTTAGAAAAGGCCGGTCTGGATCCTACGGTACTTTTAGGTGGAGAATTGAATGATATCGGTGGGAATGCCAAATTAGGTCAAGGTGAATACCTGGTCACTGAAGCAGATGAGAGTGATGGTTCCTTTTTATATTTTGAACCTCTTATCTCTATTGTTACCAATATTGAATCTGATCATATGGATTACTATGAAACTGAGGAAAAACTGAAACAGGCTTTTTCACAATTTTTAGAAAAAGTTCCAGCTCACGGAGCGAAGATTGTCTGTTGGGATGATCCGGTGATTCGTTCTCTGGTCAATTCTCAAGACAGAAATCTGATCACGTATGGTACACGTGATGATTGTAATATTCAAATCAAAAGAGTTAAATTACTACCCCAGCATACTGAAGTAGAGGTATCTTTAAATGGAGAAGACCAGGGACGGTTAATCCTTAATGTACCGGGAATGCATAATGTTTACAATAGTATGGCTGCCCTTGGTGTCGGATATTACCTGGGCCTTTCATTTGAGCAGGTAGCGAAATATTTGAATCAATTCTGTGGAGTACATCGGCGTTTTGAAAAAAAAGGTCTTATCAATGGTGTTTTAGTGGTTGATGATTACGGTCACCACCCAACCGAGATCAAAGCTACTTTAAAAGCTGCCCGTCAGAGAGGAGCGAAACGAATAATCTGTGTCTTTCAACCCCATCGTTATACCCGGACCCTTCACTTAAAAGAAGAATTTAGTAAATCTTTCAGTGATGCAGATATAATTATTATGACAGGAATTTACAGTGCTGGAGAAAAGCCTATTCCTGGCGTAGATGGTTATAAATTGGCTCAATTAACTGAAAGATATGAAAAACGACCGGTTAAATATTTCCCATGCCTGGAAGGAATTGCAGAGTATCTGGCTGAATTGGTTCAACCGGGCGATCTGGTCTTAACTTTGGGTGCAGGAGATGTTTATTTGGTTGGAGAAAAATTATTGGATATTTTAAGTAATTCTAATCTATCGTTAAAAACCGGATCGGATGTAGGATGTTAAAAAAGGGAGGTAACTGATGAACTCTTTTTTACTGGATAATTTGCAATCGTATTTTATAGGTGAAATTCGGGAAAATGAACTATTGAAATTTCATACGGGATTTAGAATAGGGGGGCCGGCCCGGTTGATGCTGATTCCAAAAGGAATTGAGGATTTACGTCGGGCCATTGTCTGGGCGGGAAGGGAAAAGATTCCTTACCGGGTGATTGGGAATGGTACTTCAGTGTTGGCTCACCATGACGGATATGATGGGTTGGTTATTAAATTGGTGAATGTTTTAAATCATATTCGGATTGAGGGTCACCGAATTTATGCTGGAGCGGGTGCAACCATGACAGCATTATTACGTCAGGCCATAAATCATAGATTGACTGGGCTGGAAAGATGGTGGGGAGTACCCTCATCAATTGGTGGGTGGTTAATCAGGATGGGTATGGCACAGGCACCTGAATTGGACTATCTAATTCAGGAGGTTTATGTGATGGAACCCGATGGTTCTATTACCCGCTGGATAGAACCTTCTCAACTTTTTGTTGAAGATAATTCAAATATTATAAAACGAGTAATAATTGAAGTGGTCTTTCAATTAAAGCCTGGAGATAGTGAAGGAACTGCCAATAAAATTACCGCAAGGCAGGTAGAATGGGAGTTTTTGACCCAGATTTGTTTACCAATGGCTGGGCCGGTCTTTTTGACCCATTATAAGGATTTGACAGAGGTTTTTATAAAAACCGGGATTTTGAGTTTGCATAAAGGTCGGGCAGCTTTTTTAGGAATTGGGAATGGATATGTAGCAAATCTGGGGGGAACAGAATATGATGAAGTATTAGATCTTCTTGAGGAAATAAAAGAAAGAGTAACTAAGTTGACGGATTTGAAGTTTAGGATAGGATTGTCTCTATTGCAGACAAAGGAGGTGATCCGATGTTAAAATATGAGATCATCGGTGGTAAAAAACTAAAAGGTCGGATCCGGATTAGTGGTGCTAAAAATGCTGTCTTACCAATTCTGGCAGCGACTGTGCTTTCTAAAGGTAAGAATATTATTCGCGATGTACCTCATTTAAAAGATGTAGAAGTGATGATTGAAGTTTTAAAGTATCTGGGGGCTAAAGTTTGCTTTGAAGGAAGTGTATTAGAAGTTGATACAACAGACATAACAGTCAATGAAGTTCCGGATCATCTTATGCGTAAAATGAGGGCCACTGTATTTTTGATGGGGCCTTTATTGGGCAGGTTTGGAAAGGTTAAAATTTTTCAACCTGGAGGCTGTAGCATTGGACCTCGACCGATTAATTGGCATATCAAGGGCTTGAAAAGCCTTAATGTTGAATTTAAAGAAGGATATGGTTATATATCTGGTCAGGTAAAAAAATTAAAGGGTAATGAGATTCATCTGGATTTTCCCAGTGTGGGAACTACTGAAAATATTATGATGGGGGCAGTTTTAGCTGAAGGAACAACCTGGATTCGAAATGCTGCTAAAGAACCGGAAATTGTAGATTTACAGAATTTTCTAAATGGTATGGGAGCTAAAATCAGGGGAGCAGGAACTGATGTGATCAAAATAGAAGGTGTAAAAGAATTAAAGACTACAGATTACACGGTGATTCCTGACCGGATTGAAACAGGTACATTTATGATTGCTGCAGCTGTTACAGGTGGAGATGTGGTCCTTGAGAATACCATTCCTGAACATGTAGAACCTTTGATTGCAAAGTTAAATGAAGCTGAAGTAAAAGTTACCTGTCAGGATGATAAAATCCATATTCAGGGTAATGGTCGTCTTAAAGCTTTAGAGATCAAAACTTTACCTTATCCGGGTTACCCGACAGATTTACAACCACAAATGATGACTGCTCTTACAATTGCTGAGGGAACCAGTATTATTACCGAGACCATCTTTGAAAATCGGCTTAAACATGCGGAAGAACTGAGGCGGATGGGGGCTAGTATTTGGGTCGAGGGCCATACTGCCATTATTAATGGTGTTCCTAGTTTGACAGGAGCAGCGGTAGAAGCTACTGATTTAAGAGCAGGTGCGGCCCTTGTAATTGCAGGTTTAGCTGCAGAAGGTAAAACTACCGTTTATGGTGTAGAACATATCCAACGTGGTTATGAAAACTTAGAAAAAAAGATCACTCAATTGGGCGGACAAATTCACCTATTAAATGACTAAATTATAAATTCAACTGAGAGGGGTGTGCTGTTGTGAATAGGGGAATTTTTATATTATCAACATTGCTATTAATGGTAATAGGATTGGTTTTAATAATACACTCCTCTTATTTTGAAGTAAAACAGATTATGGTGGTCGGAAATCATCAATTAAGTACTGCTGAGATATTAAAGATTGTGGGTAATTTTAAAGGACAGAACATTTTCCTTGTTCCCGGAAGGAAAATTGTCAATAGATTGATGAATCATGTCCGAATTAAAGGTGTAAAACTTGAGCGAAAACTTCCCGATACTTTAATAATCCGGGTCAATGAGCGATATGGGCTTGCTCTCTTTCGGGATTTGAATAATAATTGGGTTGAAATCAGTAAGGATGGTCTAATTTTAGGGATCTATAAAAATAATTCCCGACCAGATTTACCAGTGGTAGAAGGACTTCAGGTAAAAACTGATGGTAATAATGTAGAGATGACAGATGAGTTGGCAGATTTGCTTGTTCTTTTAAAGGCTCTTTTTCCTTTACAAAAAAAGATGAGTGAGGTCAGTTATTATCCTGAGAATATTAAAATTATATTCCATTCCGGGACTACCCTATATTTAGGTGAAGCAGTAAATTTAGAAAAGAAAGTAACTGTCTTCCGATCTATTTGGGAGGAGATACAAAATAAAAAAATTGAATATATTGATTTACGATATGAGGGAAAACCGGTTATTAAATTAAAGTAGATTCTTATCAGGTTAAAAAATTTTTAAAAAAGAGGAGATTAAACTTTGATGTTGAATTCTACTTTTATGAAGGTTTTGTTAAGAAAGGGGAGCAACAGAGAGTGGCTCAAAAGAGAATTATAACCGGCCTGGATATTGGAACAACTAAAATATGTGTTATTATCGCAGAATCATCGGAAGATGGATTATTGGAAGTAATTGGAATAGGGACTAGCCCTTCGTTAGGTTTACGCAAAGGGGTAGTTGTAGATATTGACCAAACGGTCCGGAGTATTTTAGATGCTGCTGGAAAAGCAGAAAGGATGGCAGGAGTTCAGATAGATACAGCTTTTGTAGGAATTGCAGGAGCTCACATCAATTCTATTAATAGTCACGGTGTAGTTGCTGTTACCGGGCCAGAGAAAGAGATAAAAGAAAGTGATATTATCCGTGTGGTGGAAGCTGCACAATTTATAAATCTTCCTCCGGATCGTCATATAATACATGTTTTACCTCGGGAATTTATTGTTGACGGTTGCCGGGGAATTAAAGATCCGCTGGGGATGTCAGGTACCCGTTTAGAAGTTGAGACCCATATTGTGACAGGTTTGGTTACATCTGTACAAAATCTGGTTAAAAGTGTTCAGAAGGCCGGAATTAATATAACTGAAGATCATGTGGTTTTAGAACCGCTGGCTGCCAGCGAAGCCGTTTTAAATGATGATGAACGGGAATTGGGAGTAGTACTTATTGATATTGGTGGTGGAACTACAGATATCGCAATTTTTCAAGAGGGTAACATAGCCTACACATCAGTTTTACCTGTAGGCGGTGATCATGTGACTTATGATATCGCTTATGGTCTTAAATGTTCGCATATCAAAGCAGAAGAAATTAAAATTAAAAAAGGATGTGCGATTGCAGATATGATTCCGGAGGATGAAAGTGTGGAAGTGATGGCTGCCAGCGGAAAAAAGAAGTATGAAATTCCCCGCAGGTACTTATGTGAAATCATTGAGCCCAGGATGCATGAGATATTTTCTCTGGTTCAAAAAGAGATAGTTAAAGCTGGATATGAGGGTCTCCTTCCTGCTGGTGCTGTACTTACAGGTGGGGCTTCTTTAATGGAAGGAAATCTAGAGTTAGCAAGTGAAGTACTGGGCTTGCCTACCAGATTAGGTACTCCTGAAAATATTCATGGTTTAGTTGATTTTTTAGATGAAGATTTATATCGTTTCCAACCTGATATAAATAATTTTAATACCGCAGTTTTTGCAACAGCTGTTGGTCTACTCCGTTATGGAGCTAATCAAATTTTCTATGGAGAAAATATGGAAAAAGAAAATAACCTAATGGAAAACCTCTTCGGACGAATACGTGGTTGGATAAAAGAATTTTTCTAATGCCATAAGGGGAGGGAATAAACACTATGTTTGAATTCGGAGCTGAAATGCAACAATTTGCGAAAATAAAAGTAATCGGTGTTGGTGGTGGTGGAAACAACGCTGTTAATCGAATGATTGCTGAAGGATTAGAGGGCGTTGAATTTATCGCAATTAACACAGATGCTCAAGCTTTGTTATCTTCAAATGCTCATTCGACACTACAAATAGGTGAAAAATTGACCAGGGGATTAGGGGCAGGCGCCAACCCGGAGATAGGAGAAAAAGCAGCCGAAGAGAGTCGGGAAGCCATAAAAGAGGCTGTACAGGGTGCAGATATGGTGTTTATTACAGCTGGGATGGGAGGCGGAACTGGAACCGGTGCTGCTCCTATTGTGGCTGAGATTGCCAAAGAATCCGGGGCTCTGACTGTTGGTGTAGTTACCAAGCCTTTTACTGTTGAAGGCCGTCAGAGAATGGAAAAGGCCGAACGGGGTATTGCTAATTTAAAAGAACGGGTTGATACCTTGATTATTATTCCCAATGATCGCCTTCTCCAGGTTGTTGAAAAACAGACCAGTATATTAGAGGCTTTCAAGACAGCGGATGATGTCTTGCGACAGGGTGTTCAGGGCATCTCTGATCTGATTACCCAGACGGGTCTGATTAACCTGGATTTTGCTGATGTTAAGACGATTATGACAAATGCCGGTTCTGCATTGATGGGAATTGGTATTGCCAGTGGTGAGAACCGGGCGGTTGAAGCAGCTAAAAAAGCTATCGAATCACCACTTTTGGAGGCTTCTATAGAGGGTGCAAAAGGTGTTCTTATAAATATTACCGGTGGTTCAGATCTGGGACTTCATGAAGCTAATGAAGCTGTAAGGATTATATCAGAAGTAGCTGATCCCGATGCTAATATTATTCTGGGTGCAGTTATCGATGAGAATTTAAAAGATCAAGTTAAGGTAACTGTGATTGCTACTGGTTTTGATCAAAAACCTAATGCTGTGGAGACAAAATATGAACCAGATTTTGATATTCGTTCTTTTGGTGATGATGATCTGGATATTCCAGCTTTTCTGCGCCGGAGAAAAAAATGATTTTTAATGCCAAGGAAATTATACATTTGTGGATAACTTTCATCCTTGGTATTAACAAATTTTTCTTATAAAGTCTTATAGCCGAGGCCAATTTGTTTTAAAAAGATCTCGATGTCTCAAAGCATCGGGATTTTCTTACTTTTAGGGGCATTTGACAAATTCGGTCTTCTTTCCTGAAAATCTCTAATGATTAAACTGTAAAAAGCTAATTTTGAGCGCCAGAGAAATTTTTTGTTTAACTATCTTGGTGAGAGTGAAAAAAATGGTCCCATCACAGGATGTGATGAGTTAATCAAGGGCCCGGAGGGCCTATTGATTAGTGTGCCTTATTTCGACTGAAATCGAACTTTGGATAGTTTGAAAAATTTCTTTTGAAGTGAAAAATTAGCTTTATGCAGAAGAATCATCTAATAATTTTTATCTAAAAAATCAAAAAACAGGTATACTTCTTAGGGCTCAACTCATATAGTTATATATGGTGAGTATGTACAAATTTTTTGAAAACCGGGGGCGGCCAATGGGAACTCAGAAATTAGTTATAAATCTGGATGTATTATTTTTAAATGATCTGGTGATGACCCTGGTCTTACTTTGGGCTACTGCCAGATTTTCAGGTTTAAGAGTACGTTTTGGACCTCTTTTTATAAGTGGTATAGTCGGCTCTCTTTATACAGTTATCCTGGTTTTACCCCTCTTTAGCGGTTTATCAGATTCACTTTATATTTTTTTACATCTGTTGTTAAACCTGACTGTAGCATCTCTAATGATCCGGATTGCCTTTGGTTTGATGAAATGGAAGAAGTTTATTAAAACTTTGGGTTACTTTTATTTGATTACTTTTCTGGCTGGAGGAGCTGCGTTGAGCATTTATTTTGTTGTTGGTTCTTCTCCAGCCCAATGGGTATCCAGCTGGATTGAGATGGGTAATGTGTACGGATGGCTTTATTTGGCTGCGATAGGAGTTGCATTGATTGTAGGTAGACATGGCTGGAATTTGATTCGGGAGCGGTTTTATAAAGAAAAGTATTCACTTAAATTCCGGGTCTGGATTGATGAACAGATGGTTCAGGTTTTGGGATTGATGGATACAGGTAATCTACTTCGCGATCCTTTAACTAATCTGCCAGTAATTGTAATGGAAATAGATGCTTTGATGGGACTATTTCCCACAGAGATCAGGACCATTTTGGGAGATGAAGAGTTAGATTTAATTGATAAGGTAGAAAAATTATTGCAATCAAAGTGGTTTCATAGATTTCAAGTCATTCCCTTTTCATCATTGGGTACGGAAGGAGGTTTAATGATTGGATGCCGGCCTGATCGGGTGGAGATAGTAGGTAAAGAGATTCGTGAGGTTGGACGGATTATTCTGGCATTATATCAGGGTGTACTGGATAAAGAGGGTGACTACCAGGCATTACTTCACCCCGAATTACTTGAGATGGTGTAGTATGACTAAAAATTCATAAGGGGGTTTATCTGTGAAGTTGTCTTATCTACCTTTATTTTTACAGTTATTAAAAATCCGTATCCTGCAATATTTAGGCCTTTACCAACCACGAATCTTTTATATTGGCAGTAGTGAAGCCTTACCACCGCCTTTAACTTCTGATGAGGAGAAATATTTTCTGGAAAAATTAGGTGAAGGAGATAAAGCAGTAAGAAGTATTTTGATCGAACGCAATCTCCGATTGGTTGTGTATATTGCTCGTAAGTTTGAAAATACCGGGATTGATATTGAGGATCTGGTTTCTATAGGTACCATAGGGTTAATTAAGGCAGTAAATACCTTTGATGTTAGCAAAAATATCAAATTGGCAACATATGCTTCCCGTTGTATCGAAAATGAGATTTTGATGTATTTACGGAGAAATAATAAAAAACGTTCAGAGGTCAGTTTTGATGAACCCTTAAACATTGATTGGGATGGAAATGAGTTAAAGTTATCAGATGTATTGGGTACTGAAGCGGATTTAATCTATAAATACATAGAAGAAGAAGTAGATAAAGAACTGCTAAAAGAAGCTATGGAAAAGTTGAGTGAAAGAGAGAGAAAAATTTTGATTTTGCGGTTTGGCTTAAAGTCAAAGGGAGATACCAGGACTCAAAAAGAGGTGGCAGATTTATTGGGAATCTCCCAATCCTATATTTCCCGTCTGGAGAAACGAATTATCAAAAAATTGAAATATGAAGTAAAAAAGATGGAATAAGCTTAAAAATTTAGTATTGACTGATTCGCTTTTTGTGAATCAGTCTTTTTTTATGTATGATTTTACTGCAAAAAGCTAATTTTGAGCGACATAGAAATTTTTTCGCCAAATCTTTGCGAGATTTCCGACGAAATAAGGTTTCATCACAGGAGGTGATGAGCTAATCAAGGGCCAGGAGGGCCCTTTAGATGATTCGAAAAATTTCTTAAGAAGTGAAAAATTAGCTTTTTGCAGTTTAACCATGTATAGTTTTCTGCAAATTAGGTAAAAATTATTTCAAAATTCTATGATTTCTCATTCAACAAATTTTTATAACCTTTTATGAAAAAATTGCATGTATAAAGGAATTTAACGGTGGTAATAATGTAAATAGGAAAAGTAAAAATGGCAATAAGTGGGAGGGGCAATCGAGTGGCAAACAAAGTAGAAATTTGTGGGGTCAATACGTCAGAGTTACCAGTCCTGTCCAATGAGGAAATGCGGATTCTGTTTCGGAGAATGCAGGAAGGAGATAAAGAGGTCAGAAATAAGATTGTCGGAGGAAATTTACGTCTGGTATTAAGTGTGATTCAGCGTTTTAATAACCGCGGTGAACATGTAGATGATCTTTTTCAGGTTGGCTGTATAGGATTGATGAAAGCTATTGACAATTTTGATCTTGGTCAGAATGTAAGATTTTCCACTTATGCTGTACCGATGATTATAGGAGAGATACGTCGTTATCTGAGAGATAATAATCCTATTCGTGTAAGTCGTTCATTGCGGGATACTGCTTACCGTGCATTACAGGTCAAAGAAGCTTTAATGAATAAGAAATCAAAAGAACCGACTATTGGGGAGATTGCTGTAGAACTGGGAATTCCGCGAGAAGAAATTGTTTATGCACTTGATGCAATTCAGGATCCGATTTCGTTATTCGAGCCTATATATCATGATGGAGGAGATCCCATTTATGTGATGGATCAAATCAGTGATGAGAAGAATGAAGATGAGAATTGGTTAGAAGGAATTGCTGTGCGGGAGGCTTTGCGGAGACTAAATGATAGGGAAAAATTAATTCTAACTCTCAGATTTTATGAAGGCAAGACTCAGATGGAAGTTGCAGAAATAATAGGAATTTCGCAGGCTCAGGTATCCAGATTGGAAAAAGCTGCACTAAAGCATCTAAAACGTTATGTAATGGAGGATTAGAGAAGGAGGAATTATCTATGAAACGTTTATACATTCTAATCATAGTAACAATAGTAATTTTGATCTGTTTAGGATTTAATGCTTCTCAAGCATTTGTTCTTACCAATGGAAGTACGGAATATGCTTATCGCTCAAATAACCTTTTAAGATTGCATATCCTGGCCAATAGTAGTTCACCGGAAGATCAGTATTTAAAGCGCCAGGTACGAAATCTGATTTTAAAAGAAACCAGCGGATTTTTTAAGGACATTCCGAGCCTTGACAGAGCAGTAGAAGTAACCAGTACAAATCTGCCAAATCTTAAGCGGAAGATTGAAGATTATTTGCAAAGTCAAGGCAAAAATTATTCAGTAAAATTGGAGATAGGTAGATTTGAGTTTCCTACCCGCACCTACGGTAATATGACTTTACCTGAAGGCGAGTATCAGGCCCTAAGAGTAGTGCTAGGTAAAGGTGAAGGAAATAACTGGTGGTGTGTACTCTTTCCACCATTATGTCTGGATAATGAAGATGATGAAAGGCAGTTAATGGCATTGGCATTTACCAGAAATAAAAGAGATTTAGAAGTGAAGTATAGGTTTAAAATTTTAGATACTTTAGAAGAGATTCCTCAATGGGTGAAGATGAATTATCTTGAGATTTTGAGATTAGCGGTAATGGGAAGCAATGCTGCAATGGTTCGGGGAAATGAGGATTAATTAAGAAAAAAGCTGTGGGGGTTTATCCTACAGCTTTATTTTATATGGTAATTTATTGATTATCTTTTTCTGTAGCAAAATTTACTAACCATTCCAATTGAGGATCACGACCTTTGCGAATATCATTTATTGTTGTTGGGATAAAAACATCGGGTTTTAGAGTATTTGCAAAATCAGCTTTAGGATTGGGCCGGGCAAAGTATTTATGTGATACGCTGAATTTTAGTTGCAGATTAGGTGTTTCAAAAATTAAAATGTCTCCAAAAGAGGATGGAGCATTACCAGTAGGTTCTCCAACTATGGTAGCTAATTTATTATCCTTTAAAAGTACTGCAATCCAATTACCGGAGCTAAAGGTTTGCCAGGAAGTGAGGACAAAGACTTTACCATTAAAGATTAGATTGGGGTCTGAAGGTCTTGGTGTATTACTCTTATTATTCCAGAGAAGTTTATATATAGCTCTGAATAAAGGAAATAATTTAGAATAGCCCCGTTTTTCTATGGCCTGAGGAGAAAAGCGAATTTCTGATCTAAACTCATGGATAGTCTTAGCAGGCAAATACTTAAGAAAAGCGTTAATTACTCTGGAATTTCCACCTGAGTTGTACCGTACATCAATTGCAATTCGTTTTATTCCAGACTCTTTAACGGCAGTAAAAAACTCATCTACAGCTTTTTTATATTCGGGAGTATTTTCACATTTATCAAGCCAGAATAGTCCATAACCATATTCAGTATTAAGTTTCCAGCCGAACCAATGCCTTTTTGGTTTATAATTTAATTTTGCCTGTGTAGTCTTTAGCGGTAGTTCAATGGTATAGATTTCTCCGTTTGCGTGCTTTAAAGTAAGTTTTACTGTTTCATCAGGTGTAAGTAATTTAAAACTTTTTAAGAAAAAGTCAGAAATTAGATACCGTTCACCCATACGTTTTATCCAGAAATCGTTTTCAGCCGGGATTAAAATTCGCAATTTTTCAAGGAGTTCTTCCGGGGCCAGACCTCCTAGACGAATTAGTTGGTCACCTTTTTGTATTGGTAAACCTGGCTTACCGACAATAACTATACCATCATTGACCCAACGAAACATTAAAGGTAAACGACGATTTGACTTTATCCATAGTAAAGTATGAGCATCTTTAAGTGAATTTACTAAATCTCCAGCTAGAAGATAGAAATCAAACCGTGTCATGGGGTGATTAATATGTGCCAGTGCTGCTTTTGCTCGTTCATTAAAAGCATTAAGTAAAGGCCCCTCATTCAAGGCTGGATGTACGTCACGGAGTGTTGAAATTATAAAATTCAGATCCTCCTGTAACTTTTCAGGTGGAAGAAGTTTTTCAGATTCTTCCTCACCTTCCTGAGCGATCACGGATGTTATGTTGATGACCAAAAGAAGAAGAATAAATAGTAATATTTTAAAACTATGTTTAGATAACCATTTTCTTTTCACATTCTCATCTCCCTGTTTCTCTTTGATATTTTTTATATCATCCATTATAACAAATTAGAATAAATATTTAAATATAGAAAGCTAATTTTTCGCTTAAGAGAAATTTTTCGAACCATCTAAAGCTCGATTTTTGCTGAAATAAGGCTTCATCATGAATAGAGTTTGTTGACAAACTTTTTTAAAGACTTGTCCATGCATTTTTTCAAAAGTCTGATCATGAATATTTAAAGTTTCTTTGACTAAATATAGCAATTTTATGCACATTCTTTCTTCCTCAAACATATAATATTTATAAGGCGGAATTTGCTATCCCAGCTTGAGGGGGGATTTTGAATGATTAAAACTTCTGAGTTATGGTCAAAAGAGGTTATTAATGTAGTGGATGGGCGGAAATTAGGAATGATTGAAGATGTGGAGATAAATTTGAAGGTGGGGAAGATTGATTCTGTTATCATTCCCGGACGGTCTGGTCTGTTAGGATTTTTTGGAGGGACTCAGGACCTTGTGATTGAGTGGAATCAGATTGAAAAGATCGGTGAAGATGTGATTCTGGTTAAAGTAGAGAACTTTTTAGAACCAGATCATCAGAAACGGCAAAATAGATAAAATCCAAAGTTTTTCGGAGAATTTTGTAATTCTATTGCAAAATCAGGGACAAGTCGATATAATAAGTTTAGATTATTCAAAAAAGGAGGACTCTTTTTCGATGAAGTGTCCCTATTGTAATTATAATGAAAGTAAAGTGGTCGATTCACGTTCTACAGAAGAAAATACATCAATCCGGCGGCGAAGAGAATGTCTAAAATGTGGTGAGAGATTTACTACTTATGAACGGATAGAAGAACTGCCTTTGATGGTGATTAAAAAAGGTGGTAGTCAGGAGTTTTTTGACCGAAACAAACTTTTAACCGGAATTTTGAAAGCCTGTGAAAAAAGGCCTATTCCTCGTAAAGTTTTGGAAGATTTAGTTAAAGATATTGAACGTGAACTGAGAAATAGGATGGAGACGGAAGTGAAAAGTGAAGAAATTGGCGAGATGGTAATGGAAAGGCTTAAAAATGTAGATGAAGTGGCCTATGTACGTTTTGCTTCTGTCTACCGCCAGTTTAAAGATATTAATATCTTTAAGCAAGAGTTGGAAAAACTATTGGAAAGTTAAAGGGGAGGCATAAAAAGTTGAAGTTACTCAAAAAAGATGGGGTTCAGTGGCTTATTTTTGAACATTTTGCAAAATATGATTTTGTGGTTCACGGTTTTTCAACCCGGATTGGAGGTGTGAGTAATCCCCCCTTTATAACTTTAAATCTGGCCTTTCATGTAGGAGATGATCCAAAAGCGGTAATAGAAAACCGTAAAAGATTTTGTCAGGTCCTTGGTCTTCAATTAAAGGATTTGACTGCGGGGGAACAGGTGCACGGTGATAAAATCCGGGTAGTGACTGGTAAAGATCGAGGCTCAGGAGCCTTTGAATATGATACTGCTTTTCCTTGTACAGATGGATTTATTACCAATGAGCCTGGAGTTGTATTGAGTTCCTATTACGCAGATTGTGTCCCGCTTTATATTCTGGATCCTATCCAGAAAGCGGTTGGACTGGCCCATGCTGGCTGGAAAGGTACAGTCAAGCGGATAGGAGCCAGGATTATTGAAGCAATGTCTAAAAATTTTGGAACGAGAGCGGAAGACTGTCTTATTGGTATTGGTCCATCTATAGGGCCATGTTGTTATGAAGTGGATGAACATGTGATTAACCCCTTAAGGGTAGAATTTCCCTATTGGGAGGAGCTAGTGGAAGTTAAAGAAAATGGCCGATGGAATCTGAATCTCTGGGAGATTAATCGGCGGGTTTTTATTGAAACCGGAGTGAAGCCGGAACAGATTGAAACAAGTGGTCTATGTACTTCCTGTCGCACTGATTTGTTTTTTTCATATCGGGCTGAAGGTGGTAAAACTGGTCGAATGGCAAGTATTATAATGCTTAAAGATAATTAAAGAGCAGGATATTATATGAGAAATATAGAATATTAGATTAGTATCAGATAAAAATTGGTTAATTATTTAGTAAAAAAGCCCTTTAAGGGGAGAGATAAATGGTTAAGGATTACGGAAAGAAGAATCTGATAAGATCAGATATACATCAAAGTGGACAAGTACTGAAACCAAAAAAAGATGATAAGAAAAAAAATCGTAGAGAATTACTAAAAAAAGGTATTCTTTTTATTTTGCTTTTGGTATTTATTTTTTGTATATATATGGCTATTCTTATAAGGGGCGGCCCTGAGATTATCCTCACCCGCTATGGCCGGATAGCGGATGAATTTAGCGGAAAGGGTCTTTTGGTTAGATCTGAAGAGGTTATCTATGCTCCTTACCCGGGAAGGGTAACCCTTTTTGTCAAAGAAGGAGAACGGTGTCCGGCTGAAAGGCCGATTTTAAGGCTGGAAGGTTCTGGTGGAGTAAAAACTTTTTATTCTAGAAAAGCGGGAGTTATTAGTTATCAGGTGGATGGTCTGGAGAATACTTTAAATCCCGATATATTAGATGATATTGTTGAACAGGATTATAAATATTTTCGCGGTAAGTTAATTAAGATTACAGATGGGGACAGGGTCAATGCTGGCCGGCCTCTTTTTAAGATTGTAGATAATTTTATTCTTTATCTTTTAGTTGAAGCCCCGGCAAGTCAGGTTTTTCGCTATGAAGTGGGAGAAAAAATCTGGGCAACTTTTGATGGTCTTACAATTGTCGGTTGGATTACAAAAATATTGGATCATCAGAATCTATTTATAATAAAATTGGAACGTTTTCCTATCGAGATGATTAATAAACGCTGGGTGGATGTAACTATAATGACCAATGCTTATACTGGAGTATATGTGCCTAGAAAAGCCATCACGAAAAAGGGTGATGAGTTTGGAGTGTATCGAGTGGTGGATGATACTCCTGTCTTTTATCCTATAAGCCAGAAAGGCGGTAATGAACTTTATGTAGTGGTGACAGGAATTGGACGAGGTGTTGAAATTCTGGCTAATCCTGAAAAGGACCTGGTAAAATATTCGAAATAATCAATAGGGGGTAGTTAACTTTGGGTTTACTTGAACGGTTAGCAGATGTTCAAAGAAGGATTCGGCTTGCTGCAGAGCGAGTTAATCGGAATCCGGAAGAGATAAAGCTGATTCCTGTCAGTAAATATCACTCCATTGAGAAGATACAGACTTTACTAAAAGCAGGGATTTATGATTTTGGGGAAAGCAGGGTTCAGGAACTTAGGGAAAAACAATCCCAATTGCCGAAAGATGTAAATTGGCATTTGATTGGACATTTGCAACGGAACAAAGTCAAATATGTAGTTAGAATGCCTAACTGTAAACTGATCCATTCTGTGGATAATCTGCGTCTAGTTCAAGAGATTCAGCGTCGCTGTGAGTTAGAAGATACGACAATGGATATTTTAGTTCAGGTTAATGTTGCCAATGATGATGCTAAATTTGGTATTTTAAGTGGGGAAGCCCTGGAGTTTGTAAAAAAGGTTGCTGAATTTGATAGAGTTAAAGTAAAGGGTCTTATGACCATTGTACCTGAAGTGGATGATCCAGAAGAAGTGAGACCTTATTTCCGCAGATTAAAAGAACTTTCAGAAGAGATTCGTAAAGCAGCTATACCCGGGGTTGAGATGGCTGAACTTTCGATGGGAATGACTAATGATTTTGAAGTTGCTATTGAAGAGGGTGCTACTATGGTGAGGATTGGGTCCGCTATCTTTGGGCCAAGAAAATAATAGAAGGATTTTTTCATAAAAGTAACGAATGATAATATTATTTGATAATAAGGAGGTAAAAAAATGTTATATCGTTTGATAGATACTTTTTTTGATATACTCTACTGGCTAATTATTATTCGTGTGATTATATCCTGGATTCGTCCGGCTATTAGAGATCCGCGTTATTATAAGGCACTGCGTTTATTATATGAGTTAACGGAACCAATCCTGGAGCCAATTCGTCGATATATGCCTACCGGAATTGGAATCGATTTTTCGCCATTTGTTGCGCTGATCTTCTTATCTATTATAAAAAATATTCTGTTAAGTATTCTGTTTTAATTAAGAAGAGGTGGCAGATGGAATGTTGAACCGGGAGAAAATGTTGTCACATCTAAAGTCTGAAGATGATAAAATGATTGCTGCACATACTCTGGATAAAGCTGAAAGTGTATTGAGGGGAGCTGATCTTGCTTATACTAATTTTTTAGATCCTCATCAACAGGAAGTGGTAGAGGGAATAATCCGGCAAATTCCGGAGGTCAAATATCGGTTTGTAGGAGGATATGATCGCGCAGAAAGAAAACGGCTTCTTTTAATCCCTGAGTACATGCTCTGGGAGATGATTGAGGAACCTTTGGCTTTTTTAGAAATTGAAGGTAACTTTTCTTTTCAACAGGTTTCCCATCGGGATTATCTTGGAAGTCTTCTGGCCCTGGGGCTTCGCCGCGAGATGTTGGGAGATATTCTGGTTTTAAAAGATGGCGGCTGTCATCTGATTGCTGCTTTGGAGGTTAAAGATACCATCTGTTTGAATTTAACCAGGGTACATCAGGTTCCTGTAAAGGTTCGTGAAATTGAGAAAGAGGAATTAAAACTACCCGAAGAAAGAATTAAAGAGATCAGTACTACTGTTGCTTCACTAAGGTTGGACTCTGTGGCCAGTGCCGGATTTTCCACATCCCGTTCAAAGATGGCAAAGGAGATAAAAAATGAGAAAGTGAAAGTTAATTTTCAGATTGAGACCAATCCAGCCAGGATGATTAAACCGGATGATGTAATCTCTATTCGGGGGCGTGGAAGGGTTGAAATAAAAGAAATTGAAGGGGAGACCCGCAAAGGTCGAATAAAACTTACTTTACAACGTTATTATTGAAAAATTTCAAAGGAGGAAAGAAGGATGAAAATCACACCACTGGATATATATAATAAGGAGTTTCGTAAAAAGTTTTCTCTCTGGGCCTATGATGGGAAAGAGGTGGATGAATTTTTAGATCATGTTGCTGCTTCTTATGAAAAGCTCCTAAAAGAGATGAAACAGCTTAAAGAAGAAAATGAGCAATTGAGGTCTGAACTGAGCAAATATCAGGAAATGGAGCGTACCCTTCAGGAGACTATGGTAGTGGCTCAGGAAACTGTGAAAGAGCGGAAAGAACAGGCTGAAAGGGAAGCTGAGTTAATCATTGAAACTGCCAAAAATAAAGCCAGAGAGATTATGGCTGAGGCTAAAGAAAAGGTAAAAGAGCGAATGAGACAATTCCGTCAGCTTGAGGAATATGAACAGTTTTTTCGCATTAGGCTTAAATCTCTAATAGATTCGCATTTACAGCTTTTGAATGAAAGCCAGATTGAAAGGCCTGAAGAGATTGAAACTTTGAAAAAAGAATTGGCTGTAAGTTATGAAGATACAACAGATGATGAAGTTGAAAGTTGGGGTAATGTTAAGACTGAAGAAAGTCAGCCCGGAGAATAACCTGAAGGGGCTGTCCCAAAAGTCCCTTTATAACCCCCAAAAGTAAATATTAAAAGAAAGGTGTTGTCCGAATTTTTATAAAGACAACACCTTTCTTTTATGGTAAAATATAAATATGAAGAGGAAAAACCATAATAAAAAGACATTTATTGAATATAATATGAATCAGACAATGTTGCCTTTGAGTTTTGATGTGTTTATTCCTGAGAATCATTTAGTAAGGGTGGTAAATTCAGCTATAGAAAGGATGAATATTGAACCCCTGCTTGAAAAATATAAAGGTGGGGGTAGAAGCAGCTACCATCCGAAAATGATGCTTAAGGTTATAGTATATGCCTATACTCAGAGAATATATTCATCAAGACGGATTGCCAAGGCACTTCGGGAAAATATTTATTTTATGTGGCTTAGTGGTAACAATAAACCTGATTTTCGGACGATAAACCGATTCAGATCAGAGATCATGAAAGATGTTATTGATGAGGTATTTACATCAGTATTGGAACTTCTTATAGAAGAAGGATATGTAAAGTTAGAGAATTACTTTTTAGATGGTACAAAAATAGAAGCTAATGCAAACAAATATAGCTTTGTCTGGGGAAAAGCGACAAAGAAGTACAAAGCAAGGCTCAGGGCAAAAATTAATGAACTTTTAAAAGAGATTGAGAAAACCAACGAAGAAGAGAATAGATTGTATGGGGATAATGATCTGGAGGAGATGGGTGAAGGAAAAGAAATAGATTCAAAGAAACTCGAAGAAAAAATTAAGGAACTTGAAGAACGTCTAGAAAAGAACTCCAAAAATAGAAAGTTGAAAAAAACAATTAAAGAACTTAAGAGCAAATATCTTCCCAGAATGAAAAAATATGAGCAACAGGAAGAGATTTTAAATGGACGAAACAGTTATTCTAAAACAGATACTGATGCAACTTTTATGAGAATGAAAGAAGACCACATGAAAAATGGGCAATTGAAGCCCGCATATAATGTTCAGATAGGTACAGAGAATCAGTTTGTAGTTGGTTATAGTATTCATCAAAGGCCGGCAGATTCAAGATGCTTAATACCTCATTTAGAAAAAGTAAAAGAAATTACAGGTAAGATTCCGGAGAATGTGATAGCTGATTCAGGTTATGGTAGTGAGGAAAATTATGATTACTTAGAGAAAGCTAATACTAATATTTATGTTAAGTATAATACTTTTCATAAAGAACAAAAGAAGAAGTTTAAAAATGATATATTTAAAGTAGAAAACTGGCCGTATGATAAAGAAAACGACGAGTTTATTTGTCCTGCTCAAAGAAGACTCATTTACTGTAAGACAAAAGAAATTAAGACTGAAAATGGATATACTAAACAAATTAGATATTACAAATGCGAAAATTGTGATGGGTGTGAGTTAAAAGAAAATTGTACCAGGGCCAAAGGTGATCGAGTAATAAGAATAAATTTTAAATTACGTGAATATAAGCAAAAGGTAAAGGAAAACCTTTGTTCCGATAAAGGTATGAAACTCCGTTCTCAAAGAGCAATTGAAGCGGAATCTGTCTTTGGAAGGATCAAAGGCAATTGGTCATTCAGGAGATTTCTGCTTCGTGGCCTTGAGAAAGTAAAAATTGAATGGGGTTTACTGTGTATAGCCCATAACCTGGCTAAACTGGCAACAGTATAGAATGTCAGGTATGGGTTTTTATTTTCTTAACAGAAAAATTTTCAATGAATTTGAAATGAACAATGAAAAAAGGGGCCATGCCCAAAAGTAATCAATTACTTTTGGGACAGCCCCTTTTTTAGGTGTGTTTATATTATTTTGAAAAGTATTTTTTAAATTAAAGATGTTTTAGAAATAAGATACTACTGAAGCCAGGTCAAAACAAACAGCATTCTTGTTAGAAAATATAGGAGAAGCTATATTTTAACTAATTTAAAGGTAGAGGGATTATTTTCTCTACCTTTTTTAAATTTAGATAAAGATTAAACTGCAAAAATCTAATTTTGAGTGCTATAGAAATTTTTTGTTAAACCATCTAAAGTTCGATTTCAGTCGAAATAAGGCCTCATATGAGGATGTGATGAGCTAATCAAGGGCCAGGAGGATCTATTGATTAGTGTGCCTTATTTTGACTGAAATCGAACTTTAGATGGTTTGAAAAATTTCTTTTGAAGCGAAAAATTAGCTTTTTGCAGTAAAATTTTTCGTATATTTAATCTGAAGATACTAAGAGATAAAAAAAGAGAGAGTTGGGTAAATTATTGATAAGATGGAGAAAGGGTGACTTTAAATGAATGTAGAAGAGAAACGGCTTTTAGGACAACTTGCAAATAAAGTTGAGGAATTGGCAGAGAATATTAATAAAATAAATATTGCCGAATACATTGAATTGATACGGTCACCCAGGTATATGCTTTTAATCAACTTTATCTCTGGGTTGGCCCGTGGATTAGGTGTGGCTATTGGAGCTACTATTTTAGGAGCAATTGTTCTGATGATCCTATTCCGCCTGGCTGAACTCAATGTACCTTTAATAGGTTTTTTTATCGCTAAAATTGTTAAAATTGTTCAAACCTATCTTTAGACCAAAATGAGGTGATTAGATGACTAAAGATTTGATTGATGCTATTCAGAGACGCCGAAGTGTGCGTAAGTTTAAGCCTGACCCTATACCAGATCCTACTATTGGTCGGATTCTGGATTGTGGAAGAATGGCTCCAAGTGCGGGAAATATTGAACCCTGGTTTTTTTATGTGGTAAAAAATAATGATATAAAGCATAAACTAGCCCAATGTTCAGAATCCTGGATTGAAAATGCACCGGTATTAATCGTAGTCGTTGCTGATTATGATCAGGTAATGAAAAGATATGGGGAACGGGGCCGGGATCTTTATGTACTTCAGGACACCGCTGCCGCTACTCAAAATATGCTTCTTGCTGCCCACGGTTATGGAATTGGTAGCTGCTGGGTTGGAGATTTTGATGACCAAAAAGTAAAGCAAATACTTCAAATTCCCGAAGAGCAAAAGCCTGTGGCTATTATCCCATTGGGATATCCTGTAGAAAATGAAGAACGTCCTGCTGTTCATAAAACTTTAAGCGAAGTGGTTAAAATTATTCATTAACAAGGTTAAACTGCAAAAAGCTAATTTTTCGCTTCTTGAGAAATTTTTCGAATCATCTAAAGCTTGATTTCCGCCGAAATAAGGTTTTTTAATCAAAGGGCCCTCCTGGCCCTTGATTAGCTCATCACCTCCTGTGATGAGGCCTTATTTCGTTGGAAATCTCGCTAAGATGATTTGGCAAAAATTTCTATGTCACTCAAAATTAGCTTTTTACAGTATAATCTTAACAAAAGATACGTAAGGAGGAAATTTTAATGGAACAGGTAAAGTTGAACCATTATCAGAAAATTCTTATAGATGAAAAAAAGCGAATTATCCAGCAGATTAAGCAAATAGAAGATGGGGTTAAAGGATATGGTGGATTAAATAAAAGTTTTCTCGATTCTGTAGGAGAATTATCCGGTTATGATAACCACCCTGCTGATCACGGTGATATTACCTTTGAACGGGGGAAAGATATTGCTCTTCGCGACAATTACAGACTTCTTTTAGATTTAATTGACGATGCACTGGAAAAAATTGATAATGGAACATACGGATATTGTGACCGCTGTGGAAAAGAGATACCGGAAGAAAGGTTAGAAGCATTTCCATATACCACGATGTGTAAGGGTTGTAAAGAAACATGGGAGAATTATGACCCACCCAGGGAAAGACCGGTTGAAGAAGAATTCCTCTCTTCACCATATAATCGTACCTTTACTGATGATACTGAAAATGTAGCCTTTGATGGCGAAGATGCCTGGCAGAAAGTGGCCCGGTACGGTACCTCAAATACACCCCAGGATGTCCCAGGTGCTATTACTTCTGATGATGCATTTTATGATGCAGATGAACGGCATGGTGAAGTAGACTGGGGTGATGGGATTGAAGATACCGGGTTTACTGAAGAATTTATTGAAGATGTTCATACCGGAAACCCGCGCCGTCGAAGTCGAGGAGAATACCGGGAAGAGTAATTTGACCTTTTCACAAGCTTCTCTGGATTCCGGAGAAGCTTTCCTTTTTGTTGCTAATTGGTATAATATGTGCTAAAATAAATGTTATACGGTTTATATCTAAAGGATGAGGGGGAGATTATAATGATCTGGATTGTTATACTTTTAACTTTTGCCGTGGATCAATTGACTAAATACCTGGTAAGTCATAACTTTCACTATCTGGAATCGATTCCAATCATACCCAAGATCTTTTATTTGACTTATGTACATAACTATGGAGCAGCTTTTGGTATCTTGCAAGGCCGGCGGGAACTATTTATCCTGGTCGCTATTGTAGTACTTGCTTTTATAATCTATTTTTATAAGCAATTACCTAAAGACAGGATTTCAAGACTGGCTCTGGGCCTGGCTTTAGGTGGAACAATTGGCAATTTGGTGGATCGATTAAGATTGGGGTATGTGATTGACTTTTTTGATTTTCAGGTCTGGCCTATCTTTAATATTGCTGATTCAGCCATTGTAATAGGGATGGCCTTGTTTGCATGGATTTTATTTAATGATTATACTGCAAAAAGCTAATTTTTCTCTTAAGGAGAAATTTTTCGAATCATTTGAAGTTCGATTTCAATCGAAATAAGACTTCCTAATCAAAGGGCCTTCCTGGCCCTTGATTAGCTCATCACATCTTCATATGAGGCCTTATTTCGACTTCAATCTCGCTAAGATGGTTTATCGAAAATTTTCTATATCGCTCAAAATTAGCTTTTTGCAATATAGCCATTTAATGAAAATAAAACAGGGGAGATGGAAGATGCTCGAAATTCGTGAGTTTGATATAGCCAGTAGTGATGAAAATATGCGTCTTGATAAATATCTGGCTGAGGTAAATGATGATTTTAGCCGTTCCTATATCAAACAATTAATTGATGAAGGTAGGGTAAAAGTAAATGGTAGGGTAGAAAAAGCCAGTTATAAAGTTAAAGCCGGAGATGAAATAGTTTTTGAGGTTCCGGAAGCAACTGAGTTAGAGGTTAAACCGGAAGCAATTCCATTAGATATCATTTATGAAGATGATGATATAGTTGTTATTAATAAACCCTGGGATATGGTAGTACATCCGGCACCCGGGAATGAGAGCGGAACTTTAGTCAATGCTCTCCTATACCATTGTAAGAATCTATCAGGGATTAATGGCATAATAAGGCCGGGAATTGTTCACCGTTTGGATAAAGATACATCGGGAGTTCTGGTTGTTGCCAAAACGGATATGGCCCATCGGATATTGGTAGAACAATTTAAAAGACGGGAAATTGAAAAAATATACCTGGCTTTGGTCAAAGGGTTTTTACCATATGACAAAGGTAAAATAGATGCACCGATCGGTCGTGACCCTAAGGATCGAAAAAAGATGGCGGTGGTAAAGGAGAACAGTAAACCTGCCCTTACACGATTTGAGGTTAAACAGCGTTTCCGCGATTATACCTTAGTGAAGGTCAATTTAGAGACAGGTAGGACTCATCAGATCAGGGTTCATTTCAGGTATATAGGATATCCGGTGGTGGGTGATGATAAATATGGTTACAAAGAGAGTTTGCCGGTGAAAAGACAGATGCTCCATGCTTATCAGCTGACCATTACTCATCCGCGGACCGGAGAGAAGAAAACTTTTACTGCCCCTATCCCTGAAGATATGGAAAAAATTCTTGTTGAATTGAGAAAAAATAATACTATATTCCCTTGACAGAAGCATGTTTTTTTGATAAAGTTAAATAAAATGAAAAATAAAAAATAAGATTCACCCTTTAAATTAGTCCTGTGAGGCTAGTAAGAGGTGAAGAAACATAATAGAAGATAAGTAGTAGCTTATCTCTATAGATTAGAACCTTCTTACTGGTCTACAGTAAGAAGGTTTTTTAATGGTGGGGTATACTTACTTATTTAAGGAGGGAATTTAAAATGCGGGAATTGCGGGATAAAAAAGTCCTGGTGGATAAAGATGGAATACGTCGGGCACTGATTCGCATCTCCCATGAAATTCTGGAAAAAAATAAAGGAACGGAAAATCTGGTATTGATTGGAGTGAGAACCCGTGGAGTTCCATTGGCAAAAAGGATTGCTGCCAATATTGAAAAGATTGAGGGGAAGAAAATTCCGGTAGGTATTTTGGATATTACCCTTTATCGGGATGATCTTTCTACAATTGATCAACAACCCATTGTTCACAAAACAGAAATAGATTTTGATGTAACAGATAAGATCGTAGTATTGGTAGATGATGTACTTTACACTGGCCGGACTATACGGGCTGCTATGGATGCTATTATTGATCTTGGACGTCCGGCGGCAATTCAATTGGCAATATTGGTTGATAGGGGCCATCGTGAATTTCCAATTCGGGCAGATTATGTAGGGAAAAACGTACCAACATCTAGAAAAGAAGTAATTCATGTTTGTTTAGAAGAAACGGATGGAAAGGATCAGGTTGTGCTACAGGAGATTATAGAGTGATAAAATTTTAACAGTTACAGAACCTTTAAATCGGTCCAGTGAGGCCGAAAAGGGAAGTGTTAAGCCTGATCTATCATTGGCCCTATCTATAGGAGTATCCTAATGATAGTAGGTAATTAATCCCTTTCGGTTTTCGGACCGGAAGGGATTTTTTTATGGCCAGGGTAGTTATGGTATTCCAAATATTCTATATTAAGGAGGTAATTAAATGAGCCGCTTAAAAAGAAAACACCTGTTGGGATTGGCTGATGTTTCAAAAGAAGAGATTTCATTGATCCTGGATACTGCAGAAGCCATGAAGGAGGTCTTCACCCGGAAAGTAAAAAAGGTTCCTACTTTGACAGGGAAAACGGTAGTTAGCTTCTTTTTTGAACCCAGCACCCGGACAAAAGCATCTTTTGATCTGGCAGGAAAGATGTTAAGTGCCAATATGTTGAGTCTTTCTGGATCGTCCAGCAGTGTGGCTAAAGGTGAGAGTCTAATTGACACTGGAAAAACTTTAGAAGCAATGGGGGCAGATATTATTGTGATTCGCCATTCGGCACCTGGTGCTCCCCATTTATTGGCCCGTTATGTCAATGCTTCCATCATCAATGCAGGTGATGGGGCTCATGAACATCCAACCCAGGCTTTGTTAGATATGTTTACTATAAAAGAAAAAAAAGGAAGAATTGAAGGTTTAAATGTGTTAATTGTTGGTGATATTTTACACAGCCGGGTAGCCCGTTCAAATATCTTTGGTTTAAAGACTATGGGGGCTAATGTACGTGTTGTAGGTCCTGCAACCCTGATTCCAAAGGATTTAAAAAATCTGGGGGTTGAAGTTTATTACTCCTTAGATGAAGCCCTAAAAGGAGCAGATGTAGTAAATATTTTAAGAATACAGCGAGAGCGTCAAAAGAAAGGACTTTTCCCATCTATCAGGGAATACCACAGATTTTACGGGATGAATGAAAGGATTATATCTCTTTTAAAAGATGATGTACTGATTCTTCATCCCGGGCCAATGAATCAGGGTGTAGAGATTGATCCGATTATTGCCCTGGATGATCGGGCTGTGATTGAAGAACAGGTAACCAATGGAGTAGCAGTACGGATGGCATTATTCTATCTACTAGCTGGAAGGGGGAACCAAAATGAAAAAATTAATTAAGAACGGAATTGTCGTAGATCCAGAGAGAGGACGGAAGGAAAAATTAGATATTCTAATCGAGAATGGAAAGATTGTCCGGATTGCAGAGAAGATTGAAGAAACAGAAGATGTAAAGATCATCGATGTAACAGGTAAGTATGTTCTTCCAGGTCTGGTTGATCTTCATGTTCACTTACGGGAACCGGGTTTTGAGCATAAAGAGACAATTGCAACAGGAACAAGGGCAGCAGCTAAGGGAGGATTTACCAGTATTTGCTGTATGCCCAATACTGATCCTGTTGCAGATAATCCATCAGTTATTCGATATATCCAGCACCGGTCAGCGGAAGAAGGAGTGATAAGAGTCTTCCCGATTGGTGCTATTACCAAAGGGTCCAAAGGAGAGGAAATTGCAGAGATTGGAATGCTGAAAGAAGCAGGAGTTGTAGCTCTCTCTGATGATGGCCGTACTGTCATGAATAGTGGAGTAATGCGACGCGCCATGGAATATGCAACTCCTTTTGATCTGACATTCATCACTCACTGTGAAGATCACAACCTGGTTGATAACGGTATGGTTAATGAAGGCTATGCTTCTATGATGACTGGACTGCCCGGGTATCCTGCTGAAGCCGAAGAGATTATCATTGCCAGGGATATTAAGTTGGCTGAACTTACAGGAGCTAAATTGCACATTGCCCACGTTACCACTAAAGGTGGGGTCGAACTCATAAGACAGGCTAAAGCCAGGGGGGTATCTATAACTGCTGAAGTAACTCCTCATCATCTGGTTCTCTGTGAAGAAGATGTACTTAGTTATGATACCAACTTCAAAGTAAATCCACCTCTTAGAAGTAAAGAGGATCAGGCTGCTTTAATTGAAGGCTTACAGGATGGTACTATTGACATTATAGCTACCGACCATGCACCTCATGCCTATGAAGAAAAGATGGTAGAATTTCAGTGGGCTCCCTTTGGGATTGCGGGCTTAGAAACTGCTCTACCTGTGATTATTACCACCCTTGTTAAAGATGGTAAATTAAGCCTAATGGATGTTGTGAAAAAAATGAGTACGAAGCCTGCACAGATTCTAGACTTATCCGTAGGTGGAATTGGTGAAGGTCAGGAGGCTGATCTGGTAGTTGTAGATTTAGAATGGGAAGAGGAAGTAAGAGTAAAAGACCTGGTAAGTAAAGGTAAGAATAATCCGTTTATTGGTTGGAAACTGATCGGTTGGCCGGTAATGACTATGGTAAAAGGTAAAATTGTCTATCAGCGGAGTGGTTTCAATGCAGGCAATTGATCGGTTAATTGCAAAGATTGAAGAAAAGAATAGCTGTGTCTGTGTTGGGTTAGATCCCCGGTTTGAACGGATTCCTGAAGAGGTGAAAAAGCCAATAAAAGAAAAGATGGGTGAGACCCTGGAGGGTCTTGCCCAGGTTCTTATCAATTTTAATTATGGCATTCTGGAAGCAGTAGAACCTTATGCGCCCGTAGTGAAGTTTCAGATAAGTTTTTATGAACAATATGGTCCTGCGGGTCTGAAAGCATTGATAGAATCATGTAAAATTTCCCGGGAAATGGGGTTTGAAATCATTCTCGATGCCAAACGTAATGATATTTCTTCTACAGCTAAAGCTTATGCAGATGGCTATCTGGGAAAGGTGAATCTATGGGGAAGAGAAGAGTTTATCTATGATCTGGATAGCATGACGGTTAATCCGTATCTAGGAAAAGATGGGCTTGAACCATTTATTGAAGTAGCGCAAAAGTATGATAAAGGAGTATGGGTGTTGTTAAAAACCTCCAATCCTTCTTCAGGGGATTTGCAGGATTTGACTCTTGCTAGCGGTGAGAAGGTCTATGAGCGGCTGGCTCTGCAATTACAGGAACTTGGGACAAACTGGTGCGGTGAGAGTGGATATTCCAACCTGGGCATGGTAGTAGGAGCCACTTACCCCGAAGCTGCAGCCAGACTGCGAAAGATGCTTCCACGTACATTCTTCCTGATTCCAGGTTATGGAGCTCAAGGTGCGGTTGCGGCAGAATTAGAGCACTTTTTTAATCCTGATGGATTGGGTGGTATTGTCAATTCTTCCCGGGGGATAATCTTTGCTAGAAAAAAAGATGGTGAAGATTATAAATCGGCAGCCAGAAGAGCTGTGCTAAAGATGAAACAAAAGATCAATACCATACGAGGAGGCAGAACTTGATGAAAGCCAGTTTGATTTTAGAAGATGGAACAGTATTTCATGGTAAGGGAATTGGTATAAAAGGAGAGACAATCGGTGAAGTAGTTTTTAATACAGGAATGACAGGTTATCAAGAGATATTGACAGATCCTTCCTATTATGGTCAGATTATTACCTTTACTTATCCGTTGATTGGAAATTATGGAGTTAATGATAGTAGTCAGGAATCTAATAAAATTCAGGTCAAAGGTATAATCGCTAGAGAAATAACAAATCATTACAGTAATTGGCAAGCTAAATCAAGTTTACAGCAATATCTGGTTAAAAATCAGGTGATAGGGATTGAGCAAATTGATACCAGAGCATTGGTTAAAAAATTGCGGGAAAAGGGAACCATGTTTGGTGTTATCGTTAATGGCCAATGGGTATCTTCTAATATTGAAAAATATCTGATAAAAATTCGTGCTTTTCAGATGGATGAAAATCCTGTGGCGCAGGTTACAACTAAGAAACCTCACGTTATTAAAGGAGAGGGAAAAAGGATTGCTGTCCTGGATTTTGGTGTGAAATCCAATATCATTCGTAATTTAAAAGCTCTTAATTGCAAAATTTTCATTTTCCCGGCATGGACTGATCCTGAAGTTGTTCTTGCCATGAAACCGGATGGGTTAGTTCTTAGCAATGGCCCCGGAGATCCGGCAAAATTACCCTATGTTGAAAATATTAAATCATTGATAGGGAGAGTTCCGATATTTGGAATATGTCTGGGGCATCAATTGACAGCCCTGGCCTTTGGTGCTAAGACTTATAAGCTGAAATATGGTCATCGGGGAGTAAATCATCCGATTAAAGATCTCCGTACCCAAAAGGTCTATATTACTTCACAGAATCACGGTTATGTTGTAGATGCTAAAACCTTACCCAGGTCAGCGAAAATTACCCATATCAATTTGAACGATAATACCATTGAAGGACTTAGTTACCCGGATTACAATATACAGACTGTTCAATACCACCCTGAAGCTGCACCGGGGCCATATGATTCTAACTATTTGTTCAAAGCATTTATTGATTTTACTGCAAAAAGCTAATTTTTCGCTTCAAAAGAAATTTTTCGAACCATCTAAAGTTCGATTTCAGTCGAAATAAGGCACACTAATCAACGGTCCCTCCTGGCCCTTGATTAGCTCATCACATCCTGTGATGAGGCCTTATTTCGACTGAAATCTCACTAAGATGGTTTAACGAAAAATTTCTATGTCGCTCAAAATTAGCTTTTTGCAGTTTAATCATTTATTGAAAATCTATAAGTCATCTCAGATACAGTAAAGGAGGCCAAAGTAAATGAAGCGTAAATTGGAAAAAATTCTTGTAATCGGATCAGGTCCCATTGTTATTGGACAGGCAGCAGAGTTTGATTATGCCGGAACACAGGCCTGTCGGGCTTTAAAGGAACAGGGATATCAGGTGATTTTGATAAATAGTAATCCGGCTACTGTAATGACTGATCGGGAAATTGCAGATAAAATCTATATAGAACCTTTGAATCTCAAAACTTTGAAAAGAATTATTGAAATAGAACGACCTGATGGAATACTGGGTACTCTGGGGGGACAGATAGGCTTAAATTTATTAGTAGAACTGGGTAGTCAAGGGATTTTAAAGAAATATAATGTTAAAGTTCTCGGTACGTCTTTAATGAGTATTCAACAGGCAGAGGATCGAGAAAAATTTCGCCAATTGATGCATAAAATTCAAGAACCGGTACTGGAAAGTTATAATGTAAGTGAACTTCAAGATGTTTTGTGGGCTGCTGAAAAGATTGGATATCCGGTTATTGTACGTCCAGCCTATACTCTCGGAGGAAGTGGAGGTGGAACCGCTTCAAACAAAGAAGAGCTTATCGAGATTGCAAAAAAGGGTTTCTCACAAAGTCCTCTAGGACAGATTTTAATTGAAAAAAGTATTATTGGTTGGAAAGAGATTGAATATGAAGTTGTCCGGGATAATAATGATAACTGTATTACCATATGTAATATGGAAAATATTGACCCGGTTGGAATTCATACTGGGGACAGCATAGTAGTTGCTCCCAGTCAAACCCTTTCCGATCAGGAATATCAAATGCTTCGCCGGGCAGCTATTAAAATTGTACGTGCCTTAGCGATTCGGGGAGCGTGTAATGTTCAGTTTGCTCTGGATCCTAATAGTAATCAATATTATGTGATTGAGGTAAATACAAGGGTGAGTCGTTCCAGTGCACTGGCTTCAAAGGCTACCGGTTATCCAATTGCAAAAGTTGCTGCATTAATTGCTATAGGGCTTAATTTGGACCAGATCACCAATCCTATCACAGGTAAAACAACAGCCTGTTTTGAACCCAGTCTCGATTATGTAGTTTGTAAAATTCCAAGATGGCCTTTTGATAAATTTGATTCTGCCAATCGAAATCTCGGCACACAGATGAAAGCTACAGGGGAAGTAATGGCAATCGGAAGAAATTTTGCCTCAGCATTGATGAAAGCGGTCCGTTCTCTTGATTCAGGTTTTATTGGACTATATTCAAAAAAGATTCATCAATTGGAGGATAGAAAGTTATTAGATAAACTGAAAAATCCAGATGATGAAAGAATATTTGCTTTAGCTGAAGGATTTCGTAGAGGTTGGAGTCTGGAACGGTTGAATCAATTAACAGGAATCAATCCCTTCTTTCTCACCCACATTGATTTCCTGGTGCGGATGGAAAAGAGGTTGAAAAGAGAGAAATTGACCGGGCAACTTCTTAAGGAAGCAAAAGTTGCAGGTTTTACAGATTGGGAAATCGGGGTTTTGACGGGAAAAAATGAGACAGAGATCCGGGCTTTGCGTAAAAAAGAGAATATAGAGCCGGTTTATAAAATGGTTGATACCTGTGCAGGTGAGTTCAAAGCGACGACTCCTTACTTTTACTCCACATATGAAGATGAAAATGAAGTTGAGGTTTCAGGAGAAAGAAAAATATTAGTAATTGGCTCCGGGCCTATTCGAATTGGACAGGGAATAGAATTTGATTACTGTTCGGTTCATGCAATTATGACAGCGAGGAAATTAGGTTATACAGCATTGGTGATTAATAACAATCCTGAGACAGTTAGTACTGATTTTGATGTATCAGATCGTCTTTATTTTGAACCCCTTACTCTGGAAGATGTGTTGAATGTCGTTCAACTTGAAAAACCTGAAGGAATTATCATTCAGTTTGGAGGTCAGACTGCAATTAATCTGGCAGAAGATTTATACAAACATGGAGTTCCCATCCTGGGAACAGATGTTACTCAGATTAACATCTGTGAAGACAGAGAAAAGTTTTATCAGCTGATGGAAGAATTGCAAATTCCGGTACCCAAAGGAAAGGTTGCATATAATGCTGATCAAGTCTGGAAACAGATGGATACTGTTGGTTATCCGGTGCTTGTAAGGCCTTCATATGTTCTGGGCGGGCAGGCAATGGAGGTTATAGAAACTCCTCAAAAATTAGAGGAATATCTACAGAAGTATGAGTTTAAACCGGGATTACCCCTCCTTCTTGATCCATATATCACTGGGATAGAAGTAGAAGTTGATGCTGTCTGTGATAGTAAAGATGTATTGATTCCGGGAATCATGGAGCATATAGAAAGAGCAGGAATCCATTCGGGAGATAGTATTACAGTCTTTCCAGGAAAAAGGCTCAGTAGCAGAGTTAAAAAGCGCATTGCAGAGATGACCATACTGGTTGGTAAAGGACTTAAAATTAAGGGCATATATAATATTCAGTTTATTGTTACCCCGGATGAGGAAGTATATATTCTGGAAGTGAATCCCCGTTCTAGCCGAACGGTCCCATTTCTAAGTAAGGTTACAGGGGTTCCCATGGTTCAAATTGCCACTCAGGTCATTTTAGGAGCAAAATTAAGGGAATTGGGTTATGGAACCGGAATTTTAAAAGAACCGGAAATTACTGCTGTTAAAGCTCCGGTGTTTTCTTTTGCCAAATTAGATGGACTAGATCCGGTCCTTGGCCCGGAGATGAAATCTACAGGTGAAGTTATGGGATTGGGTAAAGATATGGCAGAGGCATTATTGAAAGCACTGGAGGGAACAGGTAAATTTCAACCTGAAACTAAAGCCCTGTTGGTAACAATAGGAGATGAAGATAAAGAACAGATACTGCCCTGGATACGAAAATTATATCAACTAGGATTTAAAATCTATGCAACCCGGGGAACGGGATTTTTTTTGAGACAAAATGGAATTGATAACACTATTGTAGAGAAAGTGGGAAAAGGGGAAAAAGATATCATTGATTTGATTCAGGAACAGAAGATTGATTATATTTTTAATACTCCTTCTAAGAATGGAGAGACAGGCCAACTTATAGATGGATATCGGATTCGCAGGAAAGCGGTGGAATTTGGTATTCCGATTTTCACCAATCTGGATAGTATTCAGGCTTTTTCAGAAGCGTTGGAACATGCACTAAAATTAGGTTGGACATTAGAACCTATCTCCCTTTGTGCTATTGAAAGGAGGCTATAAAGTGACTGTTTATAGATTTAGTCTGATTGTTAACAAAAAACGGCTGAATAAAAAATACTGTCTTTTGGGGATTCACTCACCTGAGATCGCAGCAGAAGTAAAACCAGGCCAGTTTATAAATTTACAGATTCCAACCGGTAGTAATGATCTAATTTTAAAACGCCCCTTTAGTATTCATAAAGTTGATAGCTATAGAGGGATTGTTTACATTTTATTCAAAATTGTTGGTAAAGGCACACGAATTCTCAGTGAGTCTCAGCCGGGCACGACTCTAGAAGTTCTGGGACCTTTAGGTAATGGTTTTACTCTTATCAAAAACCAATCTGCACTGCTTATTGGAGGTGGAATCGGCACCGCTCCTTTATATCAATTAGCAACCAGCTTATCTCAACTTCAAAATAAGATAACTTTACTTCTAGGATTGACAGATGATGAAGATCTGGTTTTAGCTAAAGTAATGAATGAATTTGTCCCAAAGTGGATTTTGATGAAGGGAAATCAAAAGGAACGGCAGGGCCCGGTTACTGACCTGGTTAGGGAGGAGTTGGCTTCATCTCATTTTGATCAGATTTACGCCTGTGGACCGAAGCCCATGTTAAAATCATTACAGAAAATGTTAGGTGATATGGTTAGAAATACGCAATTTTCCATGGAGGAAAAGATGGGATGCGGACTTGGGTTATGTTTTTCCTGTACCTGTAAAATAAAGGATAAGAAAGAGGCAGGAAAGTGGAATTATGAACGAATCTGTATCCGCGGGCCAGTTTTTAAAGGGGAAGAGGTGATCTTTGATGAGTAGAGATTTGAGTATAAAATTGGGGAGATTGATTTTAAAAAATCCAATTCTTACTGCTTCTGGCACCTGTGGATTTGGCTATGAACTGATCCCATTTCTTCAGGAACTCCCCGGTGCCATTGTTTTAAAGGGGCTTACTTTAGAGGAGCGGAAAGGCAATCCAACTCCCCGGATTGCAGAAACTCCAGCCGGTATTCTTAATTCCATAGGTTTACAGAATCCGGGATTGAGGCAATTCAAAGAGGATGTTTTGCCAAAATTATGCAATATAAATACCTGTTTGATTGCCAATATTTCTGGCAATACCATTGAAGAATACGGGATACTTGCAGAGGAGCTTAGCCAACTTCCTGAAATTAGTGCTATTGAGGTAAATATCTCCTGTCCCAATGTAAAAAAGGGTGGGATAGTCTTTGGCACTGATCCGAAAGAAGCATATAAAGTAGTTCGGCATGTGGTTGAAAAAAGTACTGTTCCTGTTATTGCTAAACTTAGTCCTAATGTGACAGATATTCGGGAGATTGCTCTGGCCGTGGAAAGAGCAGGGGCAGATGCCATTTCAATGATTAATACTTTACTTGGAATGAAGATAGATATCAAAACGGGCCGTCCGGCATTGGGAAATATCATGGGTGGTCTTTCTGGGCCGGCCATTAGGCCTATTGCAGTAAGAATGGTCTATCAGACAGCTCAGGTTGTTAAGATTCCCATTATTGGTATGGGGGGAATAAGAAATATTGAAGATGTGGTAGAAATGCTTATGGCAGGAGCCTCAGCAGTTGCTATTGGAACAGGAACTATGATTGATCCTACTCTGCCATCCCGATTGGTTCGGGATTTAGATGAATATTGTAAGCAGAACAACATAACTGATTGGAAAGACATTATAGGTCTTGCGCTGAGGAGATCTTAAGGGAGGTTGATTAGAGATGAAACGTGAAGAACTGCTTCGAATTTTAGAGGAAACAGGTGCTCTTTTAAAAGGACACTTTCAATTATCTTCAGGACGACACAGTGAAGCTTATGTTCAATGTGCTCAAATTCTTCAATATCCCTGGTATCTGGATAAATTTTGCACTGCTTTAGCAAATCTATTTAATGATAGAGAGATTGATTTGATTATTGCTCCGGCAATGGGAGGAGTTCTTATTTCCAATGGTGTTGGCCGTGCTCTGAAAAAACGGGCCATATTTACCGAACGGGAAAATGGCCAAATGCGTTTGCGCCGCAATTTCTATATTCAACCGGGGGAAAAGGTGCTAATTGTGGAAGATGTTGTGACTACAGGTAAATCAGTTCGGGAAGTGATGGAGGTAGTGAGGAATTTAAGTGGTAAAATTGTTGGAATCGGTTCATTTATTGATCGGAGTGGTGGTAAAGCTGATTTTGACGGTGTGAAATTTAAAGCATTATTGACTCTGGATTTAAAGACCTACATGCCGGAAGAATGTCCTTTCTGTAAAGCAGGGGTAGCTGTAACTAAGCCGGGAAGTAGATTTATTAATAGATGATTAAACTGCAAAAAACTAATTTTGAACGCTATTGAAATTCTTCGTTTAGCCATCTTAGTGAGATTGAAAAGAATGGTCTCATCACAGGAGGTGATGAGCTAATCAAGAGACATAAGGACCCATTGATTAGTGTGCTTTTTTTAAAAATTTAGCAATACGAAGTTTTTATGAAAGAAAAGCAGGATTTTCAGGATATACAATGAATATATTAATGTTAGTAAATGAGTAAAGGATAAAAGATTTACAGGGGATGCGACACTGATGAGGATTTTGTTTTTATTTATTGATGGATTTGGGATTGGCCCAGATGATTCAAAAGTAAATCCGATTGTAGCTGCAGATACACCAACCTTCGATTGGCTTTTTAAAGGTGGGGACAGTATTGTAATTCCTACAGATGCAAGTCAGGGAGTTAAAGGAATCCCCCAGAGTGCTACTGGTCAGACTGCTCTTTTAACAGGTGTACAGGCCTCACAGATTATAGGGCGGCATGTGAATGGTTTTCCAGGGCCAACATTAAGAAAGATTATCGCTGAAAAGAACATTCTAAAACAGATGAAAGCCAGAGAAAAAAAAGCCACCTTTGCAAATGCTTATACTGAGGATTATGTAAAAGGTATTCATGCAGGAAAAATTAAAGGTTCAGTAACCACAGTTTCTGTGCTGACTTCAAATTTACCTTTTCGCTTAACAGATCAGATTCCCAAAGGGAAAGCGGTTTATCAGGATTTTACCAACCGGCTTCTTATCAAGCAGGGACTTAATTTACCCTTGATGAAGCCGGAGGAAGCAGGGCAAAACCTGGCTCGGATTGTTAAGGAACATGATTTTACTCTATATGAATATTTTCTTACAGATATTGCAGGGCATAGACAGGATATGGAATTTGCCGTCTCTTTGCTCGAAGAACTGGACCGATTTATTGGACAGGTATTATCTGATTTGGATTTAACAGAGACATTGGTGGTTCTTTCCAGTGATCATGGTAATATTGAGGATCTTTCAATAAAGACTCATACCTGTAACCCAGTTCCTACTATTCTAATAGGATGTGGGAAAGATAAGATAGGAAATAAAATAAAAGAGCTGGTAGATATTACACCAGCTCTCCTGTCTTTGATGGATTAAGTTTATTGTAAAAAAGTTTTTGATTAAATTGTAAAAAGCTAATTTTGAGTTGTTAAACGATCTTAGTGAGATTTCAGTCAAATAAGGCCTCATCACAGAATGTGATGAGCTAATCAAGTTACCGAAATCGAACTTTAGATGGTTCGAAAAATTTCTTTATGAAGTGAAAAATTAGTTTTTTGCAGTAAGATCAGTTTTTGCTTTATTTTTATAGAGATCAAGGAGGAATAATATTAGTGGAAATCATAGGGCTATTAATCGCATTTGTTGTGATTATAGGTATGGTCATGAAAAGAATTAATTTAGGGATTGCAATGTTTACGGGTTCGATAATTATTGGTTTAACTTCACCGAAGATTGGGTTAACCCACTTTTTTGAATTTCTAAGTGCTGGACTTTTTAGTAAGACTACATTGGAATTGGTGTTAGTAATTATTAATATTGGAATTATTGCTAATTTGATGGATAAAACCGGCTTGGTGGATCAAATGATTGGTGCATTATCAACCCTGTTTCGTAAGTTTCAAATAATTCTTGCTGTGGTACCATCTGTGATGGGTGCTCTTGCCATTCCCGGTGGTGCAATGTTATCTGCGCCAATGGTTAATTCTATTGCAAAAGATTTGAATTTAAGTAATCGTAAAAAAATGGCAATTAATTTGCTTTTCCGGCATATTTGGTATTTTGTTTTTCCTTTTACTCCGGGACTGATTTTGGCTGCTGGATTACTTGGAAGAGATGTATTTTACTTAATTCGACATCTGGCTCCGCTGACCATTGTATTAGGTGTAGTAGGTTTTATTACCCTTTTCCGCGGGATGGAGAATTCTTCTATAAAAGAAGCAAAAGCTGTTGTTAAAAGACGGGCAGTCAAAGAACTTTTTCTAGCGCTGCTGCCACTTTTAGTTGGTATTTTACTTCCTTTTTTTACACCTTTACCATTTTGGGGTGCATTATCTATAGGTATAGTTATTCTTGTGATTTATAAGTGGGACAAAATAGAATTTCAGATGATCTGGCAGAGTATTGAGTGGAAATTAAGTCTTGGTATTTTAGGAATTATGGTCTTTAGGGAATTTATAAACAACCTGGATGCCTTATATCAGTTAGCGGAGAGTATTATAAATGCTGGAATGCCTATCTGGTTTTTAGCAGTGGTTTTGCCTGGATTAGTAGGATTTCTCACTGGTTCTACATCAGGTGCTATCGGAATTACTTTTCCACTTTTGATTCCATTTATTAGTGGAAACCAGATTGATATGGGATATGTAGTTTTGATGTACGGTTCTGCCTTTTTTAGCTATTATATATCACCTGTACATTTTTGTTTAATTTTGACTGCTGAATATTTTGGAGTGACTTTAAAGGATACCTATAAAGAGCTGTTCTGGCCTACTCTTGCAGGTATTGGAATGATGGTAATACTATTCTTTATTTATTAATATTTACCAGAACATAGATAAGTTATGTTCTCTCCTTTAGTTAAATGAAATTTGAGCACCTGGAAAACAGAACTTCCAGGTATCAGTAATTTTCATTAACCATAAAAGTTCAATTTTTTCTGTTGGGGCGAATAAATTGCCCCATAATTTTTTTACTGAATCTGAAGTCTTATACTATGATATTGACATCCTTTAAACATTATTTTTAAAGATCTCATATATATTTATACCAATGGCTGCCTCTTTAACATGCCCGACAATCTTGCCATTTTCGATTGTCCGTTCAGCAGGTGTACCTTATTTTTTTTTTAAAAACTTTCAAAGATAAAAATATAGTAAACTCCATGGCGGCAGGGAATCCTGTACTGGGTTTAAAAGATTATTTCAAATTCTTTCAATTCACCTCCCATTAAATCCAGAACTATATTTCTTAATTTATAGAGTTTCTTGAACTTTTCTTTTGGATTAGTTTCCAGAATAATTTTTTCAGCAAGAGTTCCAAGGTCCGGGTGATGGTTTTTGAGATCAGAAATAAGGTGTTTGCGTTTAGGCATCCACCATTTTTTAATATCATAATAGGCACTGATTGCTTCTAATAGTAAATCGTTCATTAAAATAACTGCTTCAGCAGTTTTGCCTTTGTCTAATAATCCGTTGATAATTTCCATATCCTGCGAGAGGGTTGCTCTAATCATTATCTTTTCATGATCGGTTAAAGGTTTAGGTCCTTGATCTGCTAGCTTTCTGGATTTTTCCATATATTTTTGTATCATGCCTGTAGGATCATAGAGTATTTTACCAATCAATCCCATAGGGATATCTCTAGTTGGTTTTAATATTTTCTTTTTAAAATCTTCGACAGATCGCCACAGCAGCTGTACAGGAATTCCTTCTCTGTAAAAGAAAGTAACTCGATCTTTTTCATCTTCTCCCACCACATAAAGGTCTATATCACTTCCTTTATGGTAATTACCTTTAGCTAGAGATCCAAATAGAATAATGCCTACTAAATTATCACGCTGTTGCAGTTCTTTGCATATCTGGTCAATTACCTTTTCAAATTTTTCTATCATGTTGTCAACTCCTTTCAATGCAAATTTTTACCTTAATTTATTTTAGACAAAAAGAGAAAATTACCTTTTTAAAATTAAGTTTTAAAAATTTTTCTGACAAAATTAATCTATAAATTATAAGAGCAAAACGAATTTGATGGTTAAACTGTAAAAATAAATTTTTCGAACCATCTAAAGTTCGATTTCAGTCGAAATAAGGCACACTAATCAAAGGGCCCTCCTGGCCCTTGATTAGCTCATCACATCCTGTGATGAGACCTTATTTCGACTGAAATCTCACTAAGATGGTTTAACGAAAAATTTCAATAGCGCTTAAAATTAGCTTTTTGCAGTTTAATCATATATAAGATAGCTTTTGATAAATCTCCTTAAAAACTAAACGGGCTAACCCCTTAATATTGGAGATTATGCTATAAAAGATTCCATTTTCACAGAATTATTTTTAAATGCTTCATAAAACTTTGCCGGAGGCATATTTCGGATACTTCCATGCCTTCTTCTCTCATTATAATACTTCATATAATTACTTACTATGTCATATACTTCCATAAAACTTTTAAATTCATTACGACTATAACATTCTTCTTCCAATATTGAATGAAATGCCTCTATATGTGCATTCATATTCGGGGTTTTTACAGGAATTCTTTCATATTCTATACCTAATTCCTTACATAAGCTATTAAATTTATGCGAAATAAACTGAGGACCATTATCTGTCCTTACTTTTGGCATGTCCATTCCTTTTACTATACACCTTTTTCTTAATGCATTTTTTAAAACTTTACAAGCATCTTTTGCTTTACAAGATAATCCTAAATGATAATTTATTATTGAACGGTCGAAAACGTCTATGAGTGATAGTTGAAAGAAAAATTGATCAGTTCCATAAATATATCCATATTTTATATTCATTTCCCATAATTGATTTTGTGAATGTATCTTTTCTCTTTTTGCTAACCGACGAGGATATCTTTGTTTAATTTTTCTCTGTGGCCTTAAGATATTCAATTCTTTGCATAGCCTATAAACCTTTTTATGATTAATTTGAAGATCATAGTCTTCCTGAAGACATACTGTCAGTTTACGATATCCATAATCAAACCCATCTCCAGCAACCAACTTACATAACCATTCCTTAATTTGCTCATCAAAGATTCTTACACCTTTACTGGTAAAAGAGTAACCAGGAATTGGTCTTCCTGAAGGTTTTCTAATATCAGCCTGTTCTTTTGGTTTTCTTGATATGTTCTCATAATATGTAGATGAGGATAAGCCGACAAAGCCTAAAACCAGGCTGGTCTTATATCCAAGTTCCATCCATTTCTTTGCTATGGCAACTTTGTCGGCTATTGAGGGTTTACTTTATCTCTAAGGTCCCTAAGAATTGCCAGTTCTAATTCTTTCTCAGCAAGAAGTTTTTTTAGCATATCATTCTCAGTACTTTTTATTCTAATTTTTTCAAAACTTCCAAATACTGTTTTTTCTCGTCTCTTGGAAGAGATTCTGTAGAACCTTTTTGACGACTGGATTTAATCCAACTATAAACAGTTTGCCTTGAAATTTCATGGCGACGTGCAACTAATGCAATATTACCAATCAATCGACATTCTTCAATTATTTGCTGTTTGAGTTCATCAGAATATTTTTTACGTTTCATGAATAATACCCTCTCTATCATTATTATATCATTTTCATACTTTATCTCTAAACCTATTACGGGGCTATATAGATATTGATGAGGAGCGCCACATCGTGGGCATATAAGGTTACCAAGGTTACTGGGAATTTTAACTTTCTTGTTTTTATGACGTTTGATAGGTTTGAGAGGTTTACCATGTGAGTTTTGATAATCGATAAGAAGTTGGTTAAAGTTTAGTTTTTCAGGAATTTCAATAATGGGCATTTGATCAACTTGAAGTTTTCGGTAGTGTTTGTCAATCAATTTATCATGAGCTTTACGAGTAATATGCTTACCAGGCAAAGAGCTGATGAGAAAAACAATGATTTTTTGTTGAATTTGAATGTATAACAGTAATATTTGAATTAATTTAATCAAGGTTTGCTACCCCTTTCTTTGATATAGTTAACTTAAAATATATCTCAAAAAAAGGGGGTGGCAAGTTTTAAATAAAAAAATTAGTAATATCAAGGGGTTATGGTCAAAAACTAAAAAAAACTTTTGACAATACGACTTTAGCGTGGGAGGTTACATTATGAATACTATTTATATCCCAATGTTTGCTGAAGAGGAAATTTCTATTAAAGTTCAAAATCAAATATTTCCTGTTCAAAATAAAGATGGATGGATTCAACTATCGGATTTAGTGAATCAAGTTGACTTATTTTCTGAGCCAGTTGTGATACAAGTAAATAAAGAAGATCTTATGTTACTTGACTTTAATAGCTTACTTAAACTTTATAGGGAAATAGAACTGCTAAATGCTGTAACCTGTTTAGAAACTTATGTTAATAGAAAAGGTCAAATTCAACCCAGTAATTTTACAAGTTATTTTGATATAAAAAAAGAAAATGTGATTTTATTTATGGAATTTAATAATATGATTGATTATTTGCCCCTTAATATCTCTCTTTTTAACAAAGAAAAACAATGTTTATATAGTTTTTTTGGAAATTATCCCACCTTCAACAAATCCACCATATCATTTAAGTTTTTCTCATACTATGAATTTAAAAGAATTGCAACCTTTACAACTTAGTGTTATTCTTTTAACTGGAGAAGTACTGGTAGAAAAGACTATTAATCTAGTGAACAAAAATTCGAAAACAAATGTATATAACAAGCAGAAAAAGATGTTTAAAGGTATTCATCATGATTCATTAGAGTAATAAAAGTTAGTTTACAGAGCATAAAAAGATTATGAAAGGAGAGATAGACAAATGCCTTATCCGTATATGAATGTGGATCCAAACAAAATTAATGGAGATTTTAAAGTTCCTGGGTTTTCAAGTGCAAACCAGATGAAAAGATTTAACAATTCCAGAATAGGTAAGAGTATTGCATCAGGCTTAAGAGAAGTTGGAAAAGCATATACTTCTAAACCAGATGAAGTTGCTGTAGAAAAAGGTGGCGCATTAATTTATCATACGACGAGAAGTATTGGAAGAAGAGTGGGTGTTAAGGCTGCCCTCAAGGCGGGAATAAAGAAGACCATCGGAGGTCCAATCAGTTACATAGGGGACATTTATAGATTTTGTAAAGGTTTTGTACGTGGTTGGTCTCAGTATGGTAAATAAAATAAATGCTTTTTGGATTGCTCTGTAAACTAACTTTTACATTTAATCATTAGAAAGGAGTGTAAAATATGGACAGTTTACTTGTTGTAATAGGTGCCTTTATAGTTTACGCGATTATTAAAAAGGAACTGCTTCCTGCCATTGTCGCATTAATTTTTTTTCTTCCGTATTTACTGTTATTTAAAATGGATTTGTTTCAGATAAACTTACTATATAAAATAATTATCTTTGTTATTGTTTTTGGAGGAAGTGTGTTTCTATATTTAACTTATAATCGGCAAGTAGGCCGAAAATAGCCGAAAATAAATGAAATTCTCTCTTAAACAGATGTCCTAAAGCCAGTTTTACGCTTTTTGATCTTTAAAAACTACATATTAATAACTAATGTAAAGCAAACGTCCATATTGATGCGATTTTTGGGTACAAGAAACTAAGCCTCCTTTCGGGACTGAAAAAAATAAATATTGTCCAACTGTCTTTTATGCAAAAACAACAGTTTTAAAGAAGCATTTAAGCCTGTGGCAGATATAATTGATTACTCTTTCAAGCCATTTACTTGGAGCAAATCTAATATGTCGGTAATAACCATTACCAACCAGATTGCCTGGCAGATTATATGATATCCTTCTTAATGTGGTTATTTCATGCTTCTGCATGTCTTCCGGTAATATACTCTGTTTAAACCAGTTATGGAGATTGTAAGCTATCATTTTAATTAACAGAAAGAGTTCATTACACTTTTTATTTTGCTGACTGTTTTGGGAAAAGGCAAATCCTTCTTTTAGTTCGTCAATCCTGTTTTCAATATCACAACGTAATTTCTTCCACAGTTAGATAATCAATATTAGTGACTATAGCTTGATATTCATATTTAAACTCATCCATATTAAAGACTAACTGCCCATTTTTGCTGCGGGGAAGCCTTTTCCTTACGAGTATAAATCTTCTGGACTTATCCCAGGAAGGCAATGGGACTGTTATTTCGGTTACACTAAATACTTTATTTATAGGAATCCAGGGATACTGTTCAGGATATTGGTTAACGAAATTAATTATCTTTTGAACACCCTTTTGCATTTTAGCTTTGACAACATATTCATATCCTTGTTCTTCAAAGTATTTGAAATTATTCTGGTCAAATATACCACGGCCACCACGGATACGCTTTATATACCAGTTAGAAGGAACTATTTCTTCACAGCTTCTGAAGAAATCAAGAAATTTATGGTTAGTATGATGTTTTCCATTTTCGAGTGTCAGGTCAAGAATTTCATTTAGTATTATCGATAATTCCCAGCTTTTCTTTGAAAGAAGTTAGTATAAATTTGATCTTCTCTAAGAGATTCCATATGTGAAAATCTTGAATAACCCTGTATTACAGCATCAACCATAAAATCTATTATGTCAGCAGTAGAAAATACAGAATTTGTTGCCTTGTTATATGATATCGTATCCTCAATTAAATCTTTGAAACCAATGATATTCTTAAAAGCTTCAATGTATGTGAAGGCTACATGTAAAGACACTGTTTTATTATCAAATGAAACTTTTGCGATTAAGCTATTTACTTTCTTTAATTTTCTGGTAAACTTATAATAGGGATACTCTTTTCTGGATGTTTTTTTCCTACTAAATTATTTACCAGAAAAGAGGAGTTATCCCTTTTATTTTTTACAAAAAATTTTGGCTCTCCGTCAAATGTTGTGAAAGATAAGTTGGCTCCGTTGAATTGATTGGTAAATTGATTTTGAAATAAACATTTAAATTTAATAACTTAACATTGCATTAAATACTCTTCTCCTTAGATTCATAACATTTGGAACACCATATCCAATCCTTTTGATCAATTTAATCTTGTTATTGATACCCTCAGCAAAGCCATTGGTTATCTTAGTCTTAAAATAATTTAGTATTTTTTCTTCCCATCTTTGTATTATCTTTTTTACCTGGTAAAAAGGCATCAGCTTGCTTTTTATTACTTCTTTATACCACCTTTTTAGAGCTCTGGTGGCTTCTTTCACATCATCTAGCTGCAATAAGTCTCTGAATTCCTCTTTTAATTCCCAGGCCTTTTCTAGAGCTGGACTGAGTTCAAATAATTTGATGAGCTTTTCATGTTCTTCATCTGTCAATTCTTCAGCTCGTTTTTGGAGTAATAAACGACTTTGAAAAAACTTTCTTCTCTGATGATTATTTACTGTTTGTTGAACTTGTTTTCTAACTTCATCAAGGGCTCTGTTCATTAAAGTTACAAGATGAAATTTATCTATAACAATTTTTGCATGAGTAAATGCTGCATCTGCTACTGCTTTGAACGGCCGCCACATATCCATAGAGATCGATTGAATCTGTCGTCTTTGTTCATCTTCCCAACAATTAAAGTAGTCAATTAAATCATCCTTTTTGCGAGTAGGTAAAATGTCAATTAACTCCCGATTAATTGGATCTGTAATGCTAACTCCATATTTATGGCGTTTTAAAACTGCAAATTCATCGATACTGATGGCTTTTAATTGACTAAGTTTTGAAACTTGTTGTTTAATGAGAGGGTCAACTACTTTTTTAACTGCATTATTAACAGCTGTATAACTTAACCCGTTTTCTCTAGCAACTTTAGAATAATCCTTGCTGACAGTTTCTTTAGCAAGATATTTATCAAAGCGTTTGGTTTTACGGGCATATTTATCAATACTTTCATATTTTTCAGGGATACCCCTCTTATGACAATAAGGACAACGATATCTTTTCTTTAGAAGTCTAATGATTACTAGTTTACCTCTTATGGGGATGTCTCTAATATTTTGCCATTTTGTATCATGGATTTTATTAGTGATATTACCACACTGAGGACACACAATGTGATTTTTCTTTGCTTCAGCGATAAAAATATATCTGTCCTCCGTTGAAATAATTTCAGTTGCAATAATGTCTGGCAAATCAAGAAATTTTATGATATTATTATATTGCATTTGTTGGACTCCTTTCTTTGGTTTTTAGTTCGCAACTAATTAATTCAACGGAGCCAGCAAATGCCTTTTTATTTTTTATAATTTTTTCTTCACAACATTAATTATAGACCCAAAATTTTTCAATAATTTATGTTATCAAAGTCCGTAATATCAGGTATTAGGCATTTTACTTGCTGAATTTAAGTTAAAATTAAGTTTTAAAAATTTTTCTGACAAAATTGTTCTATAAATTATAAGATTATAAGAGCAAAAAGAATTTGATGGTTAAACTGCAAAAAGCTAATTTTTCGCTTCTTATAGAAATTTTTCGAATTATCTAAAGCTCGATTTCCGCCGAAATAAGGTTTCCTAATCAACGGGTCCTCCTGGCCTTTGATTAGCTCATCACCTCCTGTGATGAGGCCTTATTTCGTCGGAAATCTCGCTAAGATGATTTGGCGAAAAATTTCTATGTCGCTCAAAATTAGCTTTTTGCAGTTTAATCATCTAATATAAAAACAAAAGAAATATTACTGTTTATTCTAACTTTTTATAGGCAATGGAAAATTTTATAATATATCAATATTAAAAGAGGTGATACATCATGAAAAAGAGTACCTATACCCGTATAGTTGATGATTTTGTAAAAGTAGAATTGACTTTTCATGTCTTTGGTGAAGGAACTCCTCAGGTTTTCTTTACCGGGGGAATTCATGGTGGAGAAGCGACAGGCATTTATGTTGCTCATAAGGTAATTAGTTTTCTCGAAGAGAACCAACTGTTAAAAGGGTCGGTTAAAGTACTACCTATTTCCAATCCGACTGCTTTTCGGCGGCTTAAGCGTACATCGCCTTATGATGAACAGGATTTGAACCGCATTTTTCCGGGAAGCCGGGATTCTGGCCCAAGCCAGGCTGTAGCTAATATGATTTGGGAAGAGGCCCAGAATGTTGATTATATCGTTGATTTGCATTGTTGCGGTCTTTGGGGTTCAAGTTATACCCTGGCATTGTGGCAAGAATATGATTTTGCAAAAGAGTTAGCGGGTATGTTATCTATTCCACGTGTTATTGAGAGTTGGGGTGCCAATGGTCAACTCTTTGTTGAGGCCTGTAAAAAAGGTATTCCAGCGGTTATTATCGAACTGCCCGGTGGAGGAGAAGATGGGGTCATCAACCTGGAAGCTGCAGAGGAATGTTATCAATCACTTATTAATTTATTGCGTCATTTAGGTATGATTAAAGGAAAAAATGTCAAACCAGAACCTACTTTTTATGGTAAGTTACAGCCCGTTAAAACTGATCTGGATGGTGTTTTTATTCCTGCTGTTAAGCCAGGCGATGAAATTAAAAACGGTGATCTTTTAGGGCGTATAGGTGAAAAGGATATTTTGGCGCCGGTAGATGGTGTTGCTATTATGGTGCGTCCAGCGTCTTATGTTTTTAAGGGAATGCCTGTTGCTAGTGTGGCGCCTTTGGAATAATTTGGCTAAAAAAGGGTGAGTGCTTTATGAATAATCGGATATCTATCGAAATACGAAAGAAGGAAGAGAAAGATACTCAAGACATTATTAAGTTACTGGAATTACTTCCTCAATATTTTTCTAAGCCGACATTAGAGGCAGTTAGGAATAATATCAGCAGACATGATGGTTATGTTGCTACTGTAAATGATAAATTTGTAGGATTTATCTCGTTTTTAGTAGGAAGATCAAATTATCATAATGGGAAGATTTCATGGATGGCTGTCCATCCAGAATTTCAAAATAGAGGAATTGGGAAAAAGCTTTTGAAAGTAGTTGAAAATTACTTAAAATCAAAAAATATTGAAGTAATTGAAGTAAATACTCTTGCAGAAAATTCTGATTATCCGCAATTTCATAGGACACGTCAATTTTATAAAAAACACGGATTTATCGAAGTATCGAGATATAAGGATAGTTTAGATGATTCTGTAGAAATTTTGGTATTACAAAAGAAAATCTAAGAGGAATTTTGATTAAATTTATGATCTTACTGCAAAAAGCTAATTTTTCACTTCATAAAGAAATTTTTCGAACCATCTAAAGATTGATTTCAGGGCAATCCATGGATTGGTTTATCAAAAGCTATGATAAGACCTTATTTCTCCTTCAATTTCACTGAGATGGTTAGCTTTTTGCAGTTTGTTCATTTATATATCTGATAAAGTCGGGGAGGTTATGTTTTGAAAAATAAGTAATACAAAATAAGGGGTTCTACCTAAATCATTAGGTAGAATCCTTTTTTTTGCCTTGAAAGTGCCCTTTTCTACAGAAAGAACTTTTCATTTACTTAACCTATAGCTGTAATTATTATCCAAAAACCCTTAAAGGCTATTTGTTGTATTTTACAACTTTATTTGATAAAACAAAGAAAATATTATATACTTATATTGACTGGAAAGTATTAGAAAGAAAGAATAAACACAGAAAGGAGGCAAGAATGGGGATAAATTTTTATTCTTTATCAGTTTTTAACTATCAAAAATCAAAGAACAGGAGGAAAAGCTATGAGAAAAGTTAGTCCTTTAATCATTCTTTTTTTAGTGATGTGGGGTATGGCTTTGCCGGTTGCGGCTATAACTTATGATGAATTAGCTCAACATTGGGCACCTAGATTTTATCATGATACAAATGTTAATTATGATTATGAAGCCGAGTATTTTACTCTATTTAATTATGATAGCAATTGGAAAGGAATAGATAACTGGGAAAATTTATATAATTATCCCAAATATTCTTATATTTACTATAGTGTTGTTGAGACTGAAACTCACTGGTTTATCAACTATGATGCTTTTCATCCCCGTGATGATGGGCCGCTCTTTGATCAGCATGAGAATGATTTTGAGGGAGCGGTTTTGGCTATTAAAAAGGATGGTTCTACATATGGTTCGTTGCATGTTATGATAACAATGGCCCATGATGATTGGAATGTTTATACAAATGATCCGAATATCCGGGGAGCAGAAGAAACTGTGAATGGAGGAATTCTTTTTGACAGTTATGGTCGTCCTGAAATTTATATTCAGGCTAACGGCAGTTCTCTGGACAATAATGGACATGGTTGGAAAGCCTATGATGGTAGAGATGCTCCTGGCGGTGATGGAATTGTTTATTACTATGGTGGATGGGCTGAAGTTCCAACAGATGGAAGTGGAAATTGGGTACATGAGTATTCGTATACATTAAGACCTTTTTCTGACCTCTGGGACCGTAGGTATGATTTTGTAGAAACATATGCTGCCTTTGGTGTATTTAGAGGAGATACTTATCAGGAAAATGCAGCAAAAACTCCCTGGTATTGGGATGATGCTGACGATGGCCCAGCCTTTAATGGTTCTGCCTGGTCAGACCCAGCTCACCTAATTGATACTCATGTTACCGGATTAGGAAATTGGAGTCGAAATTATGTTTCCAATTCGCAATATACACATAAGATTGTTCTGTATGATGTTACCAGTCTAGCTGATCGTGATGCTTTTGGAAATGGAAGTGATATTTACTTGAAGATATTTGTTGATGGACAAATCTATTGGGATGAACGTTTATGGAAACATGATGATGCTGTAAAGGGAACTGCATATCCTGTGAAAATGGGAAGAGATGATGCTCTGATAACCACTTATGATGGAGATACAAATGCTATCTATATAGCTAAACCTGCTGGGAGTCTGATTGAAATTGAAGTATATGATTCTGATTCAACTTCTGGTGATGATTTTATGGGTAGTATAGAATTTGTATTGAATGCCGGGGAATCTATTTACCGCAGTGGTCAGTTGACCAGTACCGGAGAAGCTGCTGTCTCTTTTTATGCTGAATGTGTGCAATAGAACTATACTCTCCCACAGGGTAAAATTGGAAGGGTGGATTCTGTTTGTACGGTTCATCCAACACCAAAGAGTGATGATCATTGAATCCTGGTTAAAATAAATTAACTATCCCAAATTAGAGTAGTTCAGGCTGTTGACATTCTAATTTTGTCAACAGCCTGAGATTTTATCTGGATCGTTGGATAGAAATATTTGTAATGCCAGTAAATTATAAAATTATGGTTGACTTTCATCTTTAGTATTAAAAAATTTTCCTTGATAAAATAAAATTGATGATTATACTGCAAAAAGCTAATTTTAAGTTACATAGAAATTTTTGGTTAGACCATCTTAACAAGATTGAAGGAGAAATAAAGCCTCATCACAGGAGGTGATGAGCTAATCAAGGGCCAGGAGGGCCCTTTGATTAGTGAGTCTTATTTCGACTGAAATCGAGCTTCAGATGATTTCAAAAATTTCTCTTAAAGAAAAAAATTATCTTTTTGCAGTATAACCATTGATAAAATATTATGATGTTATCCAATCGTTTATCTGATCTCTGGGACCGTAACAGAGATTCTGGCTTAATATTCTTAAGTTAATTAACTATTCTCTCACCCATCTTAAATACTCCTCATTCACCTGATTTTGCAAATATACATAATGATATTGCCCTTTCTGACAATATTCTTCATATTTCTCTCTTGCTATTTGCTGACATTCCTTACATACCAGTCGCGGAATAATCACTGCTGCAATAGATACTCTTTTTTTATAAATCCCCAAATGAGTGCCAATGGACTTAATGAAAATATGTCCATGACAGTCGGGAGTATTACAGACCTTAACAGTTTCCTTCTGCTTTTCTGAAATATAATCTGTATCATAAAAAATTTCCCGCTCCCGTTGATAATAACCATTGCCAATAGTTTCAAACTCATCAGAAATCAATCTGTCCCGATTTTCCCAATAGTACCGTACCTGTTCAACAATCTGTTTAATCTGATCCATAGTCCTGGAATCTTGTCTTGAACGGGAAGGATGATAATCAGGTTCCTTTAAATTAGAATAGTCCAGCCCGGCCATGGCCAGAAGAATTCCTAGATTAGTATATGGTAGTGCATCTTCAATACTATAACCACCTTGTAAAACTGCCAGATGAGGATTTAACCTATGATTTAACTCCGCATACCCTTGAGCAGTGATACCCATATTGGTCAAAGGATCACTGTAATGATTATCCTGTCCGGCAGAATTGATAATCAGATCAGGCTTAAACTCTTCTAATATAGGCAGTATTAGTTCATCAATCACATACAGATACCCCTCATCAGTCGTTCCGGGAGGGAGGGGAATATTCAAAGTCTTTGCCATGGCCCCCGGCCCACCTAATTCCCATGTAAAACCGGTTCCGGGATAGAGAGTCCGGCCATCCTGATGTATGCTGATATGGAGTACATTTGGATCATGATAATAAATATCCTGAGTTCCATCAGCATGGTGGGCATCAGTATCAATAAATACTACTTTTAGTTCAGGATTATAGTTGGTTCTAAGCCACTCAACCATAATCGCTTCATTATTAATATTACAAAATCCCCGATTTCCATGGACCACTCGAAAAGCATGATGGCCTGGTGGGCGTACCAGGGCAAAAGCCTTGTCCACTACACCTTCTATATACTTTTTTGCAGCAGTAATTGCTCCACCTGCTGAAATGAGGTGAGAAGTAGTTGCCAGAGTTTTTACATTTGGTACACAAATATGTACCCTGGCCACATCTTTTTCAGTAGCCAATTCGGGTTTAAATTCGTAAATTCCCTCCACATCCAATAGTCCTTCTTCTATAATCTGATCATGGGTGTAAAGAAGCCGTTCTTCTCGTTCAGGATGGTCAGGAGTTATGGCCCAGTCATAAGCAGGAAAAAAGATCAGTCCTAATCTATTTTTTGCTACAGGTACATTACTTTTCATTGTTTTATCTCACCTTTCATTAGAAATTTCAGTTCTCCCAGGGCGGGATCGATACCGGGTTTGACCTGGGCTTTTAATCTTAAAATCTGGCCCTGGGTTGAAAAGCCCCGCACTAGATTAAAACTCTCTTCATGGGTAATCTCTATCAATTTATCATCAATATTCAATCCACCATTTTGTTTTACCATAGATTTCATATGTTCCAATAAAATTTGTCGGGCATCTTTAAGGGTAAATCTTCCAGTAATTTGCTGTTTACCCATAATTCCTGATAGTCTATAGAATTTTTGTGCTGTATCGGCATAAAGAGTTTGTCTAAGTGTTGGCCGGGCAACTGCAGCACCTAATGCATTGGCCACATGATAATAATCTGGTAAAATTGGAGCCAATCCCAATTTATCAGCCAATCCAGGCAGAAGTGCTTTAGCAGGCCCACCGATCATCATCACAACTTCCGGTTCAAGTCGAGTATCTGTTAAAAGTTCGTGAATGGTGTATACAGGTCGGTTGTTTAACTCTATCAGTAATTCTTCGACAGCTTCCTTGACTTTTAAGTAAAAGTGGTCAATAATTTTTTGGGCCGCTTCTTCTAAACTATCTTCAATATGTTCAACTAATTTGGCGAAGGCCAATCGTGCCTGTTTTTGATCACCTTTTTCTACTAAACCAGCGACTACCAACGCATCGGTTAATGTAGGTACACTGCCGCCAAAAGCTACTGCAGGGCCAACTCTTTCAGGAGCCAATCCAATCTGTCCATTATCAACAATTATACGGCTGTCACCCCCATAGGGAATTGATCTATTTAATAAACCTCTAACAGAGGTCAAATAGCCTTCAATCTCTACACCTTCAGGTTCAAAAAGAGGTACACCGCCTGTTATCAGAGCAATATCGGTAGTGGTTCCTCCCACATCCAACAAAAGAGAAGTTCTCTTCTCAGTACCTGATAGAGCCAGAAATCCCATAATACTTGCCGCTGGCCCAGATTTAATAGTCTCAACACCAAAGTTTATTCCTTCTTGTAATAACATGGTTCCACCGTCAGCCTTGAGCAAATATAACTGAGCATTAATCCCGCGCTTATGGACAGCATCCTGTACTTCTTTAAGGAAGATAGTATTTTCACGATAGACTGCAGTATTTAGCCAGGTAGTATGTACTCTTCTTGGAAAGTTCAATACCGGTGCAACCCGGCTTCCCAATTGGACATTATCAACTTCCGGTAAATGTTCACGGATAAAGGATTCTAATTTCTCTTCCAAGGAAGGGTTGCGGGTTGAAAACTTTCCCACAATAGCCAGATCAACAATACCGGAAGTAGCCAATTCTTCTAAAAAACTTTTTAGCTCATTTTGTTCTAAGTCCATCACCTTCCGGCCCCGATGGTCAATAGAACCTTTCAATAACCAGTTAATCGTTCCAAGCTTTAACCAATCAGGTTTCATTCCGGGTCCAGGAATGAGAACAAGGCCGGTTGGTGGATATTTTCTCTGAGCTATTAAATTAGTGGTCAGTGTGGTACTGAATACAATCCGTTCAATTTTTTTTTCATCCTGCCCAACCAATAGTTCATCTAAAACTTCCAGGATACTCTCCTTTAAATCATCACGTCTGGTTACCACTTTTCCAGTTTTTGTTACCTGTCCATTTTTAATCAGCACTCCATCTGTGTGGGTGCCACCAACATCAATTCCGATAATCATCTAAAATTCTCCTTTCTGGAGTGGTTCTTCCCATGTTCATTAATTATGATAATATATTTTTCCAAATAAAAAAAGGGAAAATGGATAGATTTACAGAATAATAATATTTGATTTTACTACAAAAAGCTAATTTTTCGCTTTAAGAGAAATTTTTCGAACCATCGAAATGGGTCATCCTGACCCTTGATTGGCTCATTACATCCTGTGATGAGACCTTATTTCGATTGAAATCTCACTAAGATGGTTTAACGAAAAATTTCTATGTCGCTCAAAATTAGCTTTTTGCAGTTTAATTATATTTTAGTTGATAACTAATAGCTTCATAAGGACTGAATTTATAAAATATCATCTGAAATTTAAATACCACTATAAATTTATTGATAAAATTTGGGATAATTTAAAGTGGGAGAGGAGGGGTCATTTTAAAGTATGGAGATAAAAGAGGCTCAGGCTGAGGTTGACCGTTGGATAAGTCAATTTGAAGAGGGTTACTGGCATCCGCTTTCTATGCTGGCCCGGTTAACTGAAGAAGTGGGAGAGCTGGCCCGGGAAATAAATCATCTTTTTGGTGAAAAACCTAAAAAGCCCACAGAAAAAGAAGGTAATCTAGCATTGGAACTGGCTGATATCCTCTTTATCCTTTGTTGTATGGCTAACTCGATGGATATTGACTTAGAAGATGCATTTAAAAAGATGATGGATAAGTACCGAACACGGGATGCGGAACGCTGGACACGTAAGAAGTAAATTGACATATTTTATGACGGAGAATTAAAAGAATTCTGTAAATATAAGCAGGAAAAATAGCATACTCCCCCGAATATTAAATTATCGAAAAATTTCAGCTATATTTACTTTGGACCGGAGGTCAATGTTTTAAAAAATTTAGCTTATGATAATGAAGGGAAGGGGGAAAGATTTTATCTTTTATTTGGTTCTCTTTGATCACTGTACAAGTTTAACAATTATAATATTTTGAACTTTCAAATTAAAAAAGGACGGTGGTAAAGTTTATGAAAGTACAGAAAACTGAACAAATTAGAAATATAGCTCTCGTTTCTCATAGCGGAGCTGGTAAAACTTCCTTAACAGAAGCTATGCTCTACAGATGTGGAGTAGTTAGTCGTTTAGGTAAAGTAGATGATGGAACAACTGCTTCTGATTGGACTCCTGAAGAGAAAAATCGTAAGGTTTCAATTAATGCTTCTTATTTGCCTGTTCTTTATAAAGATCATAAGATAAACATTATTGATGCACCTGGTTACAGTGATTTTATCGGTGACGTTCGTGGTAGTTTACGTGTTGCTGATGGTGTAATCATTTTAGTCTGTGCAGCTTCTGGTGTTGAAATTGATACAAAGAGATATTGGCGGATGGCTGACGAATATGAATTGCCTAAGATTGTATTTGTCAACAAGATGAATCGCGAAAGTGCTGACTTTCGAAAGGCAATTGATGAATTACAAGAAAACTTCGGACAAAATGTAGTACCTGTTGTGATTCCAATTGGTGCTGCCACCGAATTCAAAGGTGTGGTTGATATTTTGAAGAAAAAAGCTTATTATTATGATGAAGAAGGTAAACTTATTAAAGAAACTACCGATATTCCTGCCGAAGTTCAGGACGATATGGAAGAATATCGGATGATGTTAGTTGAAGCATTAGTAGAGACTGATGATGAATTATTAATGAAATATTTAGAAGAAGAGCCTCTCTCCGACGAAGAGTTAATTCCAGTATTGGGCAAAGCTGTAAAAAACAGTCAGGTTGTTCCTGTTCTCGCAGGTGCAGCTACTACCTGTACTGGTGTTGAAATTTTAATGGATTATATCATTGAAACTATGCCTGCTCCAAATGCTAAAGGTATAGTAAAAGGTTTTAAACCAGGTACCGAAGAAGAAGAGGTTCGCGAGATTAGTGTAAATGCTCCAATGAGTGCATTTGTTGTTAAGACTATTGTAGATCCATTTGTTGGCCGGTTGAGTATTTTTAAAGTTCTCTCTGGTAAACTTAGTTCTGATACTGAATATTTTAATGTAAACAAAGACCAAAAAGAAAAAGTTGGTAAAGTATACTTTATGAAGGGTAAAGAACAGGAGCAAACGACTGAAGTAATTGCCGGAGACATTGCTGCTGTAGCTAAATTAAGTGTAACAGAAACTGGTGATACTCTCTGTGATATTAATGCTCCAATACAATATCCGGCTATTAAGTTCCCTGAACCAATGTATTCTGTAGCTGTTTATGCGAAGAAAGAGGGAGATGAAGAGAAGGTAGGTACTGCTCTTAACAAATATGCTGAAGAGGATCCAACCTTTGAGGTAGAGCATAACACTGAAACTAAAGAGTTAATCGTAAAGAGTATGGGTTCACAGCATATCGAAGTAGTTCGCGATATTATCAAGCGGAAATTCAATGTTGAGTTTGAAATTCGTGCTCCTAAGATTCCTTATCGGGAAACCATAACTGTAAAAACTCAGGTTGAAGAAAAATATAAGAAACAAACCGGTGGTAAAGGTCAATACGGACACGTTCTAATGAGAATGGAACCTCTGCCAAGAGGTGAAGGTTTTGCATTTGATGAAGAAATATTTGGTGGTGCTATTCCAAGTCAATATATCCCTGCTGTTGAGAAAGGTGTTAAAGAAGCTATGGAGGCAGGGGTACTGGCCGGTTATCCAGTTGTAGATGTTAAGACCGTGGTTTATGATGGGTCCTATCACCCAGTAGACTCTTCTGAGATGGCATTCAAAATTGCCGCTTCTAAAGCTTTCAAGAAAGGTATGGAACAGGCTAAGCCGATTCTCCTTGAGCCAATTATGGAACTTGAAATAATCGTTCCGGAAGAGATGATGGGTGACATTATGGGCCATATGACCAGTAAGAGAGGTAAAATTTTGGGTATGGAACCATGTGAAGATGGTCAGTTAATCCGTGCGCAGGCTCCTTTAGCTGAAATTTGGAATTATGCTATTGAATTGAAGTCTATGACTGGTGGACAGGGTACCTTTACCATGAAGTACAGTCATTATGAAAAAGTACCTGAAAAGCAGGCTGAAGAAATTATTGCTGCTCGGGCAGCTGAAAAAGAAGAATAATCTTAAAAGGAGAGGGTCCTCATGGACTCTCTCTTATTTGTTAAAATAATTTGGGTCTATAATTAATGTTGTGAAGAAAAAATTATAAAAAATAAAAAGGCATTTGCTGGCTCCGTTGAATTAATTAGTTGCGAACTAAAAACCAAAGAAAGGAGTCCAGCAAATGCAATATAATAATATCATAAAATTTCTTGATTTGCCAGACATTATTGCAACTGAAATTATTTCAACGGAGGACAGATATATTTTTATCGCTGAAGCAAAGAAAAATCACATTGTGTGTCCTCAGTGTGGTAATATCACTAATAAAATCCATGATACAAAATGGCAAAATATTAGAGACATCCCCATAAGAGGTAAACTAGTAATCATTAGACTTCTAAAGAAAAGATATCGTTGTCCTTATTGTCATAAGAGGGGTATCCCTGAAAAATATGAAAGTATTGATAAATATGCCCGTAAAACCAAACGCTTTGATAAATATCTTGCTAAAGAAACTGTCAGCAAGGATTATTCTAAAGTTGCTAGAGAAAACGGGTTAAGTTATACAGCTGTTAATAATGCAGTTAAAAAAGTAGTTGACCCTCTCATTAAACAACAAGTTTCAAAACTTAGTCAATTAAAAGCCATCAGTATCGATGAATTTGCAGTTTTAAAACGCCATAAATATGGAGTTAGCATTACAGATCCAATTAATCGGGAGTTAATTGACATTTTACCTACTCGCAAAAAGGATGATTTAATTGACTACTTTAATTGTTGGGAAGATGAACAAAGACGACAGATTCAATCGATCTCTATGGATATGTGGCGGCCGTTCAAAGCAGTAGCAGATGCAGCATTTACTCATGCAAAAATTGTTATAGATAAATTTCATCTTGTAACTTTAATGAACAGAGCCCTTGATGAAGTTAGAAAACAAGTTCAACAAACAGTAAATAATCATCAGAGAAGAAAGTTTTTTCAAAGTCGTTTATTACTCCAAAAACGAGCTGAAGAATTGACAGATGAAGAACATGAAAAGCTCATCAAATTATTTGAACTCAGTCCAGCTCTAGAAAAGGCCTGGGAATTAAAAGAGGAATTCAGAGACCTATTGCAGCTAGATGATGTGAAAGAAGCCACCAGAGCTCTAAAAAGGTGGTATAAAGAAGTAATAAAAAGCAAGCTGATGCCTTTTTACCAGGTAAAAAAGATAATACAAAGATGGGAAGAAAAAATACTAAATTATTTTAAGACTAAGATAACCAATGGCTTTGCTGAGGGTATCAATAACAAGATTAAATTGATCAAAAGGATTGGATATGGTGTTCCAAATGTTATGAATCTAAGGAGAAGAGTATTTAATGCAATGTTAAGTTATTAAATTTAAATGTTTATTTCAAAATCAATTTACCAATCAATTCAACGGAGCCAACTTATCTTTCACAACATTTGACGGAGAGCCAATAATTTTTATATAATTTTTAAAGAAAAGATATTCTATTTTTCTTAATCTGTACATATAATTTTTTAGGGGAATTATCTATTTTTATATAGGATTTTATTGCAAAAAGCTAATTTTTTCGCTTTATAAAGAAATTTTTCGAACATTAACTCATCACATCCTCATATGAGGCCATTCTTTTTAATCTCATTAAGGTGGTTTAACGAAAAATTTTAATAGCGATTAAAATTAGCTTTTTGCAGTTTAATCATATGGGTATTATCTAAGAAGTATTTGATACATTTTGCGAAGTGTAGTATAATAATATTATGTCAAATAATTTTTTCTAGCTATTAAGGAGGTCGGTATATCGAATAAAAAGGAGGGATTTAAATGTTTTTTGAACGTAAGCCAAAGTTTGCTGTTTTGGGTGCGGGACATGGAGGACAGGCAATGGCTGCTCATCTTGCCCTTATGGGTTATGAGGTGAATCTTTTTAACAAAACTGCAACGAGAATTGAAGCAGTTCGTAAAATAGGCGGAATTCACTTAAGCGGTGTTTTCAATGGTTTTGGTAAGTTGAAAAAAGTGACCACGGATTTGCGGCAGGCAATTGCTGGTGTTGACATTATTATGATTGTAACACCAGCGACAGCTCACGAGTTTTTTGCCAGAGCATTGGTACCGGTTCTTGAGGATGGGCAAATTGTGGTGCTCAATCCAGGAAGAACGGGTGGGGCACTAGAATTTGCTCAAATTTTGAAAGAGGAAGGTTTTAAAAAGAAATGCTATATTGCAGAAACTCAGACCTTCCTTTATGCTAGCAGGGTAATTGGGCCTGCACAAGCCAGAATTTTTGGTTTAAAGAATATAGTCCCCATTGCCGCTTTTCCTGCTGTAGATACCCCAGTAGTTTATAACAAGCTTCACCGTGTATTTCCTCAGTTTACCCCTGCGAAAAATATTCTCAAGACCAGTCTAGAAAATATTGGAGCTGTTTTTCATCCAGTACCTACTATCCTTAATGTAGGACGGATTGAATCGACACGTGGAGATTTTACTTATTATCATGAGGGTATAAGTCCGTCAGTTGCACGTTTTGCCCAGATGGTTGATGATGAACGGATGGCAGTAGCATTGCGTTTGGGTGTAGATGTATTAACTGCACGTGATTGGATGCGTAAAGTGTACGGCGTTCAGGGTAATACTTTATATGAAGTCTTTCAAAATAATCGTCAGTATGATGGTATTAAAGCACCGGCTACTATTGATCATAGATATATTTATGAAGATGTGCCCATGAGTCTTGTACCTATTTCTTCATTAGGTAGGATGTTAGGAGTTCCAACCCCAGCTATTAATACTATAATTGATATGGCGTGCCTCTTACATGAAAGGGATTATTGGGCTATAGGACGTACAGTAGAGAAATTAGGTCTTGCAGGAATGACAGTAAAAGAGATTCAGAGTTATGTTGAAACAGGTAAAGTAAAAGTACGTCGTCCATCTAAGGTAAGCAGATTTACTGTTGGATCCGAAGTGGAAAGAGTGGTAGATTTAGGTCATATTATTCGTGAACGTGAAGGAGGGGTTGATAATTGAGACCACTAATTCTGGGCGCCGCCCTGGGTAATTGTGTTCATGTGGGTGGCGTTCTCAATTTTTTACGTTTAGCAGAAGATGTTGGATATCGGACTAAGTTTTTAGGACCTGCTGTATCAATCAAGGATTTGATTGGTGCTATTATCGAGAGTGAACCTGAAATGGTGGCAGTTGGTTATCGCTTAACACCGGAGACCGGTTTTAAACTTTTCAATGAGTTAAAAAATGCTGTTTTAGAAGCGGGTTTAACTAAACCACGCTATATTTTTGGAGGAACAATCCCTGTTGCTAAAGAGGCCGCCAAAGTGGGGCTTTTTGAACGTATTTTTACCGGTGAAGAAGGTTTAGATGAAATTATTGCCTTTTTAAAAGGTGAGGATAGAAAAGAAGGAGCTGAATCATATCCAGACAATCTTGTAGACCGAATTAAAGCAAAAGCTCCTTTTCCTGTAATCAGGCATCATTTTGGATTACCTTCTTTGGAGGAAACCATAGCTGGGATTGAAAAGATTGCTGAAGCAAAAGTATTGGATGTCATCTCACTTGGCCCAGATCAAAATGCTCAAGAATCTTTCTTCCGTCCGGAAGAGATGGATCCTAAACAATCAGGGGCCGGGGGTGTACCTATTCGTACTGAAGATGATTTAAGAGCAATCTATAAAGCTTCCCGCCGCGGTAATTATCCTCTTTTAAGATGCTATAGCGGTACAAGGGATCTTTTAAAGATGGCAGAGATGCTAAAAGAGACAATCAATAATGCCTGGTGTGCTGTACCTTTAAGCTGGTATAATCAACTTGATGGGCGCGGGCCAAGACCAGTTGCTGCTGCTATTGCAGAAAACCAGCAGGTAATGAAATGGCATGGTGAAAGGAATATTCCTGTGGAAGTAAATGAAGCCCACCATTGGAGTCTCAGGGATGCCCATGATACCATTGCTGTGGTGATGGCTTATCTGGCTGCTTATAATGCTAAAAAGATGGGTGTTAAAGATTATGTTGCCCAATATATGTTTAATACTCCTCCGGGAACTTCTGGAGTAATGGATTTAGCCAAGATGTTGGCGAAAAAAGAGCTGATAACTTCTTTAGAAGATGAAAATTTTAAAGTTTATACTCAAGTTAGAGCAGGTCTTTCCAGTTTTCCTGTTGACATGGATATGGCAAAAGGACAACTTAATTCGTCTACTTACCTGGCAATGGCTCTTAAGCCTGATATTGTCCATGTTGTTGCTTATTGTGAAGCAGATCATGCAGCCACACCCGATGATATCATCGAAAGTTGTAAGATGGTGCGCCAGGTAATCCAGAATTGTCTCTTTGGCTTGCCTGATATGACCTGTGATCCGCGTGTTCAGGAACGGAAAAAAGAACTATTAAATGAAGCACAGGTTCTCCTTAATGCCATCAAAAAATTAGGACAAGCTAGCGGAAGCAAAGATGATCCGTTTACTGACCCGGAAAATCTTGCTCATGCTATTAAGATTGGACTATTAGATGCTCCTCATCTAAAGGGTAACCCCAATGCTAAAGGTGCTTTAATGACTAAAATGGTTAATGGAGCATGTTATGCATACGATTTTACCAGAGATCATATTATTACTGAGGAAGAGCGAATCAAAAAAATTATCTTTTAATTTTAAGGGAGACGATCTCTATGGAAAATGCAAAATATCTACATAATATTCATCTCTTTGCATCTCTAGATGAAGATGACCTGGCCAGAATTGCTAATCTGGCCAGTGAACGTTATTACCCAAAAGAAAGTATTATTTTCTTTGAAGGAGAACCAGGGGAGGCTTTTTTCTTTTTAAAGTCCGGTAGAGTTAAAATTTCTAAGATTACTCCCGAAGGAGGAGAGCAGATTTTGAAATTAATTGAACCCGGTGCTGTCTTTGCAGAAGCTGTTATCTTTTCTGATGAAGCATATCCTGCCACTGCCCGGGTTTTGGAAGATGCCTGTGTGGGGATGATCAAAAAGAAGGATTTTGAAGCATTGATTATGGAACAGCCAGAATTAGCTATAAGACTCTTAAAGCTTCTTAATAAACGTTTAAGGGAAGCCCAGATGAAGATTAAGGAACTGGGACTTTTTGATGCCCATTCACGAACTGCAAGTTTGCTTTTACGTCTTGCTCAAACCTATGGGAAGGAAGATGGAGATAAAATTAGCTTTCAATTGAAATTGAACCGTCAAGATCTGGCAAATATGATCGGTACAACCAGAGAGACCATCACCCGTATTTTATCTAAATTCCGTAGGCAGGGGATTATTGAATTGGAAGGTGATCGGATTACCATTCTTAAGCCTTCTGAATTGGAAAGTTGGATTAATATAGGGTAATTTCTAAAAAAATTTTCGAAAAATTATGTTAAAACCCTGTACAAATACTCTTAAAAGTTATAGAATGTATAGGGAGGTGAGGTAAGTTATGGGAAAATCTATAATGGGGAAATTGGCCAAAAAGTTAATTGCTAACCTTACTGAGCCGGTTAAAATTGAAGTTTGTCGAGGTAGTCTTTTAGGTTGTCCTAAAGGTGTAGTTGATCCTAAAGACCTGGAAATGGAAATTCTGGATCTAATGGATCAATTAGATTTAATAAATGAGTTAAAAGATTGTTTATCATGTGAAAATGTTTCTCATCCTTTTTTACGGATTTCTATATCTGGCTGTGTGAATGGTTGTTCAAGGCCGCAGATTAAAGATATCGGTCTTGAAGGGGTAGTTTCTTTGCGTGCCGTTCCAGAAAAGTGTACACATTGTGGGTCCTGTATTAAGGTATGTCAGGAGGATGCTATTTTGTTGACAGAAGAAGGATTTAGTTTAAATCATGAGCGCTGTCTTTCCTGCGGAGATTGTGCCCGGGTTTGTTCTAGCGGTGCTTTAAGTATTGAGAAGACAGGAATCAGATTGTTAATAGGAGGAAGATTAGGCCGACACCCCCATCTTGGGCAGCCGGTAGCTAAATTTTTAACCACAAAAGAGGCTCTTAAAAAGATTCGCCATTTCTTTGAGATGGTTATTCGGGAATACCATTCTGGTCGAAATTTAGAAGAAACTTTGCATTATCTAGAACAAAATCTCTTTAGTGCTTCAGGCCGCTAACGGGACAGACTGACGCGGTTAAATTTGTTGTAACCTATACAACAGGTTTGATCGGGTCAGTTTATTTTTTAATTTTAAAAATTAGTTATAGACAGAGCATAAAAAAATAACTATTTTAGATAATGTTTTTTTGCATTGTATCTTAGTAATATTATGATTAAACTGCAAAAAGCTAATTTTGAGCGATATAGAAATTTTTCGTTTAACCATCTTAGTGAGATTTCAGCCGAAATAAGGTCTCATCACAGGATGTGATGAGCTAATCAAGGGTTAGGAGGGCCCATTGATTAGTGTGCCTTATTTCGACTGAAATCGAACTTTAGATGGTTCTAAAAATTTCTTTTGAAGTGAAAAATTAGCTTTTTGTAGTAAAATTATATTATTAATAGTGATTATATTAATTTATGATTTTAGCATTCAATTATAGACTATTTCTTAAGTTAGTCTTAAAATTATTAAAAATTAAATGATTCTGACAAATAATAATAAAATTTTGTTTAGAAAGAAAGTGTCTAAGAAATCTCACGAGTATTGGGATTCTTAGATGTTTTTTAAAGTATATTTAAGAAGGTAAAATGATTTATGGTTTATTGTTGCACGACGTGTGGGTGAACATGGATATAAATCAGATGAATATATTCCTTTTTTACCAATAAGTATAAAATAATATTACAAATTTCAGATGTTGAAGATAAAAATATGGATTTTAATTTTCAAAAAAAGAATGCCAGGTTTATGAAAGCTGATATTGAGTCTACATTTGTAGTAGTAGGTCCCTCAGGAGTAACAACTTTAAATTACCAACCCCAAGTAATATGTACACAACCTGGAGAAAAGTTATCTATGGTTTTAAAGGCAGCAGTTCCCAAAGGAAACTATGCAGTCTCGGTTTTTCTAGATTATAAAAGTATCAAATTAGATGAGAATGAAGTTGTTTTTTGGGATGCAGAGAATTCTGGAATTTTTGATTTTTCTTTTGATTTTATTGCACCCAAAGAAGCTGGTATCTATGAATTTTTTGCTATAGTTTTTTCAAATGTTTTTAATAGCAAAAAATTTCCTTTTATTATTACTTCAGATAAAATTAGTCTAATAGTTGAGAAAAAGTAGGGGGTTTTTTATGAGTATAAAACGTATAGTAATTGTTGGATGGAGAAATGTACAAAAGCAGTTTAAGTATGAGCCCTGGTATAGTATTATCATTATTTTAGGTTTTGCAGTTGCCTTATATTCCGTTATAACAGTTATAGGAATGTTTGAAGCTGAAAGGGCAGAGATGCGAAAAAATTATTTTGGGAATTTATTGGGACGTTATGTTGTTGAATTTTTAAATAATAATGGATTACCGGCTGATTTACAGGGTCTTACTGATCAATTAAAAAAATGGTCTAATATAGAGAAAATAGAATGTTTTTATGAAATTCCATTAGATTATGGTGAAATAGTGGGAGGTCTCTGGATGTCTCCTAATGTATCGGAAATTTATCAGGTAGAAAAAGGAAGATTTTTTACTTTTGAAGAAATGAATCACAAAGAATTGGTTATAGTTTTAAGTAAAAGACTTTTAAATCAATTACCTTTTTTAACAGAGCAAATAATAGGTCAACAAATTCAGTATTATGGAACATATGGAGAAATAATTGGGGTTATCGATAATGAAAAACCAGTAATTTATATTCCTTTAAAGGCTTTTTTTGAGATAATTGATTTATCCCAAATGCTAGATAATATTCAACTCAATATCTGGTTTAAAAAAGGTCTTAAAGCAAATCAATACAAAAATTTACAGGAGACTGTAGCTCAGTATGCTGGGAACTCTGAATTTGAAATAGTCAGTAGTTATGATAAGTATAAAGATAGTCTTATGGAAATGTGGCTTGTAGGTTCTTTTGCGTTATTGGTTGTCTGTGGTATTTTTATATTGGCTACAATAAATATGGCAACTATATCTTATTTTGGAATTATGAGAAGACGCAAAGAAATAGGGATAAGGATGGCTTTTGGAGCCAGAAAATCGGATATTATAAAACTTATTATTATTGAGAATCTTTTTCTGGTTATAGGAGGCTTTGTGTTGGCTCTGTTTTTATATTGGGTAACTTTTGATTTGTTAAATCGATATGAATTTCATATTACATTATCTTTTGTTCAAATACTAATTTCTTTTGGAATAGCATTTTTTGGAGGTATTTTAGGTGGTTTGAAACCAGCTTTTTATGCAGTTAAAATGGCTCCTGTTGAGCAAATCAGGAATGAGGAGTGGTTATAAATGCGGCTAGTCTATATTGCCTGGAAAAATCTTTACAATCGAAGTTGGCAGAATAGAGTTGCTATGATGCAGCTTCTTGCAGGGTTTGTGGCTATCATTTTTGCTTTAGCACTATTTAGGGGAATTACATTTTATCAAACTCTTTCTGAGGAGATGAAATTAAATCAATTTATTAATTTTTCTTCTTTATCTTCTTTATTCAATTATGGGAAAGTTGATGAGCAAATAAAATTGGGTCAAAAAGTATATGAGGCTATATTAAATCTTAGAGGAATTGAATATATTGGTCTTGTTGCTAGAGGTGTTCTCGAGATTGATGGAATTGGACGTGTTCCTTATTATGCAATTGATGAAAACATGAAAAAGTTGTTACCTTTGAAGGTAGTAAAGGGTATTAATTATGATTTTAACTCTATTATTACAGTTGATTTTGATTCAGTTTCTTCTTATGCTTCCGCCTTATTAAGAGGAAGGTCTATATGTTTAAAACGAATTCCTGTATTGGTAGGAAGTAAATTGGGCGAAAAATTAATTCCAGGAACTGTTTTTTATGATGAACTTATGGGTGGCAAATCAGCTGGGTACTGTTATGAAGTAACAGGGGTTATTGAAAAAGGAACTTATTATTTAAGTAATTGGGAGGGTGATTTGTATAGAGTATTACCAAATATAGATTTTGCTGTTATAATGGCCAAAAATGATTATCTTCCTGATTATATTAAAAGTACTATGTATATTGGAGGAATCTGGACTTCTGTAAAGACTAAAGAAGAATTCAACCAACTTGTTCCTCAATGGAAAGAGGCTTTGTCCCGGTATGGAGTAGAAGTCCAGCCTTTTTCTAAAATGCTAAAAGATTTTTATCGTAATAGACAGGAACCAATTAGAAGAATTTTCATTATTGGTGGGCTTATTATGATTTTAGCTATATTTGGATTTAGTGGGGTAAATGCATTATCTATTCTGTTAAGGAAACGTGAATTTGGAATTCATTTTGCCTGTGGAGCTAGAAAAAGAGAGTTGTTGATTATTGTATTTATCGAGAGTCTTTTTCTGGTCTTTTTACCAGGAACAATTGCTATTATTTTATTGAAGGTAGTAGATAGTATTCCGGTTTTAGAAAAGTATTTACCATATTTTATTGTTGATAAATATGTTATAGGAATGGCCCTACTTATTATTCTGGGAATACTTATGGTAACTACAATAGCTCCTATATTGCAATTAAAAAGGGAAAGTCCTGTCAATTTGATTAGAGGAACAAAAAATTAGACGAGGTGAAAAGAATGAGTTTTATAGAATTGAATGGAATTGAAAAAATCTATAATCAGGGATTATCTTCAGAGGTGAAAGCATTAAAAGGAATAAACCTTAAAATAGAAAAAGGACAAAGTTTAGCAATTATTGGGCGATCAGGTTCTGGTAAATCCACGTTATTACATATACTTGGATGTTTAGATTATCCAACTGCTGGAAGTTATATACTTGATGGACAGGAGATAGACTGGAAAGATGAGAAAAATTTAGCGCAAATCCGTAACCAAAAGATTGGTTTTGTATTTCAAGAGTTTGGGTTGATGTTAAATTATTCTGTTTGGGAAAATGTAGCTATTCCTTTATTATATAACTGGGATTTAAGTTTAAAGGAGATTAAAGATAAAGCAATAGATGTTCTGGATTCTTTTGGATTGGTTGATCTGGCATATCGTAAGGTTGCCCAGTTATCAGGAGGTCAAAAACAAAGAGTAGCAATAGCAAGGGCTGTAGCTAATTCGCCAGAATTAATTTTAGCAGATGAACCAACTGGTTCCCTTGATTCAGAGACTGAAGAGGAAGTACTAGAAGTTTTAGCAGGGTTGCGAGAGAGAGGTTGTACTGTGATTATTGTAACCCATGATGAGCGAGTAGCAAGATGGTGTGAATGGGTGGTTAAAATTCATGATGGTTTGATTACTGAAAAAAGTTAATTTTTCATTTCAAAAATCTAGAGATTGATTTCAGTGATTTGACAAACAAATTTATAACTCTCCTGAATTTTTCTATTCAGGAGAGTTTTTTGATATTCGGAAAATTATAATTTTCACAGTTTATAGATAATATTTAGCATAAACTGTAAAGAACTAATTTTGAGCGAAATAAAAAATTTTCTGAAGTGAAAAATTAGTTCTTTGCAGTTAATGGGATTCAGTATTTGTAAGGACATTTTGTTCTTATGGGCCAGAGATGAATTTATGTTATTCGCAATTTTTCCACTAACTTCTCGTCAGGATTTACGATAATTGTCTTATAATTTTCATAAAAGACCATCCCAGGCTTAGCTCCTTTAGGTTTATTTACATATTTAATCTGAGTATAATCAACCGGGACATTGGTTGATTCCCGGGCCTTGCTGAAATAGGCAGCAAGGGTAGCAGCTTCTAGAAGAGTTCTTTCAGGAATATCCCGCCGATCATGATTCCGGATGACTACATGAGAACCGGGAATTTCTTTGACATGGAACCAGAGATCTTCCCGGGAGGCAATTTTTTTTGTCAATCTATCATTTTGGCGGTTATTGCGTCCCACCAAGATATCAAAACCGTCGGAACTTTTAAATTTCATCGGTTTATTCTTCAGCTGATGTTGGTTAGGGGTAGCTTTCTTAGGGGGTTTTTTTATATAACCTTCCTCAATCAATTCTTCACGAATTTCTTCTAGATCTAGCTTTGATTCTATCTGCTCTAAACTTAATTCTACATTTTTCAGGTATTCAATTTCATCTTTTAAACTGGCCAATTCTTTTTTGATATATTTAATACTGTTTTTAAGTTTATTATAGCGTTTAAAGTATTTTTGGGCATTGCTCTGAGGGGAAAGAGCTGGATCAAGTTCAATAGTAATCTCTTTCAATTCCGGGTCATAGTAATTGATAGAGGTAAATTCTTTCATTCCTTTTTTTATCTGATGCATATTGGCAGTGATTAATTCTCCTTTAATACGATAGTCATCAGCATTTTGAGCTTTATTTAACTGATCAATAAGCTTATCATATTTCTTTAAGTCTTTTTTTAGTAGATTATCAATGGTTCTTTTCAGATCAGAGGAGAGTTGATTTAATCGTTGTTTTTTGATCTTATTTTCAAAATAATAATCTAGAAGTTGGCTCATGGTTGGAAAAGATTTTTCTACCATTTTTTGATATTGTTTTAAAGGAAAACATGAATAAGCAACAATATTACCGGATTTATCTTCAATCAAGGTTGGAGAGGTATTCCCTTCCTTAAGATCGGTAAAAAACCGGTTAAAGGAATGCCATATTTGATCCAGATCAGCAGGATTTAAATCTTTCACTCTAACATTGAGTTCAAAATCAGCTCTTATAACCATCTCCTTTGCAATTAGTGGACTTATGCCGCGATAGTTATTCATAATTGCCTTAAATAGTTTAACATCTGGTTCTAACTGAATCAAGGCTTTAAAGGAAGACTCTTCAGCCATTAAAGGATTGGCTTTATCCTGGGCAGGTGGAGCAATATAGGGGCGCCCAGGTAAAACCTCACGATGACGGCTTATACTGGATGGAATCCGTTTTATTCCATCAAGGATCGTATTATCTTCCGAAAGGAGGATAATATTGCTGTGTCTTCCCATCAATTCAGCAATCAGGCGATATTTAACTATCTTACCATCTTCATTGCGATTTTGAATTGTAATAGTGAGAATCCGTTCAAAGCCGGGTTGATCTATTTCTATAATTCGCCCACCGATTAAATATTTACGTAAAAGCATACAGAAAGCGGGAGGATGAGGAGGATTGATAAATTTTTCATTTGTAAAATGGGCCATGGCATATTGGGGATCTGCTGAAAGCAGCAAATTCAAATTTTTTCCACGTCCGCGCAGAGTTATGGTTATTAGATATGGATCAGGTTGGTAGATTTTATCAACCCGGGCCGTAATTAGTTTTTCTTTCATTTCTTCTACGAATGTATATAAAACCAGTCCATCAAAGGCCATTTTTTATTCCTCCTTAAATTATAGAACATACTTCCTTTTAAGTATAAATGATTTATAAGAAACAGTCAAACTATAAAGTTATTTTTCTTCAAACCATCGAATAGAATTATTAGAGTAAAGAGAAACTGGAGGTGAGAAAAGAATATGTATAAAAAAACATATTATCAAATGACACCAAAAGAAGTGGCAGAAAATCTTGAGACGGATTTAGAAAATGGATTATCTACCCATCAAGTTAAGAAACGGCTTAAAACCTTTGGATTAAATAAATTACCTGATCGAAAAAAATTTTCTGCTGTCAAAATCTTTGTAGATCAATTCAGAGATTTTATGATCATGGTACTTATGGCTGCTACTGTAATTTCCAGTCTTATGGGGGAGATGGAAGATGCCATAACCATTATGGCAATCATCTTTTTAAATGCTTTTTTGGGATTTATTCAGGAATATAGAGCTGAACGTTCGCTTCAAGCGCTTAAAGAATTGACAGCACCCGAAGCCCGAATACTCCGTAACGGTCAGGTTGGATTTGTTAAAGCAAGGGAGCTGGTGCCGGGAGATCTGGTTATATTGGAAGCAGGTGATCGGGTTCCAGCAGATGGCCGGATTATAGAGGCCACAAACCTGGAAGTTGATGAATCCCTATTGACCGGTGAATCTTTTCCGGTGGAAAAGACAACTGAAACTCTTCATGTAAAGACTGTGGTTGCAGATCGTAAGAATATGGTACATATGGGTACCACTGTAACTCGTGGTCGGGGCCGGGTTTTGATTACTGCCACCGGCTTAGATACAGAGATGGGGAAGATTGCAAATATGCTAACAGATGTAGAGGAAGAAGATACACCTTTACAGCGGCGTTTGCGGTATTTGGGAAAATGGATGGTCTGGCTCTGCCTTATCACCTGTGCAGCTGTTGTCGCTGTGGGGATATATAAAGGGGAATCAATTTACCAGATGTTTCTTGCTGGTGTGAGTCTGGCGGTAGCAGCTATACCTGAAGGACTTCCGGCTATTGTAACCTTATCTTTAGCTATTGGAGTACAACGAATGATTAAACGAAACGCTATTGTAAGAAAATTGCCTGCTGTAGAAACTTTAGGCTGTGCTACAGTAATCTGTTCTGATAAAACAGGAACATTAACACAGAATCGGATGACGGTTCGAAAGGTCTATACCATGAACCGAATGATTGATTTTGACAAAAAATTTAATGATTCTGCTTTACAATTAGCTTTAGAGATTGGAGTATATTGCAACAATGCCAGACTGATTCAACCTGAGAAAAAGAAATTTTTTAACCGGAAAATCCGTTTTAAAGAATATCGGATTATAGGTGATCCTACAGAAGGAGCCTTACTTCTTGCTGGTGCTAAAGCGGGAATCTTTAAAGATAAATTAAATAAATATAAATTTCTAGCCGAAATTCCCTTTGATTCCAATCGTAAACGGATGTCAGTGATTGTCAAAGAAGGGCCAGTACAGAAACTTCTAATTAAAGGTGCACCGGATTTGATCATTGAACGGTGCAGTAAATATCAGGATGGCAGTCAAGTAAAGATAATGACTTCACATATGAGAAAAAAAATTATGCATCAGAATGAGTATATGACCCAGGAAGCTTTGCGGGTTTTAGCAGTAGCCTATCGAAAACTTCCTAACTGTATAATTGATAAAAATCAGAAATTGGATCATTATGAAAATGACCTTGTCTTTGTGGGTTTGATTGGAATGATTGATCCACCGCGAAAAGAGGTTAAAGATGCTATCAATCGCTGCCGGCAGGCCGGCATAAAACCGGTAATGGTTACAGGAGATCATCGCAATACAGCTCAGGCTATTGCTAAAGAATTAGGGCTTTTAAATAAGGGAGATCTGGTTATTACTGGTGAAGAGTTAAACCAGATGGATGATGAAGAATTTGCCTCTAAAATTGATCAGATTGCTGTTTATGCCCGGGTCTCTCCAGAAGATAAATTACGAATTGTAAAAAGTTTTAAATCAAGAGGTCAAATTGTGGCGATGACTGGTGATGGGGTAAATGATGCTCCTGCAGTTAAAGAGGCTGATATCGGGATTGCTATGGGCAAAAAGGGAACAGATGTGACCCGGGAATCATCTGCTTTAATTCTGGCTGATGATAATTTTGCTACCATAGTGGCTGCAATAGAGGAAGGTCGAAATATTTATGATAATATCCGGAAATTTATCCGTTATCTTTTATCCTGTAATATTGGTGAGATTTTGACGATTTTTTAGGAATTATATTAGGTTTTCCGTTACCTTTACTTCCAATTCAAATTCTCTGGGTGAATTTGGTTACAGATGGTCTGCCAGCATTGGCTTTAGGAGTTGACCCCGGTGATAAAGATGTGATGAAAAGGCTGCCCGTAGTCCGAAAGAGAGTATTTTTAGTCATGGTTTACAGACCAAAATTATTATACAGGGAATATTGATTGGTTTAAGTACATTAAGTATATTTATTTTTGAATATTATTGGAAGGGAGGTTCACTGGCTGAAGCCAGGACGATGGCATTTACTACTCTGGTAATGGCCCAGCTCATCTTTGTCTTTGCCTGCCGTTCGGAGAAGTATTCTCTCTGGCAAATTAACCCATTTGCTAATATCTGGCTTTTGCTTGCGGTTGCCGTTTCTGCAGGAATGCATCTCTGTGTTCTCTATATTCCGCTCTTTCAACAGATTTTCAAAACTACTATGCTAAATTACAGGGAATGGCTGATTATATTGGCTATGGCCAGCTGGTCTACCATTATTCTGGATATTTTACAGACGATTTTGAATAGAAAAGTTCATCAAAAATATCTTGAAAAATATCAGGTTTAATAAAACCTCAGGCTGTTGAAAAAGAAGAAGTGCACATAACTTACTTCCACAGTAAATATAATTTCTTCCGCTACCGGACGTTCTGCCGTCCTGGCTGCGCGTCCTTAAAAGTCAAGGCTTCCGCCCTCCTGGCTTTAAGCCTTGACTTATACGCTTCAGAAATTATATTTAGTTTTTCCTATACCAGTGTATGAGCAAGTTTTTAAAGAACAAGTGTTTGTCAATAATTTATAGGTTTAGTAAAACCTCTGCTCAGGTCCGGGTAGAGGTTTTATTTTTAAAGTCAGTTTAAAGAATCTCAGTAGAGGTTAAAATGAAATATAGAAAGATTTTATACTTTTTTTCTTTTTTTCGTATGAATTAGTCTTGCATTTGTTTTAATCCCTATGGTATGATAAGTAATAGATTTAAAAGCCAGAAGGTGAGATTTTGAGATTTTCTGTTATAATTAGCGAATAAGCCGGAATAGGAGGTGAAACAGGAATGATTAAAAGTATGACAGGATACGGAAAAGGGGAAACGAAACGGGATGGTTATCATGTTATCGCCGAAATTAAGACTGTTAACCACCGTTATTCCAATATTTATTTACATATACCAAACTATTTGTTGGCTTTAGAGTCAACATTAATAAAAATGATCAAAGATAAAATTGATCGGGGGCGGGTTGATTTATATTTAAAGATAGAAGAAGATGTTACCGAGGGACGTTATACCCCACAACTTAATTTTGAACTGGCAAAGAGTTATTATACTGAATTGAAGAAGTTACAAAAGACTCTGGATTTTGATCAGAATTTATCTATGGATACATTAATTTCTTTACCTGAAGTTTTAAAACTTAAAGAAGTGGAACATGATGAAGAGATCTTGCATGGGATAATAATAGAAACTATAGAAAAGAGTCTGGATTCTCTTTTGCAAATGCGGATTCATGAAGGAGAGGAACTCTACCGTGATCTGGTTTTACGTTTAGATAGTATTGAAAAAGAGATGGATGCGATTAAAGAAAGGGAACCAAAGGTTTTAGAAGAGTATAAAGAACGGATGAGGAACCGGGTAAATGAATTTTTAGAGGATAAAATTGTTGATGAAGAACGATTAGCAATGGAAATTGCAATCCTTACAGAACGGAGCTGTATTAATGAAGAACTGGTTCGTTTAAAAAGTCATATCGGACAGTTTCGTTTAAATCTCGAGAAAGGTGGTGCTGTAGGGAGAAAGCTGGATTTTATTGCACAGGAAATGTATCGGGAAGCCAATACAATTGGCTCTAAATCTCCTGATGCGGTAATTTCCAATCACGTTGTCAATATTAAAAGTGAGATTGATAAAATTCGTGAACAAATTCAAAATATAGAATAGTGTCAAAGAAAGGGGAATTAAAATTATGGATATTAAATTAATTAATATTGGATTTGGAAATATTGTTGCTGCCAACCGGATTATTGCCATTGTTAGTCCTGAATCTGCGCCGATTAAAAGGATCATTCAGGATGCAAGAGATCGTGGTATGCTAATTGATGCTACTTATGGAAGAAGGACGAGGGCTGTAGTAATTACGGATAGTGATCATGTAATTTTATCAGCAGTACAACCTGAAACTGTATCACACCGCTTAAGTGGAACAGAGAGGAATAAAATAGAGGGGGAGGAAGGATGAAGGGGAAACTCTTTGTTTTATCCGGCCCATCTGGGGTTGGAAAGGGTACAGTACGTGCAGCACTTTTAAAGGAATATTCAGATATTAACTATTCTGTATCTGCCACAACTCGTGCTAAAAGAGAAGGGGAGGTCCATGGTCGAGAGTATTTTTTTGTAAGTGTTGAAGAGTTTCAGGAGATGATTAAGAATGATGAGCTTCTTGAATGGGCAAAATACTGTGGAAACTATTATGGAACTCCCCGTAAATATGTAGAAGAAAAATTAAAAGCAGGAGAAGATATAATTTTAGAAATTGAAATTCAAGGAGCAGAGCAGATAAGAAAAAAATTCCCTGATGGTGTGTTTATCTTTTTAGCTCCTCCATCTTTAAATGAACTTCGTTTAAGGATTCAAAAACGTGGAACAGAGGATGAGACTAAAATCAGTGAACGTTTAGAAACTGCTAAGATTGAGATGGAAAAGATGTATAATTATGATTATGTGATTATAAATGATGTAGTTGAGAATGCTGTTGAGAAGCTTAAATCAATTATTATTGCGGAAAGATGTAGAATTGAAAATTATATAGGTTTAAAGGAGGGAGATTTTAATGATGGTTAAACCGTCTTTAGATGATCTCCTTAAGAAAGTAGATAGTCCTTATACTCTGGCAATTGCTGCTGCACGGCGGGCCAGAATGTTAAATGAAGGAGCAGAGCCGTTATTAGAGTATGAGGGTAAAAAGCCAGTATCCCATGCTTTAGAAGAAATCTATGCAGGCAAAATTACCATTAAACGTTCAAATAGGGAAGGAATTAAATAATTAGGGGCTCGTTTACTTTTTTTAGCCCCTTTTTTCATTAGGGGTGATAATTTATGTTGAAAGATAAAACTATAGTTGTAGGTGTTACAGGGGGAATTGCTGCATTTAAAGTGGTTAGTGTTGTTAGTTCGTTGAAAAAAATGGGGGCCAATGTTCGTGTGATTATGACCAGATCAGCCACTGAATTCATTCAACCATTGACTTTTCGGGTTATTTCCAACAATCCTGTTCATGTGGAACAATTTGAAGAACCAAAGGTCTGGAATGTGGAGCATATTTCTTTAGCTGATTCAGCTGATCTTTTTTTGATAGCCCCTGCAACTGCCAATATTATTGGGAAAATTGCCAATGGAATTGCAGATGATCTTTTATCTACAACAGTAATGGCAGTACAGGCACCGGTACTTATTGTTCCCTCGATGAATGTAAAGATGTATAATAATCCTATTGTTCAACAGAATATTGCCAAACTTAAAGAATACGGTTATTTATTTATGGAACCTAATGAAGGTTTGCAAGCCTGTGGCGATGTAGGTAAAGGGCGTCTCCCGGAGCCGGATGAGATCGTGGCCCGGGTAGTTTATGAACTGGCTCCGAAAGATTTTCGGGGGAAAAAAGTGGTGGTTACAGCAGGCGGAACCAGGGAAGCTATTGATCCCGTACGTTTTCTTTCTAATCCTTCTTCGGGTAAGATGGGTTATGCTATTGCTGAAGCAGCGTATCTCAGGGGAGCAGAAGTAGTGTTAGTTAGTGCACCAACTCATCTGAAAGCATCACAGGGGATTAGAGTTATTCCGGTTATAAGTGCTCAACAAATGTATGAAGCTGTCCTCTCTGAAGTAGAGGATGCCGATGTGGTGATCAAAGCTGCTGCTGTAGCAGATTATACTCCAGTTAAAGTAGCTGAACATAAAATTAAAAAAGGTGAAGGGAATTTGACAATTGAATTGACCAGGACGCCGGATATTCTGGCGGAACTGGGTAAGCGAAAAAAAGTTGGCCAGATTCTGGTTGGCTTTGCTGCTGAAACCCAAAACCTGTTGGAAAATGCTAAAAGCAAACTTGAACGAAAAAATGCTGATTTGATTATTGCCAATGATGTTTCGATAAAGGGATCAGGCTTTGGTGTAGATACCAATAAAGTAACCATTTTGAGTCGGAATGGTAAAGAGATATTACCCATGATGTCAAAAAAAGAGCTGGCCCATCGAATTCTGGATCGGGTACTTAATTTTATGAATGACTTTACTGCAAAAAGCTAATTTTTTCGCTTCAAAAGAAATTTTTCGAACCATCTAAAGTTCGATTTTAGTCGAAATAAGGCACACTAATCAATGGGTCATCCCGATCTTTGATTAGCTCATCAACCTTCATAGAGGCCTTATTTCGACTGAAATCTCACCAAGATGGTTTAACGAAAAATTTCTATGTCGCTCAAAATTAGCTTTTTTGCAGTTTAATCATGGATTAAAAAAAATTATCCCGTAAGTTTAGTTTTTATGCTATTTTACTGAAAAGAAATTAAACCAGGTAAGAAAAGGAGAGATAAATATATGGAAAGAAAATGGTGGAAAGAGGCAGTTGTCTATCAAATTTATCCTCGCAGTTTTTATGATTCTAATGGAGATGGTATTGGGGATTTAAGGGGAATTATTCAAAAATTAGATTACATAAAAGATCTGGGTGTAGATGTAATCTGGCTTTGTCCTATATACAAATCTCCTAATGCTGATAATGGGTATGATATATCAGACTACTATGATATTATGGACGAATTTGGTACTATGGAAGATTTTGATGAGCTTTTAAGTGAAGTACATAAACGTGGTATGAAGCTAATTATGGACTTAGTCATCAATCATACTTCTGACGAACATCCGTGGTTTATTGAATCACGTTCTTCTAAAGATAATCCAAAACGTGATTATTATATCTGGCGTCCGCCAAGAGATGGCAAAGAACCGAACAACTGGCGCTCGTTTTTTCACGGTTCAGCATGGGAATGGGATGAAAAAACAGGTGAATATTATCTCCATCTTTTTGCCAAAAAACAGCCTGATTTGAATTGGAAGAATCCAGAGGTTAAAAAAGAGATTTTTAAGATGATTAAATGGTGGTTAGATAAGGGTATAGACGGTTTTCGGATGGATGTAATCAATTTAATTGGTAAAGCAGAAGGGCTTCCTGATGGTAAGAATAAAGATAACTTTGATGATTATGTAATGGCTCCTGAACATTGGGCAAATCAGCCCCTTGTTCACGAGGTCTTACACGAAATGAACCGGCAAATTTTAAGTAAATATGACATTATGACTGTAGGAGAGACTCCTTTTGTTACCCCAGAAATTGGTGCTCTTTATGTCAATGAAGATCGAGAGGAGCTGAATATGATTTTTCAATTTGAACATATGGATCTGCCGGATTTTAAAGATTCAAATCTATTAAAATTCAAAAAAATACAGAAAAAATGGTATGAAGCTTTGAAAGAAAAGGGTTGGAATAGCCAATATTTAAATAATCACGATCAACCAAGACAGGTTTCCCGTTTTGGTGATGATCAAAATTATCGGAAAGAATCTGCAAAACTTTTAGCTACTATGCTTCTAACCCTGCCCGGTACACCATATATCTACCAGGGTGAAGAAATTGGAATGACTAATGTTAAGTTTTCTTCCATTGAAGAGTACAATGATATTGATACAGTAAACTACTATCACGAAGAAGTTGCAAAAGGGCGAGATCCTGAGGAAGTTCTTAAGGAGCTTATGCCTAAAAGTCGAGATAATGCCAGGACTCCTGTGCAGTGGACTGCTGGTAAAAATGCAGGATTTACAACAGGGACTCCCTGGCTTAAGGTTAATCCCAACTATAAACAGATTAATGTCGAGGAAGCTCAAAAAGATCCTGACTCTGTTTTAAATTATTATAAAAAACTTATTCGATTAAGAAAACGGGAAGAAAATCTGGCTCTTATTTATGGAAATTATATTCCTTTATTTGAAGACCATGAAAAGATCTATAGTTACATTCGTCAGTTAGATAATGATCGCTTTCTTATTATTTTAAATTTCTCAAAAGAAAAACTTAATTTTACCTTAGATGAGATCCCATATAAGGATTATCAATTACTCATTGCAAATTATCCAGTTCAAGATGAAAAGTTAGAACAGATTAAACTTCGCCCCTATGAAGCACGGATTTACAGATTAAGATAAACATTAGATAAATTTAGGGACAAGACTCCAGAGTATTACTGAGGCTATTGACGAATTTTATTTGGTCAAAGGAAGCGTCTGAAAACCTCAGTATATATATGGGTTTTCAGACGCTCTTTTTATCATCAATCTGATAATATTGTCAATTATATCTGATTTTACCACGAAAAAGCTAATTTTTTGTTTCATAAAGGAATTTTTCGAACCATCTAAAGTTTGACTGAAATCTTACTAAGATAGTTTAACGAAAAATTTCTATGATGCTCAAAATTAACTTTTTGCAATTTAATCATATTTTCTTTTAGTTAAAAAAACTCTAAAACTATATATATAATCTTTACCCTTACTACTTGACTTGTACAGACTTATCCAATATAATTTTAAAAGATTGAAAGAAAAGGGGTGAAATCATTGATTGATCCTATAGCATTTAAAATAGGCCCTTTTGCTGTTCATTGGTATGGAATTCTTATTGGTTTAGGTGTGCTTGCAGCATTTTTTTTGGGTTTACGGGAAGGAAAAAGACGGGGTTATAACCTGGAACTCTTCTATGATCTGATTATTTATGGTGTACCGGCTGGTATTATTGGTGCCCGACTTTATTATGTAATCTTTCGCTGGGAAGTTTATAGTGATAATCCCATCCGGGCTTTATATATCTGGGAAGGTGGACTTGCTATCCATGGTGCTTTAATTGCTGCTGTTATTGTGGGAATATTTGTCACTAGATATTATAAAGTTAACTTCTGGGATATTGCAGATATAGCAGCTCCAGGTATTATTTTAGCCCAGGCTATCGGACGGTGGGGTAATTATGTCAATCAGGAAGCTTATGGATATGAAACTGATCTGCCCTGGGCCATGTATATTGACGGTGCATATCGCCATCCGACATTTTTATATGAATCTATCTGGAATTTGTTAGTTTTTGCATTTTTGCTCTGGCTTAGACGAAAGAAGTTTATAAAAACTGGTGAGGTTTTCTTAGCATATTTGTCTTTATACTCTTTTGGCCGGTTCTTTATTGAAGGGTTAAGAACCGATAGTTTAATGTTAGGTCCAATCAGAGTAGCACAACTGGTTAGTGTGCTAACGATTATAGGATCCATTACTCTGATTATTTATCGTAGAAAAGCGCAAGTTAAATAAGGAGAAGGCTTTAGATGTATTTAATTAAGAATCCAACAAAAACAGGCAGATTTATTAAACGTCTCAATCGGTTTGTGGCAAAGGTAGAAGTAGATGGTCAGGTTGTTAAAGCCCATGTGCCTAATTCTGGAAGGATGAAAGAACTTCTCTTTTCTGGAAATCGGGTGGTTTTAGAAGAAAAGTCCGGGGAGGGACGTAAAACTTCCTATGATTTGATTATGGCTGAATATGATGGTTATCTTGTTTCGATTGATTCCCGTCTACCTAATTATCTGGTGGAAGAAGCTATTAATAAAGGCCAACTACCGGGTTTTGGTGGATTAAAGGTAGAACGGCGGGAAGTGAGTTATGGTGACAGTCGATTAGATCTGAAACTTACCGGGGAAAAAGAAGGATATTGTGAAATTAAATCGGTTACCTTGGTAAAGGATGGTATAGCTATGTTTCCTGATGCACCCACATCCAGAGGTGCTCGACATTTAAGGGAATTGATACGTGCCCAAAAAGAAGGTTTTCAGGCATTTATTGTCTTTTTGGTACAAAGAGATGATGCTGTCGCTTTTAAACCTAATGATGAAACCGACCCGGAGTTTGGAACCGCTTTACGAGAGGCAATGGCATCTGGTGTACAGGTCAAAGCCTATACTTGCCGGGTTTCAGAGCGGGGGGTAGAAGTGATTAGAGAGATTCCAGTTGAAATCTAAAATTAATTTTCTAAACAAAATTAGAAAAAATTTCTTTAGATATATTGACAATTTTCGAATTGGTTGTTATACTGTATTTAGCAAAAGTAAATAAGCCAAACTAGGGGTAAACATCAAGAGAGGTGGAGGGACTGGCCCTATGAAACCCGGCAACCAGCACATATGTGTATGGTGCCAAATCCTGCAAGGTATCTCGATATCCTGCAAGGTATCTTGAGAGATGTTTACTAAGTAAGCAACTCTCCCTTGCGCGGGGAGTTTCTTTTTTGTATGTAAAAAGTTAATTATGAACCAGGTAGTAATTAGCAACTCTGGTTTTAATCTTTTAAGAAAGGGTGATTAAAAGGATGACAAAGAGATATCTTTTTACTTCCGAGTCTGTAACTGAAGGCCACCCAGATAAGATGGCAGATCAGATTTCGGATGCTGTGTTGGATGCAATTTTTGCGAATGATCCGAATGCAAGAGTTGCATGTGAGTGTTTTTTGACTACTGGTCTGGTCCTGGTCGGAGGTGAAATTACCACCAAATGTTATGTTGATATTCCCAAACTGGTTCGTGATACTATTAGGGATATTGGTTATACCCGGGCCAAGTATGGTTTCGATGCCGATACCTGTGCTGTAATTACTTCCATTGATGAACAATCACCGGATATCGCAATGGGTGTAGACAAAGCACTGGAAGCTAAAAAAGGTGAAATGGAAGCAGAAGAAGCTATTGGAGCCGGCGACCAGGGCTTGATGTTTGGTTTTGCTACCAATGAAACCGAAGAATACATGCCAACACCTATTATGCTTGCTCACAAACTGGCTCGTCGTTTGGCAGAAGTTCGTAAAAACAAAACTTTACCTTATCTTCGTCCTGATGGTAAAACCCAGGTTACTATTGAATATGAAGATGACAAGCCTATTCGAGTTGATACTATCGTTGTTTCCGCTCAACATAATCCAGAAGTTACTTTAGAGCAGATTGAAAAAGATCTTATTGAACATGTAATTAAGCCAATTGTTCCAGAAAACCTGCTGGATAATAAGACCCGTTATTTAATTAATCCAACTGGTCGTTTTGTTATCGGCGGTCCACAGGGCGATGCCGGACTTACCGGTCGAAAGATTATTGTGGACACCTACGGTGGTTATGCCCGTCACGGCGGTGGTGCTTTCTCTGGGAAAGACCCAACAAAGGTTGACCGTTCTGCAGCTTATGCTGCCCGTTATGTAGCAAAAAATGTAGTAGCAGCAGGTCTGGCTGATAAATGTGAAGTGCAGCTGGCTTATGCTATTGGTGTAGCAGAACCTGTTTCTATCATGGTTGACACCTTTGGAACTAACAGGATTGATGAGAAGAAGATCGTTGAGCTGATCAAAGAAAACTTTGACTTAAGACCTGCCTGCATTATTCGGGATCTGGATTTAAGACGTCCTATTTATCGCCAGGTTGCGGCTTATGGTCACTTTGGTCGTAATGATCTTGATCTTCCCTGGGAAAGATTGGACAAGGTTGAAGTTTTGAAAAAAGCTTTGAAATAGTCGAAGGGGCTGTCCCAAAGGTAATTAATTACTTTTGGGGCATAGCCCCTTTTTTCATGGTTCATTTAAGATTTTTCTGTTAAGAAAATAAACGGTTATACCTGACCTTCTATACTGTTGCCAGTTTAGCCAGGTTATACACAGTAAACCCCATTCAATTTTCACTTTCTCAAGACCACGTAGCATAAATCTCTAAAATGACCAATTGCTTTTGATCCTTCCAAAGACAGATTCTGCTTCAATTGCTCTTTGGGAACATAGCTTTGTCTTTATCGGAACAAAGGTTTTCCTTTACTTTTTGCTTATATTCGATCACCTTTGGTCCTGGTACAATTTTCCTTTAACTCACATCCATCACAATTTTCGTATTTGTAATATCTAATTTGTTTAGTATATCCGTTTTTAGTATTAATTTCCTTTATCTTGCAGTAAATGAGCCTTCTTTGAGCAGGACAAATAAACTCGTCGTTTTCTTTATCATACGGCATGATTTTACTGCAAAAAGCTAATTTTTCGCTTCAAGAGAAATTTTTTGAACCATCTAAAGTTCGATTTCAGTCGAAATAAGGCCTCATCACATCCTGTGATGAGGCCTTATTTCGACTGGAATCTCACTAAGATGGTTTAACGAAAAATTTCTATGTCGCTCAAAATTAGCTTTTTGCAGTTTAATCCTTCATTAGTTTTCTCAATCTCTTTTAGGAGGTCATTAATTTTTGCTTTGAGCCTTGCTTTGTACTTCTTTGTTGCTTTTCCCCAGACAAAGGATATTGGCGAATATCCAAAACTCAGCAAATATACATAGCTCTGACCAACCAATACTGGGTTAAACAGGGCTTAATTTATCTGATAGCAACATATTCTAAGCACCGTTAAATAGTTTGGCGAACCGCCACTTATCGAACGGTACTAGTGGTGATGTGAGAGGGCGGCGGGGAGACCCCGTTCCCTACTCGATTAGTTAAGGATTGGGAATAAGTAGGTATTGCAGCAGGTTTGGGTACTAATAATAGTAATGCAGGTGTTTTGCATCAAACCAGGGAAAAGATGAAAGGATTTTTAATTCATTTAGTCATAAATTCTTGTTCAAAACCGTCATAAGATATTGAAGTTTTTAGAAAAATAATATATAATACAATAAATACAGATAAAAACATCTTAGTAAAATAAGGAGGTTTTGAGAGAATGACTAAGTTAAGAAATCGTAACAAGAATGTTTTTATTGGAGGAGCCTGGCCTTATGCAAATGGGTCATTGCATTTAGGTCATATTGCTGCATTGTTGCCGGGAGATGTAATTGCTAAATATTATAGGCTAACTGGTGCAAATGTTTTATATGTATCAGGCTCTGACTGCCATGGAACTCCTATATCTGTTAAAGCAGCCAATGAAGGAGTGGAACCACAGAACATAGCTGGTACATATCACAATGAATTTAAGAATACATTTGAAAAATTGGGCTTTGACTATGATATATACACAAATACAATGGAAGATTTTCATAAGGAAAAAGTTCAAGAATTTATAAAGCAATTATATCGTAATGATTTGCTCTATTCAAAAGAGGTCAAACAAGCTTTCTGCCCTAAGTGTAACAGATTTTTACCTGATCGATATATAACTGGTACCTGTTATAATTGTGGAGCGGCAGGAGCAAGAGGTGACCAATGTGATGTATGTGGTTCATTAATTGAAGTTGAATATTTAACAGATAAAAAATGTACAGTCTGTCACACTGAACCTGTTGTAAAAGATGTAGAACATTTATTTATAAAGCTCTCTAAATTCCAGGATAAAATTGCAGAACTTGTTGACAAAAATGAAGATAAGTGGAGAGCTAACGCGATTAACTTAACAAGGAGATATTTAAGAGAAGGTATAAAAGATCGGGCAATATCCAGAGACCTTGACTGGGGTATTAGTGTTCCAATCAAGGGATATGAAGATAAAAAAATCTACGTTTGGTTTGAAGCAGTATTGGGTTATTTAACTGCAAGTATGAAATGGGCAAAAGAAAGAGGTAATGAAGACCTCTGGAAAGATTTTTGGAATGATTCTGTCATCTCATATTATATTCACGGTAAGGACAATATACCATTTCATACAATTATTTTTCCAGCCCTTTTGATGGGACTGGGAATTCAATCATTACCTTCACACATCATATCCAGTGAATATTTAACAATAGAAGGCAAAAGGCTGTCAACTAGTAGAAATTGGGCTATATGGGCAGAAGATTTTTTGAGTAGATATGATGCTGATCCATTAAGATACTTCTTAATTATAAATGGGCCTGAAAAGAGAGATAGTGATTTTTCCTGGAGTGAATTTCTCGAAAGAAATAATGGTGAATTATTAGGAGCATATGGTAACTTAATAAATAGGACTCTTGCTTTAGTAATTAAAGGTTTTGGTAAAGTCGTTCCAACTCCAGCCGAGTACACCAGTGAGGATTATGCCATTTTAAATTTATGTAAAGGTTTATATACAAAGGTTGGAGAGTTAATTGAAAAGGGAGAATTAAAAGAGGCACTGAAAGAAATTTTTGAAGTTATTCGTGCAAGTAATAAATATTTTGATGTCCAAACTCCGTGGTTGACAGTGAAGTCAGACAAAGAGAAAGCTGCAACCACCTTAAAAGTTTGTTTGGATCTCATACTTAACCTATCTAATTTGTGCTATCCATTTGTCCCGGGTATTGCTACAAAAGCTTTAGCATTTTTGAATTGTTCTCCGAGTTGGGAATATAGTGAGTTGACTGCTGGTTCGCCAATCAATGAGCCTTACATTCTCGTTAAAAAGCTGGATAAAAAGATTATTGAAGAGGAAGTTGCAAGACTTGGAAAAGAGTAGGATTATGGTTTAGATCAAGATACCAAAAGAATTTTTAAAACCTAGGGAGGAAAAGTGTAACCGACCAAATGTGGTAGCTTTTTCTCAATTTTTATTTTGGGCAACGAATTAATTTTAGTATGTGAGTGATGGCTTGAAGTTACGCTTTTTTCATAAGCTCGATGGTAACTACTAATTAAACTAGATGGAATAAAGAAAAACTAAATATAATTTCTTCCACTACCGGGCGCTCCGCCATCCTGGTTGCGCGTCCTTAAAAGTCAAGGCTTCAGCCCTCCTGGCTTTAAGCCTTGACTTATACGCTAGAAATTATATTTGGTTAAACTGCAAAAAGCTAATTTTGAGCGACATAGAAATTTTTCGCTAAATCATCTTAGCAAGATTTCCGACGAAATAAGGCCTCATCACAGGAGGTGATGAGCTAATCAAAGACCAGGAGGGCCCTTTGATTAGGAAACCTTATTTCGGCGGAAATCGAGCATTAGATGGTTCGAAAAATTTCTCAAAGAGTGAAAAATTAGCTTTTTGCAGTATAATCATATTTAGTTTTTCTGGCAGTGCACGGGCAAATTTCTAAAAAAGAAAGGTTTGTCAACAAGTTCAGGGTGCTTTTCTAAAGCACCCTATATCTTTTAAAGGAATATTGCGCTTAATGTTGAATAATACTAAATAAAGACAATGGTAATTACGATATAAACCAATTAAAGGTGGCACTTATGAAAGAAATTAAACGAAAAAATATCATAAAAGGATTAAAATTAACTCTAACTATAAGTATTATTGTTTCGGTTATTTTGTTGGTCCGAACAGTGGACTTAGAACAATTGAAACAAATGTCACAAATTAAGCCTCGATATTTATTTTATTCAATTATACTCATGCTTTTGATGTGGGTTGTACAGGGATTCAGGATGCAGATTTTGGCAATAGCTCTAGATGAAAAACTCTCTTTAAAAGAGGGAATCAAAAATTCCCTGGTAGGAGCCTTTGTTGCTAATGTAACTCCTTTTGCATCTGGTGGTGGTCCTGTTCAGATAATTTTTTTACATCAGTTAGGAATATCTTTGGGTAAGGCATCATCGATAATTATTGTGCAGTGGCTGTTACGTCACTTATTTTTTGGAATTTTGGGCTCTATCTTTTTCTTTTTTTATCGGTATCTTATCGATCCGGGTAAACTTTCTGAAAAAGTTTTTGAGGTAGCGGTGGGAAGCAGTATCTTAATTACTGTTTTTCTTCTTTTTTTTGTCTGGAAGCCTCAAGTAATTCCTCTAATTGCCAAATTAGTGGTACGCTTTCCCTTAATAAAAGAATTATTTAAAAAGGAGAGTTACAGGCGTAGATTTGAAGAAATAATCGATCAGGCATATCATGAGATTGAAATTTTTCATGAATGTCTATGGACTTTAGCTTCCCGAAAGAAGATGGAGCTTTTTTTAGCTATAATTTTTACGGGACTTTTCTGGGTTTTCTTTTTTATGATTGCACCTGTAATTATTATGGGACTTGGTGGAAAGCCTTATTTTATTCGGGCTTTTATTATGCAGACTTTTATGTATTTAATTTTACCCTATATTCCAACTCCAGGGGCAAGTGGAGCTGCTGAGCTTGGGTTTGCAGTCTTTTTTGCTCCTTTTGTACCTTTACATCTTTTGGGGATTTTGATGATTTCATGGAGATTTTTAACATTTTATATAGTGATTTTGGCAGGTGGTTTAATAACATTGCGAATGTTAAACTGTCGGGTAAATTCTTAAGTTTTTATACAAGGTGGGATGTTAGATGGAAAGTTATGCAGGAGTTGTGGTTGACTTACCTTTAAAAAAAATCGATCGTCCATTTGATTATAAAATACCTGAAAGACTTTTAGGAAAGATTCAGATAGGTAGCCATGTATTGGTACCTTTTGGACATCGAAAGATTGAAGGGTTTGTAGTAGAATTGAAAGAAGAACCGGAAGTCAAACAGACTAGAGAGATTTACCGACTCCTTCATGACTATCCATTATTTGATGAAAAGATGCTTCAATTAATGAAATGGATCAGTGATTATTATCAAGCTGTGTTGATCAATGTGATTAAAACTGCCATTCCTACAGGTATTATTGGAAATAAAGTCCGGGTTAAAACCAGACGGTTAGTACGTCCTAATATTACCCAAAAAGAAGGATTACTGTGGATAGAAAAATATAAGAAACGGGCTCCTAAACAGGCAGAGATGTTATCCTTTTTGTTAAAACATCCAAATTTGAAGCTGACAGCGGCAGACCTGGCACGGAAATTTAAGACAAATCATGGAACGGTAAAAAGTTTAGAGGAAAAAGGACTTATAACCTATGAGGAAATAGCAATTCAGCGTAATCCTTATGATGCCCAGGAGTACAAACCAGGCAAACCTTTAAGGCCTACTTTTCATCAATATAAGGCTATAACCAGAATTATTGAGGCTATGGAAAAGAGACCGGGAAAGACCATTTTACTTAAAGGAGTTACTGGAAGCGGTAAAACAGAAGTTTATCTTCAGGTGATTGCAAAAGCTTTGGAAAAGGGTAAAGACACTATAGTTCTGGTTCCTGAGATTGCTTTAACCCCCCAGACAGTGGAAAGATTTAAATCCAGATTTGGTGCTAATGTAGCGGTATTACACAGTCAGTTATCTTTAGGTGAAAGATTTGATGAGTGGCGGAGGATTTATCAGGGTGAAGTAAAGATTGTGGTGGGAGCTAGATCAGCCATCTTTGCCCCATTTCAAAATTTGGGATTAATCATTATTGATGAAGAACATGAGACTTCCTATAAACAGACAGATCAGGTGAAATATCATGCCCGGGATGTAGCTATTAAACGGGCAAAACTATCTGGAGCAGTAACTGTCCTGGGATCAGCAACACCTGCTGTTGAAAGTTTTTACCGGGCGGTAATCGGAGAATATGAGTTGATTACACTTCCTGAACGGGTGAATTTAAGTCCATTACCACCGGTAGAAATTATTGACATGCGGCGTGAACTTAAAAACGGAAATCGAACCATTTTCAGTAAAAGGTTAAATGAAGCTATAGAGAAACGTTTATCCGAAAAAAAACAGGTAATTTTATTTTTGAACCGGCGGGGGTTTTCTAATTTTGTTCTTTGTAGGGAGTGTGGATATGTGATTAGATGTCAGTACTGTGATGTTTCTTTAACATATCATGCTGACATTAATCTACTCCAGTGCCATTATTGTGATTATCATGAAAGCCCCCCTCATTTATGTCCTAATTGTGGAAGTAAATATATTAAGTATTTTGGAATCGGAACTCAACAGGTAGAGGAATTTACTCGTAAACAGTTTCCATATGCCAGGGTTGCGAGAATGGATGTGGATACAACCCGACAAAAAGGAGCACATGATAGGATTTTAAAAGCCTTTCGGGAGAAAAAAATAGACATTCTCATTGGTACTCAGATGATTACTAAAGGACATGATTTTCCAGATGTGACTTTAGTAGGAGTTGTGATTGCTGATACTGCATTATACTTTCCTGATTTCAGGAGTGGAGAACGAACTTTTCAATTATTAACCCAGGTAGCAGGTAGGACAGGCCGGGGGGAAGAGCAGGGAGAGGTAATCATTCAAACTTACTCACCTGAACACTACAGTATCAAAGCAGCCAAAAACCATGATTATGATCTTTTTTTCCATGAGGAGATTGGTTTTAGAAAGGAGATTTTACATCCTCCCTTTAGTCAGTTAATTAATATTATAATTCAGGATGAAGTAGAAAAGCTGGTAATTGAAGAGGCCCATCGGTTGGCTAATTTATTTACAAAAAGGATTGGCCCAGATGTTCCCATAGAAGTTTCGGGTCCTGCTCCAGCTCCTCTGGCAAGAGTTAGAGGTAAATATCGCTGGCAAATTATCTTAAGGAGCAGAGAAGGTGAATTATTGAGAAGAATCTGTCAGGAAGTGATGAAAATTTATTATAATGAACAAAAATCTTCTGTTGTTGTGTCAGTTGATGTAGACCCCATTGGAATATTATAATATAATTATTGTGGAGGTGTTTTTTGATGGCTATATATCCTATTAGAAAAATCGGAGATCCTGTATTACGGACAAAAGCAAAAGAAGTTAAAGAAATTACCAATAAAACCCGGAAATTAATTGATAGTATGTTTGAAACTATGTATGATGCACCGGGAATTGGGCTTGCTGCTCCTCAGATAGGAATTTCTAAGCGGATTATCGTTATTGATTTGGATGATAATCCCATTGCACTGATCAATCCGGTAATCGTTGAAAAGCAGGGTTCGCAGGTAGGAGAAGAAGGATGTTTAAGTATTCCCGGTGAGAGAGCTTTAGTAGAACGATATCAGTTTGTAAAAGTTCGGGGTCTGGATATCAATGGTAGAGAAATTGAAATAGAATCAGAAGATCTTTTAGCCCGGGCGCTACAGCATGAAATCGACCATCTAGATGGAATATTATTTATCGATAAAATTTATAAAGAGTAATTTTTAAAGAACAATAAAGAAGGTGATAGTATGCGGGTAGTATTTATGGGTACACCGGATTTTGCTGCTATATGTCTTAAAGGATTACTTAATGCTGACTTTATAGATGTAATAGGAGTTGTGACCCAGCCTGATAGAGCACGAGGGAGAGGTTATAAGGTAACCTATTCGCCTGTTAAAAAAGTGGCTTTAGAAGCTAATTTGCCTGTTTATCAACCTGAAAATGTAAATGATTCGGAGTTTGTCGATAAATTGGAAGGGATGAATTTAGATGCTATAGTTGTGGTTGCATATGGACAACTTTTGAAAGAAAGATTACTTAATTTAACACCTTACGGCTGTATCAATGTTCATGCTTCACTGTTACCCAAATATCGCGGTGCAGGTCCAATACATAGGGTAATTATAAATGGTGAAACTAAAACTGGTATTACTACTATGTATATGGATAAAGGCTGGGATACGGGTGATATGATTTTGCAAAAAGAAGTTGAGATTGGGTCAGAAATGACAGTTGGGGAACTTCATGATATACTGGCAGAACTGGGGAGTGAGGTGCTTGTGGAGACTTTGCGTCAAATTAAAAACGGGACAGCTCCCCGGATTCCTCAACAACATGAAAAGGCTACTTATGCACCAAAGATCAAAAAAGAAGATGGGGAAATAGATTGGAATCAGCCTGCCAGAAAAATTTATAACCTGGTGCGTGGGATGGACCCCTGGCCCGGTGCATATACCTGGTATAAAGGGGAGATTTTTAAAATCTGGAAGACCCGAATTGAGGAGAATCTTACCGGAGGAATTCCAGGCCAGGTTATGGATGTGGATTTAAAAAAGGGAATTTTAGTCCAGACAAAAGAAGGCGGCCTGTGGTTAACTGAAGTCCAGTCTGCCAACAGTCGGCGGATGGATGTTGGTGCTTTTTTGAATGGACATAATGTTAAAAAAGGTGAAGTGTTTGGAAATGCGAAATAGAGAAGAATGGTTTTTTTTGATTCTCCTCTTTCTTACCCTAATAGCAATTGCCATTATTGCAGGGGCCATCTGGTATTTACAGGTTGTAGGTATCACATCCATTACCAGGTTTATTTTAACCAGTCTGTCAGTAATTCTTTCTGTTATTCTCGTAATTTTTGCTTTAGGATTTGGCAGTATAGTATTAATACTGATTTTAGAAAGACCGATTTCCTGGTTGATATTACCAACACATCTTGCAGTAGAATACCTTTTTCCGCTGGCAATTTTCGCTGCCCGGTTGTTTGGTTATTCAAAGGAGGATTTACTGCGATCTTTTATTCAAATCTCTAATCGCCTGGTTGGAATCAGGGGAATCAGAATCAAAGGAGAAGACTTATTGGTTTTATTACCCCACTGTATTCAAAAATTTGACTGTAAATATAAGGTTACAAGTGATGTAGAAAATTGCCGCCGTTGTGGTCAGTGTGCTATCGATAAACTTTTGGATTTAAAAGAGAAATATGGCTTTCATATGGCGGTAGCCACCGGAGGAACGCTGGCCCGAAAATGGGTGAAAGAGATAAAACCAAAAGCAATTGTTGCAGTAGCCTGTGAAAGGGATCTGGCAAGTGGAATTCAGGATACCTATCCGCTTCCGGTAACGGGTGTGATAAATATCAGGCCGGAAGGTCCGTGTATCAATACTTCGGTGGATGTGGATGATATGGAGAAAGCAATTTTAAAATTTCTTGAAAGGAGTGATTAGATGTATTATCCTATTTATGACTCAACATGGATTATTGTTCTTCCAGCTATAATTCTGGTGATGTGGGCTCAGTATAAAGTAAAATCAACTTTTTATCAATATTTGCAGGTTCCAAACAGGCGTGGTTACACAGGGGCCCAGGTTGCACGGGATATTCTGGATCGGGCAGGGCTTCATCATGTCAGGGTTGAACGGATTTCTGGGGAGTTAACTGACCATTATGATCCCAGAAGTGAAGTTGTGCGTTTGTCACCTCAGGTTTATGATGGATGTTCTCTGGCATCTTTAGGGGTGGCTGCTCACGAAACAGGTCATGCACTTCAGCATGCTGAGAATTATGTACCTTTAGGATTTAGAAATGCTATTTTTCCTATTGCCAATATAGGTTCTAGATGGGGACTTCCTTTAGCACTATTTGGATTTATCTTTTTCCGTAGTCCAGATATTATTTTACTTGGTGTTTTACTCTATGCTGGTGCTGTTCTCTTTCAGATTGCTACTTTACCTGTAGAATTTAATGCAAGTTCGAGAGCTATGGCGATTTTAGAAAGTGGAGGTTATTTAAGTCAGGATGAGCTTAAACCAACCCGTAAGGTTTTGAATGCGGCAGCTTTGACTTATGTTGCAGCAGCTTTAGCTGCTATTGCCCAGCTGATACGACTTCTGGCTCTCTTTGGAATGTCACGGAGGGAAGAGTAATATGTTTTTCATATTACTCTTTTTCATAATCATTTTGTTGTTTCCGTATCTTCTGGTGCCTTTTCTTTTAATTCTTGGGTTTATGATTATCTTTATACCTTATAAATTTACCCTTGAGTCAATTATCACCTTGCTAATCACCCCGGGCCAGCTTATCAAAATCGCTTTCAATCCGCGTTTACGCAAAAATCACGGATTAGAACATGCTACCGTTAATGTTCTGGAAGAGTATCTGGGTTTACAGAATCTGGCGGGTTATGCCACTAATGATGGCTTTTATATCCTGAATTCTCCCGACCCCCACCTGGTAGAAAAGGCAGCCAGAGTTGGCCTGGAGCGGTTAAAGAGGGGGGAAAAGGATTTAGTGATTCACCGCCGCTGCGGAACCAGTATGGTAGTGGCAAATTTAACTTCAGCTATTATCTTTTTATTTTTACTTTTTAAGACAGGCATGTTTAACATTTTTTACGTTCTGATTGCTATTAGTATTGCCAATGTGATTTCGCCTTTTTTGAGTGTTTGGGTTCAGAAAGTGGCAACAACTTCGTCAGAAGTGGAAGGAATGATAATTTTAGGTGTAGAATATGATATTGAAAATCTCTATTGGTTCGGATTTAAGATACCTAAAGCATCAGATAAAGTTTTTGTCCGGACTGGAGAAATTGAGATTGGGAGGTTTTAGATGGATAAAGCAAGGGTTATTGCATATAAGGTTCTTACCCAGATTGACAGCGAAGAAGTTTATTCTAATTTGAGTTTAAATCGGGAAATTAACCGGGCCAATCTTGAATTTAGAGACCGTAGGCTAGCTACTGAACTGGTTTACGGGGTTTTGAGGATGCGCGGGCATCTGGATTATATTATTAATCAATTTTCCAAACACCCGGTTAAGAATTTAGACCCTGGAGTTAGAAACCTGCTTAGACTAGGGGTCTATCAGATCAAATTTCTTGATAAAATTCCTGTAAGGGCTGCGGTCCATACTACTGTGGAACTGGCAAAGAGAGATTTCCATATGGGAATTGCCAAATTTATAAATGGGGTTTTACGGAATATTGATCGAAAAATTGATCAGGTTTCATTTCCGGATCAGATAAAAGATCCGGTTGGTTATATCAGTACCTTTTATTCACATCCCGAATGGCTTGTAAAAAAATGGGTAAAACGGTATGGTGTAAAAGAGACGATAGAACTCTGTAAAGCTAATAACCGGGTACCTGAATTGACCATTCGCGCTAATACATTAAAGATAGATCCCGCAACTTTAGCAAATAATCTAGCTGAAAAATATGGTTATGAAGTTTCTTTACTTCCATATCCCGCTGAGGGGATATTATTGGAGAATGCGACTGGTTTTACCCAATTAAAGGAATTTTATGAGGGAGAATTTACTGTTCAGGGCCAGGCTTCTATGTTGGTTGCTCATGCTTTGCAATTAAAGCCGGGGATGAAAGTAGCGGATCTTTGTGCTGCTCCTGGAGGTAAGACTACTCATATGGCAGCTTTGATGAGAAATGAAGGAGAGATTCTGGCTATAGACATTTATTCGCACAAGATCGATTTGATTGAGGCAAACTGTAAGCGGCTTGGTGTTACTAATGTTAAGACCCTTTGCGCTGATACAACTACCCTTGAGCTTAAAGAAGAGCAGTTTGATCGGATTTTATTAGATGCTCCCTGTTCCGGGTTAGGGTTGTTAGCCCAGAAACCGGAGATTCGCTGGATGAAAACTGAAAAGGAGATTAAAGAACTGGCTCGATTACAAAAGATTCTCTTAAAAAAGGGTTTGAGTTGGCTTAAGCCAGGTGGAATTATGGTTTATAGTACCTGTACCATTACAGAAGAAGAGAATCAAAAAGTACTTGAAGAAGCACTTAAGATGGATAGTGTTGAGCTTATAGATTTACGGTATCTTTTACCTGAAGAAGAAAAGGAGTTATTTTCAACACCTTATCTTGAGTTTTTACCCCATGTCACTGAAACTGAGGGATTCTTTATTGCAGCAATTCGCAAATTAAATTAAAATATAGAAAGGATTTTGGATTCTATGGAGAAAATTGATCTAAAATCCATGAGTTTAGATGAACTGAAAAACTTTATAGAAGAGGAGATAGGCGAAAAGAGCTTTCGAGCCGGGCAAATCTTTCAATGGCTCCATCGAAAGAATGTTACTTCTTTTAATGAAATGAATAATATTCCTAAGGATTTACGGAAAAAACTTGATGAAAAGGCATTTATTCAGGTTCTAACCCCGATAGCAAAAAAGGAAGCGAAAGATGGAACTATTAAATATCTTTTTCGTTTAAATGATAATGAAACCATAGAAAGTGTATATTTACCTTATGATGATGGTCGGCACAGTATTTGCATATCTACCCAGGTTGGTTGTGGGATGGGTTGTATATTCTGTGCTACCGGATTGGGTGGATTTGTCCGGAATCTCTTACCCAGTGAATTGGTGGACCAGATTTATGCTGTACAAAGGGATTTGAATGTAAAAATTTCAAATGTTGTTTTAATGGGAATGGGGGAACCTTTACAAAATTATGATGCTTCTTTAAAAGCTATTCGTCTTTTAAATCATCCTAAAGGTGCAAATATTGGCATTAGGCGAATTACCCTTTCTACATGTGGTCTTGTACCTAAGATCAGGCGTTTAGCGGAGGAGAAATTGCAGTTGGTATTAGCTATTTCTCTCCATGCCCCCAATGATGAACTTAGAAATCGGTTAATGCCTATAAATAAGAAATATCCTTTAAAAGAATTAATAGCGGCCTGTAAAGATTACACAGAGATTACTAATAGACGTGTGACCTTTGAATATGCTTTGATGGCGGGAATAAATGATCAAACAGAACATGCCCGTCAGTTAGTTCAACTTCTTAAGGGACTGCTCTGTCATGTTAATTTAATTCCTATCAATCCTGTTCCAAAGACAGGTTTTATAAGGCCTAATGAAGAGCAGATTTATAGATTTCAGGGAATTCTTAAAAAAGCAGGAATTGAGACAACCATACGTAAAGAGCGGGGAACGGATATTGACGCAGCCTGTGGTCAACTTAGGTCCCGTAACTGGGAGGCGAGGAGTTGATGAATTTTTTACGAAGAATATTGGGCAAGAAGGTTTTAAAACCCAGAGATATAGCTTTAAAAATCAAGCGGTTGATGGATTCTTCTAAGACAGAAAGTGTCTTTAAAATATATGTGCCTTATCGTTATCGGGTATTTATTTCAGATGAAGATATGAAAAGATTAGAGCCTTTTCGTCCTTTTTTAATTAAAGAGCTTATTGATTATATTCACCGATATGCCGATAAACAGGGTTACCATCTTTTGGGTGAACCTGAAATATTTATAAAGGTAGATAAAAAACTTGGCCAGGGGAACTTTAAAGTAGAACCTATCTATGAAGATAATGGCAAACAGACAATGATTTTTGATAAAGGAGAAATATTTGCTATATCGGAAAATCAGGATGTGACAAGGGTTTTTAAAAAAAAGTCTGGTGGTAGTCCAATCCTCGAGGTTCTTGAGGGAAATGATGAAGGAAAAAAGTTTAATCTGATTGGATCAATTATAACAATAGGCAGAAGAGAAGATAATCAGATAATGATCAATGATCCCAATGTTTCCCGCTATCATGCCCGGATTGTTTATAATAATAACAATTGGCAGATTGAGGATTTAAATAGCACCAATGGGGTATTTATCAATGGTAAAAGAATAACGATTAGTCCACTGAAATCAGGAGATAAAATTTGCATAGGTTCCACACTGTTGAAATTTCGATTAAAATGAGGTGGTTTTTAAATGGATTACGGGGTAAGAAGCGATGTGGGAAAGGTTAGAACCATAAATCAGGATAGTTATCTTGCCCTGGATGGAGATATAAAAATCTTTGCAGTTGCAGATGGAATGGGAGGACATAAGGCTGGGGAAGTTGCAAGTGCTATGGCTATTGAGACTATCCGCCAATATCAGGGGCAGAGAGAAGATATTCGTCAGATGTTAAAAGATATAATTATGGATGCCCATAAAAGAATTTATGAGAGGCAGCTTAATGATCCTGCATGTCAGGGAATGGGTACAACTTTGACTATTGCTGTGATTAAAGAAAATTTACTTTATATTGGTCATGTTGGAGATAGCCGTGTTTATTTATATCGTGATCAGGACTTATTACAGATTACTACTGATCATTCTCTGGTTAATGAACTTTTAAAAAATGATCAAATTTCAGAGGAAGAAGCTAAAAATCATCCCCATAAACATATTTTACTTCAAGCTCTCGGATCAGGCAATGAATTAAATGTTGAAATCAATTGCTTTTCATTGGAAAGGTCTGATATAATACTTTTATGTACTGATGGATTAAACAATATGTTAACAAAAGAAGAGATTATTCAGATTCTTAAAGGAGAGGGTTCTCTTCAGGAGAAATCAGAACTTTTAGTTGAAGCAGCTAACAATAAAGGTGGTTTGGATAATATTACGGTAATTCTTTTTAAGGCTTAAGTTGTTGAATAGGTGGTGATATAGAAAATGATTGGGAAAGTGTTAAACGGCAGATATGAATTGACAGAAATTTTGGGAGAAGGGGGAATGGCCCTGGTCTATAAAGCCAGGGATTTAATCCTGGACCGTTGGGTTGCTTTAAAAATTTTACGTCCCCAGTTGGTTTCAGACAAGGATTTTGTTAAACGGTTTCATAGAGAAGCCAAAGCTGTTGCCCGACTTTCCCATCCCAATGTGGTAAATATTTATGATATTGGTCAGGACGGGGATATTCATTATCTGGTTATGGAAAATATCCAGGGAGAAAATTTAAAAGAAAAGATTCAAAGAGAAGGGATTTTAGATCCGGCTGAAGCTTTAGATATTGCTATTCAGATCTGTGAAGCTTTAGTTGTTGCCCATCGCAATAATATTATTCACTGTGATATTAAGCCCCACAATATTTTGATTACACCAGAGGGTGGTGTGAAGGTTACAGATTTTGGGATTGCACGGGCAGTAAATTCAGCTACCCTGGCCCAGACAGAGACGGTGATTGGTACAGCCCACTATTTCTCCCCAGAACAGGCCAGAGGTGGAACTATCAATGCCAGATCGGATCTTTATTCTTTAGGGGTTGTCTTATATGAAATGCTTACCGGACAGGTTCCCTTCCGTGGTGATAGCCCCATTACAGTAGCTTTAAAGCATATCAATGAAGAGCCATTGCCGCCAAGTCAGCTAAATGAAAAATTACCAAAACGTATTGACAAATTGGTGATGAAGGCCCTTCATAAAGATCCCGATAAACGGTTTGCCAATGCTTCTGAGATGCTCAATGCTTTACGGGGAATGGTTAAGACCTTTGAGAGAAAAGATGGGGATGAGATTAAGACCTATCTGGATAGTGACGAAACTCAGGTTTTACCACGGATTTCGGATCAGCACTATAATAAAACAGCGGCGGGTCATGAAGTTAAAGAAAGAAAAGGTTCTGGGTTTGTCCGGTTTGTCAAAATCATGCTCATTCTACTTTTTACATTTATTATCCTGGGAGCAGTCGGTTTTTGGGCTTTAGAGCAATATACAAAAGTACCTGTAGTTAAAGTTCCTGATTTTATAGGTTTAAGTAAAGAAGAGGCCCAACAGAAGGCCAGAGAGATTGGATTAAGGGTAATTTTCAATGAATTTAAAGTATCAAGTCCGGAAATTCCTGCTGATCATGTTGTTTCCCAGGATATTGAAGCAGGTAAAGAAGTAAAGAAAAATCGTGTGATTATGTTGACCTTAAGTAAAGGCGCTACCATGACAACAGTTCCGAATTTGATTGGTCTGGAGATGCGTGAAGTAAAAGTAGCCTTGCATGAGGCTGATCTGGTGTTAGGGGAAGTGGAATATCAATTTACAGATAAGATTCCCAAGGGCCAGGTAATGACCCAGGATCCTCCAGCCAATGAACAGGTGAAGAGTGGGACAAAGGTAAATTTAATCTTTAGTAAAGGATCTGAACCGATTATGGGAACGATTCCCAATGTTATTGGACTCAGTCGAAAGGAAGCTGAACGTAGAATTGAAGAAGCCAACTTTGTAGTTGGTGAGATTATAGAAGAAGAGACTACCAGGTTTTTAGCTGGTCAGGTAGCAAATCAAAATCCTGTAGCTGGTACCGTGGCACCTGAAGGAACACCCATCAATCTAACTATCAGTAAAGGATTGAGAAATCCCAAGGGTTCATCTACCTATTCTTTTACTGCTACAATTAATGTTTCAGAAGGTTCTTATAACCAGAAGATTCAAGTTGTGGTAATTGATGATAATGGTCGGGATATAATTTATGATAAAGTTCATCATCCAGGAGATCATATTGTTATTAGGGATATCCATACTGTTGGACCTACAATTCTTCAGGTCTTTATTAATGGAGAGTTGGTCAGAGAAGAAAGATATGGTTTTTAGGGAGGTAGGCAATGAAAACTGGTATTGTGATCAAAGCTTATAGTGGTTTTTATTATGTAAAGGATGACGAGCAGGGAGGTATTTATGAATGTAGACTTCGTGGACGTTTTAAAAAGAAAAAAAAGAGAGCAATACCAGGAGATAGAGTAGGTTTTCAGGATCTTGGTAGCGGTTTAGGGGTGATTGAAGAAATTTTTGAAAGAAAGACCCTTTTAACTCGACCGACGGTAGCCAATGTAGAACAGGTAATTATCACTTTTGCTGCTAAAGATCCTGACCTTCATTACAAACTTTTGGATCAATTTTTGATCATGGCGGAAGCCGCTAAATTACAAATTGTTATCTGTCTGAATAAGATTGATCTTGTAGATGAAGAAGTAGCTAGAAAAATGCTTAAATTATATGAAGAGATTGGTTATAAGACTCTCTATTGTAGTGCGAAGACCAAAGTTGGTATTGAAGATTTAAGAGAGACTTTAAAGGATAAAATTTCAGTTTTTGCTGGCGCTTCTGGTGTAGGAAAGTCTGCATTATTAAATGCAGTTCAGCCTGGATTAAAATTAGCTACAGGAGAGATCAGTGAAAAGATTAGACGGGGTACTCATACCACCCGGCATGTTGAATTATTACAATTAAAAGATGGCGGAATGGTGGCAGATACTCCCGGATTTAGCTTTTTTGATCTAGAATTTTTGTCTTCGGAAGAACTACCATATCTATTTCCGGAGATGGTTGACTATATTGGTCAATGCCGTTTTCAGGACTGTATACACGACCATGAACCCGGTTGTGTTATCAAAGAGATGGTTGAGAATGGTAAAATTGCTAAAAGTCGTTATGAGAATTATGTGACGTTTTTACATGAAATTCAGGAAAAAGAAAAACAGGAAAGGGGATATTAAAATGACCGGAGTTAAAGTAGCTCCATCTATCCTGACAGCAGATTTTACTAGGATAAAAGAAGAAATTAACTCTATTCAGGATGCTGAATGGCTTCATATAGATGTAATGGATGGACATTTTGTTCCAAATATAACTTTTGGCCCTAAGATGGTAGCCGATATACGTAAATGGACCGACCAGGTTCTGGATGTTCATTTAATGATTGAAAATCCAGATCAATTTATACCTGAATTCGCAAAAGCTGGTGCAGACTATATTACCGTTCATCAGGAAGCATCTGTTCATCTGCATCGTACTGTTTATATGATCAAAAATTTAGGGTTGAAAGCTGGAGTTGCTTTAAATCCGGCTACACCGGTAATGGCTTTAGAACATATCTTACCAGATCTGGATCTAGTTTTGATTATGAGTGTAAATCCCGGTTTTGGAGGTCAGTCATTTATTCCTGCCAGTCTTAAGAAGATTAGATGGGTACGGGAGCGTGCTTTAGAGTTAGGGTTGACCGATTTAGAGATTCAGGTAGATGGAGGAGTGAATCTTAAAACTGCTCCTGGTATAATTAAGGCAGGAGCTACTATTTTGGTTGCAGGTTCTGCAGTGATTGGTGCTTCTGACCGTGCTAAGGCCATTGCTCAATTAAGATATTGCGGTGGCAATCTGGTCTAGTTTAAAAAACTTGCAGGATTTTTGGTTTTGTTGTAGAATATATTTAGAATAAAAATGATTAAACTGCAAAAAGCTAATTTTGAGCGATATAGAAATTTTTCGTTAAACCATCTTAGTGAGTTTTCAGTCGAAATAAGGCTTTATCACATAGTTTGTTAGACAATGTAATCACCACCTATGAAAGTATTTTGTTGAATTAGGGGTCCCAGCATCCCTGACAAGTTTAACAACCTCGCCAGAATTAGAATTCAAAAAACAAATTGCGAGTTAAAAGTACCTGTCAGGGGAGGGGATACAATCTGTGAAAGAAGGCACCTGAAAGAGGTGCAACAAGGATGTGTAGTATTTCTCCTAATTTAGTGTGCCTTATTTCGACTGAAATCGAACTTTAGATGGTTCGAAAAATTTCTTTATGAAGCGAAAAATTAGCTTTTTGCAGTAGAACCAAAAATTAAATATTGAAATATTAATATCTATCTTCGGGGCAGGGTGAAATTCCCGACCGGCGGTAAAGCCCGCGAGCCGCCTTAAAATAGGTGGTTGATCTGGTGAAATTCCAGAGCCGACAGTTAAAGTCTGGATGGGAGAAGATAGATACTGGATTTTGAGATAGGATTATCTGTCTTAAAATTACAGTGGATTCCATAGTTTTGGTTTGTGGAATACTAACCCCGGAGATATATCCCGGGGTTTTAATTTTTATTAAGTAATGAAAGGTAGGTGAAATATCGCCATTTTACCGCTTGATTGAGCGGTTTTTCTGGCGATCAGTCTTATGAAAAAATATATGGAATTAGCTTTAAGGCTAGCTGCAGAGTGGAGAGGTTTTACCAGCCCTAACCCTATGGTTGGAGCCATGGTGGTTAAAGATGGAAAGATAGTGGGGAAGGGAGCACATAAAAAAGCCGGTGGACCTCATGCTGAGGTTTATGCTTTGGATGAGGCAGGTGAACTGGCCAGAGGAGGTACACTATATGTAACTTTAGAACCCTGTTCACATTACGGAAAAACACCGCCCTGTACGGAGAAGATCATTGCCAGTGGTATAAAAAAGGTTGTAGCGGCTATGGAAGATCCTAACCCGCTTGTTGCAGGGAGAGGATTGACAAGGTTGAAGGAGGCTGGGATTGAAGTAGAGGTTGGTCTTTGTGAAAAGGAAGCAAGAAAATTAAATGAAGTTTTTATAAAATATATAACTACCCGCAAGCCTTTTGTGATCTTAAAGGCAGCAATTACCCTTGATGGAAAGATTGCTTCGGTTTCTGGGGATTCAAAATGGATAACCAATGAGTTGTCCAGAATCAAAGTACATCAACTCCGCAATCAGGTGGATGCAGTTTTGGTTGGTAAAGGCACACTACTAAGTGATAATCCAAGACTTAATGTGAGATTAGAAAGAGGTGAAATCAGGAATCCTCAAAAGATTGTTTTAACCAGTTCTTTAGATATTGAACCTGCTCAACTTAAAGAGATGGCTGCTTATCAGCTTTCTACAGAAAAACCTTTGATTATGGTTGGTGCTAAAAATCTAGTCTCTCAAAAGCGGGTTGAAGAGCTTGAGAAGATGGGAATTGATGTAATTTTGCTTTCCTATGAAGAAGACGGTGTGGATTTAGAGCAGTTACTGATTGCTTTAGGAGAACGGGAGATTACAAGTTTACTTTTAGAAGGAGGTAGTGGTGTATATACCCGATTCTTAAAAGCCGGATTGGTTGACAAAGCTTATATTTTCCAGGCTCCTATAATTATTGGTGATGAAGGCTTAAGTTGGGTTCAAAAGATGGGTTTTGAAAAGATAGATCAGGGGCTTAGATTAAAAGATGTAGAGTATGAGCCCATAGCAGACAATATACTGACCATTGGTTATTTTTAAGTTAATGGAGAGGAGGTAGCGGAATGTTTACCGGTATTATTGAAGAGGTGGGCATTATTTTAAATATTACACGGGGAACCAATTCAGGTAGTCTGACCATTGCTGCAAAAAAAGTTTTAGAAGATGTGGAAATAGGCGATAGTATTGCTGTTAATGGTGTTTGTCTCACTGTCACCTCATTTACGAAAGGTCAGTTTACTGCTGATGTAATGCCTGTAACCCTGGATAAGACCAATTTGGGTGAACTCTCTCCCGGTAAAAAGGTTAATTTAGAAAGGGCCTTACAGCTAAAATCCAGATTGGGAGGTCATTTAGTCAGCGGACATGTGGACGGAGTTGGAACAATTCTCAGTATCAATCAGGATGATAATGCCATTTTGATTGAAATTGAAGCACCTGAAAAGCTGAAACCCTTTGTTATACGTGAAGGTTCCATTGCAGTTGATGGTATTAGCTTAACTGTAGCTGAGCTTACACCTAAGGGCTTCTGTGTTTCAATAATTCCCCATACTGCTAAAAAGACCACATTGGCAAATCGGAAAGTTGGAGATAGGGTGAATCTGGAGGGAGATATAATTGGCAAATATTTATATCATTTCTGGCAGCAGTTAAATAACGATGAAAAAGCTTTAGAAAAGAGTTCCAGGATTACTAAAGAATTTCTTGCTGCCAATGGATTTTTTTAAGAAAGGGAGAGGAAGAGGATGAGATTTAATACAATTCAGGAAGCATTAGAGGACTTGAAAAAAGGAAAAATGATTATTGTTGTTGATGATGAGGACCGGGAAAATGAAGGGGATTTTGTCATGGCAGCAGAAAAGGTTACACCTGAAGCTATCAATTTTATGATTACCAATGGCAAAGGGTTGGTCTGTGTGCCGATGATGGGAAAAGATCTGGACAGATTAAACTTGCCACCGATGGTGATCAACAATACTGATCCCCATGAGACAGGATTTACAGTTTCTGTAGATCATAAAGATACTACTACAGGGATCTCCGCTTATGAACGGGCATTGACCATTAAAGAGTTGATTAATCCTGAAAGTAAACCTGAGGATTTTAAACGTCCAGGCCATATCTTTCCTTTACGGGCCAGAGATGGCGGCGTTTTTGTCCGCCCGGGCCATACGGAAGCTGCTGTTGATCTGGCAAGGCTGGCTGGTCTTTATCCAGCGGGAGTAATTTGTGAGATTATTCTACAAAATGGACGGATGGCACGACTACCGCAGCTTGAAAAGATGGCAAAAGAATGGAATATGAAGCTAATTTCTATAGCTGATCTAATCAAATATCGGAAAGAGGTTGAGATCTGGGTAAAAAGGGTAGCTAAAGTCAATATGCCAACAAAATATGGTAAGTTTATCATGTATGCATATACAGCACCTGATTCTCAAGAACCGCATCTAGCGTTGGTGAAAGGTGATGTAGCAAATACATCCGAGCCTGTTTTAGTTCGGGTTCACTCCGAATGTTTGACAGGAGATGTTTTTGGCTCAGAGCGGTGTGACTGTGGAAGTCAGCTGGTACGTTCAATGCAAAAAATAGAAGAGGCTGGTAGAGGAGTTTTACTCTATTTACGTCAGGAAGGTCGGGGGATTGGTTTATTGAACAAATTAAAAGCTTATGAACTTCAAGAGCAAGGTTATGATACGGTAGAAGCTAACTTAAAATTGGGCTTTGAAGCTGAACTAAGAGATTTTAGTGTAGGTGCAGCTATCTTGCGGGATCTGAATGTTCATCGGATCAGATTAATGACAAACAATCCTCTTAAAATCAGTGATCTAACCAAATATGGGATTGAGGTGATTTCTAGAGAACCCCTTGAAATTCCACCAACCTGTGCAAATTTAAATTATCTAAAAACTAAAAAAGAACGGATGGGACACCTTTTGGCTCAGGAATTATTTCAATAATGATTAAACTAAAAAAAGCTTGAAATCGAACTATTAATAAATGGTTAAATTGCAAAAAGTTAATTTTTCGCTTTTTGAGAAATTTTTCGAATCATCTAAAGCTCAATTTCCGCTGAAATAAGGCTACCTAATCAAAGGGCCCTCCTGGCCCTTAGAACTAGCTCATCACCTCCTGTGATGAGGCCTTATTTCGTCGGAAATCTCGCAAAGATTTGGCGAAAAATTTCTATGTCGCTCAAAATTAGCTTTTTGCAGTATAATCATAAATTAAAATAATGTTTAAATAGGAGGGTGAAATGATGTATAAGACATATGAAGGAAAACTGACAGGAAAGGGATTAAAATTTGGAATTGTGGTAAGTCGTTTTAATGAGTTTATTTCCTCAAAATTACTGACAGGAGCTTTAGATACTTTGAAGCGTCATGAAGTTCTTGATGAAGATGTAGAGATAGCCTGGGTTCCGGGTGCTTTTGAAATTCCGTTGGTGGCAAAGAAGATGACACTCAGTGGAAAATATGATGCAATAATCTGTCTTGGTGCAGTAATCCGTGGTGCGACTCCCCACTTTGATTATGTTTGTGCTGAAGTTTCCAAAGGAATTGCCAAAGTCAGCTTAGATTCTGAAATTCCGGTAATGTTTGGTGTCATAACCACCAATAATATTGAACAGGCCATTGAAAGAGCAGGGACAAAGGCTGGTAACAAAGGCTCAGAAGCTGCTCTAGCTGCTTTAGAAATGGCCAATTTGATGAGAGAATTTAGCTAAAAGCTGGATTTTTATCGGTTTCTAATTAATTTTATTTTGTAGGCAGGAATATTTTATTACTGTGTAGAATAAATATAATAAACGATAATTGAATATATGAAGTAGTTTAAGGCTGCTAGGGGAGCCATTACATGGCTGAGAGGATGTGTAAAACATCGACCCTAACAACCTGAACCAGGTAATACTGGCGGAGGGAAGCAGTCCGTAGTAAAAGTATGACCAATTTACGGATGTACCGTACCTCACCAGGGTACGGTTTTTTTTTAAAATGCCAAATCAAATTTATAAGGAGGAGTTTTTCATGCGGAATCAAAAAATTAGAATGATGATTGAAATGGCTGTAGCGGTTGCTATAGCACTGATTCTTAACAAATTAGTACTTTTCCACATGCCTCAAGGCGGTTCTGTTAACCTGGAGATGCTTCCCATTATTTTTATAGCTCTTCGCTGGGGAGTAGGTGCAGGTTTTTTGACAGGTGCTGCTCATGGGTTACTTCAGATGATCTTTGGTGCATATATTGTACATCCGGTTCAACTAATTTTAGATTATCCTTTACCTTTTGCTTTGTTGGGACTGGCAGGTCTTTTTAAAACCCAACTGGATGGTGATAAAGGAGCTATTAATATCATTCTGGGTACAGTTATAGGTGTATTTGGACGTTTTTTAAGTCATCTTATCTCAGGAGTGGTCTTTTTTGGTGAATATGCTCCTGAAGGTCAGAATGTCTGGGTTTATTCAGCTATCTATAATGCTTCTTATATAATACCATCCCTTTTGATCTCTCTTGTAATTTTACTTCTTGCTAGAAAGCAACTGGCGAAGATTAATCCAGTTGAAGTTTCAGAATAAAATAGTGATGAAAACTCCTCTGGGTTTATAGAGGAGTTTTCATTTTATATGAAGAAATTTTGCTATAAAAATAAAATATATAATGATTAAACTGCAAAAAGCTAATTTTGAGCGACATAGAAATTTTTTGTTAAACCATCTTAGTTCGATTTCAGTCGAAATAAGGCACACTAATCAATGGGCCCTCCTGGCCCTTGATTAGCTCATCAATCCTCAGATGAGGCCTTATTTCGACTGAAATCGAACTTTAGATGATTCGAAAAATTTTTCAAAGAGCGAAAAATTAGCTTTTTGCAGTAAAATCATGTAATAAGATATTGAAAATGGGGAGTGGAGATATGGTTAAACGTGCTCTAGTATTAGCAAATGGTGAACGTCAGGTAGATCGGAATTATTTTCATAATTTAAGAAAGAGAGTGGATACTCTGATCTGTGCTGATGGCGGTGCAAAGTTTGCCTTACAGTTAGGATTAAAACCTGACCGAATTTTTGGTGATCTAGATTCGATAAATCCCGATGTGAAAGAAAGATACGAAAAGATGGGGATAGAGTTTGTACTCTTTCCAGCGGAAAAGGATAAAACTGATACCCATCTGATATTGGATTATTTAATTGCAGAAGGTTATAAGGAGGTTTTTGTTGGTGGGGCTTTCGGTGGACGGCCGGATCATTTTATGGGAAATCTGGTGTTGTTGAATTATGGCCATCAATATGGTGTAAAAGTAAAGTTAGTATCGCCAACAGTAGAGATTCAGATATTAGAAGGTGAGTTGGTGATTGAAGGGCACAAGGGGGATACCTTTTCTTTAATTCCGGTTGATCACGTAGTACGTGGGGTTACGCTGAAAGGTTTTAAATATTCTTTAACTGATGCAGAAATTTTTCGAGAGAGTACGCTGGCAATTAGTAATATTATTGTATCGGATCAGGCAAGGGTTAAGATTAAAGAGGGACGGGCTTTTTTGTTTATAATAAGTCGATCTGAGGTATAGGGATTAAACTTGTCAAGGTATTTTTCAATAGTATGATTGTACTGCAAAAATAGTTAAATTTAAAAGGATTTAAGAAAGTCCTGAGCAAATTTTTGTAATTGCTCAGGACTTTTATTTAAACAATTAGTAGAAAATATTAACAAAGAATAAGAAAATGACTTTCAGCATATTTATTTAATAATTGATGTATAAAGGGGATGTTTTTTATGCGTTTAGGTGATCTTGTGATCGACCGGAATGATCCTGAGAGTTTAATTTATCAAATTACCCATTTTGATGGAAATAGAGCAATTTTAAAAGTTATGGATTTGCCACTTATTACATTTTTACCGTTGGAGTGTTTAGTAAAAATATCATCTTCCACTGTTGAACGACCCTTTCGGGTAATTAAAGGAAAGGATAATAGGCTGTAGGGTCTTAAAAGATCCTACAATTTTTATTTTGTAGATAAGGGTCAGAGTCAAGTCAGGCCTGACTGAGTTATTTAGAAATTAGATGATAATTAAGAGGAGTTTGGAAAAAGTTGACGAAATAAAGATTAAAACTTTATCAAAGAAAGGATTGAAATATTATGAAAAAGGAGTTTTATAACACGGAATATGAAGGTTTTTTTGCTGAATTTTATGATGTTTTACATTCTAATGAAGATGATGCTCTAGCATTTATCAGTTTTGCTAAGGAATTTGGAAGTCCTATACTGGAACTGGGTTGCGGAACGGGGAGGCTTCTTATTCCTCTCGCAAGAAAAGGTTTTGAAATAACTGGTATGGATTTATCTGAAGCAATGTTGGAGATTTGCCGTAATAAATTGGAGCAGGAAGAAGATGAAGTTAAGGATAGAGTTACTTTAGTTAAAGCCGATATGCGAGACTTTAATTTAGAAAAAAAGTTTAAATTTATATTTACTGCCTGTAACACACTTATGCATCTATCTACAATAAAGGATCTTGAGAAAGCTTTTAAGTGTATAGCTACACATCTGACAGAGGATGGGGTATTTATTATCGATATCAGTGCTCCTGATATCCCATATATGGTAGAATCCAATGGAAAAGAGTTTGTTTTTGAATATACCCATCCTGAGACTGGAAGGAAAATCATAGATCGTTTTAAACCAACCTATGATTTCTTGAATCAGATTGAAAAAGATGAAATTATTCTTGAAGAATATGAAAAAGGGGAAATGATACGCCAGGCAATTAGCAATGTTATACTGACTTATTTCTTCCCCCGCGAATTGAAAATAATACTCCAGCATTGCGGATTTGAAATTTTTGAGGAATATGGTTCTCTTAATAAGGATCCGTTAACAGAAAAAAGTCAAAATATCATATTTTTATGTCGTAAATCCAGTTCTTAACAAGGATTGGATGAGCTAGTTGACAAACCTTTCTTTTTTAGAGACTTGCCCGTGCACTGCTAGAAAAACTAAATATGATTAAACTGCAAAAAGCTAATTTTTCGCTTTTTGAGAAATTTTTCGAACCATCTAAAGCTCGATTTCCGCCGAAATAAGGCTTCCTAATCAATGGGCCCTCCTGGCCCTTAGAACTAGCTCATCACCTCCTGTGATGAGGCCTTATTTCGTTGGAAATCTTGCTAAGATGGTTTAGCGAAAAATTTCTATGTCGCTCAAAATTAGCTTTTTGCAGTTTAACCAAATATAATTTCTAGCGTATAAGTTAAGATTTAAAGCCAGGAGGGCGGAAGCCTTGACTTTTAAGGACGCGCAGCCAGGAAAGCGGAGCGTCCGGTAGCGGAAGAAATTATATTTAGTTTTTGTTCCTCTGTGGGATCAAATTATGTGCACCTACCCTTTTTTCAACAGCTTGATCCAGTTCTTAACAAAAACTGGATTTTTTTGTGCTGAAAGATTCAAAAAAATTTCCTTCAGTTTTTTATGTGAAAAAAGTATCTTTATATATCTGGTAAAAGGATAAAAGTCCTCAAAAGTAGAATTAAAGAAAATCAAAAAAATTTTAATTATATTACATTAATATCAATATTTTTATAAAGATTATTAACATATACTTAAAATAGATCCAAAATTTTCATACTAGAGCATATAATATTTTAGTAAAAAAACTTATTTTTAGTACTAAAACCAATTGACTAATTAACGACAATTTGCTATAATGGGAAATAAGAAAAAAACTGGTTATTTTTTTATATAAGAAAGTTATATCTTTCACAAATTCCGCCAAGCCGGGGGTGGAATTTAAAGAAAAGAGTTTAAAAAGGAGGAATGGGAGTATGAGAATTACTCGCCGTGAATTTTTGAAATGGGCAGCTACTTCCGCTGCTGCTTTAGGTCTTTCGCAGTTGGATTTATTACGGCTGGAGAAAGTATTAGCTGATTCTTCTGCTCCACCTGTCATCTGGATTCAAGGAGCAAGCTGTAGTGGTTGTGCTATCTCTTTATTAAATGTAACAGATCCAACTACTGTTGATGATGTATTATTAAATCACATTAGTCTCAAGTATCACCCAAACCTCTCTGCTGTTGCAGGTCATATGGCAATGGAAAAGATAGAGTATGAAATGATTGATAAGATGGGTCAATTTATTCTGGTAGTAGAAGGGTCTGTGCCGACCAGTGCTAATGGCAAGTATTGTATTGTTGGCGAAAAGACCGATGGCACCCCCTGGACCATGTATCAGGCTGTTCAGGATCTGGCTGCTAAGGCTAAATATGTGATTGCTGCAGGCACCTGTGCTGCTTTTGGCGGAATTCCCGGTGGCAATCCAAATCCAACTAGTGTTGTCCACCTTGATGAGATCGTTGAGAAAAATAAAGTGGTTAATTTGCCAGCATGCCCGGTTCATCCAACCCATCTGGTAAAAGTGATACTAGAACTTATTTCCACCGGAATGCCAGCCCTGGATGGCGAAGGAAGACCAAAAGCATTCTTCAGCCGTAAATTACATAGCAATTGTCCACGTAGGGGAACTTCCCGGGCGAAGAAAATTGGTGAATTTGGCTGCATGAATGGATTAGGTTGTAATGGACCAAATACTTACATTGATTGCCCACTTGTTAAGTGGAACAATGGGGTTAATTGGTGTATTGGATCCAACCATCCATGTATCGGTTGTGCATATCCCGGTTTTCCAGATGCTGTATCCCCATTCTATAAATTTTAATTTATAAGAGAAAGGAAGTGAAATTGTGGCTAAGATTAAAATAGATCCAGTAACCCGTATTGAAGGTCACCTGGCTATTGAAGTTGATATAGATTCTAACAATAACGTTATATATGCTCATAGTACGGGTAACCTGTTTAGAGGTTTTGAAAAGATTTTAATTGGTCGTGATCCACGGGATGCTGTTCATTTGACCCAGCGAATTTGCGGTGTCTGCCCCGTATCCCATTGTATGGCATCTGTAAATGCTCTAGAAAATGCCTTCGGCTATACTCCATCTGATCAGGCTCGCATCATACGAAATCTGATTCTGGGTAGTAATTTTATTGCAAGTCATATTTTACATTTTTATCATCTGGCAGCTCTTGATTATATTCAGGGACCGGAGATGGAACCCTGGACACCTCATTATAATACTGATTGCCGTTTAACTTCCAGCCAAAATCAAGCAATCATAGATAACTATGTAGCGGCTTTGGAAGCGCGACGGAAAGCCCATGAGATGGCTGCTATCTTTGCAGGTAAAATGCCCCATGTTACTACAGTGCTGCCCGGTGGTGTATCTGTAACACCAACTTCTGAATCGATCTCTAAATTTAACATGTATCTGGATTGGATTATTGACTTTATTAATAATAAATATATTCCAGATGTTAATACTATAGCTGATGCTTATAGCGATTATTTCAGTATCGGAGTTGGAAATGGCAATTTATTAGCATATGGTGTATTTGACCTGGATAATACTGGTAATTACAAACTTTTTAGACGGGGAGTTTATACCAATGGTACAATTTCCGAGCTGGATGAGAGCTTGATTAAAGAATATGTAATGTACAGTTGGTATGATAACTCTGATACTAATAAACACCCATCTAATGGTTCTACTACTCCTACTCCGGATAAATCCGGTGCATATAGCTGGTTGAAGGCTCCGAGATATAATGGTGAGCCATTTGAATTAGGCCCTCTGGCCCGGATGACCATTAATGGTGATTATACGAACGGTATTTCTGTTATGGACCGTCACCTGGCCAGGGCTCAGGAAGCTAGAAAGATTGCTTATGCAATGAAAGATTGGCTCCTTCAGCTTGAGCCAGAAGTTACTTCCTATGATGAATTGACCGTACCTAATAGTAGAGTTGGTGTTGGTTTGACTGAAGCACCACGGGGTGCAGTAGGTCATTGGATTGCTATCAGTGATTCTAAGATCAGCCATTATCAGGTAATCACCCCAACTTGTTGGAATGCATCTCCACGTGATGATAATGGTAATCCTGGGCCAATTGAAGGAGCTTTAGTTGGTACTAATGTGGCTAATGTAGAAAAACCAATTGAGATTCTTAGAATAGTTCACTCTTATGATCCATGTACCGGTTGTTCTGTTCATGTTTCCAGAGCTGACCGTGAAGTGATCAGTGAATTTATAGTCAATCCTGTAAGGTAGGTTAATATAAAGATGAAAACTGCTGTTATCGGGATAGGAAACATTTTACAAAAGGATGATGGTATCGGAATCTGGGTTATTAGAGAATTTATGAAAGAAGGGATAGAAGGTGTAGAGATTATAGATGGCGGGACTGCCGTCTATGATCTCATTTCCACCTTCATGAAATACAACCGGTTAATCATAGTGGACAGCCTTAAAGCTGGTCATGAGCCGGGCACTATCTATCGGTTGACTTTAAAGGAACTCAAATGGAGGGAAGGGAAATCTTCCCTTCATGAGATTCATTTTTTGGACGTTTTGAAGATGCTCCAGAAACTGGGCCATAATCCGGATGTGGTAGTTATAGGAATGGAACCAAAAGAAATTTGTTATCAAATGGGATTATCGGAAGAGTTAGAAGAAAAAATTCCATATGTCATCGAAATTATTAAAGAAGAAATTAGTAATTTTAACATCAGGAGGACAGAAAATGCATGAACTATCTCTGATGCAGAGTATTTTTGAGATTGTAGAGGCTGAGATGAAGGCTCATGGTCTGGCCCATATAGATCTGGTCAAAATTAAAGTAGGAGAGTTGACAGCTGTTGAGGGAGCGTCTATGCAATTTGCATTTGAGGTATTGAAGAAGGGGACGGGATTAGAAAATGCTCGACTGGAGATAGAGTATGTACCCGGTGTGGCCTATTGTGCTAAATGTGATCTTCGGTATCTAATGGAGGGATATCGGATAATCTGTCCGCAATGTGGAAGAGGGGGTCGGATTATAGCTGGTAAGGAGTTATATGTAGATTCGTTGGGGGTGGATGATGGTGAAGAAAATAAAAATTGTCAAAAGTGTATTAAAGGCCAATGATCGGGTGAGTGAACAGAATCGGCAGATTTTTGATCAACATAATCTGTTGGTAATGAACGTGATAGGTTCTCCGGGAGCTGGAAAAACCACATTACTGGAAGGGCTGATTAAGCGGGTTAAAGACAGATTAAAGATTGCTGTTATAGAAGGAGATATCTTCACCATCCGGGATGCCAAACGGATTGAAGCCTGTGGAGTTGATGTAGTTCAGATTAACACCGGTGGAGGATGTCATCTGGATGCAGTAATGGTACAGGAGGCCCTTGAAAATCTGAATTTAAATAAACTGGATCTTTTGGTAATTGAAAATGTTGGCAATCTAGTCTGTCCTGCTGCATTTAACCTGGGAGAAGATTTTAAAATGGTGGTAATGAGTATAACCGAGGGTGATGATAAGCCTGAAAAATATCCACGGATCTTTCAGGAGTCGAAAGTACTTGTGGTAACTAAAATTGATTTACTTAAGTATAATCAGTTTGATATGGAAAGGTTTTTGAATGAAGTAAAGGGAATCCAGCCTGACATTGAAATATTTAAAGTTTCCAGTATTAAAGGGGAAGGGCTGGATGAATTAGTAGAGTGGATAATAAAACAGTTGGAAGTTAAAAAGAGCATGTCAGCGTAAATATAAAAGGAGGAATTGTTATGTTCAATATTGGTATTCCTGAATTAATCCTTATTCTGGTTATTGCTTTGATTGTTTTTGGGCCAGGTAAGTTACCAGAAGTGGGTAAATCTCTGGGAAAAGCTATTCGCGAGTTCAAAAATGCTTCAAAAGAAATGACTGCTGAAATTTTGGAGGATGAAAATGACAAAAAGCAGGTATGATCAAAAAATGACATTGGTTGAACATCTGACCGATTTACGGAAATGTATTATAAAAGCAATATTGGGTTGGCTTGTTGGAATTGTGCTAATCTTTTTATATGCAGATCGGGTTTATTATTATATGACAGAACCTTTAGGAGTTACTAATCTTGTATATATTTCTCCTATTGAGGGTTTTCTTACATATTTGAAAATTGCCATTTATGGCGGTTTGATGTTGGCAAGTCCGGTTATTATTTATCAACTGTTTCGCTTTGTTTTACCCGGTCTTTACCAGCATGAAAGGGTAATTTTGTTTACCTTGATTCCTACAGCATTTCTCCTGATGGTGGTAGGAATATCTTTTGGGTATTTTGTAGTACTTCCTTTTGCTTTAAAGTATTTGCTTAATTTTAGTAGTTTGAATGTTCAACCTATGCTATCGATGCAAAAATATATTGGTTTTGTTACTACTTCTCTGATGATTTTAGGAATCGTCTTTGAGATGCCACTTGTAGTAATCGGTTTAACGAAACTGGGAGTGGTGACTCCAAAATTTTTACGAAAACACCGTAAATATGCTATCGTACTTTCAGTTGCAGTAGGAGCAATTTTGACTCCACCTGATGTAATAACTCAGGTGATGATGGCAGGGCCATTGCTTTTCTTATATGAGATCAGTATCTGGCTTTCATATCTTTTCTGGAGTAAAAAACAGAGAAAAAAAGAAAAGACAGTAAGTAATTAGATTCTGGAAGATTCCAGAGGAAGGGGTTTTTGCCCCTTTATTTTTAGTCTTATTCAGGGAGTAAGGAGGAACATTAAATGTGTATTGGAGTTCCTGGACAGATTATAAGTATTATAAGGTTTGAAGGAATTGTAGAAACAAAAGGTATTCAGCGGAAAGTGAATTTAGCACTGGTACCGGAAGCAAAAGTAGGAGATTATGTCATGGTTCATGCTGGAACGGCGATTCAAATAATTAATAATGAGGAAGCTCAGGCTACATTGAAATTATTAGAGGAGTTGGTAGGTGATGAAGAATAGATACCGTGATCCTCTTTTGATTCAAAAGGTGACCCAAAAAATTCATCAAGTTACTGAATCTCTCGATAGAACTGTTCGTTTAATGGAAGTTTGCGGAACTCATACCCACAGTATATTTCATTTTGGGATAAGGGATCTACTGCCTGAAAAAGTGGAGCTAATTTCTGGCCCGGGTTGTCCTGTCTGTGTGACACCGATGGAGTTTATCGATCAGGCAATTTTATTATCGCGCCAACCGGATGTTATCATCACAACTTTTGGAGATTTAATGCGGGTTCCTGGAAAACGGGGATCTTTATTACAAGCCAAAGCAGAAGGGGCAGATGTGGAGATTTTGTATTCACCTCTTGATAGTTTGAAGCTGGCACGTGAAAATCCCGAGAAGTTGGTGGTATTTTTAGGTGTGGGATTTGAAACTACCATACCATTGAGTGCTCTTGCTATTCAGCAAGCTGAGGTAGAAGGAATCAGGAATTTTAAAATATTAAATGCCCATAAAATAGTACCCCCGGCATTACGCGCTTTAACAACTCAAGATATAAGGCTGGATGGATTTATTTTACCCGGTCACGTGAGTGCAATTATTGGTCTTAAACCTTATCATTTTCTAGCAGAAGAATTTGGTATGCCGGGGGTGGTAGCCGGTTTTGAACCTCTTGAGATTTTGCTTGGAATTCTTAAAATTTTAGAACAACTGTCGGAAGGAAGGGCTGAAATTGAAAATGTATATCGACGGGTTGTATGTTCAGAAGGTAATCGGCGAGCAGTAGAGATGATTAATAAATATTTTGTACTAACGGAGAGTGAGTGGCGCGGTCTGGGTATGATTCCCGATTCGGGGTTAATGCTTAAAGATGAATGGAAAGATTTTGATCTTCTGACTCAGGAAAACCTGGATGCGGTTAAGGCAGTCCAGGAAGAAATGGAGCAATTGTCAGAGTATAGTTCACAAAATATGGATGGTCCGTGTATTTGCGGTTTAATTTTAACCGGACGAAAGATACCGCTGGATTGTCCGTCTTTTGACAAAGTCTGTACGCCTGAGTCGCCGTTGGGAGCCTGTATGGTTTCAGCTGAAGGAACCTGTGCAGCTTATTATCGTTATCGCGGGAGAGGAGGACGTTTTCATGTCCGATAAGATTTTACTCGGCCACGGAAGTGGTGGAACAATGACTAGAAAATTGATTGAAAATTTGATTGTTAAGACTTTAGGAAATCCAACTTTAAATAAACTCACCGATGCAGCTACATTAAATTTACCCTCAGGTCGTCTAGCAATGACAACTGACTCTTTTGTGGTTACTCCACCCGTTTTTCCTGGTGGAGATATTGGTAAACTGGCAGTTTATGGGACGATAAATGATCTGGTTATGGTAGGAACAAAACCTTTTTATCTCAGTCTGGCTTTTATTTTGGAAGAAGGAATTGAATTAGAGTTATTTCGTAGGATAGTTGATTCAATAGCAGAGGCAGCGGAAAATGTAGGAGTAGAGATTGTAACCGGGGATACCAAAGTGGTGGAGAAAGGTAAAGGGGATCAAATATATATAAACACGACGGGGATAGGCATAATTCCTGATGGTATAGAGATGTCTCCTGAGAGGATTCAGGTTGGAGATAAGGTAATATTGAGCGGTACTATGGGAGATCATGGAATCACCATCCTGGCGTGTCGGAAAGGTTTAGAGATGAAGACGGATTTAAAAAGCGACTGTGCACCATTACATCGATTGGTTAATGCCATGCTAGATGTAGAGCCGAAGATCAGAGTAATGCGTGACCCAACCCGTGGTGGTGTAGCATCTGTGTTGAATGAAATTGCTGAACAGGCAGGTGTAGAGATAAAAGTAGAAGAGAGCAGAGTACCCATTTTGCCACAGGTGCAGGGGATGTGCGATCTTTTGGGATTAGATCCTTTTCATGTGGCAAATGAAGGTAAGTTAATAGCAGTTGTGCCTGCTGAATCAGCGGAGGAAGTTCTATCTGCCATGCGTGCACTGCCGGAAGGTAAAGATGCGGCGATCATCGGTGAAGTGGTGGCAAAAACTGAGTATCCCGAAGTATTTGTGGAGACGGAGATTGGAACAACCCGGATTCTGGAGATGTTGGCAGGAGACCAATTACCAAGGATATGTTAATAATTCAGACTTAAGATAACGGTGATTGAATCAACCATAAGATAAAAAAAAGGAGATTGGCCAGCATCCAGGAGAAAAGAAGAGGAGTAGCTTCTCCTTTGGGGTGATAATAGAGGGCTCCTAGTAAAAGATCAATTATTCCAGTAAGGATTCCCGCTTTCCAGACCCACCATGGATGGTAGCGGTAGAAGTTATATAGGGAGGAAAGGGCGATGACTTTCACATCAGCCGCCCCTATTCTCCCAATAAGATAGCCAATAAAACCAAGAAAGGTTACAATAAGGAAATTAATCAAAATAAAGCTGGTGAGATATTTTCTACTCACTATCTGTATCAGGATGTAAACCAAAAAGGTAAAAATTTGCCAGTGTTTTATCCTTCTATATTTTAAATCCTTGATACCCAAAAAGCCTAGCAAAAAAAGATATCCTAGATCATTGATCATCCCGATCCACCCAGAACCACTCCTGGTCGAACTCCTTTAAAAGACTAGCAAGAACTTTAGTGTATTTATTATTAATGTCCAGATTTTCTAAAATACAATAAGCTGCTTTTATATGTTGAAGAGCCAGCTCTTTGGCTTCATTTGTAACACGTTCTTTTAATTTTGCAGGGTCTATTACTGAAGTTTGATACTGCTGAACAAGCCTTGTAACCAGATTGACTTTGCCAGATATGATATCTTGCTGGGGGAGGCGTCCCAACTTCTTCTCTAACCCACACCAATTATTCAGATCATTCATAATCTGAAAGGCAAAACCGATCTCTTTGCCAAACTGTCCCATTTTGGTAGCCAGCTTCTGATTCCTGGTTGCCAGATAGCAACCAGCTATCATGACAAATTCCAGAAAACTGGCTGTTTTGCCGTAGATCATGGATTTCAACTTTTCGGTATCAATATCCTGATTTCCTTCCCAGATTAAATCTTTGGCTTCTCCCAGCGCTAACAAGCGGTAGAGTCGTGACCAGCTCTGGACCAGATAGGGATCATTTGTAGCTTTAAGAAATTCTTCAAAGGCCAGGCTAACCAGAATATCCCCTACAATTACTGCCATTCTATCACCATATTTATGGTAAAAGCTGGCCTTACCACGACGGTATTTATCTCCATCAAGATAGTCGTCATGAACCAGGGAAGCTTTATGTAAAAGTTCAATGGCGGTAGCCATTTGGTAAGTTTTATTATCCAGTTCAGGCTGAAAGATTTTGTAGGTCAACAAAAAGAGTAGTGGTCGAAATCTACGGCCACTTTCTAAAGCATAGTGCATCATTTCTATTATCTTGTCATCATCAATTTTATTCTGGACAATTTGTGTTAATTGATTATTAATTTTGTTGCGATATTTTTTCAACTTATGTTCGTAAATTTTTTTGATTATCAACTCTGAAAATCCTCCATTCTATTCCAGATTTTATGTGAGATTTTCCCGGTTCCGGGATCAAGGCCAAGGGTGATTATTATTCTGAGACCTTCTTCAAAGTCTAAATCTAGATGATGCCAATTATTATTGTCAAGAAAGACCGTCTGGCCAGGGATTAACCTTGGGCCGGAAGGTATATATATCGTTGATCTGGTCTTACCGGTTTGAGAGAGGATGCCCAGTGTAAATATTCCCTTGCTTGGATATTCTACTAATACCCATTTGGGTGCTTTATAATCACCTAATGTAGTCAGTATTTTCAAGATAAGTTTCTGAATAATTAATATTCCGCGGTTGATGGCCAAAAGCATTAGTTGTCGTCTCAGCAAATAAAGCAATCCCGCAATAAGTAAAATTACTAAGCCAAGCAGAATAGTTTTTAAATCCGGCATCATCAACAGAAGCACTCCAGAAGTTCGCAGGGATTGCCAGTGCTGAGACACTCTAAAGCATCACAGTCACAATCGGCTGCATCACAGCAGATGGCTGTTGTGATTAGATCATCACAATCACAACAATCACAACAGCAGTCATGATGGTGATGATAGTGGCGATCATACTTCCGATGAGCTGCCCGGCTTTTAAAGAAATAGGTTGGGTGTTTTAACAGATAAATTGGTGAAGCGGATTTGACAATCTTTTCGACTTCTTCCATATCACGGGTATTTTTTACTAAAAACTGAACCTTGATTTGCAATTCTTGCAGGATAAGATTGAGCAAATCCCGGTTCTTTTTAAAATCCATTTTTTCGATTACCTGAATCGTGTTCTGAAGGGAATTTTGAAGTACAGTGTAAATTTCATTACGGATTTCAGGAGAAAGATTGCCCACTAATTGAATTTGATCACCAAAGGCCTGAGCCAGTGCATTAAACCGATCATTTTTTGTATCAGAAGGATAATCGACAAAACTATCCATAATGTATATAACCTTACCTAATTCAAATCCTAATTTTTTAAGTTCGAGGCGTGTTTTTTCAGGTAGATTTAATAGCTTACTTCCTTCACTCAAAAGAAAAGCTAATCCCTGGGAAGTAACCTGATAGTAATCAGCTAATGATTTTCCCGAAGCTTCTTGAATCAACTGATTTTCAAAAAATTTATTTACTTTTGTCATGTCAACACCCAAATCTAATAAGATTTGAGCAGCTTTCACCATTTTTCCCTGAAAAGCCTGATAACTAATTTTTTTAATTACGCTGGTCTGGTCGTAAAGGTCATCTTTAAGTTTAAGACCAGCCAGATAGATATTTGCCGCTCCCAGAAAGGGGTGCAGATACTTATTAACAATGATATCCCGTTTTTTCCAGGGAGTAGTGGGACATAATCCGGTAGTTCTTTGACTCTTTTCCACCAGGCTATCTAAAAGAAGATAAAAGAAAGTCATATCGTAATTAACAGTTATTCGACTCAAATTTCCAAAATAGGTAGCTAAAGCGTCACAAAGCCCACAATAATATGCCTTGAACTCCCGGTACTGTTGTTCAGTAGCCTGGCATTTACGAGCTTTTAAAATTCCGTACATTTTATTTCACCTCTTTACGTATTTATGATTATACTGTAAAAAGCTAATTTTGAGTGACATAGAAATTTTTCGCCAAATCTTTGCGAGATTTCCGACGAAATAAGGTCTCATCACAGGAGGTGATGAGCTAATCAAGGGACCAGGAGGGCCCTTTGATTAGGAAGCCTTATTTCGACGGAAATCGAGCTTTAGATGATTCGAAAAATTTCTCAAGAAGTGAAAAATTAGCTTTTTGTAGTATAACCTATAATAAAAAATTTCCTTATTTTTAATATTAAAGTTCATCATCTATGAGAAAATTCCTTTGATTTTGTTAATAAAATACCTCACTTCTAACAAATTTATTTCTATTCTGCGGAATTATGATTTTTAATTTAAAGAATCAAAAGAGATTTATCGTTGGAAGGGTTAGAAGGAAAAATTAAACATATCAGCGAATTTATTAAAGAAACATTTTGTGATTTTGCTGCAAAAAGTTAATTTTTCACTTCAAAAGAAATTTTTCGAACCATCTAAAGTTCGACTGAAATCTCACTAAGATGGTTTAATGAAAAATTTCAATAGCACTCAAAATTAGCTTTTTGCAGTTTAATCATTTTATTTATTAGGAAAAGTTATCTTGATCTGGATTGGATATGCTGCCTAAAAGATAAATCTTTTGGGAAAGCTATTCGCTAGTTTAAAAAGTTTCAAAAGAAATGATTACTGATATTTTTTATATTTCTTCTGGATAAAAACGGAAAAAAGGAGAGATAAGAAAAGATGGGTGACCGGGAAAGGATAGCGATTAGAATAAATGGAATAGTTCAGGGAGTTGGGTTTCGCCCTTTTATTTTTAATCTTGCTTTAGAACATGGTTTGACTGGCTGGGTAACTAATGATAGTGCTGGAGTTCTTATAGAAGTTGAGGGGAGTGGATCTAAACTTAATGCTTTTCTTAAGGATATTAAATTAAAGGCTCCTCCGCTAGCACATATTGTTTCTATAAAGAGTTGGTCTATAGACCCAATTGGCGATAATGAATTTATTATCCGTGCTTCGGATCGTTCTGAAAAGGTAAAGACGCTAATTTCACCTGATATGGCGTTATGTGAGGATTGTTATAGGGAAATGATGGATCCTCAAGATCGACGATATCTTTATCCTTTTATAAACTGTACCAACTGCGGGCCAAGATTTACGATCATCGAAGAGATGCCCTATGATCGGTTATATACTACAATGCGCGAATTTATTATGTGTCCTGAATGTCAAAGAGAGTATGATGATCCAAAAAACCGTAGATTCCATGCACAGCCCAATGCCTGTCCGGTGTGTGGGCCAGAGGTATGGCTGACTGATAGAACAGGGAAGAGAGTAGACGAACGATCAAGTTTAGATTATGGATTGGTTGATGAAGTTGCCGCAACTTATGAGCTCTGTGAAAAAGTTAAGGGTGATAAAAGTATCGGTTTATTGCCTGAATGGGTCAGGCCTATTTTTCAGTTAAAAACTGAACTTAAAAAAGGTAAAATTGCAGCAGTAAAGGGACTGGGTGGATATCATCTGGTATGTGATGCTTTAAATCGTGAAGCAGTACAAAATTTACGGAAACGGAAGTATCGGCCGGATAAACCTTTAGCGGTAATGATGCCTAATCTGGATGTGGTACGCCGGTATTGTCAGGTTTCTTCTGAGGAAGAAAAATTGCTTATCAGTCCTGTTCGGCCAATTGTTTTACTAAAGTGGAAAGCTAAAGGCTATGATGGAATTACATTAGAGGTTGCCCCTGCCCAGAGTCGGTTAGGTGTAATGTTACCATATACGCCCCTTCATTATCTTTTATTCGATGAATCATTACCGGTACTGGTAATGACCAGTGGAAACATAAGTGGAGAGCCGATTATTTACGATGATCAGGAGGCAGTGGAACGATTAGGAGATATAGTGGACTATTTTCTTGTCCATAATCGCCGGATTGTACGACCTTGCGATGATTCAGTTCAGCGGGTTGATAATAGCCCAGTGATGATAAGACGAAGTCGGGGTTATGCTCCAATACCCTTGAGATTGCCAGCAGTAAAAGAACCGATTCTTGCTTGTGGGGGAGAGATGAATAATATTTTTGCACTGGCGGAGAAAGGACTGGTATTTATGAGTCAGCATATCGGAGATTTGAAGACCAAAAATAGTCTATATCACTACCGGCGAATGATTGATGAGATGGTGAAGTTATTTGAAATTGAACCGGAAATAGTAGTACATGATCTTCATCCTGAATATATATCTACTAAATTTGCTTTAAAGAAGTATAAGGATAAGCGTTTGATAGGTGTCCAGCATCATCATGCCCATATTGCTAGCTGTATGGCAGAGCATGGATTAGATGGACAAGTAATTGGCCTTGCTTTTGATGGAACCGGATATGGGACAGATGGAAAAATCTGGGGTGGTGAGATATTGATAGCTTCACCAGAAAAGTTTGAACGCTGGGCACATCTTAAATATTTGCCCCTTCCTGGTGGTGATAAAGGGGTTAAGGAACCCTGGCGGATTGGGGTTGCTTATCTCTTAAAGGCTTTGCCAGATGCAGATTGGTTGCAGGAGCTACCATTCTGGTATTCTCTTAAGGATGAGATAAATATGCTTAAAACAATTATTGAAAAAGGAATTAAAGTACCTGAAACTTCAAGTATGGGTCGGCTTTTTGATGCTGTTGCCGCAATATTGGGAATTAGAACAAGGATAAGCTATGAGGGCCAGGCGGCTATTGAATTGGAGGAACTGGCCGGTGAAGAATTAGGAGAGCCTTATCCCTTTATTGTAGAAGATGATAGTCCACCATTTGTGATTAACCCTTTACCGATAATTAGCGCTATTATAAGGGATTTACGTGCAGGCAAAAAGGCTTATAAGATTGCACGGCGGTTTCATGGAACAGTTGTGGAGATGGCTTTAAATTTATGTATAAAGATTCGTCAGGAATTGGGGCTTCAGCGTGTAGTAATGAGCGGAGGTGTTTTTCAGAATCGGTTATTGAGTTTGGGATTGAAAAAATGTCTGGAAGGAGAAGGGTTTGAAGTATTTCAGCACTGTCAGGTTCCTACCAATGATGGAGGTTTAGCTTTGGGCCAGGTATATGTAGCAAGTCAGTGTATTCTGAAAAAAGAAGATACATTTGGTTGATAGAAGTTTGTTAAGAGGAGTGAAACTGATGAGAAAAAAATATTTGACAGTAGTGGTTTTACTGGCTTTAGTTGGTCTAGTAGCTGGTTGTATAGGTTTAGGTAGGTATGAAGGTAAACAAACTTTAATGAAAAAGATATCAGCTCGAGAGGAATTTGTTCTTCAGACTTTTAACGGTTATGTGACCATTGCATCTTCTGAAGATGATAATATTCATCTAGAGATAACTAAAATGGCTAGAGGAGATGATCAAGCAAAATTAAAAGAGTTTCTCGAAAAAGAGATTTATGTTGATTTGATAGAAAATGATTCTAAAGTAGAGGTGAAAGTGAAACGACCATCGTTTTTCCCTTTGAGTATTATGACAGCTGGTGTTAATTTTAAGGTTAAAATTCCTAATTCGACAGTTTCCAATATAAATAATAAAACCAGCAATGACTTTGTTGAAGTTAAGGACTTTAGTAGACGAATTAATGTGGTCAGTAGTAATGGACATATTGAATTAGAAAATGTAAATGGAATTATGGATGTAGTTACAAGTAATGGTAGGGTTACCGGAAATGATATTGCGGGGATAATTGCTGTTGAAAGTAAAAATGGTTTTATTAATATAGAAGCTAGTGATCAGGGATTGTTAGAAGTCACTCTCAGTACTTCTAATTCCAGTATTATATTTAGAAGTCCCATTGATATAAATGGTACATATAATCTGAAAACCAGTAATGGTAGAATTATAATGGAAGTCCCCTCAGATAGCAAAATGGATGTAACTGCCGAAACCAGTAATGGCAGTATCAGTTGTGAACTGCAGCACACTAAAAGACTTCTGACAGACGATATCATTAAACTTATTGTTAATGGTGGTGGGGCTATAGTTAATTTAGAGACTTCTAATTCTGATATTGAGATTAGAGGATGGTAAAATATCTAAGGGCCATTTAAGGCTCTTTTTCTATTTAGTATATTTGGTAATATGACTGGAATTTAATTTAATGGAAATAATTATCCTTAACTTATAATTTATAACTTCGATAAAGAAAATAGCATTTTTTTATTCAGAGAAAAAGGAATTTTTAGTATTTAGGCGAATAATATTATTGGTGAAGACTTCAAGAAGATATTATAAATAGTTCGAATAATAAATATTATAAAATATTTATAAAGAATTTTCAGAAAATAAAAATAATTTATAATCTTTGAGGGGGTGGTTCGTAAAGAGTAAAGTTTAACTATTAATGTATACTGAAGTGGAGAATGAAGAAAAAGAGTAAAGGAGGAAAGAGAATGTCTCAAAAAAGGTTTGTCATTTTTTTGGCTATTTTGTTAACTCTATGTGTTGTTAGTAGTGTAGCGTTAAGTAAGGAAAAAGTTTTACAATTTGCGATGACCCAGGAGCCTGATGGTTTTGGTCCTATGTTTAGTATGGTAGCTGGAACTACTGTGGAAGGACTTCTGGATATAGGATTACTTTATCGGGATAACAATTGGGATCTTCATCCTGCTGTTGCTTTATACAGACCCAGCGTTGAAGATGGTACCTGGATCGTAAATGATGATGGTACCATGGAAGTTCATTGGAAAATAAGGGATGATGTTTATTGGCATGATGGGGTTAAGCATACCATTCATGACTATGTGTTTGGTTTTGAAGTTGGATTAGATGAAGAAATCCCTATTGTCAGCCGCTATGTTACTAAGAAAATTGATCATATTGAAGTAATCAACGATTATGAGTGTATTGTTTACTGGAAAGAATTATATCCTTTTGCTGATCTGACTATTAATGGTCAGGGCGCTCTGCCAAGACATATTCTTGAAGAAGTTTATAGAACTGACAAAGAAAAGTTCATCAACCATCCATACTGGACAAATCAATTTATTGGCCGTGGTCCATATAAGCTGAAAGATTGGGTACCCGGTAGCCATATCGAAGTAGTCAAGAACGAAAACTTCTTTATTGCTGAACCGAAAATCGATAGAATTATTGCCCGTTTTGTAGAAGATACCGAAACTCTGGCTGTTATGATTAAGACCGGTGAAGTTGATGCTACTCTGCCACCAACTGTACCATTCGATGTTGCTATGAACTTAAAGAAATCTGTTGATCCAAATGAGATTAACATTGAATTTGTTCCTGGAGTTGTTTGGGAGCATATTGATTTAAATAAGCGCGATTATCCACCATTTAGAGATCCTAGAGTCCGGAAAGCATTGTTGTATGCTATAGATCGTCAGAAATTGGTAGATGCTCTCTTTGATGGAGTACTGCCAGTAGCACATACCTTTATGGCTCCACGTCATCCACTCTATACCGATGCAGTTGATAAAGTTATTAAGAAATATGAATACAATCCAGAAAAAGCATTAGCTTTAATGGCTATGGCTGGTTGGACTATAGGTGAGGATGGAATTTTAGAAAATGAAAAGGGCGAAAAGATGATTCTTAACATCCGTACCACTTCCGGTAATCGTCCTCGTGAATTAACTTTGCAAGTACTGCAAGATATGTGGAAAAAGATCGGTGTTAAACTTGAGATTGAAGTTATGCCACCTGCTGTTTTATTCAATGGTGATCACTTCTATAGACGTGAATGGCCTCACATGATCATGTTTGCCTGGGTATCCTACCCAACCAGTATGCCATTAATGTGGCATAGTGATCAAATTCCAACTGAAGAAAATGGTTGGTCTGGCCAAAACATAGCTGGATGGGCTAACGAGGAAGCTGATAAAATTATTGAAAAGATGTTAGTAGAGATGTCGGAGAAGAAGAGACAGGAGCTTAATGTTGAATTGATGAAGCTCTGGACTGAAGACTTACCATCTTTACCACTCTTCTTCCGCGTCGATATTGCTACCTGGAAGACCAATGTAAAAGGAATTAAACCAACTGGTTCTGCAGATCCATATACATGGAACTGTTGGGAGTGGGATATCGAATAATAAGGGGATAATATTAAGGGGAGGTTGCGATATGTGACCTCCCCAATCATGGAGGTGCAATAATGAGTACATATATCATTCGACGAATATTGCAGTTTATACCGGTTCTATTTTTGATTTCTTTAGTAAGTTTTATTCTGTTGATTAATATGCCTGGAGATCCAATCGATATGCTGATGATGAGTGATCCCAATATTACTCCAGAGGATATAGCAGCTTTGAAGAAGGTTTATGGTTTGGACCAGCCTTTTTATTTAAGATATTTACGTTGGATAAAAAGAGTCTTAAGTGGTGATCTAGGCTTTTCGCGCCAGTACAAACTACCTGTACTGGAGATTATAAAAAGGAACTTAGGTAATACTGTTTTACTAATTGGTAGTTCTTTTATTATTGCTCTTACTTTTGCTATACCTATTGGAATTTTTTCAGCTGTAAAACAGTATTCAATTTGGGATTATTTCTGGACAGTTTATGCCTTTTTTGGTTTTAGTATGCCCTCTCACTGGTTTGGACTTCTAGTCATTTATCTTTTTGCTGTTAAATTGGGTTGGCTTCCACCTGCTGGCTTTAGGAGTGTTAGTGTGGAACCGGGTCTTATAAATCTTATTTTAGATAGAATCCGTTATCTGATTCTACCGGCTTTTACCCTGGGATTAATAAGTATGGCTGGATGGATGCGTTACATGAGATCCAGTATGTTGGAGGTTATTCGTGAGGATTATATTCGTACTGCCCGTTCAAAAGGTTTGAGTGAAAAGGTAGTAATTTACAAACATGCATTACGTAATGCACTAATTCCTCTTATTACTTTGATAATGTTGGCTATTCCAGGTATTTTTGGGGGCGCTATTATTACTGAAGCTGTTTTTGCGTATCCTGGAATGGGACGACTCTTTATTCATTCTATAAATGCTCATGATACTTTTATTACCATGGCTATTGTCATGTTTTTGGCTATTTTAACGGTTATTTTTAATCTCATAGCTGATATTTGTTATGCTTTGATTGATCCAAGGATTCGATATTCTTAAGAAAGGGGGAAATGATGAATGCAGCCACAGAATTCAGCTAAACTTGAAGATCTTCGACACGGATTAACCGAAAAGTCTCAAAGTTACTTTTCTATGGTTTTCTGGCGGTTTTTAAAACACAAACTGGCCATTATAGGTCTTATCATTATTGGAGTTTTATTGATTATGACTATTTTTTCAGATTTAATCAGTAAACATGATATAACGGAACAGGATATCTTAAATCGTTTTCAACCTCCATCTACAGAATTCTGGATGGGTACAGATGAATTAGGACGGGATGTATTTGCCAGAATTCTGGCTGGTGGTAAAATTTCTCTTTCTTTAGGTTTTATAGTTTCAATAACCAGTGTTATTATTGGTAGCTTTATTGGGGCTATATCTGGGTATTTTGGAGGTTGGTTAGATACTGTTTTGATGCGTTTCGTAGATTTCATGATATCTTTGCCCCGTTTAGCTGTTCTGCTTGTTGTAGCTTATATGGTTGGCCCTGGATTTACTAATATGGTTGTTGTATTGGTTCTTTTTGGATGGATGGGGATCGCAAGAATTGTTCGGGCCCAGGTACTGTCCCTTAAGGAACAGGAGTTTGTTCAAGCCGCTAGAGCTTTGGGTGTATCTACTCCAAGAATAATTTTTTCCCATATTTTACCCAATACTCTGGCACCAATTATTGTGTCGGCGACTTTGGGGGTTGGTAGTGCCATTCTTTCAGAATCTTATTTAAGCTATCTGGGATTAGGAATTCAACCTCCTACACCGAGCTGGGGTAATATGTTGATTAATGCTCGTCAATATCTTTCTACAGCTCCATGGCTTGCTCTCTGGCCCGGTATGTTTATCTTTTGTACTATATTGGCATTTAACTTTATTGGTGATGGTTTAAGAGATGCATTTGACCCCAAATTAAAAGGTCGTTAAAGGAGGGATTATCCCTCCGTATTATTTATCACGGGAGATGAAAGTTATGGATAGAACAAATTCACATTTGGCTGTTTTTATATTTATAATTATTATAGTGGGGTCATTTGCTTATGCCTTATATGCTTACAATAATGCTAAAGGGGAGATAATGATTACCAGTCCCCTCGAAAATATAGTAGTTTATATGGATGGCCAAATGATGGGTAAGACTCCTATTAAAATTACATCCATTCCTTTAGGTTTCCGGGCTTTTAGATTTGAAAAGGAAGGCTTTGAATCAGAGGAACTTCTTATTGATTTTAAGCCTAATAGCAAATTTAGAAGAGAAGTCTATCTTTCAGACTTGACTCTGGCTACCTCTAACATACATACCAGTTCTAATCGGTATGTTATTCCAGCTCAAATGCAGGGGGAGATGGTATATTCAGTAGATTTAGAGGGACGGGTTGATGCTATTCAGCTTGACAGAGTGAAAGTATGGTCATATCTACTTAATGAGCTTGTACTGAGGCCAGTAATACAAACTCAGGAGTTTTTGATTGTGGGTACTTTTCAAGGTTCAGTTTATGCTTTTAATAGATATAGTGGAAAAATACTCTGGCAACGAAAACTCGGGATAGATGTCACCCCTTTAGTGATAAAGGACAAAAACCTCTGGCTGTTAGCTAATAGGTCGACAATATACAGATATACTTTGGAGGGAGAGCTTCTTAAAAAAGAGGAGTTTGAAGAGGAGATTTTAGCGGAGAGTTTTGTTTTTTTAGACAATTCTCCTGCTTTTTTTACAGTTGATGGAACCTTCTGGCATCAGAGAGGTGATCAATGGTATTCTCTGAAACTTTCAATCAACGGTGGTGCAAAGCAGGGAATTATTACTGATGATTTTCTTTATCTTCTCTCCTCGCGTGGAGTTTTTTATGCTTTTTCTCATACAGGGAAAGAAATCTATTCTATAAGAAATGGTTTTCAAAAACCTATTAATATTCTTTTGAAGGATTACCTTTATATCTCCTCAGGAAAAAAGATATATATTCTTGAGCCTGAAAGTGGTTCTATTCTTAATAGTAAGGAAGTTAGTGAAAGGATTGTTTTGCTTGATTATTGTAGAAATAAACTATGGGTAGGAGGAGAGCAAGGGTTTCTCTATCTATTTGATGAAACAGGAAAGTTTATAACGGCCAGGGATATGGGATCTCTCGTGGTAGGTGTAACCTCTATTCCAGGGAGTTCTTCAATGATAATTACTACTGAAAATAGCCTGGTCTATTTAGAACGGATAAATGATTAAACTGCAAAAAGCTAATTTTTCGCTTCTTGAGAAATTTTTCGAATCATCTAAAGCTCGATTTTTGCCGAAATAAGGCTTCCTAATCAAAGGGCCCTCCTGGCCCTTGATTAGCTCATCACATCCTTTAATGAGGCCTTATTTCGTTGGAAATCTCGCTAAGATGATTTGGCGAAAAATTTCTATGTCGCTCAAAATTAGCTTTTTGCAGTAAAATCATAAATTAAAGCAGGAATTTCAGTTCTTTTGCATAATATTTAACCATAAATACAGTCTATCATGGAAGGGGAAGGTAAATGTATAGAGCAAAAAAAATAAAAACTGATGATAAGCAACTTTTTTATAAAACGGTGAATAAACTTCTTATAGGCCAGGTTTGTTATGAATCTGATTGGTTAGCTCAATTGGCTAATGCGTCAGCTCTTCTGGGCCATCAGATGGATGAGATTAACTGGGTTGGTTTCTATCTGTTGAAAAATGACGAGCTGGTTTTAGGGCCATTTCAAGGTAAGCCAGCCTGTACCCATATTCCTATAGGAAAAGGAGTCTGTGGTACAGCAGCAGAAAAGCGGAAAACGATATTAGTACCTGATGTACATGAGTTTCCTGGACATATTGCCTGTGATGCTGCATCTCAGTCGGAGATTGTTGTGCCCATACTTAAAGATGGAGAATTAAAAGGTGTATTGGATATTGATAGTCCGATAAAAAATCGCTTTGATGAAGAAGATAAAAAAGGTTTAGAAGAATTTGTCCAAATTCTTGCAGAGAATGTTCATTGGGAGAATATTTGTTGACATCTGTTAACATCATGGTTGGTGCTGAATAGCACCAACCTTATTATTTATTTTCCATCTTTTCTTTTGAGCAGGCTAAATCAGCTCTTTTAAGTATATCTTCTTTAAATTTTTCAAATCCTATATTTTCTATAAGTGCCCCTAAACGTGCATTAGAAGGTTGTTCACGATAGTAGTCGAAGATAGTATCAATTAATCTAAAGACCTGCTCCTCAGATAATCCATCTGCCAGTACCTGAGCTTCCCGAACTTTAGCTCCTGCAGAACCGCCAACCACTAGCATCCAACCATTTTTTGTACCCAATAATCCAATATCTTTAATCCTGGATTCAGCACATCCAAGTTTACATCCACTTACACCGATTTTGACTTTATTTGGCAGTTCAATTCCGTGATATTTTTCGTCAATTTTTAATCCCAGTTTCACAGAATCCTGTAGTCCGTACTTGCATAAGTTATTTCCCGGGCAGATTTTTACACTTCGTACTACTTTTCCGGTTGCTTTAGCTCGAGGCATTTCAAGGTCTGCCCAGGCACTTTCTAACTGGTCTTCAGTGAATCCAATTAACGCAATCCGTTGAGCACTGGTTACTTTAATTACTTCAATGTTATATTTTTCAGCCACTTTAATAATCTTTTTTAATTGTTCAACATTTGTTAATCCTCCAGGCATATGAGGAATAATGGCATATGTTTTTTTATCACGTTGAAGGATTGCATTATGCATTTTTCTAATACCATGCATTTTTCTAATACCTCCTAATATATTTTTTAATATCATCTTAACATTTTTTTACCAGACGGTCAAATTTTATAAAAAAAGGGCCGTTAAAAGACCCTTTCTTTTTCATCATTAAAAGGGAAATTTTATATCATATTTTATATCCCAATCTCCTTTACTGTTAATCGCTGCATTCAAAGAATGGTTTAACTGTATTTGATGGACAATTTTCGTTTCAAATTCTAACCCCGTTCCTATCATGTCAGCAATTATATATTGACCGTTATTATAGAATAAACCCAATTCGCTAAAAAGGTTTAAATATAGCCGACCAGTCTGAATAAAGTCACTGAAGTTGAAGGATAGATCAACTAAATTATGTTGATAATTGATCTGTTGATGAATCAGCATTTCAGCTAAGTAATAGTTGCTGTCTACCCACATAATTTCAGTTCCCCGTCCCCAGGGAATTCGTATTCTACCTCTGGTATATTGAAATCGGGTAGTACTTGTTAATGAATGCCCTCTGTAACCAATAGAAATATTTTGAGAATGTTTTAACGTAAAATCAAATCCGTCTTTTTCAGTTGAAGTGGGAAAAAAATAATTTACAGAAAGGGTAGTTTTTCCTGGATTACTCTTTTGCCAGACTCTATCCACTTGTAATCCTAATTTGTCAAGCCTAAATTGTTCGTCATATTCCAGTCCCTGTATAATAGAAAGATAATAAGGATAACTGTCATAGAATTGGGTTAATGCAGCCTGTACTTTGGATTTATCTTTATGCAAAGTGAGATTGAAACCAGGATTGGTTCCTTGCCAGATTGAATCTAAATCAATAAGGTAGTGATTTTTATTTGGATCCCATTCCAGATTGTAATATATGATAAGTTCCATCAAAGGATCTGTCAAAAGGTGGGTTAAGCCTATGGTAAATTGATCAGTAGTTACATATGGAATAAAAAGATCACTTCTTAGCTGAGAAAGAGGATTATAATTACCCTTGTTTACTGGTTTTAATTGAGGAATCGGGTCAAGGTTAAAACTAATTTCTTCTGGCTCAAGGGTTATTTTTTCACCGTGGAATATTTTACCTTTGGCAATAGTAAATCCCTCCGGCCCATAAATTTGACCATACCAGTAGGTTTGTCCATTTATAGATCTAACCTGGCCCTGTAAGATATCCTCACGAGTATTGGTAATCCTTTCACAGATTCCGGTGTCGATATTCAAACAGTAAAGATCATAATGGTCTAATCTGTCCCAACTTAATGTCAGGTGTTTATTATCTATAAAGTCACCTAAAAGCCAATCCAGACCTTCTGAAGGAAAGAAAATTTTATCATAAGTCCAGGAATCTGTATTCAAGATTCCAATACCACGTCTACCATTATAATTAAAGTTGATAGCCACTCTTTTTTGGTCTGGTGAAACAGCCAGATCGGTTATATTAAAATTATAATCATTATCTGTTAATTGTGTTAATTGGCCATTGAATAAGTAGTATAGACGATTTCGCCCCCAATCATTTTTCACAACCAGGTATCCGTCACCATAGTGGACCCCGAGCAAAATCCGTTCATCTTTAGTTAAGCGTATTGTTTTTTTACTCTTCAAATCCAGCTCATATAGGTCGTATCTGAGATGCTGGTTTTTGTATTCCCAGGCAATATAGAGGAGTCTTTCGCCGTCAGAAGAAAGGGAGAGACGGGTTAAGAAAAGAGCAGGATCCTCCAGCAGGGTAATAAGACCCTTTTCGGGGTTCCAGTATCTTATTCTTATTGAAGAACGATCAATATGTGATTCTGCAAAGATAATTCCACCCTCGGGGGTAACCTGGGGTTCATTCCATTGAGCTAGATTGGGTTTATTGGTTATACTAATAGCTTTTTCCCGGTTAATCCTGATAGGGAAACGTTTTTTAAGTGAATCTTTCCATTCGTTGATTAGTTCATCTAATCTTTTCCCATAGACGATGCGAATGGTATTATTCAACCCAAGAAAATAAAGATCATTATGGGTTTTTTGAAGTTCCAAAAATTTTTCTTCTCCGTATGTACGCATTAGATAGTCCAAAAAACCAAAACCGTAATTGTAAATAGCTTCACCACCAATATTACTTCGGCCCCAAATTAATTCAGCATCGGTAAAAAAATTGTCAGTATGTATTTTCTGTTCCAGGATCATCTGGCGTTTTCTATCAAGACTATCATATCCGAAACGAGCAGAACCATATTGGGCTACTCCTTCTAAAAACCAGGTTGGGTAAAATGTATTTGGCGGTTGAAGAAGGGGAGTAGAAGCCCCCGTCAGTTTATGAATCAGGTATGTAGTTTCAAAGGTTGCCTCCATTTGTACCAGATGTGTTAGTTCATGAGTTACAACAGTTTTAAGCCAGTCCTTATCCACACGGGTCGAAATATGAAGTGGATTTACCCAGATTTTAATCACATCTCTGGGTATAGCAAATCCGTTAGCAATATCATCCTGTCCCGAAACTACGATAGCGATTTTACGGTAGGGCTTAAAGCCAGTGAATTGGGAGAGGTCATTAAAAACCTCCTCAGCAATTTTAGCAATATGATATGCCTGTTCTTTAACTTCAGGATGATAAATAATTTTAAGATTTTCTGTTTCAATAAATTCCCACTTAATACTCTGATTTGCCAGAGCAGAAAAAGATAAAAGAGCGACTATAAAAAGTAAAAGTATAAAGGTTGTACTAATTTGTTTCAAAATACTACCTCCTTCGTTAATCATTTGCTAAAGTTAGTATATCATCTTCCATCTGCACTGTCAAAAGGAAGATACAGAAGAAAATAATCCAAATTATATTGTTAATCTTGTGCAGGGGTTTTTCATTTTAAAAAGAAAAAGTATTTTAAAAAGATTTTTGAGAGGAGCAGGAAAGTATGGCAGATTTAAAGGAACTACAGGCGTTAGTAGCTAAAATTCGTCGTCAAAGAGGTTTTACCATGGATCCTTTGCAAATCTTTACATTATTAAATGAAGAGATAGGAGAAGTAGCCACAGAACTTAAACGGATCTGGTCACCAAATTATGGGAAATTTTCTAAAGAGAAGATGAGAGAAGAGTTGGCAGATGTTCTGGTTTGCCTTATTGCTCTTGCTAATCAATTTGAGATTGATTTAGAAAAAGCTTTAATAGATAAGATGGTAAAGAAGGATAGTCAGCGAGACTGGCGGTCGGCAGAGTTGGTGAAAAGTAGAAATAACAAAGGGGCTGTCCCAAAAGTCCCTTTATAACCCCCAAAAGTAAATATTAAAAGAAAGGTGTTGTCAGAAATTTTTATAAAGACAACACCTTTTTTTTATGGTAAAATATAAATATGAAGAGGAAAAACCATAATAAAAAGACATTTATTGAATATAATATGAATCAGACAATGTTGCCTTTGAGTTTTGATGTGTTTATTCCTGAGAATCATTTAGTAAGGGTGGTAAATTCAGCTATAGAAAGGATGAATATTGAACCCCTGCTTGAAAAATATAAAGGTGGGGGTAGAAGCAGCTACCATCCGAAAATGATGCTTAAGGTTATAGTATATGCCTATACTCAGAGAATATATTCATCAAGACGAATTGCCAAGGCACTTCGGGAAAATATTTATTTTATGTGGCTTAGTGGTAACAATAAACCTGATTTTCGGACGATAAACCGATTCAGATCAGAGATCATGAAAGATGTTATTGATGAGGTATTTGCATCAGTATTGGAACTTCTTATAGAAGAAGGATATGTAAAGTTAGAGAATTACTTTTTAGATGGTACAAAAATAGAAGCTAATGCAAACAAATATAGCTTTGTCTGGAGAAAAGCGACAAAGAAGTACAAAGCAAGGCTTAGGGCAAAAATTAATGAACTTTTAAAAGAGATTGAGAAAACCAACGAAGAAGAGAATAGATTGTATGGGGATAATGACCTGGAGGAGATGGGTGAAGGAAAAGAAATAGATTCAAAGAAACTCGAAGAAAAAATTAAGGAACTTGAAGAACGTCTAGAAAAGAACTCCAAAAACAAGAAGTTAAAGAAAACAATTAAAGAGCTCAAGACTAAATGTCTTCCCAGAATGAAAAAATATGAGCAACAGGAAGAGATTTTAAATGGACGAAACAGTTATTCTAAAACAGATACTGATGCAACTTTTATGAGAATGAAAGAAGACCACATGAAAAATGGGCAATTGAAGCCCGCATATAATGTTCAGATAGGTACAGAGAATCAGTTTGTAGTTGGTTATAGTATTCATCAAAGGCCGGCAGATTCAAGATGCTTAATACCTCATTTAGAAAAAGTAAAAGAAGTTACAGGTAAGATTCCGGAGAATGTGATAGCTGATTCAGGTTATGGTAGTGAGGAAAATTATGATTACTTAGAGAAAGCTAATACTAATATTTATGTTAAGTATAATACTTTTCATAAAGAACAAAAGAAGAAGTTTAAAAATGATATATTTAAAGTAGAAAACTGGCCGTATGATAAAGAAAACGACGAGTTTATTTGTCCTGCTCAAAGAAGACTCATTTACTGTAAGACAAAAGAAATTAAGACTGAAAATGGATATACTAAACAAATTAGATATTACAAATGCGAAAATTGTGATGGGTGTGAGTTAAAAGAAAATTGTACCAGGGCCAAAGGTGATCGAGTAATAAGAATAAATTTTAAATTACGTGAATATAAGCAAAAGGTAAAGGAAAACCTTTGTTCCGATAAAGGTATGAAACTCCGTTCTCAAAGAGCAATTGAAGCGGAATCTGTCTTTGGAAGGATCAAAGGTAATTGGTCATTCCGGAGATTTCTGCTTCGTGGCCTTGAGAAAGTAAAAATTGAATGGGGTTTACTGTGTATAGCCCATAACCTGGCTAAACTGGCAACAGTATAGAATGTCAGGTATGGGTTTTTATTTTCTTAACAGAAAAATTTTCAATGAATTTGAAATGAACAATGAAAAAAGGGGCCATGCCCAAAAGTAATTAATTACTTTTGGGACAGCCCCTTTTTCAATAAGTTTGATTTCAGACTTCCCTTATTGGTTAAGTATTAGTAATTGATAGCTGCCCAAACGTTGATTTCACCTGCACCTTGTACTTCCCATTTATAACCTAAGTCATTTGCAGTATTCATTAGAGCAGTTTTAATATCATCTGGGGTTAAGTTCGGATTAGCTTGAAGCATCAAAGCAGCTGCCCCAGCTACATGTGGAGTAGCCATAGAAGTACCGGACTTGGATACCCAACCACCGGTATTAGCTTCACAGGAGATGATGTAAACACCAGGAGCAGCTACATCAGGCTTCAGATCACCATACTTAGTAGGACCACGGCTGGAGAAACTAGCAATACTATCATCGGTCCAATCAATAGTATCATTGTCGTTAGCAGCAGCTACAGTGATGATGCTAGGTTCAATACCAGGAGTCTCGATACTTCTTGGAGCAGGGCCACTATTACCAGCAGCAACAACTACAACTACACCAGAGTTCCATGCATTCCGCACTGCTAGACATAATGGATCACTATCAGGATCAGTATAAGCTCTTCCACCTAAGGACATGGAGATAACGTCAGCACCATTCTGAACTGCCCAATCAATACCAGCGATGATATCAGATGTAGTACCAGAACCACTACTATCAAGAACTTTAACTCCGAAGAAGCTAACTTCTGGAGCTACACCTCTATAGAAGCTATCATTGCTACCTACAATACCTGCGCAGTGAGTACCATGGCCATGATCATCATAAGGGGTAGGTTGTCCATTAACTGCATCATACCAGCCGACAATTCTACCTGCCAGAGCAGGATGGTTTGGATCTATTCCAGTATCAATTACAGCAACGGTAACACCTTTACCAGTATAACCTGCGGCCCATGCATCGGGAGCTTTAATAGTTGGAGCACCATAATTTAAGGCAACCTCTACTACATAGTCACTGCTGATGAATTTAACATTAGGATTCTTAGCCAGAGCTTCGATAGCAGCAGGAGTGAAGGAACCAGCAAAACCGTTGATAATGCTGTACTCATGCTTTACTGTACCATCGAGACCATGTGGATTCATTTTTGCACCTTTTACCAGGGTAACAATTACGTCAACTTTGGATTTATAAGTGATTTCATCAGCTACAACCCTATCCATTTTGCTATTAGGGCTAGCAGCAAAAGCCATACCTGCAATAGTTAAAACCAGAAATAAAGCTAACAAAACACTAAACTTTCTCATCTTCTTGACTCCTCCCTTAAATTTTTTAAATTTAAATTGTTTGACCCCCGATGACTATCCTACAACTTTAAAAAAATCTCTTTTAAAGACCACCTCCTTTAATTCATGTCAAGTGTTGATTTGGAAATACTTACAATAATAGTATAAGATAAATTTTAAAAAATGTCAATATAAGCAAAAATAATAAATAAGAAGCAATAATACTAATTATCAAAAATTATTCAGTAATTTAATATGAAAACCAAAGAAATTTCATTCAAAAAAATTAATAAATCTTATGGAAAATGATTCAATAATATACCAAGAAATAAATTATATTATGGTAAATGAAAGTAAGGTTGCTTATCGATCAATTTGGTGCGAAAGTTGAAGGAGAAATAAAGGAATCTTAAGTCTGATTGAAGAATATTTTAGAAAAAATAAAACAGATTTTTTAATGAAAGGGGATAAAATGTGAAAAGTAAAATTAATAGTAAATATGTCATGGATATTTTGAATGATCTTTTAACAACTCCCAGTCCCACAGGTTTCTGTCATATAATTATGCAGAAGATTGAAAGAAAAGTTGAAAAGTTGGGATTTTCGTTTGAATTAACTAAAAAGGGTTGTGGAGTAATTACTATTCCCGGAAAAAAAGATGACTACATCATTGGTCTTTCTGCCCATGTTGATACTTTAGGAGCAATGGTTCGTTCTATTAAGGATTCTGGAAGAATAAGATTTACTCCTATAGGTGGTTATATGATGAACACTGTGGAAGGGGAGTATTGCCAAATCCATACCCGGGACGGCCGGGTTTATGATGGAACAATTCTCACTACCAAGCCATCAGTTCATGTTTATTCAGATGCTAAGGACCAGAAAAGAATAGAGGAAAATATGGAAATAAGAATTGATGAACTAGTAGACTCAAAAGAGGATGTACTCAAATTAGGAGTTAATGTTGGTGATTTCATCTCTTTTGATTCCAGAACAGTGATTAAGGAAAATGGTTTTATTAAATCCCGTCATTTAGATGATAAAGCTGGAGTAGCTGTTCTTTTTGGTTTGATGGAAATGTTTAAGCGTGAAGGATTCATTCCAACACATACTTTAAAAATATTCATCTCTACATATGAAGAAGTTGGTCATGGCGCATCCTACATTCCTGAGGAAATTGATGAACTTATTGCGGTAGATATGGGTGCTGTTGGTGATGACCTTACATGTACTGAGAAAGATGTTTCGATATGTGCTAAGGATTCTTCCGGACCGTATGATTACCATATCGTTGGTAAATTGATTGAACTGGCTAAACGGGAAAATCTGAATTTTGCTGTTGATATTTATCCCCGCTATGGTTCGGATGTTTCTGCAGCTTTACGGGGTGGCAATAATATTCGTGGAGCTTTAATTGGTCCCGGGGTTCACGCTTCCCATGGTATTGAACGTACTCACATAGAAGGACTTTTAAACTCTATTGCCCTTTTAGCAGCTTATACATTAGAATAAAAACATATTTAAGGAGCCCTTTTTATAGAACATTATATCTATCTGATTTACAGGGCTCTTTTTTTCTAAAGAGTAGTTTTGTGATTTGATAAAAAATTATTTAAAAAGCAGGGTAAAATGTTTGGAGTGGAGAAATAATAATTTATATACATTTTGTTTTTAAAGGGGGTTTTGTTATGGCGGGGGTCATTCGTAACTTTAGTTGGCTGGTACGTTATCTAGCTGATCAAAATGTTTCTGGTTGGAAAAAATTATTATTTTTCCTTCCCTTGATCTATTTTCTCTCACCTATAGACCTCTTTCCGGATATTATTTTTCCATTTGGATATCTGGAAGATGTGGGGGTGTTGTTATTTGGTTGGCAAATGATTAAGAATGAACTGGAAAAATATAAACAAAGTATGTTTGATAAAAAGGATAAGGATAATGTAGTGAATCTAAATAAAGATGATTATAAAGTAAAATAGTTTTTAAAGATAGATGATTTTTAAAGATCTTTAATTTAAAAAGATCTTTTTATTTTTTGGGTCTATAATTAATGTTGTGAAGAAAAAATTATAAAAAATAAAAAGGCATTTGCTGGCTCCGTTGAATTAATTAGTTGCGAACTAAAAACCAAAGAAAGGAGTCCAGCAAATGCAATATAATAATATCATAAAATTTCTTGATTTGCCAGACATTATTGCAACTGAAATTATTTCAACGGAGGACAGATATATTTTTATCGCTGAAGCAAAGAAAAATCACATTGTGTGTCCTCAGTGTGGTAATATCACTAATAAAATCCATGATACAAAATGGCAAAATATTAGAGACATCCCCATAAGAGGTAAACTAGTAATCATTAGACTTCTAAAGAAAAGATATCGTTGTCCTTATTGTCATAAGAGGGGTATCCCTGAAAAATATGAAAGTATTGATAAATATGCCCGTAAAACCAAACGCTTTGATAAATATCTTGCTAAAGAAACTGTCAGCAAGGATTATTCTAAAGTTGCTAGAGAAAACGGGTTAAGTTATACAGCTGTTAATAATGCAGTTAAAAAAGTAGTTGACCCTCTCATTAAACAACAAGTTTCAAAACTTAGTCAATTAAAAGCCATCAGTATCGATGAATTTGCAGTTTTAAAACGCCATAAATATGGAGTTAGCATTACAGATCCAATTAATCGGGAGTTAATTGACATTTTACCTACTCGCAAAAAGGATGATTTAATTGACTACTTTAATTGTTGGGAAGATGAACAAAGACGACAGATTCAATCGATCTCTATGGATATGTGGCGGCCGTTCAAAGCAGTAGCAGATGCAGCATTTACTCATGCAAAAATTGTTATAGATAAATTTCATCTTGTAACTTTAATGAACAGAGCCCTTGATGAAGTTAGAAAACAAGTTCAACAAACAGTAAATAATCATCAGAGAAGAAAGTTTTTTCAAAGTCGTTTATTACTCCAAAAACGAGCTGAAGAATTGACAGATGAAGAACATGAAAAGCTCATCAAATTATTTGAACTCAGTCCAGCTCTAGAAAAGGCCTGGGAATTAAAAGAGGAATTCAGAGACTTATTGCAGCTAGATGATGTGAAAGAAGCCACCAGAGCTCTAAAAAGGTGGTATAAAGAAGTAATAAAAAGCAAGCTGATGCCTTTTTACCAGGTAAAAAAGATAATACAAAGATGGGAAGAAAAAATACTAAATTATTTTAAGACTAAGATAACCAATGGCTTTGCTGAGGGTATCAATAACAAGATTAAATTGATCAAAAGGATTGGATATGGTGTTCCAAATGTTATGAATCTAAGGAGAAGAGTATTTAATGCAATGTTAAGTTATTAAATTTAAATGTTTATTTCAAAATCAATTTACCAATCAATTCAACGGAGCCAACTTATCTTTCACAACATTTGACGGAGAGCCTATTTTTTTAAACCTGAGGTGAATTAATATGCCAGAAATTTTGTATGGCCCGATGCTTAGTACAGGTAGGGATGAGTTAATTAAGTTATGTGCGAAACTACTGAATTTTAGAGGAACTGGCTTTGCTTATTTAGTGCCAACTATCCAGTTAAAAAAAGAGGTAGAAAATGCTTTAATCAATATCAAAATCTCAAATTGTAATGGTCAGATAGGGACAGCAATGCAAAAATTACCTATTTATCTTTTTGATGGTTTTGTAAATGAGGTTTTAAAAGATTGGTTGGTCTATCAAGCACCAATACCTGTTTATCAACAAAGACTAATTTTAAAAACTGTAACTAATGAACTGCTAAAATCCGGTCAGTTGAGCTATTTACAAGGTATGGTAAAGTATGATGGATTTTATTCAAGTCTTCTTAAGTGGCTTAAAGAAGTGAAGAAAATAGGAAAGAGACCAGAAGATTGGCTTACAATGTATCCAATTTCAAAGAAAGAACGGGAGTTGGGCTATATTTATCAAAAATATGAGGAATTTCTCGATATCTATGATCTGGTAGATGAAGAACGGAATTATGAAATTTTGATTAATCGGATTCAGAATTCTTCAAATGGTTCAACAGGTAGTTTTCTGGATTATCTGAAACTTATAGTGATTGATGGATTTTATAAATTAAATCAGCTTCAGCTTCGGTTAGTAAAAGCCCTTATTGAACAGGGGAAAGAGGTTATTGTTCATACTTTTAAAGAAGAAGAACGGAGTCAATTGTTCCTTTCTTCAAATGATATGATTCATCAATTACAACAACTGGCACATAATGAAGATTGGGATTGGGAGCTTAAAAAACTGGATGAACTGGATTTTAAGAGTCGAACTGAAACTTTAAATCATCTTTGCTGTAATCTTTTCAATTTATCTGCACCAAAGAAAGAAGGAGATGAGACTGTTCAAATTCTTTATACTCCCGATCCTTATAAAGAGATTGAAGAGATTGGGCGCTGGATCAAACGGATTTTGCTTGAAGATACAGAGAATAGACTTAAGTTGGATGATATTGCTATTATTTTACGTAATGTTAGTTTTTATCATTTTTATATTGAAGAGGTTTTTCGTGAATTGGGAATCCCTTATCAAATTTCTGCCGGTGTAGAACTGTCCAGAACACCTATCTTTAAATTGATCCTTAAACTCTATAATATTTTTTTTGAAGATTGGTCAAGGGAAAGCGTGGTTGAGATACTTAAATCACAATACTTACAATTTGGTGATGAAAAAACAACCGAGTTATATGAGCAGCTTATTCTAGAAGCGGGAGTTATCAAGGGACATAATGAATGGTTAAAAAAATTGAAACTTTACCGGACCTATCTTAGAAAAGAAGTGTCAAAAGGATCAGAGAACAAGGAAAAATTAGATTTATTGACCCAATTAGAGGAGGTTTTAATAGATCTCTTTAATAGGTTGTCTATTTTAGCTCAACCTAAGAGTCTTTTAGATCATAGTCAGGCATTGTTGAAGTTTTTTGCTGCATATAGGTTGGATCAGCAGATTACAAAAATCTGTGACCAAGAAATTCTGCGCAGGGATTTGCTCAGTCTGGACTATTTACAGCAACTTCTTTTGGATATGATTCAGTTTGGATTGCTATTGGAGTCTTATCAAAATAAAGATAAAAAGATCTCTGCTAAAGAATTTATTTCATTTTTAAAACAGGCCGCAGATGAACTTCATATTCCCGAATCGGACGTGGAATATGATGCTGTACAGATACTGACACCATCCCAGAGCAGAGGTAGAAGTTTTAAACATGTTTTTATCGGTGGATTGTTAGAAGGGGATTTTCCCTGGTATGGAGAAAAGGATTGGCTTTTTAAGCCAGAAGAGAGAAAAATTTTAAAAGAAAGGGGAATCTATTTTAAACAATTTTATGAGCAGCTTGAAGAAGAAAGGCTTTTTTTTCTTGAAGCAGTATGTACAGCAAAGGAGAGTTTGGTTCTTACCTGTCCTACTTTAGAGACAGAAGAATCGGTTCAACCCTCATCTTTTATTCAGGAAGTTTTAAATATTTTTAAAGAAAGGTCAATTAAAGAGAATAGTATATTAACTAACCGTTTTCAGGGAGCTGAAAGTATACTTAAAGAGGCTTTAACCAGGCGAGAATTGGATGAAATTTTTTTACGGGAATTATGGGAATCTGATAATGTAGAAGAAGTATTCTCCTTTGAAGAATTGGCCAGATTACAGGATTTATATTTAAGAGGAGAAATAGTTAAATTCCGGGAAGGAATTGAATTTAGTCGATATGATGGTATTTTAGAGCAGGATGATATTATAAAAAAACTTAAAAAAATTTATCATCCTGAGCGAGTGTATAGCATCAGTCAAATTAATGACTATGCACTTTGTCCATTTCAATATTATTGTAAGCGAATTCTCAATTTAGATAAAGTAGAAGAACCGACTTTAAGATTAGAACCTCTGGATCTGGGGAATCTTTATCATCAAATTTTGTTTCTCTTTTTTAAAGATTTTCCTGGTTTTAAAGAGGAACCCCTTGATACAGCTTTAAACCGCTTAAAGGAAGTAGCAGATGAAGTTATGGCTAAGTATCAGCCGGGTTTAAATCTGCCAAGTGGGCTCTGGGCAATTTATCGGGAAGAGGTTCTCGAAAACTTAAGCCGTATGATCTCTTATGAGTATGAAGAGGCATCTAAACAGAATTATCAGTTAAAGCCAACTTTTCTTGAAGCCAGTTTTGGTTTAAAAAAGGATTACCAGGAAAAAGGAACAGTGAATCATCCAGAACCTGTCATTATCCATAAAGATCAGGATGGTGAAATTGTTGTAAAATTTAGTGGGAAGATCGACCGGATAGATATAACCCAGGATGGTAAATTTCTGATCATTTATGATTATAAGTTGGGTGGTAGAAAAGGATATGATGAAATAAAAGAGGGAATTGATCTGCAATTACCTATTTACATAAAAGCTGCGCAAATTCTCTGTGGTCAGGATAAAGAAGTATTGGGAGCAGGATATTTTTCACTTTTAAGATGTGAACGTAAATCTGGTATCTGGCGGGATATTCGTAAGGATCTTATTCCTGTTACATCACGGAGTAAAAATTGTCTTACAGATGAAGACTGGCGAACTTTACTTGATAAAGCTGATCAAATGATTATTGAGTATATCACTAATATACGGTCAGGATATTTTCCTGTAAATCCAGCTAAGGAATGTCCTGATTACTGTCGGTTTAAAAAGATTTGCCGCTATGAACCGTCAAGAATTCGCCGCAAGAAGGAATTTTTAAGGGGGTGACCACTATTGGGATTTGAACCAACCCGGGCCCAAAAAGAGGCAATTATAACTACAGATCAAAGTATTATACTTAACGCAGGTGCAGGTTCAGGTAAGACCAGGGTTCTTGTAGAGCGTTATTTATATCTTATAAGCCAAAGGTTGGCGAAAGTAGATGAGATTCTGGCCATCACTTTTACCAATAAAGCTGCTGGAGAGATGAAAGAAAGGATTGTAAAAGAGGTCTTTAACCGGGCTTTAAATGCTCAATCACCAAAAGATAAGGAGTTCTGGCGAAATGTAAAAGAAGATCTAAATCAGGCCTGGATTAGTACTTTTCACGGTTTTTGTGCACAGATATTACGTGAAAATCCTATTCAGGCTGGAGTAGATCCTTTTTTTCAGATCCTTGATGAGTTTCAATCAGATGAATTATTAGATGAAACCATTGAAGAGATTTTTCTGGAGGGTCTTGAGAGGGATTGTCCCCATCTGGTTACTCTTGTACGGGAGTTTGGTATTTATGCAATTAATGGATTATTAAAAAATGCTTACATTAACAGCCGTAGAAGTCAACTAACTTTAGATGATATTTCGGCCATGACTCTAAATAAATTATCTGCCAGTGCTGAAAAATTAGAGGAATTGAAATGTGAAATCTTTGAATTAGTAGAAGATTTGCTAAAGATTAATCAAACACAAAAGTTATCCTCAGCTACCAAAGCTAAATTGGACGAATTAAAGAGGGTATGGCCGGAACTTGTTCCAAAGATTCAGAAATTAAAATCTCTAGCTGACCCTGAAAGGAAAGTTTTTTTAAAACTAAATGAAATTTTAAAAGGAAAGGTTGCAAAAGTAATAACTGAGCATAAAAATAGAATTAAATCTATAGAAGAAGAGTTTAATTTATATCTAGCTGACCTTAAAGCTAAAAAACTAATTCAACCATTGGTAGAAATTCTAAAATTAATTGATGAAAAGTATAGTGAAAAGAAAGAAAATTTAAATGGTCTGGATTTTTTTGATTTACAGAAATTAACTATTGATGTATTAAAAAATAACCGGGACTTATGTAAACAATTGCAAAATAAATACAAATTTATCATGGTCGATGAATTTCAGGATACCAATCTAATTCAGGAACAACTAATTAGACTTCTAATTGGTGGTTCCGTTGATGCTGCCATAGAAGGGAACAAGCTTTTTATTGTCGGTGATCCTAAACAATCTATTTACCGGTTTCGCGGAGCTGATGTAACTGTTTTTAAAAAACTTAGTACCGAGATCAGTCAGGTCGGCCGGAAGATTTTTTTAGATAAAAATTTCAGAAGTAGAAAAAAGATAATTGACTTTGTAAATCATTTCTTTGCTAAGATTTTTGGAACTTCAGATAATCCTTATGATATGGAGTATAAACCTTCTTCGGCTTTCCGGGTCTGTGACCAATCTGATTTTTGTGTGGAATTTATGATTCTGGATAAAGAAGAGTTAAAAGAAGAAGAAATTAATATCCGGGAGGAAGAAGCTGATCAGCTGGCCCAACGAATTCAAGAGATGGTACAGCAAAAGGAAAAACTCGTTTATGAAATGGGGCCAGATGGAGTAGAAGAAGCCCGCTCTGTGCGTTATGGTGATATTTGTCTTCTCTTTCAGGCTTTGACCGATGTTCAGGTTTATGAAGAGGCTTTTCAACGATATCGGATTCCCTATACAGTAGTTAATGGCAGGGGGTTTTTTGAACGGCAGGAAATACGTGATTTAATCAATCTTTTGAAGGTTGTAGATAACCAGTATAGAGAGATTGAATGGGTGGGTATACTTCGTTCTCCTTTTTTAGGCTTAAGTGATGAAGATCTTTTCTGGCTTTCTGATAAAGGAGTAGAGATCAGTAAAGTAATAGAAAAAGCTGAAGAGATCAAAGGTTTGAGTCAGGTTTCTGTGGAAAGGATAAAAAAATTTTTGCAGGTGCTGAAGGAAGCAAGACAAAAACGGGAACGGGTTGAGATATCCGCTCTAATTACTGAACTTTTGGAAGAGACTGGTTATCTTCAGTTAATGATGGCTCATCCACAGGCTGAGCTTATCAGGGCCAACCTGGATAAATTTATCTCTATGGCCCGTCAGTACGAACATAATCTTTTATCATCTTTAGCTGGATTTATAAAATATATTGAAAGATTGGAAGAAAAAGAGGCCAGAGAGGGAATGGCTCAGATTTCGGGTCAGAATGATACTGTTAAATTGATGACAATTCATCAATCAAAGGGGTTGGAATTTCCGGTGGTTATTCTCCCTGATGCGCAGCGCCAATTAATTAATGCTACGAATTTTCCAGCTGTTTTTTTTGATGCTAAGCTGGGATTGGGATTGAGGGTAAAAGATCCACTAAATGGAAATAGAATCAGTACTTCTATCCATGCTGACATCTGGGAAGAAGAGAAACGCCGGGAAATTGCTGAAAAGAAAAGACTTTTTTATGTAGCTGTAACCAGAGCCAGGGATTATTTGCTGATTAGCGGTTCGGTGGGAAAGGTTAAAGAAAAGGAAATCGACGAGGGTAATAATTGGTTCGATTGGTTAGGACATGTTTTTCAGTTTGCCAATTCTAACGGATTATCTAAGACTTTGAGATATGGCCCTGATGGAAGTCATCTGATACGTATTCGTCACCGTCAAACAAAGGATGTCTCAAAAGAACTAATTAATCCTTCCCATAAGAAAGTTATAGATTTGGAAAAATGGCGTGAGGTTTATAAGGATTTCTTAAGAATTTCAGTTGTAGAACCAAGAGAGAAAAAGGGATATTATACTTTCAGTGTTACTGCTTTGATGGCTTATGAAAAGTGCCCACGCTGGTATTATCACCGTTATCTTCAGCGAATGCCGTCTAATATTAAAAATCCTCTTCAGAGCTTAAGATTGAAGGAACCAGCGGAATGGGGAACACTAATTCATTTCCTTTGTGAAAGGATAAAAAATATTGAACAATTACCTGATCTTTTAAAGAGTGGAATTCGTCAGCTTGGATTTACTAAGTTTTCAACTCCTATAGATTTTGACCATCTGGTAAAGGAAGTCAAACCTTATATAGAAAGATTTTTAGCTAGAGAGATAGAAATTAAAAATGAAATAGATTTTAATTATGATTCGGATTATAGGGAGTATTCTTTTAACCTGGTCTTAGCTAATTCACTTATCCGTGGAACGATTGATAGAATGCTTCTCACTCACGAGCAGGCTTTAGTCATTGATTATAAAACAAATCAAATCAGTGCAGTAGATTTGGAAGAGATAGGTCAAAACTATAGGCTTCAAATGGAGATATATGCTTTGGCAGTACATCGATTAGCAGAAATTGATCACGTCAAATGCAAACTTTATTTTCTTATTCCTGATCTTTTCTGGGAGATAGAATTTGGTCCTCAGGAATTTAAAAAAATTCAAAGGAAAATAACTAACCTTACTAATGCAATTATAAAGGCCATACAGAATGGTGTAATTGAAGGAATGATTAATCAGTTTCCATGTGCTTTTAAACCTGATAAGTGTCCTTATTATCATATCTGTTCTTATAATAGCTTATGTAATAAGTTAATGGACAATGAAATTGAAAGGATTTAGGGAGGAATTTATTAAATAAAACACGAATTTAATAAAAGATTGTCTTTAGAATGGGAGGGGTGGGATTTGAAGAAAAGATGGGTTTTTTTATTGGCTATAATTTTACTGATACTGATAAAATTTAATTTTTTGGCTTTAAGTACTAGTCCATCTCAATATCTTCGTACACGTTTTACTGTTTTGGCTGCTAGATTATTTCAAGAGATTAGTTCGGAGATTGAACCCGATGCTGATTATTATTATACTATAGGCCTTTTGCCAATGATGGATGTAAATGGAGAAAAACCAAATCTGGCCCGATATCTACAGGAACTAATGGAAGAGGTAATAGGTAAATTTCCTTCTTTACGTGTTGTATCATCTAATGAAGTTTTAGAAACCTGGAATGAACTGAAAAAAGAGAATCTTCCGGAAGCGGATTTTTTCAGCAAAATAGGTGAAAGACTTAATATTTCTGGATTAGTACTGACAAGTCTGGTAACTCATCCGGATTATTATACTATCAATGCTTTAGTGGTAAATACGTTAACTGGGATTACTAAAAAAGTTGAACTAATTACTATTGATCGGGAAACGATTAAGGCCTTACCTATTGAAGAGATTCAAGCAATTGAATTACCTTCATTACCCAATGTAAAGGAGCCAAAGAATGTCAATTCTGAGAAATTGGAGATAAAAACTGTTGAAGAGGAACAAAAACAGGGTGAATTTAAAAAATATATAGATTCGGAAAAACCTGATCTTGAAGAGTTAAAATCTGAAGAAACGAAATTGGAAAATGAGAAATCAGGGTCTAATCAAAAGGTTTTCAAGCTTTCAAGTATAGAGAAGTTAGATGAAAATCTTAAGCCTGGAGAAGAATATCAGTACTATTTTGAGTTAAATGGGCAAAGTCCTCTTTTTAATAATTTAATTCTCGGATTCGATTTAGGAGATCTGGATGGAGATGGAGATCTGGAGATAGTTTATTGTGGCGGAACCAATATAGAAGTAAGAGATCTGAAGGATTATCAGGTACTTTGGACCTATAAAAATTACTTCCCTCTATCAAATGATTACAAGATTCTTACAGTTGATATAGATAAAGATGGAAAAGATGAAGTGATTGGTCATGGTAATTTATTAAAGTTGATAGAAGATCGGTTGGTAAGTAAACGGCCCCGGTTTTTATCCCGACCTGTGACATTGTACGGTTCGTCTGGTATAGCTCTGTTTGATCAGGGTATTGTTTATATTGTTAATTATCAGGGATTGGTTATGAAAATGTATCATCTTGGAGAAGGTTATGGAAAAAGATTCATCTTTACTGACCTGGAATGGGATGGAAAAGAAGAACTTATTACCACTACCCAGGGAGATGATGAGGGATCTACAATTCAAATATTTACTGTAGATGAGACTTTAAAAAATCCCCGGGTTTTATCAAATCATTATGGCTTTGCCATTTATTCAATGGATTTAAATGGCAATGGATTACCCGAAATTTATCTAAGGCGGAATTTCTTTGAAGGTGATTGGTTCAAGTATAGTAAGATTTATGTCCTGGAATATCAAGATGGAAAACTCAAATTGATTGCTGAGACTCCGAAGCTAGAATATTTTGTTATCGATTTCAGTTCATATCCCAAAACCAACCCCAAACGTTTAGTGGTTGGAGGAATGTATTTAAAGCACAAAAAACAGTCAGTTAATGAGATCAAAAGCAGATTATTTTACTATACTTTAGAAAAAAATGGTGATGGAGAATGAGAAAATCAATTATTAATCGTTTTTTGATTCTAGTGGTGCTTCCTCTTTTTTGGGGAAGTACCTTTTTGGCAACAAAAATTTGTTTGACCGATCTTCCACCGATCTGGATGGGAGCTATTCGGTATTTTATAAGTTCTCTGATTTTTTTAGTGGTTCTTATAAGTAAAGAATCTTTAAATAAATCTTTAAGGGAGTTGAAGAATTACTGGTATTTATTTTTGGCTGTTGGATTGGTAGGAACTTTTTTTGCAGCCTTTTTTCAAAATATAGGGCTTCGTTATACCACTGCTTCTGTTTCATCGCTGATTAATACTTTAGAACCGGTGCTGGTAGCTTTGCTTTCAGTTCTTATTTTACGTGAAAGACTTCCTTTTATTGGGGTAGCTGGTCTTATCATAGCATTTATAGGTGGTTTTATTCTCATTACTGATGGCAACCCTCAGACCCTTTTACATTTGGATGGATCAGTGAAGGGTAATATTTTGATTTTATTATCTATTATCTCATATGCATTTTACACCATTTTCACAAAATTACTGGTGGGAAGAACTGATCCCATTAATGCAGTAACATTTTCCAGTATTATTGGAACATTATTATTAATCTGTAGTGCTTTGATTATGGAGGAATTTCCACAGTTAGAGGAGGTTTCTTTAACTACCTGGATGGCGATATTTTATCTTGCTATCTTTCCTACATGTATTTCGTTATTTCTTTTTAACAAACTACTAACTCAGGTTGAGGCATCACGGGTCAGTATTATCCTTTTTTTAATTCCTGTTTATGGACTGATCTTAGGGGTTATATTATTGGGCGATCCTTTAACTCCAGCCATGGCTATTGGTGGGGTTTTTACTATCATTGGTATCTGGTTGATTGAATATGGGCCATCAAAGTTGGGAAGAAAAGTTCTCAAATCGGGCCAGAGATAAATTTTTAATGTCATTTGAAGGAGAATGGTTTTTTTTGCAGAATTTTTTAAGACAAGAAACAAGTTTGTTTTGCTTTAATCTTAAGGAGGTGTCTTAACATTGTATAATAAGAACAAAGAAGGGCAAAAAAGTAAATTTGATAAGGTTATAATCTTCCGGATTGAGAAAAAATTATACGGACTGGAGATTACTGATGTACAGGGAATTGAACCATTACCGGAGATAACCGGTTTAGGTTTACCTAATGTTCCTGATTATATTGCCGGAATTTTTAATTTACGCGGTGAAGTGGTGCCCTTAATTGATGCCCGCAAAAAACTTACTATTAAAACTAAAGATGACGAGGATAAGTCTTTGAAGCGAGTTCTAATTATAGAGATTGAACAGGGTAAAGTAGGAATTATCGTGGATGAAGTTCGTGAAATTTACGAATTTACTGATGAAGATATCTATCCACTTCCAAAAGGAATTGGCGGTTTGAAATGTGATTTTGTTAAAGGGATTGGTAAGATGGATGAAAAGTTGATTATTATTCTTGATATTAATGTCTTTATTACTTCTGAAGGTAAATTTGATTTGGATTTCATGGAAGATCTGGAAGATTACTTGAACGAAAAATAAGGGGGGGTTCCCCCTTTTATTATTTACAAAAAGTCAAATTTTCCTTCAAATGCTCAAAATTAGCTTTTTATAGTTTAATCATGATATAATGAGGTTAAACTGCAAAAAACTAATTTTTCACTTCTTGAGAAATTTTTCGAATCATCTAAAGCTCGATTTCCGACGAAATAAGGCTTCCTAATCAAAGGGCCATCCTGGCCCTTGATTAGCTCATCACCTCCTGTGATGAGGCTTTATTTCGTCGGAAATCTCGCTAAGATGATTTGGCGAAAAATTTCTATGTCGCTTAAAATTAGCTTTTTGCAGTGTAATTATAATAATAATAATTGAGGGAATTTCATAATTAAATTTTTAAACATTACAAGTCAACATATTGTGTATATTAGGAGGATAGCAACACAATATATTGAAAATGGTTGATGGTTTTGCTAATTATGAAATTTCCTTAATTAATAAAAAACAATTTGAGTTTAATACAAAATAAGGAGGGTTCCGGGAATGGATTTAAAAGAATTTAGAATAAGAGCACGAAAGATTATAAATGACCCTGGTTTAACTTATCACCAAAGAAGGCACAAACTTGCCCTTTTGGCAGAGGAATTGGTAGAATACCCTCCTCTTGGTGATGAGGCAAAAAAGGCGTTGGATGAGAGGGTTATCTGTGATTTGTATGAAGGTCATGCACCATACCGGCCTAGATATATTTTACCTGATTATGAGAAAGCATTAAAACAGGGTTCTGAATTTTTAGAGCTAGATCCACCAACAAATTTGGCTGAAGCGTTAAATTTTTTAACTATTTTATATAGCCAGGTTCCTTCCATTACCGGATTTCCTGTCTATTTAGGTGATATAGACCGACTGTTAATACCTTTTCTTGAAGGTGTGAGTGATGATGAACTCTATCATAAGTTAAAGCTCTTCTGGCGCGCAGTTGACCGGATGTTCCCTGATGGTTTCGTCCATGCGAATTTAGGTCCAGAAGATACCCGGGTAGGCCGGGTGATTTTTAAAATTGAGAGGGAACTTAAACAGGTAGTACCCAATCTAACCTTAAAATATGATCCGGAAGTTACTACAGATGAATTACTATTGGAAGGAATTAAGACTGTCTTTGCTGTTGGCAAACCCCATTTTGCCAACCATCCGATGATGGTTAAGGACCTTGGTGAGAAGTATGCTGTAGTTAGTTGTTATAATTCTTTAAAGATCGGTGGAGGTTCACATACTCTGGTTAGATTGAACTTAAAAAAGACAGTTGAAAAGCATTCCGGTGATATTGAATCATATTTTAAAGAAACTTTACCCCATTATGTAGAGCTTACTTTACAGGTGATGGAAGCCCGGATTCGTTATCTGGTTGAAGAAGCTAAATTTTTTGAACATGATTTTCTGGCGCAAGAGGGATTGATTAGCCTGGATCAGTTCTCAGCTATGTTCGGAATTTTTGGTTTGGCTGAGGCTGTTAATCTTTTGATGGAAAGCAAAGGCCGAAACGGACGATATGGACATGATGAAGAAGCCAATCAACTTTCTTATCGAATTACAGATGTAATTGCTGAAATTTTAGCACAACGACCTTTGCCATATTGTGATGGAAATGGTGGAAAAGCCTTTTTCCATTCACAATCAGGAATTGATCTGGATGTAGATGTTACTGCCGGAACCCGGATACCTTATGGTGATGAGCCGGAAATTTTTGAACATATTACTGCTGTAGCACCTCATCATTACAAATTCCAGGCAGGTATTAGTGACATCTTTCATTTTGAAAATACCGTGCAAAATAATCCTCAGGCAGTAGCGGATATTATTAAGGGTGCTTTTGCTCAGGGGATGCGTGATTTTACTTTTAACCTGGCTGATGGTGAATTTGTACGGATTACCGGATATCTGGTGCGCCGTTCTGATTTAGAACAAATGAAGAGAGAAAAACGTTCACGGTATGATAGTACGGTGCTCGGATATAATGCTGTTGAAAATCAAGGTATTTTTCAGCGTAAAAGAAGGGTGATAAGCCGTGAGCAAACTCCAGGCACTCATTAATCGAATTATTCGCTTCAGTGCTGTCGATGGCCCTGGAAACCGCCTGGTTATATTTCTCCAGGGCTGTAATTTACAGTGTATTAATTGTCACAACCCTCATACTATTGGAATCTGTAATTTTTGCGGAAAATGTATTAAAGAATGTCCGGTTAATGCCCTGGAAATAATAGCAGGTGACCCCTCATGGATAAATTACGATGAATCTAGATGCGTTAATTGTGACCACTGCCTTGAAGTCTGTCCAATAAATAGCAATCCTCGGAGCCGCTGGATGGAAGTTGATGAGGTAATAAAAGAGATACATCGGGTTGCCCCATTTATATCAGGCATTACTGTTTCGGGAGGAGAAGCGACTCAACAGTTGGACTTTGTTAAAGAGCTTTTTACTTGTATTAAAAATGATTATAAACTTTCATCTTTGACTAATTTTATTGATAGTAATGGTATAGCTCCTATATCCTATTGGGAAACTCTTCTACCAGTCTTAGATGGAGCAATGATAGATCTAAAAGCTTTTGATCCTGATGTTCATTATCAACTGACTGGAGAGACCAATGACTTGGTTTTAGCTACCATCCCATATCTGTATGATAAAGGGAAGCTTTATGAGGTTAGGTTGTTAATTGTTCCCGGATATAATGATGATAGGGAGCAAATTGATGCAACTGCTGATTATTTAGCTAAAATTGGACGAGATATCAGGATTAGATTGATCCCTTTCCGAAAACATGGGGTTAGGGCTAAGTTTCGGAATTTATTGGAACCGGAAGGTGAATTAATGGAAGAAATTAAAGAGATTTTTGTTAAAGATGGATTTGAAGAAATTTATATTACATGATTAAACTACAAAAAGCTAATTTTGAGTGCCATAGAAATTTTTCGTTAAACCATCTTAGTGAGATTGAAGAACTTTAGATGGTTTGGCGAAAAATTTCAATAATGCTCAAAATTAGTTTTGAGCAGTTTAATCATAATGTTATCCACAACCTGCAAAAATGTATAATTTTCTGAACATTGAAAAATTAACTTTATAATAAAATTATGAGATTGAGTTTAGAATTAGCCGTGCATAAAAGCACGGCTAATTTTGATATTTGAAGGTGAAAAAGAGGATTTTATATTTTGATTGGAGAAATAAATTGGCAAATTTATTTTGGCTTTAAGAGGGGGTGATAGGAATGGAATGTTTATATAATCCTGAACGAAGAAGATTGGCTAAAAAATTCCATCGGCGTAAAGATCGATACAACTGGTTTAATCGAATTTTCCATGTTCTATTTTGGGCGATTTTTCTGGGGTTTTCTTTAGAAAAACGACTTTATCATTTTTTAACTGATTGGACAGAAAGTTGGATTATGAAACTAGTGCTTTTCACAACAGGTTTTTATATAATTTACACGATTTTTAATTCGATTTTGGATTATTTTGAATATCGACTAAATCTGGAGTTTGAGCTTTCAAGCCAGAGTAAAAAAGAATGGTTTTTAGATAAAGTGAAAGTTTTAATCCTTGAACTTTTAATTTTAAATATAGCAGGTGGAGGATTTCTCATTTTGGTTCAAAAATGGCCCGAAAGTTGGTGGATTATTTATACAATCATAGGATTTATATTTATTATACTTTTTACATTTATAATGCCGGTAGTGTTATTTCCATTATTCTTTAAACTAACACCATTTCCAAATACTCCATTAAGGCAAAGATTAGAAAATTTATTTGAACGTGCAAAAGTCAAAGTTACAGATATATATGAATTTAATCTGAGCTCTAAAGTTAATTCTGCAAATGCTGCGGTAATTGGCATGGGTAAAACCCGAAAGATTATTCTGAGTGATACATTACAGGATAAATATACTGAAGCTGAGATTGAGGCAATTTTAGCACATGAGATAGGTCATCATGCTAATGGAGATATTACTAAACTTCTTTTAATCCAGTTTGGAATTTTACTTGTTATAACATATTTAATTTCCCTGATCTGGCAACCGTTAGTAAAGTGGTGGGGATATGATGAGATTGATAGTATTGCCAGTTTGCCCATGCTGTTTTTAATCTGGGGAATAATAAATTGGGTAATTACTCCAATTGAGCTTTATATTAGCCGTAGAATTGAGAGAAAGGCTGATGAATATGCACTTCGGCTTATCGAAAATCCCCGTAATCTAGCGACTGCGTTTGTTAAACTTGCAGATGAAAGTCTGGCTGAACTAAAATTAAGTCTATATAAATTGTTATTTAAAGCTTCTCACCCACCTATTGATGAGAGGGTAAAGATGGCGCTTGAGTGGGTTGATAAAAAAGAATAGTGATGATTATACTGCAAAAAGTTAATTCTAAGCGACATAGAAATTTTTCGCCAAATCATCTTAGCAAGATTTCCGACGAAATAAGGCCTCATCAGCCAGGAGGGCTCTTTGATCAGGAAGCCTTATTTCGGCGGAAATCGAGTTTTAGATGATCCGAAAAATTTCTCAAGGAGCGAGAAATTAGCTTTTTACAGTTTAATTAGGTTAGCTTTTATAAATTTTCTCCCATCTGTAAAAACTAAAGATGAGTTAAACAGATGGGAGGTTTTTTTGTTATGGCAAGTAAAAATGAGGAATTAGGACGTGGTCTTACTTCCAGACATTTGACCATGATTTCTATCGGAGGCGTTATTGGAGTAGGTGTGTTTTTAGGAAGTGGTGCTACTGTAAAATTAGCTGGCCCAAGTGTAATTCTGGCATATGCCTTGGGCGGGGCGATCATGATGCTTGTAATGTTAGCGTTGGCGGAAATGTCTGTAGCCAATCCAGTCCCGGGGTCATTTAGGGTTTATGCAGCAGAAGCACTTCACCCATATGCAGGTTATATAGTAGGATGGACATATTGGCTCTCCTGGGTTGTAGTCATGGCTGCAGAGATTGTAGCGGCTTCGACTTATATGTCATACTGGTTTCCACGACAGTATGGTTGGATTTTTGGAATTATTTTTTCTATAGCCATGACCTGGGTCAATCTTAGAAATGTAAAATCATTTGGTGAGTTTGAATTTTGGTTTTCCTTTATTAAAGTTGCAGCTATAATATTATTTATTCTTGTTGGAGCTAGTTTCATTTTTGGGATAATAGGTAAACCAATTGGTACAACCAATTATGTCAAATATGGAGGATTCTTTCCCCGGGGAATCTCAGGACTAATACTTTCCATGGTTATGGTAATGGTTGGGTACGGAGGAACGGAAGTAATTGGAGTGGCAGCAGGGGAAACTGAAAATCCCAAGAAGGATGTACCAAAAGCTATTTACGGAATTGTAGCTAGAACTTTAATTTTATATGTTGGTTCTATCGCTATATTAGTAGGTGTTATTCCCTGGAAAAATGTTGGGTTATCTGGAAGTCCTTTTGTATTGGTTTTTGATAGGATAGGAATACCGGGTGCAGCTACTATTATGAATTTTGTAGTTATTACCGCTGCTCTGTCAAGTATGAATAGTGGTTTATACACTAGTTCACGAATGTTATATTCTCTGGCTAAAAGTGGTTTTACTCCTCCCATTTTGGGGAAAGTAAATGAAAAGACGAAAGTACCTACTTATGCGGTACTTGCCAGTACTTTTTTTCTTTATGTTGGTGTACTGGTTTATTATATCTCACCAGAGAGTGCTTTTCTTTACATCACTGGAATTTCTGCCTTTGGATTTATGTTTATTTGGATGCTCATCTCTATAACACATATTTTTTATCGTCCTATTTTAGAAGAGCGGGCTAAGGGAGAGTTGGAATATAAAATGCCGGGTTATCCTTATACATCATGGTTGGCGGCCATTTTGTTAGTTGGAGTGCTTATCACTCTCTGGTTTATTCCGGAACAGAGAATTGGTATTTACTCTGGAATAGGATGGCTGGTACTAATTACCGGTTATTATTTTCTTTCTGGTCATGCTCATGCAACTTTTAAATTTAAAGATGAATTACGACATGTGGAGTATGCGTCGTTTTTAGGTGGCTATCCTATTAAAAATCAGAATAAAAAACAAAAATAAAATCTTTTTAATGATTAAACTGCAAAAAGCTAATTTTGAGCGCTATAGAAATTTTTCGTTTAACCATCTTAGTGAGAGATTGAAAAGAATGGCCTCATATGAGGATTGATGAGCTAAGCAAGTCATTGAAATCGAACTTTAGATGGTTCGAAAAATTTCTTTATAAAGCGAAAAATTAGCTTTTTGCAGTTTAATCATATTTATTTAAAATTTTAAGAAGGATTTTTTGACTTATAAATGGAACTTAGAAACAAAAAGATAAAAATAATGACCGGAAAGTTAACATTTTGGAAAGGGAGTATGAGATAAAATGAATTTGAAGGATAATCGTGTTATGATATTGTATTGTAATCGTTATGAAGTTAATTTGATTAAAGAACGTTTGAAAGATGGATTAGAGCCCTGGGGTGGAATTAGAGCTTTCGTTAAACCAGGACAAAAAGTACTTTTGAAAGCTAATTTACTGATGGCAAAAAAACCGGAAGAAGCAGCCACTACCCATCCTGCTGTGGTGCATGCTGTTGCGGAATTGGTGCATGAAGCAGATGGAAAGGCTATTATTGGAGATAGTCCTGGTGGGCCGTTTAATAGGACTCTGCTGCAGCGGGTTTACCGCAGGACTGGGATGGAAGCTGTGGCAGTTGCTACCGGTGCAGAATTAAATTGGGAGTTTGGATTTGTGAAACATTCCTTTCCTGAAGGTAAAATTTTAAAAAATGTTACTGTTGGTAAGTATATTAAAAATGCTGATTTGATTATTAACCTGCCTAAGCTAAAAACCCATGGATTAACGAAAATGACCGGCGGGGTTAAGAACTTATTTGGTGCTATTCCAGGACTCTTGAAAGCAGAGTATCATTTAAATATGCAAAAAATTGATGATTTTGCTGATGCATTGATTGATATTGCTTTATTTGTTTCTCCCGGATTGACTATAATGGATGGAATAATTGGAATGGAGGGAGAAGGGCCATCGGGTGGTAAACCTATAGAATTGAATACTTTATTGGTGAGTCCAAATCCTTTTGCTCTTGATGTGGTGATGGCTGAATTGGTCAAGATTAAACCTGAAAAGATTCCTACTATTAAGATGGCCAAAAAAAGAGGTTTAGGTTATGAATTAAAAGATGTTCAGCTTCTGGGAGATCCAATCGGAAGGCTTAAACCTGAAAACTTTAATTCACCGAACATAGATTATTCGGCTAAATTATTGGAACGGAGGTTGCCTAAACCTTTAGCAAAGTGGATGACCGGTCTTCTCAGGCCAAAGCCGGTTTTTGATCCGGAGATTTGTGTTCAATGTGGGGATTGTATTAGAAGCTGTCCACCTCAGGTGATTCAGAAGTTGGAAAAGGGTGTAAATGCTGATCTGGATAAATGTATTCGCTGTTTTTGTTGTCAAGAACTTTGTCCGAAACAGGCAATACGAATCCACCGACCAATGTTGGGTAGGATTTTATTTGGAAAATAGTGGACATACCTTAGGGTATGCCATGAGATTGTTGATAAGTCCTTCTTTTTTAGAGACTTGCTCGCACACTGGTACTCAGCTTTAGAAAGTAGAAAAACTAAATATGATTATACTGCAAAAAGCTAATTTTGAGTGATATAGAAATTTTTCGTCAAATCTTTGCGAGATTTCCGACGAAATAAGGCCTCATCACAGGATGTGATGAGCTAGTTCTAAGAGTCAGAAGGGCTCTTTGATTAGGAAGCCTTATTTCGGCGTAAATCGAGCTTTAGATGATTCGAAAAATTTCTCAAGAAGCGAAAAATTAGCTTTTTGTAAATAAAAAAAAGAGGAGAATCCCCGAGCTTGTTGACAAACCTTTCTTTATTTAGAGAGTTGTTCGTGCACTGCCAGAAAAACTAAATATAATTTCTGAAGCGTATAAGTCAAGGCTAAAGTCAGGAGAGCGGAAGCCTTAACTTTTAAGGGCGTGCAGTCGGGACGGCGGAGCGTCCGGTAGCGGAAGAAATTTTCTGTTTCCCTGGGGGAGCAAATTGTCTAAACCCCCTTTTTCAACAGCCTGGTGGTATGTCTTAGGGTATATTACTCAATTTTGTTGTTAATTTTCAAGTTTTCTGACCCTTCGCTAGTGGTAGATATATAGAGGTAGTGAGATTAAAAGAAGTGTAATAGATCTACTTAGACTTGTTGTCAGGCGATGAATCCGGTTTTTCTTTTCCTGCATAATCTAAAGTTTTTGTTTTTCTTCAAACCATTCTTCAAAAGTGATTTTATTTTTTTAAATCAGGTTCTAATTGGCTAAAACGCTTAAATATTTCCATTTTTGAGGGAATATAAATTGAGGAAGGGAAAAAATGTCAGTTATAATGTTGGCCATACCTGTAAGGGCAAAGATACAGAAAATTAGAGTGACAAAGCATACAGCGTGATAATAAATTTCTCGAATTTTTATTGACATTTAATCATTATCTCCTTTTTTATTTGTTTTATATATTTCTAAATACAGGTTTTTAATTCCTTCGGGAAATTCTTTCAGTAAAGAGGATGACTTCTTTGGTTAGAAATTGTGGATATACTAACTTTTTATGTATAAGGACTATTTTCCTATGAGACAATTGAAGGAAATATAAATAATACGTCGAAAAAATTATCTAGGTCCATACTTTTAACAATCATGGAGGTTACAATTATGAAAAAAAATATTTTTGCTATTTTTATAATTTTAGTTTTAGCATTGACTTCTGAGACTGCTGCCCGGAATATTTATTACTGGGAAGATTTTATGGATACGGCTGAGATAAAATATGATTTAAAACATGGTAAATTAGAATTTTATACAAAAATTTTAGAGTATGACTCTGGAAAAAAGGTGGACAATGGATCTGATACTGAGTTTTATTTTAATTACGGCATTTTAAGAAATTCGGAGTTATATTATTACTCATCTTCCCAGGAAAACTATAAAATTTTTCAACTTAAGCAGAGAGTAATAAATAGAGAAACATTCGCTTTATCAGGGATGGTAGGGTTTTATTTTATACAGGATGATTTAATTGTTCCAAGCATAAAATTATTATCTGATAAAATTTTAAACAAAAAACTAACATTACATAATAATTTTCAATTATACTTTTATCAAGAGGGAATTATTATAAAACGTTTAGAAAGTGGATTTACATATAATATGAATTCAAAGCATTCTTTTAAGGGGCATTTAGGAACCTTTTTCATTGATGATCTTAATAATATTCGGTTTAATTTGAAAGTGGCATATAAAAATGTCATAAATGAACAGACAAATTATATTTTATATGGTTATTATGAAAAGGACAAAGATATGGATAATTTACATTTAGAAAATATAGTGGAATTTAAACCTGTTAATACGGTAAAGCTAACTTCCAATATTATTATTAATACAGATGATTCTTATAACAATTGGATTATAATCAGAGGAGAGAAAAAATTGTTTAGACGTTTTACGATCAGTTGTGAATATAAAAAAGAGGCAGAAAAAGATGGAAATAATTATTTTATGACAGGTTTAAGTTTTATGTTATAAACAGGGTGCAAGGACAATAACTGTACTTTACACCCTCTTTTAGATATTTTTTGATGTGTTTAAAAAAGGGGGAAAATAATTAATGAATAAAAAGAAAGTAATAGGTATTGTACTCTTTTTCATTATGGTAGGGATTTTAGCTGGTTGTTCATCTACGAATGAATTTAATGAACTTATGCGTTTTTTTAAAGTAAATATAGCTGCAGAGGGTAAGGGAAAAGTTACGAAAAATCCAGATCAATCACTTTATGAAAAGGGAACTAAAGTAACTTTAAATGCAATACCTGAGGAAGGCTGGAAATTTAAAAGTTGGAAGGGAGATATAACTGGAAGTACAAATCCGGTTAATATCACTGTAGATAAAAATAATAATGTTATTGCTGTATTTGAGATTGATGAAGATGCTACCTTTATACTGAATATTGATACTATTGGGGAAGGTACAGTTACTGTAGATCCTGAAGGTGAAAATTATAAAATAGGAACAAAAGTGACATTAACTGCTCAACCAGCAGATAACTGGATTTTTGATCGCTGGGATGGAGATGTAACTGAAAAAGAAAAAAATCCAACTACAATTTATATGGATGGAAATAAAGAAGTTAAAGCTATATTTGTTGAAGAGATTGCGATAACAGGGATAAAATTTGCTGATCCTAATCTTGAGCGAGCAGTTCGAGATGCAATTAATAAGCCAACTGGCCCAATTATGCCAGAAGATGTAAAAGATTTATATTCTCTTGATGCATCATATATATCAATAGATTCTCTGGAAGGAATTGAATATTTAACATCTTTGACCTGGTTAGATTTATCTGACAACAATATCTCTGACATCAGTTATTTAGCTGAATTGAGCAATTTAGTTTATCTTGACTTAAGATCTAACTCAATTAGTAATATTAGTCCATTAGCTAATTTAATAAACTTAGAGCAGCTTGATTTGAGTAATAATCTGATTAGCGATATTACCTCTTTGAAATTAAAAAATTTAACTGAGTTAAACCTGGCAGGTAATCTTATAACTGATATTTCAGTTTTGTCTGGATTGACTGCTTTAAATAAACTTACACTTTCCGATAATCAGATAAATGATATTAGAGATTTATCGGACTTAACGAATTTAATAGAACTTGATCTCAGTGGTAATCAGATTGATGATATAAGTGTTTTTGAATATTTTAACTTAAAAAACATGGAAAAGCTTGATCTAAGTGAAAATAAGTTGAGTAATATTGATGGTTTGGTCTGGTTAGGAGATGGTAACTTAAAAGAGATTGATCTCAGTGGTAATCAGATTGGAGATATTAATGTTTTACATGTTTTAACTCAATTGGAAAAAATCAATCTTTCTTACAATCAAATTCGTGATATTGGAGTTCTGGGTGAATTAACTAATATAAGAGAGTTAGATCTTAGTCATAATGTGATTGAGGTTATTGATGGTTTGAGTAATTTAAATAAATTAGAAAATTTATATCTCGAAAGCAATCAAATTATTGATATATATGTTTTACTTGATTTAAGTAGTCTGCAGATAGTTAATATTATGGACAATCCTAACCTTGATTTATCACAAGGGTCTCCAGCAAGCCAGGTAATTGATACGTTACGGCAAAGAGGGGTCAAAGTTTTATGTGATGGTTAATATTGGTTTGATAGGAGGTGATAGTTTTGTTTAAGAGGAGATTTTTAGCATTTTATATTTTGATTATCGGATTGGCTTTATTATTAAATGGGTGTTTTATAAAACGTTCTTATACAGTTTCAGGTAAAATTATAGATCAGAGTGGAGAAGGTATTTCAGATGTTACTATAACAGCATCTGGGGAAACTAATGCTAGAACCAAGACAGATAACTCCGGTTATTGGAAATTATCTGGATTAAAGGGTACTGTGACCATTACTCCATCCAAACAGGGATGGGTTTTTGAACCTATCAAACGGGTTGTATCTAAAGATGATAATAATGTAAATTTTACAGGTAAAAATCAAGAATATGTTACTGAAATAATTGTTTTTGAGGATTCTAATCTTGAAAAAGCCGTACGGAAAGCAATTAATAAGCCTGTTGGATCTATTACAAAAGAGGATGTTAAAGGATTAGATTCACTTGATGCTTCTGTTATGGAGATTAAGTCATTAAAAGGAATAGAAAATTTAACTGCTTTAACCCGGTTAAATCTCAGTAGAACTGGTATTAGTGACATTTCTAATCTGTCTGGATTAACAAATTTGAAGTATCTTTACCTTAGTTATAATGAGATAAAAGATATAACTGTTTTATCGAATCTGAAAAATTTACAAGAGGTTAATCTTAGTAATAATCAGATTAATAATGTTGATGATCTGGTCTGGCTTGCAGGTAAAAGTCTAACAGTTCTAAACCTTGGTGGGAACTTGATTAGTGACATTCAAAAATTATCCAAACTTACAACTTTAGAGAAACTGATGCTCAATAATAACAATATAAGTGATATAAGTGCTTTATCTCTGTTAACAAATTTAAAAGAACTTGATCTTTGTGGAAATCAGATTACCAGCATTAGTGCTTTGGATAAATTAAAAAATTTAGAGAAACTTAATTTAAGTAATAATCAGATTAGTGATATTACGGAACTGGTCTGGCAGTATGATAATTTGAAGGAACTTGATTTGAGTAATAATCAAATCAATAATCTTCTTCCTCTGACTACTTTGATATCATTAGAAAAACTTAATCTCAGTAATAATTCAATAATTAATATTAGTGATTTGAGCAGGTTAACTTCATTAAAAGAATTGGATCTAAGTGATAATCAGATTAAGGATATAAGTGGTTTGGCAAATTTAACTAATTTAGAAAAACTATATCTACATAATAATCAAATTACCGATATAAGTGTTTTACTTGAACTGATTAATTTAAAGGAAGTTACCTTAATGGGTAATGAAGGTCTTAATTTGGCTATTGACTCAGTAATCCAGACATTGATCAATCGTGGAGTTACTGTCCTCTATAAATATAATAAAAATGAACCTCCAGTAATTGCTACTATAGGGGACAAAACTGTTAAAGAAGCAGAAGAATTAACTTTTACTGTATATGCTTCTGATCCTGATAATGATGATCTAACATTCAGTGTTAGTGGTGATTTGACCGATAAATTTGATGTAAATACTCAAACTTTTAGCTGGACACCAACTTATGATGATGCTGGATCTTATACTATGACTTTTACCGTTAGTGATGGTAATGTAGAGGTTAGTGAAACAATAACTATTACAGTAATTAATGTTAATAGACCTCCTGAATTTGATTTACTTGAGGATAAAACGGTTAATGAAAATGAAAGATTGACTTTCAGTATAGCAGCAACTGATCCAGATGGTGAAGAATTAACATATAATGTCAGTGGCGATCTTAAGGATAAGGTTGATCTTGGTAATTTAACATTCGATTGGACACCAACTTATGATGATGCTGGATCTTATACTTTGACCGTTAATGTAAGCGATGGTCAGATAGATATTGAAAAAACAATAACAATTACAGTAAATAATGTTGACCGGGCTCCGATTTTGCAACCGATTGGAGACAAAACAATTAATGAAACCGAAACATTATCTTTCACTATATCTGCAACTGATCCAGATGGTGATGGACTGACATATACTGCAGTCGGTGACCTGGTTGATAAGTTTGATCCTGATACTCAGACTTTCAATTGGACTACGGGATATTTTGATGCAGGAACTTATACAATTACCTTTACTGTTACTGGTAGTGAATTAAGTACAAGCGAGACAATAACTATTACGGTAAACAATGTTGATCGTCCACCTGTTCTTAACCCTATAGGTAATAAAACCGTTGATGAGTATAGTGAGTTAAGTTTTGTAGTAACAGCTAATGATCCTGATAATGAGCCTATCACTTATAGTGTCAGTGGTTTACCGTCTGGAGCAACTATAAATAGTCAAACCGGAGAATTTAGCTGGACTCCGACAATAGATGATATTGGTACTTATACTGCAACCTTTACTGCAGCATCTAATGGTGCAGAGGATAGTGAAACAATTACCATTGAAGTAAAAGATGTTGAATTTGCTCCAGTCCTTGATCCTATAGGTGATAAGACAGCTTATGAGAATGAAGAATTAACTTTTACCGTTACAGCTACTGATTTAGATCAGGATCCATTGACTTATAGTGTTAGTGGTGATTCAAAAGTTACTGATAAGTTTGATCCTGCTACTCAAACATTCAGTTGGATACCAACTTATAATGATGAAGGAACTTATACTATAACCTTTGAAGTAAGAGACAATAAAGGGAATACTGATAGTGAAACCATAACTATCACTGTAATCGTTGACCATCCACCTGTCCTTGATCCTATAGGTGACAAATCTGTTGATGAGTATAGTGAATTAAGTTTTATAGTTACAGCCAGTGATCCCGATGGTGATCCTATCACCTATAGTGTCAGTGGTTTACCGTCTGGAGCAACTATAAATAGTCAAACCGGAGAATTTAGCTGGACTCCGACAATAGATGATATTGGTACTTATACTGCAACCTTTACTGCCACATCCAATACGAAAAGTGATAGTGAGATAATTACCATTGTAGTCAATGATGTTGAATTTCCACCTGTCCTTGATCCAATAGGTGATAAGTCAGTTAATGAAAATGAAGAATTAACTTTTACTGTTACAGCTACTGATTTAGATCAGGATCTATTGACTTATAGTGTTAGTGGTGATTCAAAAGTTACTGATAAGTTTGATCCTGCTACTCAAACATTTAGTTGGATACCAACTTATGATGACGCAGGAACATATACTATAACCTTTAAAGTTAGTGATGGTAAAGGTAATACTGATAGTGAGACCATAACTATAACAGTAAATAATGTTGATCGTCCGCCTGTTCTCAGTACTATAGGTGATAAAACAGTTGATGCAGGTCAGGGATTATCTTTTACGGTAACAGCCAATGATCCTGATGGTGATCCGGTCACTTATAGTGCTGCAGGTTTGCCACAGGGAGCTACTTTTGATACCAGTACAGGAAGCTTTAGTTGGACTCCAACAATAGATGATTTAGGTAGTTATACTGTAACATTTACTGCTGAAGCGAATGGTCAAAGTGATAGTGAAACGATCACAATTAATGTCTATGGTGCCAAATTGGAAATAATTGATCTATCAATTTCAGCTACCACAGTCGAGCAGGATGACACAGCTACTGCATCAATTACAGTAAAGAATAATGGAAATAAGGATGCAGGTTCCTTTGATATAAGCTGGGATATTTATCAGAATGGATCTTTAATTGGTGAATTGGGTCTTGATGATACTGTCAGTGGGGGACTTGCTGTTGGTGCTGAGATAACTGTTCAGAAAACGGTTGATGGTAGTAGTTTTGCTGTGGGAACTTATGAATTAAAACCAGTTGTAGATCCAACTGGAAATGAAAATGGCCCGGTTTCTGATTTATCAGCTACTTTCTCCATTATAAAACCGCAATATACTTTAACAGTTAATATTTCAGGCCAAGGTACAGTAGAAAAGAATCCTGATCAAACTACCTATGAGGAAGGAACTGATGTAACTTTAACTGCTAAACCTGCAGCAGGATGGTTCTTTGATCATTGGGAAGGTGGTCCTATAGATACATCTACAACAAATCCAGAGACTGTTACAATGAATAGTGATATAACTGTTACTGCAGTATTTACCAGTCTCAATTTACCAAATAAACTCACTTTTATATCTTTGCAGGATAGCAGTAATGGTGAAATTTATTACCTGGATGCCAATAATATTTTAGTAAGACTAACAAATAATACTAATTTAATTGAAGAGAAACCACAATGGCATCCATATAAGTCAAAAATTTTGTTTGAAGCTTATGATACAAGTGAAGGTAATAGTAACATTTATGTAGTAGATGCTGATGGAAGTAATCTAACACGCTTGACCTCCGATTATGCTAATGAAAAAAGTCCTGTATGGGCTCCAGGTGGAGATAAAATTGCCTTTGTTTCTGATCAGGAAGGTAATGATGATATATATGTAATGAATGAAGATGGAACTTCTCTTTTACGTCTGACGCTTAATGATTATGATGATGAAGCACCAACATGGTCTCCTGAAGGAAGCTATATTGCCTATGTAAGTCAAGGCAATATTTGGAAGATAAAAGCTGATGGTTCCAATAATATATCATTGACAGGTGGTACTGTCGTTGATGGTGTTTGTGCCAATCCTAAGTGGTCTCCGGATGGTACTAAAATCGTCTTTGAAGCTAATGGGGATATCTGGGCAATTGAATTTAATGGTTCAGCAGATCCATATAGTAGTTGGAATATCGTCCAGGTAACAACTAATATTGCAGATGACAGAAGTCCTTCCTGGTCTCCAGATGGTAGCATGTTGGCGTTTATTTCGAAACGAGATGGCGGTGACTATGATATTTACACAATCTCAAGTGTTGGTTCTATCGATGGTGCTGGTTTATCTGCAAAACGTTTGACTGAGAGTGCCGCAAGCGACTTAGATCCTGTATGGTCTATAGATGGAACAATGATTGCTTTTGTATCTGATCGTGATGGAGAATATGAAATCTTTGTAATGGATAAAGATGGTTTAAATGAATGGCAGGTAACATATAACTTAACAGATGATAGCTACCCAGTTTGGGGACCTTGAGAAGAGGGGACTTTCCCCCTCTTTTTGCTTAAATTTTATCATAAATTTGATGGTCTAGTTATAAAAGGTCATTTTTTCAAAGGAAATGTAAAATTTCACGTGAAACATAATAAGGTGAACAGCCCTCATGGATAGGTAAAAAATTTCTTCATAAAGCGAAAAATTAGCTTTTCGCAGTAAAATCAATTATGTTTTTTTATAAAGATTTGCAGGAATTTTTTAATTTATGTTGTAATAAAATGTATATAAACGGTGTTATTTTGAAAAGTGAATATCGTTATCTGGATGAAGGATGCAGGAGATTTCCTTTTATAAGGAAAGCCGAAGGAGCAAGCTATGAAATCATAGCGAAACTCTCAGGCACCAGGACTGCATCTGGACGGATACTCTGGAAAAGTTTTTCCGTATGGAAAAACGCCGAAGGGGCAAGACTCGTTTTAATTTATAGCGGGTCCAATCTCTCAGGTATAGACAGAGGAGCATAGAGTTTTCTATGCTCCTCTTTCTGTTAATAAAAAAATTCACAAAATTTCATAAGGAGGGATGGTGACAATGGGTAGTTTAAAAAGGACTCCTCTTTTTGAAATCTATAAAAAATATGGTGGTAAAATTATTGAATTTGGAGGCTGGGAAATGCCTGTACAGTATTCCAATATTATAGAAGAACATCATACAGTACGTAATCATGCCGGGCTTTTTGATGTTTCCCATATGGGAGAGATTAAGGTAGATGGTCCCGATGCTGAAGATTTTGTTCAGTACCTGGTGACTAATGATGTAAAAAAGATGAAAGATAATCAGGTTCAGTACAATCTAATGTGTTATCCAAGTGGTGGTGTGGTTGATGACTTATTGATATATAAATATTCTTCTAATAGTTACATGTTGGTAGTTAATGCAGCAAATATTGATAAAGACTATGATTGGATTATGCAAAATAAAGGAAACTTTGATGTAAAAATTGAAAATATGTCTGACAGGATTGCTCAGCTAGCTTTTCAAGGCCCACAGGCTGAAGAGATTTTGCAGAAGCTTACTGATTATGACCTTTCAAGTATTAAATTTTTCTACTTTACTGAAACTAAAGTTGGTGGCAAAGATGTGCTTATTTCCCGTACCGGTTATACCGGAGAAGATGGATTTGAAATTTATTTAGCTCCTCAGGATGCTGTGTATATGTGGGATCTGATTTTAGAAACAGGTAGAGATCAGGGTGTTAAGCCCGTTGGTCTCGGGGCAAGAGATACACTTCGTTTTGAAGCTGGTTTACCTCTTTATGGCCATGAAATTTCAGAAGAGATTACACCACTGGAAGCGGGATTAGGAATCTTTGTTAAGCTGAATACCGATGATTTTATCGGAAAAGATGTTCTAATGAAGCAAAAAGAGGAGGGACTTAAAAGAAAACTGGTAGGATTTGAAATGATTGATCGCGGAATTCCACGGGCTCAATTTAAAGTGGCTAAGGATGGTGAAATTATAGGTTTTGTCACAACCGGCTCTTATTCACCTACTCTGGATAAAAATATTGGTCTAGCATTGGTAAAGAGCCAATATAGTGAGTTGGGGACTGAATTTGAAGTTTTACGCGGTAAACGGTCAATGCGTGCAAAAGTAATTCCTATTCCATTTTATAAAAAGAATTATAAAAAATAATTTAAAGGGGGAATGCATAATGAAGGTATTAAAAGATCTTAAGTACACAAAGGAGCATGAATGGATTAGAGTGGAAGGTGAAATAGGCTATATTGGTATTACAGACTATGCACAGGAACAATTAGGTGATGTTGTTTTTGTAGAATTACCAGAAGTTGGTGAAGAGTTTGTTGAAGGTGACAGCTTTGCGGTAGTTGATTCTGTAAAGGCGACTTCTGATATTTATATGCCGATTGATGGCGAAATTTTAGAAGTGAATGAAGAATTGTTAGATTCTCCTGAACTGCTTAATGAAGATCCCTATGAGAATTGGATAGTTAAAATAAGAATTTCCGATCCAGATCAGATTAATAATCTGCTTAATGCTGAAGAGTATGAAGAATTTTGTGCAGAGGAGGAATAAGGAATGTTTCCTTACCTGCCACATACTTCTAAAGATCGCAAAGCAATGATGGAGAGGATCGGGATTCAATCAATTGAAGAACTTTTTGATGATATCCCTGAATCCATCCGTTTAAAGGATAAGTTGAAATTAAACCGTCCTCATTCTGAATTAGAGATAAAAAAAATCTGTAAAGATTTAAGCGATATGAATGTCAATATTCAGGATTATATTTGCTTTATAGGAGCAGGTTATTATGATCACTATATACCATCAGTTGTAGATCACATGCTGCTCAGGTCTGAATTTTATACAGCTTATACCCCTTATCAGGCTGAAATGAGTCAGGGTTATTTGCAGGCCATTTTTGAATATCAAACCATGATCTGTGAACTGACAGGTATGGACGTCTCCAATGCATCTATGTACGATGGTGCTACAGCTACTGCTGAAGCGGGCTTTATGGCAATAAATGTAAAGCGGAAACGTAGTACTGTTTTGATCTCGAAAACTGTCCATCCGGAAGTTCGGAAAGTTTGTAAAACCTATTTTGATAGTGCTGGTTTCAATCTTGTAGAGATTGAGATGAAAGACGGTAAAATAGATTTAGAAGATCTAGAATCTAAATTAAGTGATGATGTAGCAGGTGTAATCATTCAATATCCTAATTTCTTTGGAATAATTGAAGATATAAAAAAAATTACTAAAAAAGTTCATGCCAATGATAGTCTGATGATTATAAATGCAGATCCGATTGCTCTCGGTATTCTTGCCTCACCAGGAGAATTGGGTGCAGATATTGCTATCGGTGAAGGGCAGAGTCTGGGTAATCCTGTAAGCTTTGGAGGACCTACCTTTGGCTTTTTTGCGGCTAAAGAAGATTTTATGCGCTATATGCCGGGCCGGATTGTGGGCCAGACAACCGACCATGAGGGTAATCGGGGATATGTTTTAACCTTGCAGGCAAGAGAACAGCATATCCGCAGGCATCGGGCTACTTCTAATATCTGTTCAAACCAGGCTTTGAATGCTCTGGCTGCTTTAGTCTATCTTTCCGTTATGGGTAAGAAGGGCTTACGTCAGGTAGCTGAAAATTCCTTTAAAAAAGCTCACTATCTGATGGAAAAAATTAATCAGCTGGACGGATTTAAAACCCGATTTAAAGGACCTTTCTTTAAGGAATTTGTCATTAAGACTGAGTATGATGTAGATAGTGTTCTTAAAACCCTGCTAGATAATGGAATTCTTGGTGGTTATGCTCTTGGGTCTGATTATCCAGAGTTATCTGACTGCTTTATGGTTGCGGTTACTGAAAAACGGAGTAAGGAAGAGATTGACCAGTACATACAAATATTGGAGGGGGTTAAATGAGAGAAGGGAAAAAATTGATCTTTGAGTTGAGTACCCCAGGTCGGGTTGGGTTTTCTCTACCTGAAGATGGTTTTACCGGAGTTGAGATTGATTCCTATCTGGATCCTGACTTATTGCGAAAAAAAGAGCCAAATCTGCCTGAGGTAAGTGAAGTTGATGTAGTTCGTCATTTTACTTCTTTGTCTCGTAGAAATTTCGGTGTAGACTCGGGCTTTTACCCATTGGGTTCTTGCACAATGAAGTACAATCCTAAGGTGAATGAAGATGTCTCCCGGTATCAAGGATTTGCCTTAAGTCACCCATATCAGCCGGAAGAGACAGTTCAAGGTAATTTAAAGCTTTTATATAAAATGGATCAAATGTTACAGGAGATTACTGGAATGGATCGCTTCTCCTTCCAGCCTGCAGCAGGTGCCCATGGGGAGTTAACAGGTTTAATGATCATTAAGGCTTACCATTTGCATAATGGAGATAAAAACCGGAATGAAGTGATTGTACCTGACTCTGCCCATGGTACTAATCCTGCCAGTGCAGCCATGTGTGGTTTTAAAGTAGTAGAAGTAAAATCTAACGAAAACGGTCTGGTGGATCTTAAAGCATTAAAGAAGGCTGTAAGTGAAAAAACAGCAGCTTTAATGCTGACCAACCCCAATACTCTGGGCCTTTTTGAGACTGATATTATTGAAATTGCCGAGATAGTTCATAATGCAGGCGGTCTGCTTTATTATGATGGAGCGAATGCCAATGCTATTTTGGGTAAGGCCCGCCCGGGTGATATGGGTTTTGACGTTCTTCATCTTAATCTGCATAAAACCTTCGGTACTCCCCATGGTGGAGGTGGACCCGGTTCCGGTCCAGTTGGTGTTAAAGAAAAGTTGATTCCATTTCTGCCTGTTCCTTTAATTGAAAAAGCAGAGGGAAAAGAATATTATTACATGGACTTTGATCGGCCTGAGTCCATCGGTAAGGTTAAAGCCTGTTATGGTAACTTTACTGTTATAGTTAAAGCATTTGCTTATATTCTTGCAATGGGGGCAGAAGGCTTAAGATTAGCAAGTGAAGATGCTGTTCTCAATGCAAACTACTTGAAAGAAATTTTAAAAGAGTATTATGAATTACCATATGATCGGGTATGTAAACATGAGTTTGTTTTATCCGGTGTGAAACAGAAAAAACAGGGTGCTTCGACTCTGGATATTGCCAAACGGCTTATTGATTACAAATACCACCCACCTACCATCTATTTCCCATTGATTGTAAAAGAAGCTTTAATGATCGAACCTACAGAGACTGAAAGCAAAGAAACATTAGATGCCTTTGCTGAGGCTATGATCAATATTGCCAGGGAAATTACGGAAGATCCTGATAAAGTAACTAAAGCACCGCTGACCACTGTGGTGGGCCGGTTGGATGAAGTAACTGCAGCAAGGAGACCAATTCTCCGTTGGAAATCAGAAAATTAGAGCCGGGGCTTTTTGAACGGATAAAAAAGGCCCGGGAGATCAGGGATATACATTTCCCGGGCCAGATTTTCTTTGTCCGGCCCAACTCTACCACAGTCATTACCACGACAGGAAAGAAATGTAATCTAAACTGTTCCCATTGCGGTGGAAAGTACTTAAATCATATGATCCCTATAACAGAAGCAGGGAAAGAGATTGCACGAAGAAAAAGTACCAGTTGTTTGATCAGCGGCGGCTGTAGTCATGATGGGCGTGTATCAATAAATTTAGAACCTTTGAAATCGGTGGTTAATGGTCTTAAGGTCAATGCTCATGTAGGGTTAATCAGTGAAGAAGAGATTAAATCTATAGCTACTTATGTGGATTGTGTCTCCTTTGATTTTTTGGTGGATAATGATACAATTAAAGAAGTTTATCATATGAATAAAACAGGTGATGATTATATTAAGACCTATCAAATGTTGCAAAAATATGTGAAGGTTATGCCCCATATCTGTATTGGATTAAAAGGTGGCGAAATTAAAGGAGAATATCAGGCTATTGACACACTGGCACGATTGGGAGTTGAAGGACTTGTTTTTATCATTTTTATCCCAACCCGCGGTACGGACTATGCTGATCGTAAACCTCCAGCATTGGAAGAAGTTCTAAAGCTAATGGTTTATGCTAGAGAGACTTTTCCAGATATTCCGATTCATCTTGGGTGCATGCGGCCTGGTGGCAGGTATCGTGCAGAAATAGACTATTATGCTGTAGAGGTAGGTTTAAATAAAATTGTAAACCCTACACCACTTGCCATAAAACGTGCAAAAGAATTGGGGTATAAGATCGTTTATGAAGAGGAGTGCTGTGTTTTATGAGAGTGTCCATCGGGACTGCCCATCTTTTGGGGCTTAAGGAGATTAAAATAGATGCATTACCAACTACCGCATATTTGATGCATGGTGAAGGTTGCCGTAGAAATTGTAAATTCTGTGCTCAGGCTTTTCAAAGTGGTGCTGATTCTAGAATGCTTTCACGGGTGGTCTGGCCTGAATATGATATTGACACTATCGTACAAGGGATTAGAAAGGCCAGAAAAAGCGGAAAATTAAAACGCTGTTGTATCCAGACTGTTGATGATGGCCGGGAAAGTGAATTGGCTGAAGAGATTAAAGCTCTGGTGAATACCGGATTACCCCTTTGTGTTTCCAAAAGTGTGAATAATCTTGGAGAGATTAGGGAACTGTTGGAGATGGGAGTTGAACGGGTAACCATTTCCCTGGATGTGGTTAATCCTGAAAGATATAATGAAATAAAAGGTGGTTCTTTTAAAAAAAGATTGGAATTTCTTTTAAAAGCAGCTCAGACTTTTCCTGGGCAGATAGGAACCCATATCATTATCGGTTTAGGGGAGACAGAAGAAGAAGCAGTGCGGTTGATAGCTAAACTAGCTCAATATAATGTTGAGATTGCTCTTTTTGCTTTTACTCCTTTAAAAGGAACTCCACTGGCTCATCTTCCCCAGCCGAATGTAGGAGTTTATCGGCGTATCCAGATGGCGCGTTTTTTGATTATGAAATATGGTTATGAAATTGATGATTTTCAATTTTCCGACAGCAGATTAGTTGGCTTTAACCGGGATAGTGAGGAAGTGTTAAACCTTTTAAATAGTGGTAAAGCCTTTGAAACCAGCGGTTGTCCTGATTGTAATCGTCCATATTACAACGAACGTCCTGGTGGGGTAATTTATAATTATCCCCGTCCTCTAAAACCGAATGAAATTTTTGATGCTTTAAAAAGTACCGGGTTCTGGTCGGGAGTTGAGATATATTCTGCCGTCAGGCAGGGAAAGAATATCCATCTCAATTCAACGGAGGTGGGCAGTAAATGAAATGGCGTCTTTTAAATACCGGTTTTAACGATCCCGCATTTAACATGGCATTAGATGAGGCAGATGTGATTTTACTTTCTGAGGGTAAAATACCGCCTACTATCCGCTTTTACGGCTGGCTTCCTGCATCTATCTCCATCGGCTATTTCCAGAAAATGAGAGATGAGATTGATGTGGATGCCTGTAAAGCCCTGGGAATTGGTATTGTTCGCCGTCTGACAGGTGGTAGGGCAGTGCTTCATGATGATGAATTGACCTATAGCTTTATAGTACCCGATACTCATCCCTTATTTCCACCAACTGTTATCGAATCCTATAAAGTGATCAGCCGTGGAATTTTACGTGGGCTTGAGAAATTAAATGTTTTTGCAACTATGGTTTCACTGGAAGGAAAAGGACGGAATGCACTCAATCCCCATAATAGTTCTGCCTGTTTTGATGCACCATCGTGGTATGAGATTGCTGTGAATGGTAAAAAGTTAGTAGGAAGTGCTCAGAATCGTCAGCGTGGTGTGATACTCCAACATGGTTCGATCTTGAATACCATTAATGTGGATAAGCTTTTTTCTGTCCTTAAGTTCAATAATGAGCAGATTCGACAAAGGATGAAGAAGATTTTTCTTGATAAGGCAACTTCTATTGAACAGGTACTTGGATATCGTATTCCATATACGAAAATGGTGGAAGCCTTTACAGAAGGTTTTCAAGAGTCTCTTCAGATTGACTTAGAGCCTGGTGAATTGACGGATGAAGAAAAGGAGTTAACAGAGAAACTAATTCGTGAGAAATACGGAAATGATGAGTGGAATTTCCGGAGGTGAAGTTTGATGAGTTATGATCTGATAGTTATTGGGGCTGGTCCTGGGGGGTATGTGGCGGCCATTCGAGCTGCTCAATTGGGTGGTAAAGTAGCTATTGTTGAGAAGGATGCTCCCGGTGGAACCTGCTTAAACCGTGGATGTATCCCAACCAAGGCTTTGACTGCCAGTTGTGATGTATTGCGGAAAATTAAAGATGGAAAGCGTTTTGGTATAAATGTGGAAAATTACTCCGTTGATTTTGAAAAGATTATGGCTCACAAGGAGCGGACTGTTAAACAGTTGGTTAAGGGAATCGAATTTTTATTTAAAAAGAATAAAATCGATGTTTATAAAGGTATGGCAAGAATTATTGATCCCAACACTGTTCAAGTTAGTGGGGAAGAAGGTACTCAGAAGATTAGTGGTAAGAACCTGATTATCGCAACTGGTTCTATACCCCAAACCTTTCCCAACATGAACTATGATGGTGAACGAATTATCACTAGTGAGGAGATTTTGAATTTGAAAGAAGTTCCCGAAAGCTTACTTGTAGTAGGCGGTGGTGTAATCGGCTGCGAGTTTGCTTCAATTTTTACTGAGTTGGGAAGTAAAGTGACTGTGGTGGATATTATGCCCAGATTGATTCCTAATGAAGATAAAGAGATTAGTGCTGAATTAGAACGTCAATTCAAAAGGGCGCGGATTAAGGTGCAGACAGGAGTTAAAATCGAGACTATTGAAAGGACAGATGATGGGATTGTAGCAAAATTGGAGAATGGGACAGTAATAGAAGCTCAAATGGCACTTTTATCATTAGGGCGTTTGCCATATACTGAAGGCCTTGGGTTAGATGAGTTAGGAGTAACCTTAAATCGTGGTGCAGTAGTGGTCAATGAGTATTTGGAGACTAATATCCCGAATATTTATGCTGTTGGGGATGTGACAGGAAAAGTGATGCTGGCGCATGTTGCGTCGGCTCAGGGTATTCGTGCTGTGGAGAATATCTTCAAAGAGAAAAAGCCAATGAATTATGATGTTATTCCCAGTTGTATTTTTACCCATCCTGAGATTGGTACGGTTGGCTTGACTGAGGCGAAGGCTAAAGAGAAAGGTTTAAATCCAAAAATAGGTAAGTTTTTCTTTAAAGCTAATGGTAAAGCTTTGACCATTAATGAACCAAATGGTTTTGTAAAGATTGTTGCTGATGAGAATGATATTATAGTCGGTGCTCAGATTATTGGGCCACATGCATCTGATTTGATTCATGAACTGGCTTTGGCGGTACAAAATAAACTAACTGTAAGTGCAATAACTTTGACTATCCATGCCCATCCAACATTGGCAGAAACAGTACTAGAAGCGGTGGAGGATATATATAGAAAGGCGGTACATAAATAAGGATATGATAATACCCGGAGAAGATAACTATCTACTCCGGGTTTTATTGGAATATGTTATATTATATGTGTGAGAAAATACCCTGATCTGAAAGAATAACTTTGGAAATATTTCTTAAGGAAACAATCCGTAAATATATTAAGAATCGGAAAACAAGGGGGTGAGACAAAATGAATTTAACTTCACAACTGGCCCAGACAATCGTAGATCGAACTATGGAAATATTGGGTTTAAATATAAATATTATGAATGAAAAGGGGATTATCATTGGAAGTGGAAATCCACGAAGATTGAATACTCTTCATGAAGGTGCAAAAGAGGTAATAGAAAAGGGAAAGATACTAAAAATCTCAGAACAGGAAGCAAAATACTTAAAAGGGGTAAAACCCGGGATTAATTTGCCAATATATTTTAATGGGCAAATTATAGGAGTAGTGGGAATTACGGGAGATCCAGAAGAAGTAGAAAAATATGGTGGTCTAGTAAAGATGGCAGTTGAACTGATGCTTAAACAGGTTTTTTATTTGGAAAGGGTACAGTTGGAAGAACAGGCTGAAGAACAATTCATTAAAGAGATTTTGAGTAAGAATAAAGATATTTCAGAAAGTGTTATGCAAAGCAGAGCTAAAGCGATGGGTTTTAATTTTGAACAACCTTATCTGATATTTGTTCTTGAAGTAATTAACCTCTGGGATGAATTATTAAAAGACCCGCAGAAAAAGACCAACATGAAATTACAACAATATAAAAAAGAGATTAAATTTGAAATTCAGGATTTCTTTTATGGTAGGACAAAGACAAAAGTTTTCCATTTAGATGGAGAAAAATTTGTTATTTTAATGTATGAAGATAAAAAGGAGAAATGGAGAGAGACCAACTTTCTAAAAATAGGAAAGAATTTAGTACAGATTTTGAGTAATAAATTTGATCTTAAATGCAAAATTGGTATTGGTAGTATCCAACAGAACTTGGGAGGGATTGTTAAATCTTTTGAGGAAGCGATGGAAGCTTTAAATCTGGGGAAGAGGTTTTATCCCCAAAAAGAAGTTTATCATATTGAAAAATTGATTATAGAACGCATGGTCAAAGATTTATCACGGGATGTACGGATAAAGCTTGCCAGTAAGTTTCCCTTAGAGCAACAACTTCAACAGAGTTTAGAAATTTATTTTTCTACAAATTTGAATATAAGTCAGACTGCGCGCAAGCTTTTTATTCACCGTAATTCGGTGGTATATAGGTTAAAGCAGATAAAAAAGATTACAGGGCTTGATCCAACTGAATTTGAAGATGCTATTCAGTTAAAAATGGCTTTACTATGTTATAAATTTGAAAAAAAGAAATAAAAATAGATAAATAATTATTGATTTTACTGTAAAAAGCTAATTTTTCGCTTTAAAAGAAATTTTTCGAACCATCTAAAGTTCGACTGAAATCTCATTAAGATGGTTAAACAAAAAATTTCTATTGCACTTAAAATTGACTTTTTGCAGTTTAATCATTATTTGGATTTGTGCAAATATACAAAAATAAAAATAAATAATAGTATGAAAATTGTATATTTGCCAATTGAATTTATACAATGTGTAGTTTAAACTTAAATTAAACGAATTATCTTTTTATTTTGATTAAAATACAAAAAGATAATTTTAAATCTTAGTGAGATTGAAGGAGTAGGAGATAAGGAACTAGTCATAGTTATTTTTTATTTTGAAAAATCAAAATATTTATATAAGATAATTTTTTCAGTAATTTTTAAATAATGAGTTAGGATGGTGAGAATAGATGAAAATATTGATAGCTCCTGATTCTTTTAAAGGAAGTTTAACTGCTATAGAGGTTGCAGAGAATTTGGCAAGCGGTTTGAAAAAGGCAAATTCTCAATTTGAAATAGAGATACTGCCTATGGCTGATGGTGGAGAGGGAACAGTCCGTTCTCTTGTTGATGCAACTAATGGTCGGATTGTTAAAAAAGTAGTGACTGGCCCATTGGGAGAAAAGGTAGAGGCGTTTTTTGGCATTCTAGGTGATGGAAAAACGGCCGTTATTGAAATGGCAGCAGCTTCTGGATTACCTTTAGTACCAAGAGATAAAAGAAATCCCTTAAAAACTACAACTTATGGTACCGGTGAGTTAATTAAGGTAGCACTGGATGAAGGATGTCGGAATTTAATTATCGGAATTGGTGGTAGTGCTACCAATGATTGTGGGATTGGGATGGCTCAGGCCTTAGGAGGCAGGTTTTTAGATGCCAATGGAAATAATGTTGGTTTTGGTGGGGGTGAATTAAAAAAGATTGAAAAGATTGATTTATCTAATCTGGACCCAAGGATTAAAGAAGCAAATATCCAGGTAGCCTGTGATGTAGATAATCCTCTTTATGGTAAAAATGGGGCTGCATATATTTACGGTCCACAGAAGGGTGCAACTCCCTCAATGGTAAAGGAGTTGGACGATGGGCTTAAGCACATTGCTATGATAATTAATCGTGATCTAAAAATTAAAGTAGATAATATTCCTGGTGCTGGTGCTGCTGGGGGTTTGGGTGCGGGACTTATGGCATTCTTAAATGCAGAGCTAAAACCTGGTATAGATATTGTAATAGAAGCAAGCCGGATTGAAGAAAAGGTTAAGGAAGTTGATTTAGTGATAACTGGTGAAGGAAAAATAGATTCTCAGACTATATTTGGGAAAACCCCTATTGGAGTAGCCCGTGTAGCTAAGAAATACTCAAAGCCGGTTATAGGTATAGCCGGAAGTCTGGGTGCTGGAGCTCTTAAAGTTTATGATCATGGGATAGATGCATTGTTTTCAATAATCAATGCTCCGATGACACTGGATACAGCAATAGAAAAAACACCGATTTTATTGGAGGAATTGGGTGAAAGTATAGGGCGGATGATAACTCTTTCTTATCAGCTTTAAGGAGGTGACTAATAAAAAAAGCTGATAAGAAAAATAAATAAAAGGGGGATGATACAATTATGATACAAGGGCCTTTGTTGCTTGTTATTTTAGCGGCGGCGGTTGCTTTTATTGTTCTGATGACAGCAAGGATAAAAATGCATGCATTTCTAGTATTGCTTCTTGCTGCATTTGGTGTAGGCCTTTTATCAGGAATGGAACCTCTTGAGGTTATTAAGACGGTGACAGGTGGTTTTGGAGGTATTTTGAGTTATATCGGAATTGTTATTATAGCAGGAACTATTATTGGAACTTTATTGGAAAAATCCCGCGGTACTTTAACCATGGCCAATACTGTATTGGGTTGGGTTGGTAAAGCAAAATCTGCTTTAGCTATGTCGATTACCGGTGCTATAGTTTCTATTCCTGTATTCTGTGATAGTGGTTTTGTTATTTTATCATCCTTAAATAAATCTCTGGCTAAAAAAGCTAAAATCTCCATGGCTACAATGGCTGTAGCTTTATCGACTGGTTTATATGCAACTCATACACTTGTTCCACCAACTCCTGGGCCAATTGCAGCAGCTGGAACTCTTAATGCTGATTTAGGACTCGTGATCTTATTCGGATTAATTGTTGCTATTCCTGCTATCCTGGCTGGTTACCTATGGTCTACAAAAATTGCATCCAGATATTATATTGAACCAGATATTGAAGTGGAAACTAAAGAAGGGGATATTGACCTACCAAAGCCAATAGATGCTTTTGCACCAATTGTTGTTCCTATCATTTTGATTACTTTAAAATCAATTGCTGATTTTCCAAGCCATCCATTTGGTGAAGGTGGAATTAAAACCTTCTTTGATTTCTTTGGAGATCCGACTGTAGCGTTAATAATTGGTATTTTCATTGCTTTCAGGTTGTTACCCAGATGGAGTGAAGAATATATAAATGGCTGGGTTGGGGAAGGACTCAAAAATGCTGCATCTATCATAATGATTACCGGGGCTGGTGGAGCTTTTGGAGCAATTTTGAAAGCTACCCCAATTGGAGAATATCTGGGAAATACCTTATCTCAGTATCACCTGGGAATCTTTTTACCTTTTATTATAGCTGCTGCTCTGAAAACAGCTCAAGGTTCTTCAACGGTGGCACTTATCACAACTGCTGCTTTAGTCAGTCCGATTTTACCAGAATTAGGTTTGAATTCTGAAGTTGCCAGAGCACTGGTTGTAATGTCCATTGGTGCTGGTGCTATGACCATTTCCCATGCTAATGATAGTTATTTCTGGGTAGTTAGCCAGTTCTCCAATCTTGACACTTCCACAGCTTATAAAACCCATTCATTGGCTACTCTTATTCAGGGTATAACTACAATTATTGTGGTATTTATCCTTTCTACTATATTTGTTTAATTTAAGACCCGGGCTTTTGATGGCCCGGGTTTTATTTTGTTTGATGTAAAGAGAAGGAATTTTAAAGTAAGTTACCGAAACAAAGTTTTAGAACTTTTTTATATAAAGGTGGGAGTTAGTTATCAAGAAGGTCACTTTAAGTTCTATATAAATTAACAGAACATAAAATATGGTTAGAGAATGGATAAATCTAAAATTCAGGAAACGGGTGGTAGAGATAGATGAATTACTTTAGTTTAGTTTTCAAGGCCTGGAAATTGAGCAGAAATTTTTACAAATCAAGAGAAGAGATTATTAAAATCAGGGAATATGGTTTTAGAAAATTGTTAAAGTATGCTTACAACAACTCAAAATTTTATCGGGACTACTATTCCAGTCATGGAATAAGAAAAAAGGATCTTGATGAGATTCCTATCTCCGAGTTACCTCCTATTGATAAAAAAATTTTTATTGAAAATTTTGATCAACTAACTACTAGGGAAGAACTAAATCGAAAAGATATCGAGAAATTTCTTAAAAAGTCCTGCTATCAAGATGAAAAATATTTAAATCAATATACTGTAGTTCATTCTTCTGGTAGTACAGGACAACCCACATATTTTATCTATGATAAACCAGCCTGGGAGACTGTTCTGGCTGCCGGTTTTAGAGCCTGTAAAGGTGAGTTTGAAATTAAAGATATCATGAAGATTGGAGTTTTAGATGGTATCAGAGTAGCTTATATTGCTGCTACAGAGGGTAGATTTGGCGGAGTCATGGCTGCCAATGCCGGTATTAAAGGTTTTGGCTTTGAACCTCTTTTGGTCAATATTAACATGCCCCTTAATAAGTGGGTAGATAAGATTCAGGATTTTCAACCAAATGTAATTATCGGCTATCCCTCGGGAGTACAGATTCTCTGTGATTTAATTAGTGAGGGAAAAATTCATGTTAATGTTATCAGAGTAATTACTGGGGGCGAGCCCCTTACTAAACCATTGAGAAATTATATTGAGTCAGTTTTAAAGAGTGAAGTTTTTGATATTTACGGGGCCAGTGAATCCATAATTTTGGGATTAGGAAGAAGAGATTATCACGGACTTTATCTTTTTGATGATATTAATTACATGGAATTAGATAAGGATTGTACTTATCTTACTCCTCTATATAATTTTGCTCAGCCATTGATTAGATATCGGCTATCAGATAAATTAAAAGGTAAAAAAAGGAATAAAAATGAAATCTTACCCTATACTAAAATAGAAAAGATAGTGGGACGAAATGAGGAAATAATGTGGTTTAAGAATGAAGATGGAAAAGAAGATTTTATTCATCCCCTAATTGTTGATGAAATTGAAGTAAAAGGATTGGAAAAATATCAGTTTGTTCAACTTTCATCCCATGAATTTAAGATCAGGGTGGTGTTACAAAAAAGTGTAAATAAAGAACTACTTGAAAAAGAAATTAGAAAGCAGATGGATGATATTCTTAAGGAAAAAAATTTAACCAATTTAAACTATTGGATTGAGGAAGTACAGGAAATTCCGATTAATCCTGCTACAGGTAAGAGTAAAATGGTGATTAAGGAGATGGAAAGTTAGATTCCCGTTGGTAGGAAGCTCCAGCTTCGGGTTGCAAAAATTGAAATGAAAAATTAGCTTTTTGCAGTAAAATTATCTGATGAGTTGTGCCCAGTTTTCAATTATTCGACCAGTGAAGTCTGTAATCTGCAAAGGTGGTTTACCCCCAAATGAATCATGGGGTTTTAAGTAGTTGAAATACAACTGATACAGTATTGTATGAGAGATAGCGCCTTCGAAAGAACTGAAGCTTTTATGTCGTTTATAATGTGATTTATAAATTCCAAAGAAGCGTTTTACTATGTTTTTGTAAGGCCGATAAGCTTCATTGCTGTAATCGACTATTCCATAGGGAAAAAGCCCTTTAATCTGGTGGTGATCGATATTGGCATTTAGAAATACTTTAGCAGTATGTACAGCAACTTCATAGATTGGAGCTTTATCGGTTATTAGAGTGAATTTTTTACCGTCGTATTGTTTGATGATCCTTTGTAGAATTGTAAGGGCAGCTTTAGCATCACGATGTTTAGAAAGATGCTGAGAGATGACAAAATCATGTTTATCATCGATGGCTGTAAATAAGTAGTGCCATTTGCCTTTAACTTTGACATAGGTTTCATCGATAGCGACAATACCAGATAAAGGTAAAGGTAGTTTTGAAATCAAGGGTGCCAATTTAGCAGCTAATGAAACTGTCCATTTTTGACTGAGAAATTTGCCAGGTTAGTTTGATAGCCTGTACAGTTTGTTGTAAAGAGAGACCTAATCCGATATAGAAATTAATAGCTTTAGAGATTATAAAAGTTCCGTAATGGCTGTTAGCCAGGTTAACTGGTGTTTTTTGTAGAGATGAGATTTCTAATTCCTCTGGATCAAGATCAAAAGCACGATAACGATATCTTTTACGTTGATTAACCCATTTAGGGCAGTTATTGTTTTTACATTTGTATTTGGTGTAATGTTTTCTATGTTTTTCTTTAGAGAGAGCATGGCCACAAAATGGGCAATAGTATGTAGGATGTGTTTTAGGTTGATGAGGCTTTTTTGGAGCTCATTGATATTTACAAACTTTACACTGAAGTTTTTGATATCCATCTGGATTACGTCCAAAGAGTCTGAGATAATCTTCAGGGGCTCAACAGTGTGGGCATTCATCGAAATCAATATTTAAAGATTTAATTCTGCGTACAGGTTTGATTGGTTGTCTGTTTTTTTCAGCTTCAGTGAGTAATGTTTGATAATCTTTGTAAACAGGTTTTACGAGAGGTAAAGGATCATTAAGATTGTTTAATTTAGAGTAGCTGTCATCAATCTGGTTAGATGGTTTAAAATCAATACGGAAATATTGTGAAAGAATTAAAAAGAGATTAAGAAGAAAATTTAATAAAGAATTTAAGAGGATATTGAGTAGTGGTTGACGAATCATAACTTACGAATCCCTCCATTCTGGGTGTAGTGAGTTGTATTTTGGTCAACTACTACCTACTACTTCAGGGGGAGGGATTCCTTTTTTTCAGGAAAATCCCGACCCTACAAGGAAAAATCAAGCTTTTGCCCCTTGAAAAAGGGAGAAAATTTGACGGAACAATATTAAAATATAAAGGGGGTAAATATTTTGATATTTAAAAATGGTTTTAAATGGGTAGTAATAGTTCTGATTATTATTTCTGTTATATATGTAATAACAAACAAATTTAATTTTCCCATTCCCAATGATATTCACGCTTTACAAGATTTTGTCTCTGGTTATTCTATAACTAGTAATATAACAAATAAGTTTATGGAAGATTTTCACCTGGATGACACCAAGGAACTTTATGCAGCCACAATAGGTTCGGGTAATAAACAAGTATTATTTGCAGCTATTCATTTTCAGAAAACTACTTCAGCTGGTTTATTTTTTTTAAAATATAAAAATTTCTCTATGGGAAATATTAAAACTGGTTCATTGGATATTAATATTCCTTTGTTTTTTAATTACTGGACTGCTAAAACCGGAGGACGAAAATATATTTCCTGGCGAAAGGGGGAATGGGTAATAATTATTAGTGGCAAAAATAGCAAAAGAGTTAACGAAATTTTTGAGGATTTTAAATCATTTGTAAAATAATTTACTGTATACAATTTGGTGAATAGAAACACAAACAAATAACCTTCTTATAGGGTGTTGTTTTAGCCCTTTTGAGTAATGCGTATACACTTGTCTTTCGGAATGCAATTAAAAAATGTTAATTTTCACTAATTCAATTGAGTAAAATAAAAATTCAGGTAAAATGCAGTTAGATTAATAATTAATCTGACTTAAAGAAGATTAAAAAAGATATGAGAGTTTTGTGAAAAAGCCCCGGAATCTGTTTTGTGATTTTTTTGGTGTTATTTTCGAAGCAAGTTTAACCTAAATTGATGAATTCTGGCAGTTATACTTAAAAGCCTATCCATTCCAATCATTTTCTTCGGTGGTTGTAAGCGGAGGGAATTCTTTAGCTAAAAGGATTGGAAGATTAACGGCTTATTGCTTAAAAGACCGTTTTTTCATATGGAACGATTTTTATAATCGTATTAACAGTTTTTGTGATTGGTTTAATTGTAATGGCACTTTGGTGTAGTCCATTGGGGATTTTCTTTATGCTGGTTGTGTATTTGGTATCTGAATTCGTTGATCCCCTGATTTCAGGATATTTGGCTTCATCGTGTACCTTCTCAGGTAAGAGCGACTGTGGAATCCTTCCAATCTTTGGTTTTTCGGATTGTTACTGCTTTGGTCGGCTTGTTATTTGGTTTTATTTTCACAAGAAGCTAAATTCATCGCGGTTATTTGGTTCTTGGATTACTTTTGTGGATGTACTGGTGTTATTACCTATCACATAGAAATGTTCTAAATGACGGGAAGAATATGTGATAGGAAATCCGATGGCTTCCGAACATTCATAGATCTAGCTGAGTTGATGGGCAATTTAAAAAAAACACAGCAGGCAAATCAGCGCCTTTTCTGGTGGAGAGCAGATAGTCTGAGAAAAAATGGATCCAAATTGTGTTTAATATAGAAATGGATCCAAAAATATTGAATTTAGTCAATGCTTCCACATCCGACCGGCCAAGTCTGTGTCGAACTGGCCTGTCGGATATCGGGAACTGCCAAACTTTTTTTTATAATATTTTTGCTCTTTGATTAGTAAGAAAGATTATTTTTTTACAATTGATGAAGCTGAATATATAAAAGCAACTATACAAACATTTGAAGGATGCAGGTGTAAATGCCAAAGGTTTAATTAAATGATGTTTCAAAAAAGTTTTACTGTAGTTTGTCGCAGAGGAATAGTTCAATTTAATTAAGAAAAGAGGGAGTATGAAACACCTTCCTAGGGTTATTTAAATCATTTACGGTAAAGAAAAATACAAAAGATATTAATATTGGTTTAATTCCGAAGGGCTGCATCGTAAAAACTGAAGATGTAATATGACGTATTTGCAAATCAAAATAAATTAATATTTTATTTTTTATAGTAAATTTTTTGAATTTTTTTAAAAGGTATACCTTTGCAGAGAACAATATATGTTGACTGGGAGGGTCAGGTTGTTAAACTTACCTGGATACCTTCAAAGCGACCATCTGATTTGAAAAGAGTAACAAGTGTACATGGATTTTGCTTTTGATAATGATAATAGGATTCTATTAGTGAAGGTTAAGGGAAAAGGGTTTTAATATGGTAGCGTCAAATAAGACATGAAGTTTCCTAGAAAATGGAAGTAGGTAGTAGTTTAAGACCATTCTATTAGGTAGAATAAAAAATATCATGCTTAGAGTCAAGTAATAATTAACCATTCAATCAAAAATAAGGGAATCAAAGTTTCGAATAAGTTTTATCACTAATTGTACTTTACTTAAAGAATCTGCCCAGGGTTAAAGGGCTTCGTTCTGTTACACTACTCTGACTTTTTGCTTAGTAGTTTAGCTTCTATAAGGCTTATTGAAGCTTAGATGTTTGTTCAATGATCCATCAGATGATTATACTGCAAAGAAAAAGTTATACTGTAAGTTGAATTTAAAAAAGGGAGTTTTACCTGTGGAGAAGTATCCATTTCAATTAAAAGAAGAAGTTATTTTTAAAAAAGGAATCCGTTGCTGTTCTGGCAGAATCAGGGAAGGGAAACTTCTCTATTATTTACCACGACAGATGAAAAGGGAGTTGGTTGAAAAAGTTCTGGCAGAAATACGGCAAAATCTTATTTTAAGGCTAAAGGATGCCTACCGCTATTATAATTATTTCCGCAAGTGCCAATCACACATTCATAAGTCTTACGAATTAAAAAAAATGGCTGAAGAAATTTATACTCGCAAATATTCAACTCTTGATTTTTCATTAACTATCAAATTCCGGCGGCAAAAGACTGTGATGGGGACTTATAGGCGAAAAAAGGATGGGAAGGTTGTCATTTATATTAATGATCATTTTAAAAATGCTCCTGAATTTCTTTTAGAATATGTAATAGCTCATGAATTAAGTCACCATCATTTTTCGGGCCATGATCAGGCTTTCTACCGGGAACTTTCTCAGCTCTGTCCAGATCATAAGAAAAAGAGAAAACTTGCCAATCAATATCTCCTTTTAAAAGAAGCTGAAATCTTTTAATGATAACTAGAATTTAATGATTTTTTTTAAAATAAGGTTGACATATCCAAAATTTTAGAATAACATTAAATTAACTAGAATAAAGGTGGCTGGTATACAAAAAATTGCGCTATTTTGCCATTGTTTCGGGAAAAGTTCTTTTTAATTTTATTTGCGATGCCTGGGTAAAGTAGTGTTTCTCTTGCAGCCTCGATTATTTACAAGCTGTGGGAGAATTTTTATAGTTTTTACTTTTTTTATAAGGAGGTATTTAGAATGCTGGCATTATTAAAAGAACTGGTTCACCAATCATCTGAATGGGTTGAGATCCGATATCACAAACGGGTACTGACAGAGATTGAAATTCGCAATGGTGAAATGGATAAGGCCAATTTGAAGACACTGGCAGGAGCTGGAATTCGAGTTTTAGTGGATGGATGCTGGGGGTTTGTCTCTACTTCTAATCTGACAAAAGAGGGTTTAACTACTGCTATTAAGGAAGCTATAGAGGCTGCCCGAACAGGTGCTGGTTTGAGAAAAGAAAAGATAAAGGGATTGGCGAAAGGTCAAATAGGAAGAGGAAGTTATAATTATGTTCCCGAGCGAAAAGAGCCCAGTTTAAAAGAAAAAATTGCTTTTTTATTCGAAATGGACAAAGCGATCCGGAATTATTCTGAATTAGTAGTTTCCAATGCTGTACTTTATAACAAATTTGAGGATGATAAGATTATCGTAAACTCAGACGGTGCAGAAGTAGAAATATCTGATGTAAAACAGGATCTGGCTATCCATTGTATCATGATGAAATCTGGTAAACGGGAGATGGGTATAGTTTCTACAGCGGTCACCGGTTCCTGGTATGATTTATTTAAAGAAAAATCAAAAGAAGAGCTGGTAGAGGAAGCCTGTCGTATAGCTCGTGAAAAATTGGAAGCTGAGTATGCCCGTGGAGGTCAGTATACTGTGATTCTGGATCCTCAGTTAGTTGGGGTTCTAGCCCATGAAGCCATAGGCCACACTGTTGAAGCGGATTTTGTTCTGGCAGGTTCTGTTGTTAAAGATAGAATTGGAGAAAAGGTTGCCAGTGAATTAATTACCCTGGTAGATGATGGAAATGTTGAGAGAGCTTCCGGGATGGTTTTGGTCGATGATGAAGGAACAATAGTTCAACGTTCTCTAGTAATTGATAAAGGTATTCTCAAAGAATATCTTCATAATAGGGAATCTGCATACATTTTTAATACTCAGCCGAAAGGTAATGCAAGAGCTTTTACATATCGGGATGAACCAATAATTAGAATGACCAATACTTTTATATTGCCTGGTAAAGATGACTTAGAAGAGATGATTGCTGGAATTGAAGATGGATATTTCCTGAAAGGTATGGGCGGTGGGGGTCAGGCCGATTCTACCGCAGAGTTTATGTTTGGAGTCCTGGAAGCCTATGAGATTAAGAAAGGTCAATTGGGTAAGATGGTCAAAGGTGTGACCATTTCCGGGCAGGCTTTTGATGTCTTACAGAGTGTGGATGCTGTAAGTAAAGAGTTTCAATTGGGTTTGGGTAGAGGTTTTTGTGGTAAATGGCAGCCAGCTAAAGTTGATGCAGGTGGACCATATCTCCGTTGTCGCGTAACCATAGGCGGTCAACAGGAATAAAGAGGAGGGGTAATGATGAAAGATCTACAATTATGTCAGGAGATTGTAGAAAAGGGTCGTTCTCTTGGAGCAGATGAGATTGAAGTTTATTATCATAAAGAGAAAAAAATAGAAGTAATGATTGAGAAAAATGACCTTCAGATTCCAAAAGCTGATGATTATGAGGGAATCGGAATCCGGGTCATTAAAAATAATAAAGTGGGTTTTGCTGCTACCAATCGTCTCGATCAGGTTTCCATTGAAAAGACTTTACAGGGGGCACTGGATCTGGCAGAAATGAGTACAGCCAGTCCTTATAATCAACTTCCAGATCCACAACCTGTACAAATTTTAGAGGGATTAATAGATCCTAATGGATTTAGTCTGACAGCAGAAAAAGCTGTTGAACAAGCGGGTATTATTATGGAGACAGTTTTACGGGATTCGCGGGTTACATTGGATTCTGCCAATGTAAAGGGTTCATTTATCTCCAGAGCTATCGCTAATTCCAGGGGCCAGGCGGTAAGGGAAGATCGAACTTTATATGAATGTTTTTTAATTGGTTTTGCACGGGATGGAGATGATATTTCATCTTTTAATGTGGAGTTTATTTCAGGTTCTAACTTTGAAAAACTTCCCATACGGGAGAAAAGTGAGAAACTGGCCAGAAAAGTAGTAAATACTCTTGGAGCTAAGTCAATTCCCAGTTTTAAAGGTTCTGTTATTTTATCGCCTCTGGCTATCCACTATATTCTTTTACAACCCTTATCTTTTGTTTTAAGGGGTGAGGCTGTGGTAACAGGAATGTCACCTTTAAAAGAAAAGTTGGGTGAGATGATCTCTAGTCATAATTTAACCCTGGTAGATGATCCTACTTTTGCTGATGGATACTATTCACGTTCTTTTGATCGTGAAGGTGTACCATCTATTAGATTGCCGATTATTACTAAAGGACAATTAAATTCCTTCCTTCATACTAATCGTACTGCTCTCAAAGCAAATACTGTTTCTACTGGTCATGCTTCCGGAAATGATCAAAGTATTACCAATTCTGCTACCAATCTGATGATTGAACCCGGTGATGTTAGTTTGGAGGAAATGATTCAGGATATTAAACGTGGGATTCTGGTTAATCGTTTCTCAGGAAATTCTGATCCCATCAGTGGTGATTTTTCTGGGGTAGTAAAAGGCGGTTACTATATTGAAAATGGTGAGATCGTTCAACCTATTCGGGAAGTTATGATTGCTGGGAATTTCTATCAGATGCTTAACCAAATATCACAGCTTTCTAATGAAGTGGAAAACTTTGAATCCAGTTACACGCCATATATTCAGTTTGAAGGTGTTTCTATTACCGGTAGATAAACGATTTTATTAATGATTAAACTGCAAAAAGCTAATTTTGAGCACCATAGAAATTTTTCGTTAAACCATCTTAGTGAGATTTCAGTCGAAATAAGGTCTCATCACAGGATGTGATGAGCTAATCAAGGGCCAGGAGGGCCCATTGATTAGTGTGCCTTGTTTCGACTGAAATCGAATTTTAGATGGTTTGAAAAATTTCTCTTGAAGCTAAAAATTAGCTTTTTACAGTAAAATCATTAATTAATATAGATATTCTGTTATTAGACTTCTTCTTTGGGTTAATCTCCTAAGTGAAGAAGTCTATTTTTTTTATTTTCAAAAGGGTTACTTATAATTTTTGAAGGACAGATTTTTGAATGTAGAAAATATTTAGGAAATTTCCTCCTAATTTTTTGCATGTTTCGATTAAAATTAAAGATATAGGGTAAAACATGTCGATGTTATATATAAAAGCATAAATTACCGAAACCGAAACACTTGTTCTGCTTACTTTACTATGGTAGAATAGTAAACAGAACATATGTTCTATATAATAACATAAGGAGGGAATTTTCAATGAAGAAAGAGTTTTGTCATCTACACCTACACACAGAGTACAGTATGTTGGATGGTTTATGTCGTCTTGAAGATTTATTTATTGAAGCAGAACGAAAGGGGGTTAAAGCATTGGCAATTACAGACCACCATAATATTAGCGGTGTTATCAGCTTTTATCAACTGGCACAGAAGTATCAGATTAAACCCATCATTGGTGCGGAACTGAATGTGGGACCTATTATACAGGATTACTCTTCGTGTCATTATCATCTTACTATTCTTGCGAAAAATAACCTGGGTTATACCAATCTGTTAAAGCTGATCACCAGATCTAATCTTGACAATAATGGTCTTGTGACCCGTTCTATGTTGGAAACTTATAAACAGGGATTAATTGTTTTGAGTGGTTGTAGAGTAAGTGAATTGGATGAATGGATTATAAAAGATTATAAAAAGGCTAAGGAGATTGCATTGGAATATCGAAATATCCTGGGGCAGAACAATTATTATTTAGAATTACAGCGGTTTGGACTCCCGGGTGAAGAAGAACTAATTAGAAAGAAAATTATGCTGGCTCGGACATTAAATATTCCTGTCGTTGCGACAAATAATGTACATTATCTAAAAAGGGAGGATGCAGAAGCCCATAAGATATTGATGGGAATTCGGGAACTTTCAGTTAAAAAGATTGATTCACGTAAGATCAGGAATGATAAGATCAGGGATGAATATTATTTAAAAAGTCCTGAAGAAATGGAGCAACTTTTCAAAGATATTCCTGAAGCTATAAGTAATACCATAAGTATTGCTGAACGCTGTAATATCTTTTTAGATTTAGAAGAATTACACTTTCCCCAATTTCCGGTACCGGCTGGATATACCAGTGAATCTTATTTGCGGTTTCTCTGTTATAAAGGACTACATGAACGGTATGGCAAATCTCCTTCTACTGAATTGATAAAGCGTCTGGAGTACGAATTGGAAGTAATTAATAAAATGGGATATGCAGGATATTTTCTTATCATGTGGGATATTGTCAGGTATGCTCGCGAGCAAGGGATTTTGACTGTTGGAAAGGGCAGTGCAGTCAGCAGTCTGGTCTGCTATTTATTAAGGATCACTACTATTGATCCGGTTGAGTATGACCTATATTTTGAACGTTTTTTGAATCCGGAGCAAATTTCAATGCCTGATATCAATCTGGGTATTGATCATATTGGCCGTAAAAAGATTCTTCAATATATTGTTGACAAATACGGTCAAGAAAACATGGCACATATTTCAGTTTTCAGTACTTTGGCGTCTGCAGCGGTGGTAAGAGATGTGGCCCGGGTTCAAGGTTGGCCTGAAGGGAAATTGACTTCCCTTACCCGATTTATTTCTCATCAAAATATTCATCAAATAGATTCACCAACAAACAGTAGAGAATTTAAGCAGAATTATTATAAGAATATTGCCTTTCGAAAATTGATTGATACCGCACAAAAATTGGAAGGGTTACCCCACCATTTTACCCATCATTTTTCAGGTGTGGTTATTTCTCCAGATTCTTTGACCAATTATACGGCATTGCAATATTCACGGGATGGAGAAGTGATCACCCAGTTTGATATGCGGGCTATTGAAGCATTGGGACTTTTGAAAATTGATTTGTTAGGAATTCGTTTTATGTCTGCAATCAGATTTACTTTAAAACTTCTTAAAAAGACAAAAGGTGTTAATCTTACTTATGAAAAAATTCCATTAAATGATCGTAAAACCTATAATTTGATCCAAAAAGGAGATACCATTGGGTGTTTTCAGTTGGAAAGTGGAGGTTGTCGCAAGTTGTTACAGCAGTTGAAACCTACCTCCTTAAAAGAAATTATGTTTGCTACATCTCTTTATCGTCCAGGGCCCATTGAAGGAGGGATGCTACAGAGTTTTGTTGCCCGTCTTAATAAAGAAGAGGAGGTAGAATACTTACATCCCCTCCTTGAAAAATTATTGAAGGACACCTATGGTGTGGTAATTTTTCAAGAACAGGTGATGATGATTGCCCGGGAACTAGGAGGATTTAGTTTAAGAGAAGCAGATGTATTAAGAAAAGCAATTGCTGAAAAAGATCCGATTTTATTGGCAGAGCAGAAAAGCAAATTTATAAAAGGTGCCATGAGCCGTGGTTTAACATCAGCTGAAGCAAATTATATTTTTGATAAGTTGTATAAATTTGCCAAGTATGGTTTATGTAAAGCTCATGCTGTTGCATATGCTCATATTGCTTATATTACTGCATATCTTAAAGTCCATTATCCGGTAGAATATTTGACTTCATTATTGAATATAAATCTACAATTTGAATGTCGATTTCGTAAATATTTGAATCAGGCCAGATATCGCAATATCCAAATATTGCCTCCTGACATAAATGAGAGCCAGTTTTTAGCAACTACTGATGGTGAAAAGATTCGACTGGGCTTTTTGATGATTAAAGGTCTGGGAAGGCGTGCAGCAGAGGAGATTATTCAAAAACGAAAAGAAAGAAGTTATCATTCATTAAGTGACTTCTGTCATCGGGTAAATTTGGGTCTTATCAATTATTTGGTTCTGGAAAATATGATTAAAGCCGGAGCTTTTGATAGGTTCGGTGATCGGATGCAACTTCTCTGGAGTTTAAATAAAATTTTTAAAGAAGCTAAGAAACATCAGGTAAGTACAGGTCAACTTCGCTGTTTACCTTATCTGACAACGAAAATTAGCGCTTTTACAGAAAAAATTCCAGAAATGGAGCTTAGGGATATTTTAAGTTGGGAACTTGAGACTCTGGGCCATCCAGTTAGCGGTAGTTCTTTATTCTATCTTATTCCTCAAAGTAAGGATTTACTATCGATTGATAAATTAATGGAAACGGAAAAAGAGCAGGTCTGGATTACAGGAGAGATTACCGATATTCGTTTCCGTTGGACCCAGCGTGGAAAACTGGTCTGTTTTTTTACTCTTGAAGATTTGACAGGTACTGTAGAAGTAACAGTCTTTGAACCTGTTGTATCAAAATATAAGAAATATCTTTTTTTAGGAAATATGGTTCTGGTTAAAATTAAAATAGAAAAAGATAGAAATATTTATAATTTGATAGGTGATGAGATTATACCATTAAAAGATATTTAGATATTTTAGTCCAGAAATAAAGGAAATTAGAGACAAATGTCGAATAAAACAATAAAATATGTCTAATTAAATACATTTAGTCATGTAGCAGGAATTATGAGATGGTCTAAATTATGGGAAAAGATACTGGTTTGTGATATTTTGCTATGTGTATTTGTTTTATTTGATTTACCTCTGTAGGTTTCTTTTTTTAATGGGGTGGTATTTTCGAATTATTAGTCTTAGTAAAACTCAATTTGACAGTCAGGTAGTGGACATATTTGTTAAATTTAAATAGAGTAAGTTTAAATTCAAGGAGGGAAACAGTATGAAAAAAGTAATATTTTTGACAGTTATGGTGATTATAGTTCTTAGTTTTCAACTCCAGGTTCTGGCCAATGAAAACTATCAACAGGGGATTGAGGCGTTTGAAAATCGCGATTATATAAAGGCTATTGAAGCATTTCAAGCAGCTTATTCAGAAATGCCCAACCACCATTATCTCAGATATATGATGGGGCTTACTTATTACCGACTTGGAGATTATAGAAATTCTGCACGCTATTTTGAAGAAGCACATCAGATTTTGCCTGATCATTATAAGACTCTGGTTAATCTAAGTAGAGCATATCTAAATTTAAAGGAATGGGATAAGTGCCTGCAAACTCTTAAATTAGCTGAGACCTTAAAAGACGACGATGATGATCTTTATAATGTCTGGGGACTTTTATATCTAAATCAAAAAGAATATCTCAAATCTACCGAATTCTTTATTAAATCTATAGAACTCAATCCCAAAAATTATTTTGCTTTGAACAATTTAGGTCTGGCATATTTAAAACTGGGTGAATATTTGAAGGCAAGTATTGAGTTACAGAAAGCTGCTGAACTCAATCCACCCTATCCGTTTATTTATAACAATCTGGGGATTGCCTATGAGAATATTGGAGAGCTGGATAAAGCTATCGAGGCTTACAATAGGGCTTTGGATTTAAATCCTAATTATAAAAAGTCAGTTGTAAATTTAGAACGTGTATTGGAAAAAAGGTATAAAAACACAAAAGAAGAATAGTCTATAAAATCTATAAAAAACTGACCCTATTTTTTGGGTCAGTTTTTTTGGCAATTCTTTTACAATAACGAAGGATATTATAATTAAATAGCGCTTCTTTTGTATAAGTAATAGGCCTTTATTATGTTAAATAGGAAAACTTTTCTTCAGGTTGGAATAAAATTTTTTAGAAAATGTAAACAAAAGATTAGGGAATGATTTTTTTGCGAAAAAGAAAATGAAATATATTCCCTATAAAAAAGGTTTTTATCCGTTTGTGACGAAAAAATACTATACACTTTAGATAAGGAAGCTGATATTATGGAACGCAAGCTTTGTATAATATTTCTTATTATATTAATCATATTTAGCTCTGGTTGTACATATCGTGCCAGTTTAATCTCTTCTGGTAAAGATGCACTTATCAAAGGGGATCTGGTTAAGGCAGAAGCTATTTTTAAGGATTTATTATCATTTTCTCCTCATAATTATGAAGGATATTTATATCTCGGATTTATATACTTATACCGGGACCGCTTTGAGGATGCAATTCATGCCTTTCAGACTTCTATTCAATATAATGAACAACCTGATTTAGAATATTTGGGACTTGGGCAGGCCTACCTCGCTATTAAAGATTACGATAAAGCCAGAACTTTTCTTGAGAAAGCCCGGGAAGTTGCAAATTATCCGGTGACTGAATATCTTCTAGGGTTTATATATTTGAATGAAGGAGATCAATATCAGGCAAAGAAAGCCTTAAGCACTGCAAGTAAATTCTATCCTGATCGTGGTGAAATCTGGGCTGTTTTAGGAAAACTTTTTCTGGAAAACTTACAGCCCCTGGATGCGGCCCAGGCTTATCAGATGGCCTATATTTATGGAATCAGGAATTATGGTCTCTATACTGGATTAGCAGAATCATATTATCAGTTGGGGAATTTTCGCCAGGCTATTGCTTTAACAGAACAAGCACTTAAAGAAAAACATATTAGTCCTGAAGAAAAGGAACAGCTTCGTCTAAAATTGGCGCAATATAATATGAACCAAAACCCATCTAAAGCCATAGAAAGTCTGGAGACAATTTTGAAGAACAAACCTGATAAGGCAGAGGTACTTTTAATGTTAGGGCAACTTTATTTTCAGCAGGAAATGTATCAAAAAGCCCTTAATACCTTTGAGCAGTACTTAAAAAAATATCCACCATTAGTAACAGTACTACATATTATGTATCGTTCTCATCTGGCGTTAGGAAACTATAAATTGGCTGAAAAATATCTTTTATATACTATTGATCTAAATCCTGACCAACTATCTTATTATCTTGAATTAATAAATTTGTATCAGAGAGAGAAACGTTGGGCAGATGTAGTTAAAGTCTATAAGCAGGCACTCGAATTATCACCTGATAATCTAGATCTTTTAACTAATCTCAGTGCGGTATATTTTAAATTAAAAGATTATGATAAAGCACTTCCATATCTTGAGAGAGCAATAGAGTTACAGCCGACAAATATAGAACTTTATCTTATTAAAGCTAATGTCTATTATAAATTAAAACAGATCGATAAAGAGATAGCTACTTATGAGACTATTTTACAAATTACACCAGATCATCTTTTGGCTATTAACAATTTGGCGCAGATCTATCGAGATACCGATCGATTGGATCAGGCTTTTTCTCTCTATAAAAAGGCCCGAAATATAGATCCAAATGACGGACGTTATGATCGTAATCTGGGATATATTCTTCTTTTAAAAGGTGATTATATTCAAGCCAGGGAATATTTGATGGAAGCTATTACAAAAAATCCTGATGATTATGAAGCATATCGTTTTTTAGCTGACACTTATTATGCCCTGGATCAATACAAAGAGGCTGTTAAGTATTATAAAAAAAGTTTGCAAATTAAACCTGATTATTATTATGCGATGTATCCTCTAGGTAAGGCGTACTTTTATTTAAATGAATTTAAGAAAGCAAAACCCTATTTTGAGGCCTATTTAAAACGTTACCCACTTAATGAAGGAAGTAAATTTTATTTAACACGAATTGCCTGGCTTGAAAATCAAAAAAATCCTGATTTTGAAGTGTTACCTGCCGAACCACAAAAACCGTAACCCTTAAAAAGGGTTACGGTTTTTTTAAAGGCATAATTTTCGCCCTATTAAGCATGTTAATGGTAGATATTCAATAAAGAGCTATTAAGGGGGCGAAAAGATGAAGATTCATGTAGAAATTTGTGCAGGTACCTATTGTGCTATGATGGGAGCACTCAATCTAGGTATGATGTTGGAAGATGTAGCAAAGGAAATGGAAGATGAGATCAGTATTGAGTATGTCAAATGTTTCGATCATTGTAATGAAGAAGATCCACCAATGGTTAAGGTCAATGGTAAACCGATATATTCAGCTTCTGCTGAAAAAGTTTTTGAAGTGATTATGGACCTGATAAAGAAAGAACGGGATGTGGTTAAAGAATGATGACCAAAGGATTCTTTACACCGATAGTGGAGTTAAGGCGGAAAGTATTCAAAGAAGTAGCCAGTCTAGCACTTCATACTGATAGTCTTGATGAAGTGATTAAAGAGGTTGATGATATACCATATAAGATTATTCCAGGTTACAAACCACAGTTTAGAGAAAGTGTTTTCCGGGAGAGAGCTATTATTGCCGAACGAACCAGACTTGCTTTGGGACTTCCTCTAGTGGATCAGGGGGAACATAAGCGGCTTGCTAAGGCTGTGGAGAAAGCTTATTCGATTGATAAGATTTTAGAACCACCTCTTGTTAATGTGATTCCTGCTGCCTGTGAAGCCTGCCCTGAGGATCAATTCTATGTGACAAATAATTGTCGGAACTGTCTGGCTCATCCCTGTGTAATCGTCTGTCCAGTAAATGCTGTTAGTATAGTTGATGATAGAGCAAATATAGATGAAAAATGCGTACATTGTGGTAGATGTCAGAAGGCATGTCCATATGAAGCTATAGTACGTTTTGACCGTCCATGTGCTGCAGCCTGTGGAATAGATGCAATCGAAAGTCGTAAAGATGGACGGGCTTATGTAAATCTGGATCGGTGTGTTGTCTGTGGAATGTGTGTAGTTGATTGTCCTTTTGGGGCTGTATCTGATAAATCAGAAATCTTTCAGATGCTTCTAGCTCTTAAGGCCGGAAAGAAGCTGTATGCAATTATTGCGCCAAGTTTTGTCGGTCAGTTTGGTCCTCTGGTTTCGCCTGAACAGATATTTAAAGGTCTTGAGAAACTGGGATTTAAAGAGGTAGTAGAGGTGGCCCTTGGTGCGGATATCGCGTCGATGCATGAAGTTAAAATTTTGATTGACAGGGTACCGAAAGAACAGCCTTTTATGGGAACTTCCTGTTGCCCTTCCTGGACTATGATAGCAAAAAAGTATTTCCCGGAACTCTATAAATATATTTCTCCATCTCATACGCCGATGGTTGCTACTGCACGTTATGTAAAAGAGCGGGACCTTGAGGGAAAAGTAGTTTTCATTGGACCGTGTATTTCTAAAAAATTGGAGGCTTTAAATAAAGAAGTGCGTCAATATGTGGATTATGTAATAACCTTTGAAGAACTCGCAGGCATTTTCGTTGCAGCAGGAATAGAATTAACTCAGTTAAGTGAAGATGTGAAGATTAATTATGCATCTGTGGGGGGACGCGGATATGCTATCTCTGGTGGAGTAGCGCAGGCCATTAAGCGGAATATGGAACTCTGGTATCCAGAGAGTAAGATTAAAGTGATGCAGGCAGATAGTCTTTCAGAGTGTAGCAAAGTTTTGACTTTAGCAAAAAACGGTAAATTAGATGGTCATCTTATCGAAGGAATGGCCTGTCCGGGCGGATGTATTGGCGGGCCAGGAACTTTATTGCCAACAAAAAAAGCCCGTCAGATAGTGACCGAATTTGCTAAAAATGCGCCATATAAGTATCCTTATGAAAATCCCTTTGCTGTCCGAAAAAAAGAAGAAGAAGCCTACGAAGAAGCCAGGGTTAAGTCGGGAAAAGTTCGCCATGCAGTAGAAGGAAAAAATACTGCTAAAGACGAAGATGTAATAAAAATAAGAAATAATGCAGAGAAATAATAAATCTAACATATTAAATCTTTATAGTACTAGAAGGGAAATTGTTAAAATATTAATCCTTTGTCGTATTGACAAACAAAAATTTACTCAAAATATATTGTCAAAAGACAACATATTTTGTATAATATATAGTAAAGTACGGCAAAGGAAGGGTGAAAATAATGGAAGAGACTTTTGGCTCCAGATTGCGTAAATTACGTGAAGAACGCGGAATGACTTTGCAGGAATTAAGTCTAAAATCGGGAATTCATCAGTCAACAATCTCCAGGTTAGAGACAGATCCTCAAAGGCGTCCCCATATGGAAACCTTTATTCAACTGGCTAAAGGATTTGGAGTAAGTATTCAGGAGTTGGCTATTTTAACTGATTTAATTGATCCTGATTCAGAAGAAAATATTGTAATCAAAGATGAACAGTTAAAAACAAATTACCATTTGCTTAATAAAGAAAATTTGGCTTTACTTAAAGCCCTGGAAGGAATTGATTCTCTTACCAGGTATCATTTGACCCAGTTTATTACTGGACTTAAGAAAAATTTAACAGAAAAAATAAAGACTTGTGATTAAGCCAGGGTATAATTTCCCTGGTTTTTTTTAAATCATTATATGATTAAACTACAAAAAGCTAATTTTGAGCGACATAAAAATTTTTCGCCAAATTATCTTAGCGAGATTTCCGACGAAATAAGGCCTCATCACAGGAGGTGATGAGCTAATCAAGGGCCAGGGGGGGCCTTTGATTAGGAAGCCTTATTTCGGCGGAAATCGAGCTTTAGATGATTCGAAAAATTTCTCAAGAAGCAAAAAATTAGCTTTTTTGTAGTAAAATCATTATATCATTCTGAATGGGGACTTATCGGAAAAACTATTATTGGGAGATATAATAATGCTTTCCCTGTCATTATTATAAAAAAGAAAAATTTTAAGATTTGTGCAGGAGTTAGCCTTCTCCTATAGAAAACTATAGTGGAAAAAGAGGATAATCTTTTAATGAACGGAGTAGGTAGAGGGGAATATATAAGGTAAGGAGGGATATAAGAAAATTGAAGATCATTAAAGCTGAAACCATTACCAGAGAGGTTGCAAGGCTTTGCCAGGAAGCCAACTTTTTTTTGGGCGAAGATGTAATGAATGCTTTTAAAAAAGCATTAGAGATAGAAGAGTCAGAGATAGGACGAGAAATTTTAGAACAACTGATTGAAAATGCTAAGATTGCTAAACAAAAAAGAGTTCCCATGTGTCAGGATACTGGATATACAGTTGTCTTTCTCGAAGTAGGTCAGGATTTGAGAATCGAGGGCAACTTAGAAGAAGCTGTGCAGGAAGGTGTGCGGCTAGGATATGCAGAAGGATATTTGCGTAAATCTATTGTGGAACACCCATTCCGACGGAGGAATACTGGTGACAATACTCCGGCTGTTATCCACACTGAATTGGTATCGGGTGATAATTTAAAAATTATTGTTGCCCCTAAAGGCGGCGGTAGTGAGAATATGAGCAAAATTAAGATGCTTAAACCTGCTGATGGTAAGGAAGGAGTTATTGACTTTGTTCTCCAGTGTGTCAAGGAAGCGGGCCCAAATCCCTGTCCCCCTATTGTAGTGGGTGTAGGTATTGGGGGAACATTTGAAAAAGCTGCCTATCTGGCGAAAAAAGCTCTGCTAAGAGAAATAGGAAGTAGCCATCCTGATCCTGAAATTGCTGAATTGGAACAGATACTTTTGCAAAAGATCAATGATTTGGGTATTGGGCCAGCAGGTTTTGGAGGAGTTATTACCGCCCTGGATGTTAATATTGAAATTTTCCCTTGTCACATTGCTAGCCTACCGGTAGCAGTAAATCTTAACTGTCATGCTGCTCGACACAAAGAGACGGTACTGTAAGAGGTGATCTTGGTGAAACATTTGACTACACCTTTGACCAATGAAGATCTGGAAAGTTTACGTAGTGGTGATAAAGTACTCCTATCAGGAGTAATTTATTCTGCCCGGGATGCTGCCCATGCTCGGTTGGTAAAACTTCTTGATGAAGGTAAAGATTTACCTTTTGATTTAAAGGGCCAGGTAATCTATTATGTTGGCCCTACTCCGGCAAAACCCGGAAAAATTATAGGTTCAGCCGGGCCAACTACCAGTTATCGGATGGATCCCTATGCTCCCCGGCTTATCGAACAGGGATTAAAAGGGATGATCGGTAAAGGTTCCCGTTCTGAAAAAGTGAAGGAGGCTATGCGGAAGCATAAAGCGGTTTACTTTGGCGCTGTAGGAGGTGCTGCTGCACTGATTGCTGAAAGAATCAAAGAAGTGGAGCTTATAGCTTATGAAGATCTTGGAACAGAAGCGATTCGACGACTGGTTGTAAAAGATTTTCCGTTAATTGTTGTCAATGATATCTATGGTGGCGATTTATATGAAGAAGGTCAAAGTCTTTATCGAAAAAATAAATAATAGCAGCAGAAATGGGAGGTAAAATTAAGATGAAAAATTTACGTGAAGAAGCTTTAAAGATGCACCTTGAAAATCGGGGAAAATTGGAAGTTAAAAGCAAAGTCAAAGTTAAAGATGCCTGGGATTTAAGCTTAGCTTATTCTCCAGGAGTTGCTGAACCATGTAAAGAGATACATGCTGATCGAAGCAAGGTTAATGAATATACTGCAAGAGGTAATATGGTAGCTGTTGTTTCAACAGGTACTGCTGTTCTTGGGTTGGGAGATATTGGCCCGGAAGCTGCCCTCCCTGTTATGGAAGGCAAAGCTGTTCTTTTTAAAAACTTTGCTGGAGTTGATGCTTTTCCCCTCTGCATTTCTACAAAGGATGTAGATGAGGTGGTTAAATTTTGTAAACTTCTGGAACCAACTTTTGCTGGAATTAATTTAGAAGATATAGCAGCTCCTGCTTGCTTTGAAATTGAAGAAAGATTGAAAAAAGAGACCAATATGGCTATTTTTCATGATGACCAGCATGGGACTGCTATTGTTACTCTGGCTGGTTTGATTAATGCTTTAAAGGTAACCGGAAAGAAATTGGCTGACTTAAAAATTGTTGTAAATGGCGCGGGTGCATCTGCCATAGCTGTAACTAAATTGATCATATCTGCCGGGGCAGACCCGGAAAAGATTATAATGTGTGATAGTAGGGGTGCACTTTACAGAGGACGGACTGAGCGAATGAATAAATATAAAGAACAGATTGCTGAGATAACCAATGGTTATAACTATCAGGGCGATCTATCAGGGGCTTTAAAAGACGCAGATGTATTTATCGGTCTTTCTGTTGGCGGTGCGGTAAATAAAGAGATGGTTAAAGCAATGAATCCTGATCCAATTCTCTTTCCAATGGCCAATCCTGTACCGGAGATTATACCTGAAGATGCAAAGGAAGTCGGTGTAAGAGTAATTGGTACAGGACGTTCGGATTATCCTAACCAGATTAACAATGTATTGGCTTTTCCTGGTGTTTTCCGCGGTGCTCTGGATGTAGAAGCTACTGAAATCAATGAAGAGATGAAGGTTGCGGCTGCCCATGCTATTGCCAATCTGATCACTGATGAAGAACTATCTCCTGACTATATTATTCCTAATCCATTTGATGAAAGAGTTGCTCCTGCTGTGGCTGCGGCGGTTGGTAAAGCTGCTATTGATTCTGGTGTAGCTCGTAAGATTCTTTCAGAAGAGGAAATTAAGGAGCATACCAAGCAATTACTTGCAAAAATCAAATAAAGATTAAACTGCAAAAAGCTAATTTTGAGCGACATGGAAATTTTTCGTTAAACCATCTTAGTGAGATTTCAGTCGAAATAAGGCCTCATCACTGGATGTGGTGAGCTAATCAAGGGCCAGGATGACCCATTGATTTGTGTGTCTTATTTCGACAGAAATCGAACTTTAGATGGTTCGAAAAATTTTTTTGTGAAGTGAAAAATTAGCTTTTTGCAGTAAAATCAATAATAGGTCAGAGTATTAAAAAAATATTGCAAAAAATTTTAATTCTCTTGCAGGAATTTTACTAAAAAAGTAGAATATATTAGACATGAAATGTTGAAAATTTCACAAAGCTGGATGAAGGATGCGGGAGAGTCTCGCTATGTGCGGGCACCGAAGGAGAAATTTCCGGAGACCGGCCAGTCCCCGGGAAGAAGCTCTCAGGTCAAAGGACCGTATCCTGACAGGGCTCTGGAAAGTCATTTTTGACACCGAAGGAGCAAATTCTCCTTATTAAAATAATAAGGAGAATTAAACTCTCAGGTTGAAGACAGAGCAATGTTGGCCGATGGGTCAGCATTGCTTTTTTCTTTCGGAATTATGAAGTTAACAGTAATTTTCATGAATTATGAGAAAATGGTTAGACTAATTTATGGTTGTATTAATGGGGTGTTATAGAGTTGAGACAGATTTTAATTATAACAAATAATCCGGCGGTAATTGAAAGATATAAACAACAGGAGATGATTATTGAAAAAACAGTTAAAGATGTACTGATTCGGACAAGGGATTTAGTACATATTGGCCACAAATTAATAAGCCATCCAATGGCCGGAAGCATTAAACCTAATGCGACTCCCTATCGTTCCATAATGGTCAGTCTTAAACCAGGTAAGTTAGACTTTAATTCATTATCAATTATCGAAGACGCTATCAGAAAATTTGAACAGTTTCAAAAAGATCACCCTATACCCAATTGGTCTGAAAATGTCTTAAAAGATTTTCAGGAATTAGATTTGACTTTATTGACCAGTGGATACCAATCTCTGGTTGAATAAAAAAGGAGGGAATTAGAATGAATAAAGAATATGATCTGTTAATTATTGGTGGAGGGCCAGCAGGTCTGGCAGCCGGAATTTACGGTTCCCGTGCTAAGCTGAAAACAGCAATTATTGAAAAGAAGAGAAAACCAGGTGGGCAAGCTGCTACTACTGAGGAGATGGAGAACTATCCTGGTTTTGCGCAAGGTACGACTGGGCCTGAATTGACAAAAAGAATGGCTGAACATGCAAAAGCTTTTGGAGCTGAGTTTATCAGGACAGAAGCTTTAGAGATTAAATGTGAAGGCGATAAGCGAATTGTTAAAACCCGGGATGGTGATCTGGTTACTAAGACTGTTATCATTGCTACCGGTGCTGAACCACGGGTTTTGGGAGTTAAAGGAGAAGGTGAATTTAGGGGTCGCGGTGTATCATATTGCGCTACATGTGATGCTGACTTTTATACCGATCTGGATGTAGTTGTTGTTGGTAATGGTGATGCTGCGGTTGAGGAAGCAATTTATCTAACCAGGTTTGCAAGAAAAGTAACAATTATAGTTGTTCATGATGAAGGAATTATGGATGCTACAAAGGTAATCCAGGAGAGAGCTTATGCAAATCCAAAAATTGATTTTGTCTGGAATTCTGTTTTAGAGGAAGTTGTAGGAGATGAAGTAGTAACCGGTGTAAAAATCAAAAATCTAAAGACCGGTGAAATTACTGAAATGCCCTGTGATGGAGTATTCTTCTTTGTCGGTACAGTTCCTAAGACTGATTTTGTAAAAGATCTTATTGAAATGGATGATTTTGGTTATATTATAACCAATGATAAGATGGAGACAAATGTTCCTGGAATATTTGCTGCTGGTGACGTACGGCAAAAGTATCTCCGCCAGGTTGTTACTGCAGCGGCTGATGGTGCTATAGCTGCTACTGCTGCTGAGAAATATATTGCTGAAGAGGAAGGATTTAAAACCGATGTATTAAATGCTGATAAACCAGTTTTAGTTATCTTCTGGAGTCCTACTGTTGAATCTACCTTTGATACTATTAACATGTTGGAAAACTTGGGTTTAGAAGAGAAGAATGTCAAATTAGTTAAAATCGATACATATAAAAACCGTTTGATCGCTGACCGCTATGAAATTAAGAATATTCCAACTCTACTTTACTTTGTTGATGGTGAACTTAAGAATCGGCTTGAAGATGTTACAAAAGAAAATGTATTAAAAATTATAGAAGGTTAGTTTACTTTGATCTTACCTTTGAAAGGAGGTGGAAGGGATGCTTGAAGTAAACAAGGAGAATTTTGAGGCCGAAGTTTTGGAGGCTTCTAAATCTCAACCGGTAATGGTTGATTATTATAGTCCTAAGTGTGAGCCTTGTCAGGAGTTGATGCCTGAAGTTGAAGCTCTGGCTGAGAAGTATGGTGAAAAGATGAAATTCTGTAAACTGGATATTACTAAAAATCGTCGTCTTGCTATTAGCCAGCGAGTTATGGGATTGCCAACCATGTGCTTTTATAAAGACGGCGAGAAAGTAGCCCAATTAAGTGGCGAAGATTTAACCGCTGCTGAGATTGAAGAGGAAATTAAAAAACATATCTAATTTTTATGGTTGAGAAGAAGTAGGGAGGTGAATTTATGCGTCTTGAGTTAGGAAAGATTTATATTAAAGATGTACAATTTGGAGACAAGACTGAGGTAAAAAATGGAATCCTCACTATTAATAAAGAAGAACTGATTGAAAAACTGAGCGGTGACGCCAGAATTGCTTCTATTGATGTTGATCTGGCTAAACCAGGCGAAGAAGTCAGGATTATTCCTGTCAAAGACGTTATTGAGCCGCGTGTTAAAGTTGAAGGCAATGGCGGTGTATTTCCGGGTTTTGTCTCCAAAGTAGAAACTGTAGGTTCTGGTCGGACCCATGTTCTTAAAGGGGCTGCTGTGGTAACTACAGGTAAGATTGTCGGTTTCCAGGAAGGTATTATTGATATGAGCGGTCCTGGTGCTGATTATACTCCGTTCTCCAAGACTTACAATATTGTAGTCAAGGCAGAACCTGTAGACAACTTGCCCCAACATGAGCATGAAGCTGCCTTACGCTTGATTGGTCTTAAAGCTGCTCAATATATTGGAGAAGCTGGCCGAAATGTAGAACCTGATGAAATTGAAACTTATGAAGCTCTGCCATTCTTTGAAGGTGCAGAGAAATATAAAGATCTGCCAAGAGTAGCATATATTTATATGTTGCAAAGCCAGGGTCTGCTTCATGATACCTATGTTTATGGAGTTGACGCTAAGCAGATTTTGCCAACCCTTATTTATCCAACTGAAGTATTTGATGGAGCTATTGTTAGCGGTAACTGTGTTTCTGCCTGTGATAAAAACACTACTTACCATCATCAGAACAATCCAGTTATCGAAGATCTATACAAATATCATGGTAAAGAGTATAATTTTGTTGGTGTAATAATCACTAATGAAAATGTAACTCTTGCTGATAAAGAACGTTCTTCTAACTATACTGCAAAATTGGCCAGTATGTTGAACTTAGATGCTGCTATTATTTCCGAAGAAGGTTTCGGTAACCCAGATGCAGATTTAATCATGAACTGCAAGAAATTGGAAGCTCAAGGAATTAAGACTGTTCTTATTACAGACGAATATGCAGGTCGCGATGGTGCTTCACAGTCTTTAGCTGATGCTGATCCATCTGCAACTGCCGTGGTTACCGCTGGTAATGCTAATGAAACTATTACTCTGCCGCCAATGAAGAAGATTATTGGTCATATTGAAGCCGCTGATGTAATAGCTGGTGGTTTTGCTGGTTCATTAGCAGAAGATGGTAGTATTACTGTTGAGATTCAGGCTATTACCGGTGCTACTAATGAGCTTGGTTTTAGCAAGTTGTCTGCTCAAGGTTTCTAATTATAATTAAATAAATAATTCGAATAATTATATGGAGGTGACTATAATGCTCAAAGGCAAGAAAGTTGCAATCATTGGTGACCGCGATGGTATCCCTGGTCCAGCTATCGAAGAATGTATTAAGACAACCGAAGCTGAAGTAGTAATGGTAACTACCGAGTGTTTTGTCTGAACTGCCGCAGGTGCCATGGACCTGGAAATCCAAGGGCGGATCAAAGAACTGGCCGAAAAGTATGGTCCAGAAAATTTAGTAGTAGTTTTAGGTGGGGCCGAAGCAGAAGCTTCCGGTCTTGCATGTGAAACTGTTACTAATGGAGATCCAACCTTTGCAGGTCCATTGGCTGGAGTCCAGTTGGGACTCTTGTGTTATCACATTTTTGAATTGAAGGATGAGATTGATCCTGCTGTATATGACGAGCAGGTCAGTATGATGGAAATGGTATTGGATATGGATGCTATCATTGAAGAAGTATCCAAGTATAGAAATATGTACTGCAAATTCCTTTAATTCTTATATAGCTTATATAGATCCCAAATAAAGGGGGGAGAATGATGGGTAAAAAGCGTATTCTTCACTATCTGAACCAGTTCTTCGGCCAAATTGGTGGCGAAGATAAAGCTCATATCGAGCCTATGTTAAAAGAGGGCCCAGTTGGGGCAGGTGTCGCCATCAATAATGGACTGGGAGATAGTGCTGAAATAGTTGCGACTATCATCTGTGGTGATAGTTATTTCAATGAAAATCTGGAAGATGCTAAAGCGAAAATACAGGAATACATAGATCAGATCAAACCTGATTTAGTAATTGCGGGTCCTGCCTTCAACGCAGGACGTTATGGTATGGCCTGTGGTCATGTGGCTGAAGTGGCTGCGAAGAATGGTATTCCTGTAATTTCAGGTATGTACAAAGAAAACCCAGGAGTAGAAATCTTTGCTAAGTATGCATATATTCTGCCAACTGCAGACTCTGCTGCAGGGATGCGAAAAGCTGTTCCGGCTATCGTAGAATTTACTAAAAAATATATTGAAACTGATGGTAATGTTGGTGGACCAGAAGAAGCTGGTTACTTCCCACGCGGAATCCGGAAGAATTTCTTTGCGGAAGAGCGTGGTTCTTTACGGGCTGTTAAAATGTTAATTAAGAAACTGAAAGGCGAAGATTTTGTTACTGAATATCCTATGCCGGATTTTGATAGAGTCGCTCCAAATCCTCCTGTTGCTGATATTAGCAAAGCCAAAATTGCTCTGGTTACTTCCGGCGGTATTGTACCAAAGGGTAATCCTGATCGTATTGAATCTTCGAGTGCTTCCAAGTACGGTAAATATAAACTGACTGATATTGATGACTTTACTCCTGAAAACAGTCAAACCGCTCACGGTGGTTATGACCCGGTATATGCTAATGAAGACGCTGACCGGGTACTGCCTCTTGATGTAGTTAAAGAAATGGTTAAAGAAGGTAAAATTGGTAGTTTGCATGATTACTGGTATGCGACTGTTGGTAATGGTACTTCTGTAGCAAATGCAAAGCGGTATGCTCAGGAGATTGCCAAAGACCTGGTCGCTGATGGTGTTCAGGCAGTTATACTTACCAGCACCTGAGGAACATGTACTCGTTGCGGTGCAACGATGGTAAAAGAGATTGAGCGGGCTGGTATCCCTGTAGTTCACATAGCTACCGTAGTTCCAATTTCCTTAACAGTTGGTGCTAACAGAATTGTACCGGCTGTAGCAATTCCACATCCACTGGGCAATCCTAAGCTGGATAAAGCTGAGGAGAAAAAGCTCCGCCGTAGATTAGTTGAAAAAGCATTAAGGGCTTTAGAAACTGAAGTACATGAGCAAACTGTATTTGAAGATTAAAAAAAAATGGGTAATGGGTAGTGACACGAGCATTACCCATTACCCTTCTATTTTAATGGAGGTGAAAGTATGACATTGCCTGTAGTAAAAGGAGCCAGTTACATTCTGGTTCATACTCCTACAACTCTCTTTCACTATGGTTCTACTCAAACCCAAACCCGTTTAAAAGATCCTGATGCTGAATATTTAAAGAAGATTCCTGAATTTTTAAGAAGTTTTGACGATTGTGTTGCATATGCTCCTAACCAGGTTTTTATCGGTAACATTTTACCAGATGAGTTAAACAATATCCCTCAGCCCTGGTATGAAAATCCTGTAAGTAATGCTTCCCGTTTTGGTGAAATGGGAGAGATTATGCCTGAAGATGAATTTTTTGGTTTAGTCAAGCTGTATGACAGTTTTGATCTTGTTAAATTGACTAAAGAATTTACTGCTGAAGTAAAATCCAAATTAGAATCTCACCCCATTTTTAGTAAGAAAGATTTAAAAGGTCTGGGTGATGGTGTAGAATTAAGTGAGATTGAAGAACTGGTCAACAAGCATGTAGCAGAAGGTTTATATCTGGGCGAAAAGTTGGTCGGGTGCATTAAACAGGCTCATGATACAGACCCCAACTTAAATGCTCATGTTATGTTAGAAAATTTAATGACTAAAGCTTCCGGTATTTTGGCTCTATTAAACCTTGAGAAACAGGGATTTGATCTTTCTGAAATTGAATACGTAATTGAGGCTTCTGAAGAAGCTTGCGGTGATATCAATCAGCGCGGTGGTGGTAATTTTGCTAAGGCTATGGCTGAGATGGCCGGTTGTGTGAATGCAACTGGATCGGATACAAGAAGTTTCTGTGCGGCTCCAGCCCATGCTCTAGTGAATGCTGCTGCTTTAGTTAAAGCTGGTGTATACAAAACTGTTGCAGTTATAGCCGGCGGTGCTGTTGCTAAACTGGGTATGAACGGTAAAGATCATGTGGCTAAAAATATACCTTTACTTGAAGATTGTCTGGGTGGTTTTGCTATACTTGTTACTGCAAATGATGGCGAAAGTCCAATTATTAGAACCGACCTGGTAGGACGTCACACTGTGGGTACAGGTTCTTCTCCACAGGCTGTTATTACTGCTCTGGTAACCAATCCACTGGATAAAGGTGGTTTGAAGATTACTGATATTGATAAATATTCAGTAGAAATGCAGAATCCGGAGATTACTAAACCTGCTGGTGCAGGTAATGTACCTGAAGCTAATTATAAGATGATTGCCGCTTTAGGTGTAAAACGAGGTGATCTTGAGCGGACTGAGATTCCCGAATTTGTTAAAAAACATGGTATGCCTGGTTTCGCTCCAACTCAGGGCCATATTCCTTCTGGTGTTCCATTCGTTGGTCCTGCTATGAAGATGATGAAAGCTGGTCAGATTGAAAAGGTCATGATTATTGGTAAGGGTAGTCTGTTCTTAGGCCGGATGACCAATCTCTTTGATGGTGTATCTTTTGTAATGGAAAAGAACACCGGTGTGGTTGAAGAAACTGTTGCTAGTGAAGATGATGTCAAACTGAAGAAGATGGTTGCCGATGCAATGCGTGAATTAGCTCAAATTCTTCTCAAAGAAGAAAAGTAGGCAGCCGGTTTGGGAGGTGAAAATGTGCCTGCTATAGATTCTAGAAAGAAGTTAGGGCAGATTTTTAATCAGATCGCAGATGCTATTGAGACTGGAACTTTTGGAAAAAAGACCCGGGTGGTTTTAACCACCCTTGGTAGTGAGCATGGCCATTTAGAATTGGTTAAAGGGGCAGAAATAGCTCAGGCCAGAAATTCTGATCTGGAAGTTATTCTTATTGGGCCAGCTTGTGATACCTCTTTAGAACTCCATGAAGTTACCTGTGAAAAGGAAGCTCATGAGAAAATGGAAGCCATGCTCAAAAATGGAGAAGCAGATGCAGCTGTTACTATGCATTATAACTTCCCGGTTGGTGTATCTACTGTGGGACGTGTTATCACTCCGGGAACCGGGCGGGAAATGATTATTGCCACTACTACCGGTACTTCTGATACTCACCGGGTAGGGGCAATGGTTAAAAACGCTATTTATGGAGTTGCTACTGCTAAAGCTATTGGGATAGATAAACCCAAAGTAGGTATTTTAAATGTTGATGGTGCACGGCAATGTGAAAAGATTTTAAAAGAATTAAAGAAAAATGGATATGGTATCGAATTTACTGAATCTGCCCGGGCCGACGGTGGGGTTGTAATGAGAGGGAATGACCTTTTGATGGGTACTCCCGATGTAATGGTTACCGATACTTTAACAGGTAATCTGCTGATGAAAATTTTCTCTAGCTTTACCACCGGCGGTAGTTATGAAGCATTAGGTTATGGTTATGGTCCTGGTGTGGGTGAAGACTTTGATATGATTATCTGTATCCTTTCAAGGGCATCCGGTGCTCCTGTTGTTGCTGGAGCTATCCGGTATGCTGCTGATGTAGCTCAGGGTAAGATCATGGCTATAGTTGATGCCGAGATTAAAGCTGCCAGAAAAGCCGGGCTGGATAATCAGTTGGAGGCTTTAAAGAAAACTTCTGCTTCTGAAGTAGAGGAAGTTAAAGCCCCACCGAAGGTTACTGTAGATGAAGAAATTCCGGGTGTAGATATCCTTCAGATAGATGATGCAGTTAAGGTACTCTGGAAAGAAGGAATCTATGCTGAGACCGGTATGGGCTGTACTGGCCCTGTTGTTTTAGTTCCTTCTGCTGAAGGGGAAAGAGCTAGGGAATTATTGAAAGAAGCTGGATATATATTATAAAAAGATCAATTATTTCTAATATAATCCCCTGATGCTTACAGCATTGAAAGCTATCAGGGGATTTTATTTAAATCTCTTTTTAATTAAATAGGATTAGTAAAGGCAGGGTATGTGGATATTAAAAAGAATAAATCTAAAACAATCGAATTTAAATATCAGATTTAGGAAGGATTAAAAATGAATGCCATCTTATTAACAGGTGGAAAAAGTTCTCGTTTTGGTAGGAATAAAGCTTTGATTAAATTTGAAAGTGAAGTATTGATTGAAAGAATAACTAAAACTTTAAAAGAATTTTTTGATCGTGTTTATGTTGTCGGAAGCGATAAAAGAACCTATTCCTTTTTAAAGGGAGTAAAACTGATAGAAGATGTTATTCCGGACAAAGGTCCTTTGGAGGGTTTTATATCGGACTTAGTTATTTTACGTTTCAATATAATTTTTTAATAGGCTGTGATATGCATTTTATTACGCCTGCCTATTTACGTTTTTTAAAAATGATGTACTTGTCCCAGAGCATAATGGGTAGATTGAATCCCTGGTTTGAATTTATAGCAGAAATTGTTTTATGGAGATTAAAAAGCTTGATGAAAACGATTTACAGGTTAAAAGTTTTTTTTCTGCTGCTAAAGTAAAGGTTATTAAAAAAGAAGTAATTCTACTAATTGCTGATCCAATTTTCTGCTTCAAAAGAAATTTTTCGAACCATCTAAAGTTCGGTTTCAGTCGAAATAAGGCACCCTAATCAATGGGTCATCCTGACTCTTGATTAGCTTATCACCTCCTGTGATGAGGCCATTCTTTTCAATCTTACTAAGATGGTTTAACGAAAAATTTCTATATCGCTCAAAATTAGCTTTTTGCAGTTTAATCATTTCTAAATAAATTTGTTGACATTATTGATCAATCACTGTACTATAAAAACAGAAGATTGCGAAAATTAATACTTTATTAAAGGGGGAAAGTCTAATGGCGTTTTATTCTCCAAAGGAAGTGGCTAAACTTACCGTTGAGGGAGGCGTAAAAAAAGCCAATCAAGGAACAACTGAACTTTTAATATCTTCATTTCTGGCAGGAGCTTTTATTGCTATGGCAGCAGAAGCATCAACAATGGTTGGACATGATGTGGCAAAATATCTGGGTTATGGAATTACAAAATTTTTAATTGGTAGTGTTTTTAGTCTTGGATTATTATTGGTGGTAATCTGCGGTGCTAGTCTTTTTACTGGAAACAATTTGATCATAATGGCTTATTTGAGCGGCAGAACTACTCTTAAAAAAATGTTTCGTAATTGGGGATGGGTCTTTTTAGGAAACTTTATTGGTTCCATTTTTGTAGCTTATGTTATGTATAAAACAAATCTCTGGCAGGCCAATCATTATTTGGTTGGTGCATCTGCTTTAAAGATTGCTAATGCCAAAGTAAATTTGACCATTACAGAAGCTTTTTTTAGAGGGATCATGTGCAACTGGCTGGTATGTCTGGCTGTCTGGGCAATGACTTCAGCTAGAGATATAATTGGTAAAGTAGCAGTCTGTTATTTTATCATTATGGCTTTTGTGGCCAGCGGATTTGAACATGTTATAGCAAATATGTATTATATACCTATTGGCCTGTTTTTGAAAGATCATTTCCAGGTGGTTCAAGCTGCTGGATTAGAGAATGCTCTATCTTCCTTAACCTGGACAAGTATGGTTGTAAAGAACTTTATTCCTGTTCTTTTGGGGAATATTGTTGGAGGAGCCTTTTTTGTCGGCACCTTATATTGGGCTATATATCTTCGGGAATCCCCTGTTCAAGTAGAAGAAACCGGGTTGGATATCAATTCTTAAAATAACATTTACGGAGGTGCAATGCACCTCCCTTTTTTTTAAAATTGCAAGAGAGAAAAAGATTACTCTTTTTTTATGATTTTTTGTAATTTTTAATGACCAAATATTGATAAGAGTAGATGTTGAAAATTTGGTAATAAGAAATTTATCTCAATTACCATAAGCTATAAAGAGTTACAAAAAGCATGTTTTCAGGTGCTTGTTAAAATGTATTTGATGGAACTAAATGGTAAAACAAAAAAAGAACCTTGTTAGCTAAGGTTCTTTTTTTATTTTTAATGAAGAATGTTAAATGGCTCTTTCAACACGGCCGGATTTAAGGCATTGCGTACATACACGAATCCGCTTGGGGCTACCATTTACAATAGCTCTTACCTTTTTCAGATTTGGTTTTTGAGTTCTAAGGGAGATTCCGGTTATGTTCCGACCAACCCCACCTTTTTTCTTAGCTTTACCGCGCCTAACAATTGTTCTTGCTTTAACGCGACTTTTTCCGCAAATTTCGCATACACGAGCCATTTATTACACCTCCTTTAAAATCACAGTCCGTCATAAAACTCACTCTATAATTTTAACATAAAGAGATAGGACGTGCAAGAGAATTTCCTATTTTCATAAAAAAAGAAGAAGGATTTTAAGAAAAAAGTGTTGAATTATTGTAAGGGCCTGGGGAGAAAAACTGGATTAATAAATTTCGTTTGGTTTGAATATTTTAAAGTTAGATTAGCTTTAATGATTAAGGAGGGTATGTAATGGGGCATGAATTAAGTAATAATTACGGGAAGATTAGTATTTCACGTGAAGTCATTGCTGTTATAGCAGGTCTTGCTGCTATGGAATGTTATGGTCTAGTAGGTATGGCTTCACAAAAAGTTCAGGATGGATTAGCAGAACTTCTTGGGCGTGAAAATCTGACTAAAGGAGTTACTGTTAGAATCGATGGGAATGAGGTAATTATAGACCTTTTTATTATTGTTGAATACGGGATCAATATTACTGAAGTTGCTAATAATGTTATAAATAAAGTAAAATATACCGTAGAAAAAATGACTGGAATCAAACCTTCAAAAATAAATATTAATGTTCAGGGAGTGAGAATAGGTGCTGCATACTAATACATCAAATCAATCATTAAAACAGATTGGTTCTAGAGAATTTAAAAAAATGATTTTAGCTGCTACCTGCTGGCTAAATGAACATAAAGATTATGTTGACTCATTAAACGTATTTCCTGTACCTGATGGTGATACCGGTACTAATATGTATTTGACAGTCTTAAATGCGGCACGGGAAATCCAAAATTCTGAATCTGAAAGGGTTTGTGACATTGCTGAAGCTTTACAGCAAGGAGCTTTAATGGGGGCCCGGGGAAATTCCGGGGTTATTTTATCCCAGTTATTTCGCGGTATAGCCCATGGGCTTAAAAATAAAAATGTAATGAGTGCTGCAGATCTGGCAAATGCTTTAAAGTGTGCTTATGAAATGGCATATAAAGCAGTTATGAAGCCTGTTGAAGGGACGATTTTAACTGTTGCCCGTTTTGTTGGTGATGGGGCTGTAGAGAAGGCCAAAAAATCTGATGATATTATTGAGGTACTTGATGCTGCTATTGAGGAAGGGCGCAAGGCTTTAAAGAAAACACCTGAGATGCTGCCGGTTTTGAAAGAAGCCAAGGTAGTTGATGCAGGTGGACAGGGATATATTTTTTTATTAGAAGGTGCTCTCAGGGTTTTAAAAGGCCAACCAGTTGAGGGTGAGCTGAAAGTTTACGAAGGACAAAAAGTTAAGGAGCCTGTTTATGATGCAAAGAAAACTTCTGATAAAGAAATTAAATATCAATATTGCACTGAGTTTATCATTATGTCTGAAAATGTTCCATTAGATAAGGTTCGAGAACATCTAGAAAATTATGGGGATTCTCTTCTGGTAGTTGGATCAAAGGGAATTACTAAAGTTCATGTTCATACAAATAATCCCGGTCTTGTTTTAGAGTATGCTTTAAAATATGGTCCACTGAATAAAATAAAAATTGAAAATATGGTTGAACAAAGTCAAGAACGAGATGAGAAGCAATCTCTATCTAAGAAGCCTTTTGGAATTGTAGCTGTGGTAGCTGGAGAAGGTTTTAAAGAAATTTTTGAAAGCCTGGGAGTAGATGAGGTAGTTAGAGGCGGCCAATCTATGAATCCCAGTACTCAGGATCTGGTAGAGGCTGTTGAACGTGTTAACTCTGATCATGTAATTATTTTACCAAATAACAAAAATATCATATTTGCTGCCGAACAGGTAAAAAACATCAGTAAAAAAGAAATAATTGTAGTTCCAACCCGTTCTATACCACAGGGAATAGGTTCTTTAATGAAAATAGATCCAGAATTAAATTTCTCTGAAATTGCTAAAGCAATGATTCAAGGCCTTGAAGAGGTTAAAACTGGGGAAATTACTTATGCTGTTCGGGATTCAAAAGTAAATTCATTTGATATTAAAGAGAGAGATTGTCTGGGGCTTTATAATGGAGATATTCAGGTTGTTGATAAGGACTGTGAAAAAGTTTCACTGGAATTGTTAGATAAGATGATAGATGAAGATGATTTTTTAATCACTATTTATTACGGTTCAAATGTATCTGAAGATCAGGCTGAAAAATTGCGGAAAAAGATCGAAGAACGTTTTAAGAATCAAGATATAGAATTATATTATGGAGGTCAACCGCTTTATGATTATATCTTCTCTGTTGAATAGATTAGAAAATATTTTTAAATTTAAGACATATGTCAGATAAAGTATAGGCATATGTCTTTTTTGTGAAGCTGGCATAAAAAAAGGGGGTTTAATAAATGGAGGAGATTATGGAAAAATTAAAACGTCCTTTTAAAGCTGAAATTAGAGCCGGTTTTTTAAATACTGCTGTTTTTGGCGGATTTGATAAATATGTCATAAAACATCTGGATTTATTGAAAGAAAAACTGAAAGGATCTTCTCCTGACCTCCTTATGACTGTTAGCCAGCTTTGGAATCTTTTTAAAGATTATAGAAAAGTTTTGCCAGAAGAGAGGCAAAAGATTATACGTCAAGCTATTCCTTTGATTAAAGAATTGGATCAGGGTATTAAAAAAATGAATCAACCAGTACCTAAAACCAAAGAGCAATTGGACATTAAAAAAAATCTGGAAGTTCTGGCTGGATCTGTACAATATGTGAAAGGTATTGGCCCAAAACGCGCACAGATTTTAAAGCGTTTGGGTGTGGAAAATATTATGGACCTCCTTTATTATATACCCCGGGAATATTCTGACCGTTCAGAGATTATACCAATTGCAGAACTCAAAAATCTAGAAGGTGAAGTTACTATTAAGGGAGAAGTTGTGGCTATTCAAGAACTCAGACCCAAACGCGGAATGAAAATTATCAAAGTGGCCATTCATGATGGTACAGGTCTAGCTTTTGGTGTCTGGTTTAATCAACCTTATATCAAAAATCAATTTAAAAACGGTGATAAAGTAATCTTTAGCGGTAAAGTGAATTTAAAAAACTATTATCGCTATCGGAAGATTGAATTGAATAATCCGGTTTATGAAAACCTTAAATCTGAGGAACATGTTCATACAAAAAGAATTGTTCCCATCTATCCTTTGACAGAAGGACTGACCCAAAAAAAAATCAGGGAAATGATCAAAAAGGCTATTGATGGATATTTGCATTATATGCCAGATTTAATTCCCGATTTTTTTCGTGAAAAGTTTGGACTAATGCCGATAGATCTGGCACTTAAATCTATTCATTTTCCAGAAAATAGGTCTCTTTTAGAAGAGGCTAAAAGGCGTTTAATCTTTGAAGATTTCTTTCTTTTACAGATGGGGATATTAGTTAAGAGAAAAATCATTCAATCAGATAAAAGAGGATATGCTTGTAAAGAAGATCAAAAACTTGTTAAAGATTTCTTAAACTCTCTACCTTTTACTTTAACTAATGCCCAGAAACGGGTCTGGGAAGAGATATCTAAAGATTTGCAACGGGATAAACCTATGTACCGCCTACTTCAAGGTGATGTAGGTTCAGGTAAGACTGTGATTGCAGCATTAACTCTGATAAAAGGAATAGAAAATGGATTACAGGGTGCTCTGATGGCTCCAACAGAAATTTTGGCAGAGCAACACTATCTCTCCCTTAAAGAATGGTTTGATGTACTGAAGATCAGAATTGAATTACTTACGGGAAGTATGAAGAAAAAAAGTAAGGAAAGGATTCTTAAAGAACTGAAAGATGGAAAAATTGATCTTTTAATCGGTACCCATGCGTTGATTCAAGAAGAGGTACAATTTCATAAATTGGGAGTAGTTGTTATTGATGAACAACACCGGTTCGGAGTGCATCAGCGAGATCTTTTACGAAAAAAAGGTTTACATCCACATGTACTGGTTATGACTGCTACTCCAATTCCACGTTCTCTGGCTTTAACGATCTATGGAGATCTGGATTTATCTGTGATAGATGAACTTCCACCAGGTAGAAAACCTGTTATCACTTTACAACGCGGGCCAGAAGCAAGAGATAAAATTTATTCTTTCGTAAAAGAGCAGTTAAATCAAGGCCGACAGGCTTATGTTGTTTGTCCCCTGATCGAAGATTCTGATGTAATAGAAGTAGAATCCGCAATCAGGATGGCTGAATATTTATCTAACGAGGTATTCTATGATTATCGTGTGGCTCTTTTAACCGGTCAAACCCCCAGGGATGAGCGAGACAAAATTATGAGGGATTTTCGTGATGGTAAAGTGGATATTTTGGTTGCTACAACTGTTATAGAAGTTGGAGTAGATGTTCCTAATGCCAGTATTATGATTATCGAAGATGCTCAGCGTTTTGGACTGGCCCAACTCCATCAGTTGAGAGGACGGGTAGGACGTGGACATGCTCAATCATATTGTATATTGATAGGTGAAGCTACTACACCTGAAGGAGAGCGGCGGCTTAAAGCTATGGTTGAGACTAATGATGGCTTTAAAATTGCGGAAGAGGATCTTGCAATCCGCGGGCCAGGAGAATTTTTTGGTACTCGCCAGCATGGTCTTCCTGAATTTAAAATAGCTAATCTTATAAGGGATTGGCAGGTATTAGAACAGGTAAGAAGAGAGGTTAAAGATTTATTAGATAAGTCTCCAGATTTTATAAATTCTGATCTTCTAAAAGTTGTCTTAAAAATGCGATTTAAGGGGAGTTTTGTTTAAATGATTAAACTGCAAAAAGCTAATTTTTCGCTTCATAAAGAAATTTTTCGAACCATCTAAAGTTCGATTTCAGTAATTTCGATTAGTTCATCACATTCTCATATGAGGCCATTCTTTTCAATCTCACTAAGATGATTTAACGAAAAATTTCTATGGCGCTCAAAATTAGCTTTTTGCAGTAAAATCTTAAAAAAATAAAAATTGGTGATGGATTGCATCACCAATTTCTAAGAGAGAGGAGAATCGGAGGAAGAGTTAATGGGGAGGACTTTCAATTATTCTGTGATTTTAGTTTATCCTTTTCTTCATTAGAATATGCGTTTTTCGGTGATTTTTAAGGAGGTATTTTTATGCGGGTTATTGCTGGTGAGGCCCGAGGTAGAAAACTTAAAAGTGGAAAAGGTCTAAAAGCCAGGCCTACGACAGACCGGGTTAAAGAAGCTCTTTTCAGCATTCTTGGAAATTATGTTATTGACGCAAATTTTTTAGATCTTTTTGCAGGGTTTGGCGGAATTGGTATTGAAGCTATAAGTAGAGGAGCTAAGAAGGCAGTTTTTATAGAACTGAATCCTAAACATTTAAAGATTATTAAAGAAAATTTGACTTTAACCCGATTCAATGACCGGGCTGAGGTGATTTGTGGAGATGTTTTAAAAGTTCTTCCCAAATTGAACAATTCTTTTGATATTATCTATCTTGATCCGCCATATGAAGCAGGGTTGTATGAGAAGACTTTGAAGATTATCTACGAGAAAAATTTAATTCAAAAAGATGGAATCATTGTTTGTGAACATAATACCGAATTACCACCTAAACTTCCCGATCATTTTAAGTTGTTAAAATACAAATCATATGGGAATATCGGGTTAACTTTTATCGGGGTAAAAATTTAGAGAGGAGAGGCAATAATGAAACAAATTGCAATCTATCCTGGAAGTTTTGATCCTGTAACTAATGGTCATCTGGATATAATTGAACGGAGTAGCAAAATTTTTGAACATATAATTGTGGCTGTCTTTTGTAACCCTTTTAAAGAGCCTATGTTTACCATGGAAGAACGGGTAGAAATGTTAAAAGAAGCTACAAAAAAATTTAAAAATGTCTCAGTAGATAGTTTTGATGGCTTATTAGTTGATTATGCTAAACAAAAAAATGCCCGTATAATTATCAGAGGAATTCGGGCTGTTTCCGATTTTGAAGGTGAGTTTCAGAAGGCATCTATGAATAAAAAATTGGACCCTAATATAGAGACCCTGATTTTAATGAGCAGTAATGAACATGCATTTTTAAGTTCTAGTGTAGTTAAAGAAGCTGCTTTATTTGGAGGATGTATTCGCGGTCTGGTACCACCTAATGTACAAGAGAGGATGATCCAGAGAATTAAAGAAATTAGGAGAATGAAGCAAAAACAATTATAATAAACCAGTTATATCAGGCTGTTGACAAAGTTAGAAGGTCAACAGCCTTTTTAATTATAATAGCTCTCTACCTCTCTCTGGAAAAGAGAAAAAATATTTAGTTAATTGAATATTTTGAAAGAGGAATTAATTTAGAAATGTATAATATAGTTAAACTGTAAAAAGCTAATTTTTCGCTTCTTGAGAAATTTTTCGAATCATCTAAAGCTCGATTTCCGTCGAAATAAGGCTTCCTAATCAAAGAGCCCTCTTGGCCCTTGATTAGCTCATCACCTTCTGTGATGAGGCCTTATTTCGATGGAAATCTCGCTAAGATGATTTGGCGAAAAATTTCTATGGCGCTCAAAATTAGCTTTTTGCGGTATAATCATAAAAAAATATTTTGAAAGGAGAGTTGGAATGAAAGAGAAGATTTTGAAAGTATTAGAGGTGTTGAAAAAACATCGAGTCGATTATGCAGATATTCGTGTCAATGATATTATGGAAGAAAAGATTAGTACCGAAAATCTAAAAGTAAGAAACCTTTCCACATCTCGAAGTCGGGGTTATGGTATTCGTGTTTATCTGGATGGTTCTATGGGTTTTGCAGCTTCGCAGGATTTTGATAAAATGGAAGAAACAGCCTTAAAAGCTTTAGAAATTGCAAAAGCCAGCCGTCTTATTCAGCATCGACCAATTCAACTTGCGCCGAAAGAAGTTGTTATTGATCATTATGAGACACCAATCAAAATTGACCCTTTTACAATTTCGAAAAAGGAAAAACTGGATTTGCTCTTTGAAGCTGAAAGAGAGATGCGCCGACATGCAGAGCTTTTTAGAACCCTGGGTAGTATGGATTTTCGTAAAGAAGAGAAGATTTTCGCTGATACAGAAGGTTCTTTTATCACCCAAAAATTGTATGAATCAGGTTGCGGGATAGAAGCTATTGCTGCCAATGAAAATGATATGCAAAGCCGCAGTTATCCAAACTCTTTTCGGGGCAATTTCGGGACTTCAGGGTATGAATATATTTTAGAACAAAAATTAGTAGAGAATGCCGGGGATATTGCGAAAGAGGCAGCTGCCCTTTTAGAAGCTGAAGAATGCCCATCTGGTGTTTTTGATATTATTATAGATGGTTCTCAATTGGCTCTTCAAATTCATGAGAGTATAGGGCATCCCATTGAATTGGATCGGGTCTTCGGTTCTGAAGCTGATTTTGCAGGTACCAGTTTCTTAAGTCCTGATATGATTGGTTTCAAATACGGGTCTGAGTATGTAAACGTAGTAGCTGATGCTACAGTTCCCCTAGGGCTTGGGACTTTTGGCTATGATGATGATGGTGTTAAAGCACAGCGGACTGAAATTATTACCAAAGGAATTTTTAAGAACTTTCTTACTTCTCGGGAGACTGCCTCTTTATTAAATCAGCCGTCAAATGGTACTAATAGAGCAGATGGGTGGGGAAGGGCACCAATAGTGCGAATGACCAATATTAATCTTTTACCTGGTGACAAAGAACTGGATGAGTTGATTGCTGGAATTGATTATGGTTTCTTTTTTAAAACCAATAAAAGTTGGAGTATTGATGATAAACGGTTAAATTTCCAGTTTGGTTGTGAGATAGCTTATGAAATTAAAGATGGCAAATTAACTGGGAAGATTTTCAAAAATCCTATTTATACAGGCATAACTCCTGAGTTCTGGGCTTCCTGTGATGGAGTATGTAATGAAAAGTATTGGAAGATGTATGGGACGCCAAACTGTGGTAAGGGCCAACCTTTGCAGATAGCTCATGTAGGGCATGGAGCTGCTCCAGCAAGATTTAGAAATATTAAGGTAGGTGTTGCCGATGTTAAATAAAGAGAGAATTTATGAAATTATTGATTTTGTTATTAAAGAGGCAGAAGGTTATAATACTCAGGTACTGGTTTTCTCAAATGAAATGGGATTAACCCGTTTTGCTAAGTCGGAAATTCATCAAAATGTATTTGAGGATAAAACTGAAGTTATAATTACAATTCTTGAGGGCAAAAAACAAAGTCAGATTGCAACAACCCTTTATGATAAAGAAGGGTTGAGGGCTGCTGTCAAAGAAGCCATCAATAATCTTAAGTTTCTTCCAGAAGGTGAAGTAGAACTTTCATTAGTTTCTTCTCCCAAATTGATTGAAGATGAAGATTTTAACAAAGAATTAGATACAGTTTTTAATATTGAAGGACGGGCCAGATTAATTAAACAGGGGATAAATTTACTTGAACCCGGGTATAAAACCTATGGTGCGTTATCTTATGGAATTATGAATGTTGCTTATGGAAATTCCATAGGGATCAAAAGGTTTATGAAAGGTAATAATGTTGAGTTTAATGTTCTTGTCTCCAATGAAAAAGGTGGAACCGGTTATGCTCAATTAATCTCCAATCGTCCGGGGGATCTGGACATTATTGGAGCTTTTAAAATTGCTTATGAAAAAGCAAAGATGAATCGAAATCCTATGAGAATTAAACCAGGTCCATATACTGTAATCTTAGAACCGTTGGCAGTTGGAGATTTACTTACTTACATGGCATATATCGGTTTTAGTGGCAAAAGTGTGCAAGATCACAGGAGTTTTCTAACTGGCAAGAAAGGTGAAAAGATTTTTGATGAAAGGATTACCATTGTAGATGATTTTACAGATGAAAATACCTTAACTTTACCTTTTGATACCGAAGGATATCCACGTCAAAAAGTTACCATTATTGAAAACGGTATAGTTAAGGATCTCGTTTATGATCAGGCTAGTGCCATTAAAGATGGTGTAAAATCAACCGGTCATTCTATTAATATGTTCGAAATAGGGGGTATGCCCCTTAACCTGGTCATGTTAGCGGGAGATCAAAGTTTAGAAGAGATAATCAAAAGTACTGAAAATGGTCTTCTTATTACCCGTTTCCATTATATGAATGTGGTTAATCCGCGTCAGGCAATTTTGACTGCTTTAACCAGAGATGGTGTCTTTAAGATTGAAAATGGTAAGATTGTGGGCGCTGTTGAAAATATGCGTTTCACAGAGAGTATGTTTGAAGCATTCAATAATGTAATTGCTATCTCCAGGGAACGTCAGCGGACGAAAGCTTTTATCGGAAATTATTATGTTCCTGCTTTGAAGATTAAAAACTTCCATTTTACTGGTAATACGAATGTCTGATTGATGAATGATCTTACTGTAAAAGCTAATTTTTCGCTTCATGAAGAAATTTTTCGAACCATCTAAAGTTCGATTTCAGTCGAAATAAGGCACACTAATTAATGGGTCATCCTGACCCTTGATTAGCTCATCACATCCTCATATGAGGCCTTATTTCGACTGAAATCTCACTAAGATGGTTTAACGAAAAATTTCTATGCCTTTCAAAATTAGTTTTTTGCAGTTTGATCATGAATTAAAAAAAGATTTTGTTTAGGGGTAAAAACCCCTCTTTCTGTAAATAATAAAGAGAGAAAAGGAAAGAGGAGATGATTAAAATATCAGAGTTTGGGCTAATTACAGAAAAAGAGATGAAATGTTTTAAAAGTCTTGAATATGATGAGCTTATGGATTGGCAGTTCAACCTTATGCAGGATTTAATTGATACTTCCAATGATATTATTCATAAGGAATATAAAGATGATATTATCCTTCAGCAAGGGCTCATAATGATCAGATTAATGATTCTATTAAATATGGTTAATAATACCATTATTGTTCGATTCCCTGATTCTAGAATGGCAGATTTTATTCGTGAACAGTACACAATATGTAAAAAACCGGTTTCTGATTTAATTACAGAGGAGATTAATGAGTTAAAAGAACATTTTGATGAATTAAAAGAGATTTTGAATGTAGATTTTAAAAATGAAAATCGTCGTATGGCTGGTGTTAATATGGTGAATCGAATTGCGACCTTGAATTTACGGGAGTATGAGGATGCTTTGAACCGAATATTTAAAGAACCTGAGAAAGTTTAACTGATTAAACTACAAAAAGCTGATTTTGAGTGAGATAGAAATTTTTTGTTAAACTATCTTAGTGAAATTGAAAAGAATAGCCCCATCACAGACTGTGATGAACTAATCAAGGATCATAAAGATCTATTTCGATGGTTCGAAAATTTCTTTTGAAGCAAAAAAGATATGGAGAAAATTAAAGATAGCAAGTGATAGTAAAAGCAAAAAAGAGCTGATTTTCATTCAGTTCTTTTTTTTGTCTTTTTTTAAAAAAAGAAATGATAGGTAAAATTTTATTAAATTATTGGAATGGTAGTATAATTATTATTGTAAATAGCTGTCAGTCAGGAAAGGGAAGGTTGCTGTACCAACAAAAATTGGATAGTAATCATAATAAATTATTGGGAGGTGGACTGTAATGAGATCTAGTAAAGTATTACGGGTTGGTATTTTGCACGATTCCCTTACTGACACAAAAGTTGATAAACGTAATCCGCATGGTTTTGTTCAGGTAGGGGCAACAGTTCAGGCAGTTAAAGATGCCATAAAACAGCTAGAGTGGGAGCCAGTTTTAATTCCTGTTGGACACAATTTGATTAGTCAGATTCATCAGGCTCAGGTGGATATAGTTTTTAATATAGCTACCGGGATTGGGAATAAGAACCAACAGGCAAATGTAGTAGCAATGTTAGAATTAGCTAAGATACCTTTTACTGGATCTGGTCTTAGAACTCATATTCTGGGAATCCATAAAGAGGTAGCCAAATATCTATTTAAATCAGCGGGAATTCCAACTCCTGCTTTTCAGGTTTTTATTACTGGTCAGGAGGAATTGGATCCAAAGTTAAGATTTCCCCTGATAGTAAAACCTTCAAGCGAAGGGTCCAGTATGGGTATCACAGAGAATAGTGTAGTACAAAATAAAACCCAGCTCTATGAACAGATTAATCATCTTCTAACCGTATTCAATGAACCCGTCCTTGTAGAAGAATTTATTGAAGGCCGTGAATTCACTATTGGTATTTTGGGAAATCAAAAGACAATTCCTCTGCCTATTGAAGAGATTATTTTCCAAAATAAGTTTTATAGTTATGAAGTAAAAGAACGTGATGCAGTAAAGATAGAGTGTCCTGCCCGGTTGCGTCCAGAATTAGCTTTAAAAATGCTCGAGGCTGCTCAAAAGGCATATCGACTTTTGGACTGTGCTGGTTATGCTCGAATTGATCTTAGATTGGATGCAGAGGAGAACTTTTATTTCCTGGAGATTAACACTCTTCCAGGTATTCAACCGGGCTATAGTGAGATTCCCAGGATGGCTGAGGTGCTGGGATTGGATTTTCCAGCATTGGTACGGTGTCTTATAGAACTTGGTCTAGAACGGTTTGGTGCTCAAAAGTTGCTGTCCAGGATTGGAAGAAAGTCACTTGATTATTTAGCAAAAAGAAAAAGTATTGCTTAATGATTTTTTTAGAATGTGTGAAATTTTTGTGAAAATTTTGTCCTAAAATAAAATGCAGAACTATTGGGTTTAAATCTTTTATGCATTAATGATTTTACTGCAAAAAGCTAATTTTTCGCTTCAAAGAAATTTTTCGAGCCATCTAAAGTTCGATTTCAGTCGAAATAAGGCACACTAATCAATGGGTCATCCTGACCCTTGATTAGCTCATCACATCCTCATATGAGGCCTTATTTCGACTGAAATCTCACTAAGATGGTTTAACGAAAAATTTCTATGTCGCTCAAAATTAGCTTTTTGCAGTTTAATCATTCATTAATAGGGAAGGGAGGAAAAAGGATGATTAAAGTTCGAGATTTGCGAAAAAGATATGGTTCAAAAGAGGCTTTAAAGGGAATCAGTTTTGTAGTGGAGAAGGGAGAGATTCTTGGTTTTTTGGGTCCTAATGGAGCAGGTAAAACGACAACTATGCAAATTTTAACCGGTTATCTTTCACCTACTTCCGGTACTGTTACCATCGGAGAGGCAGATTTATTACGTGATCCATTGGAAGTGAAAAAACAGGTTGGCTATTTGCCTGAAAATCCTCCGGTTTATCGGGATATGACGGTAAAAGAATATTTAAATTTTGTAATGGAATTGAAAGGAGTGCCGCGAAAGGAGCGGAATAATCAGTTGAGCGAACTGGTGGAGCGACTCCAGTTGACTGATGTTTATACCCGTTTGATAGGTAATCTTTCTAAAGGTTATAGACAGCGGGTAGGATTGGCACAGGCTATCTGTGGTGATCCTGAAGTTTTGATTTTAGATGAACCTACAGTAGGTTTGGATCCTCAACAGATTATTACTATACGGGAGTTTATCCGGGAATTAGGCCGTGATCGAACTGTTATTTTAAGTACCCACATACTGCCTGAGGTAAGTGCTCTTTGTGAACGGGTTTTGATTATCAACCAGGGAGAGATAGTTGCAGAAGGTTCTCCTGCGGAACTTTCCCACCGTTTACAAAAAGGCCAGAGTTTGCGTGTTAAAATCAAAGGAGAGTCTGAGGTAGTTGAAAACAATCTGGCTCAAATCTCTAATATCAGCCAGATTACTTCTGTTGAATCGGAAGAAACGGGAACCTGTGATTTTATAATTACTGCTGATGGTGATGCTGATATTCGGGAAGAGCTATTCTATACAATGGCTAAGGCCAATTTACCTATTTTAGAGTTAAAACCGATTGATCTATCTCTGGAGGATATCTTCCTTGAATTGGTTACTGAAGAATCCACAGAGAGGGGGGCTGCTTAATGAGTAAAACATTTACTATCTTTAAACGTGAGTTCCGTTCATATTTTCTATCCATGAGTGCCTATGTTTTTATCGGTTTTTATCTGCTGATTATTGGATATTTCTTTTCATCCTTTGTACTTTCTACCAGATTGGCTGAATTGAGGCCCATAATCAACAATATGGCGATAATTTTTATCTTCGTTAGTCCTCTATTAACAATGCGGCTCTGGGCTGAGGAGAAAAAAGGAGGTACTGATCAACTTCTTTTAACTGCTCCGGCCCGGATTAGTAGTCTGGTACTTGGTAAGTTTTTCGCATCTTTAGCTGTTTTTGTAGTTATTCTTGTAATTACTCTTGAGTTTCCTATTACATTAGGAATTTTTGGTTCACCCGATTTAGGTCCGATCTTTACCGGTTATTTAGGCCTTTTGCTTTTGGGTGCTGCCTGTATTGCTGTGGGGAATTTTGCTTCTTCTCTGACGGAAAATCAAATCATTGCTGGGGTAATTAGTTTTGGACTGCTTCTCCTCTTTTGGGTGTTTAGTTGGGCGGATGAATTTTTGCCTCGTTGGATTGGTACCTTTTTATCAAATCTGTCCATTTTGACTCATTACTTTGATTTTACTAAAGGAATTATCGATCTAGGGCATGTAGTTTATTATCTCAGTTTTATATTCTTCTGGTTGTTTTTGACAGGATTAAATTTGGAGCGCAAGCGGTGGAGCTAAGGAGGGAGGAGTAGAAATGAATATCAAAAAACTCTTTACCAATCAGCGTTTTCAATATGGTGGTAATGCTGTTGTTCTGGTTATTGCTGTGGTTGGGATTATTATCTTACTTAATTTATTTATGGCCCGGTTTAACCTACGTTATGACTTCACCGCAGACCAACGATTTAGTCTCAGTCCTCAAACTAAAGAGGTTTTAAAGAATTTAGATGCTGATGTTGAGATTCTGGCCTTTTTTCAGGCAGGTTCTTACTTAGAACAGCAGGTTAAGGATTTATTAAAAGAATATAAAACTTACTCTAAATACGTAGATTACCAGTTTATTGATCCAGATAAGGAACCTTCTTTAGCTAAAAAATATGAGATTGAAATGTATAATACACTAGTAGTTTTAAAAGGTGATCGGAGTCAAAAAATTAAACCTTATGAATTATATTCTTATGGTAGTATGTATGGAGGAAGTACTGAGTTTAAAGGAGAACAGGCTTTGACCAGAGCAATTATGGCTCTAACCCGTAAAAATACGGAAAAAATTTATTTTCTCACCGGTCATGAAGAGCTTTCTCTAGACAAGGATTTGCAACTTTTAAAATCTGATCTGGTCGGTGAAGGATTTGAAGTTGACAGTTTAAATCTGGTAGAAAAGGGGAGTATTCCAGAGGATGCTTCACTGCTGATTATGGCTGGTCCAAAGCGGGATTTAGAGACTGAAGAGGTTAAACTTATCAATAATTATCTTGCTAGCGGCGGGCACTTAATGGCATATGTGGACCCAGTGACCCAGGGGAATAAGTTGATTAATATTAAAAAGTTATTGGCCGATTGGGGAATTGAATTACACGATGATCTGGTTATCGATCCTAAACGTCACTATTTCTTTGATGCCCTGACTTTGATTCCTAAAATTATATCCCATTCTATTACTTCAGAAATACTGGAGAACAAGATGGTGGTAGTTATACCATATGCACGAAGTATGGATGTAAAAAGATCTAAAGATAGAAAGGTAACTAACCTTTTAGTTACAAGTAATGAAGCCTGGGGTGAAACAGATTTTACCAGTTCCAAAGCCCAGTTTGATGAAGGAATCGATCAAAAGGGACCTTTGACCATTGGTGCTGTTGTTACAGCTCCTGTATCAGAAGAAACTACAGCAGAAGATACAGAAAAGGAAGCTAAAGATAATGTAACTGATCAAAAGAAAGAGACCAGGTTGGTAGTATTTGGAACTAGCAGCTTTTTAGTGGATCAGACTTTAACTGCTCAGGGAAATCGCGATCTGGTTTTGAACAGTGTCCAATGGATGGTTGGGCAAAAGGAACAGCTAACTATCCGTCCTAGAACTATTGAATATAGAGAGTTGGTTCTGGATAATAAAGCCAGTAAACATCTCTTTTATGTAACCGTTGTTATCATTCCTCTTTTAGTGCTCTCTTTAGGATTTGGTATCTGGCTTAGAAGGAGGAGTTTATAATGAGGTTTAAAACGACTATCTTTCTTCTGATTATCTTCATTATTATGGCTGGAATCTATTACTTCACCCTTGAAAAGGAAGAAAAAGTCGAAGTAGATCCAGCTGAAAAGGCTAAAGAGATTTTTAACCTGGATGCTGATAAGATTCAGACTATGACATTAACAAAAGGAGAAACTACTCTGGCACTGGAGAAGAAAGATGGTCAATGGCGATTGGCTGGCTCTGATGATCGGGAGTTGGATCAAATGAAAGTAGATTCTCTGGCAGAGAATCTGGCAACTCTTTCTGCAACTAAGATTATTAAAGAAGAAGCTACAGCAGATGATTATAGTCAATTTGGTCTGGATGAGAATGCTACTCATATTACTTTTACCCTTACTGATGGTAAGAAATATGAAGGTTGGGTTGGTAATTCTACTCCAATCGAGGATGGTTATTATTTTCGCCGGGCCGGAATTAATACCATTTATAAGATTGCAGGTTATCTAGGCGATAAGTTTAAGCCTGATTTGGATAGTTTGCGCGAGCGCCAGATTTTCACTCTGACCCGGGGAGAAGTGGAAGAGTTTACGGTAGAACGTGTTGATGGGAAGAATTTTACCATCGTACGGGAAGAGGATAACTGGAAATTAGTAGATGGCCCGGAAGGTATTGAGTTGGATCAGAATAAAGTTGACAGTTTTTTAAATAATATACTTACTGCGTGGATTACTACTTTTGTTGATGATAATCCAGAATCATATAATAAATATGGATTAACTAAACCGTTATTAAAAGTGACTGTTAAAGGTAAAGATAAAACCGAGATGTTGGCATACGGTATAGCTACAACTGAAACAACTATGTACGCTAAAAAGATTGATAGGCCAGAAGTTTTTATTGTAACTGCTGATAGTAAGAAAGTCTTTATTACTGCTGAAGATCTTAAAAAAGATTCTAATACTGAAGAAACTTCTGAAGATAGCTAAATCTGATATGGAATAACCCCTATCTGGATAGAACTATATTATCCAGAAGGGGTTTTTTGTTTTCGTGATGAAAGAAATTGATATATAGAAAATTTGAAGATAAAGGTGAACCAGGTTATTGGTTGGTTATAAAAAGTTTTTGAAGAGGAATTATGGTAAAACTGAGATGATAGTTTAAAAAATATTTAATTAGTTTTAATTTTTTTAGGTTGAATTAAAAATATTTAAAATTAAAAGTGAAACGCTTAATAATCTAATAAAAAGAAAATGTTGACAAATAATAGTAGTTATGTTATACTAGGTATAAAAATATATAATATATTGAAGGAGGTATTTGATAGATATTGGTTATTCAAGTATTTATTAAAAATTGAGCTTTTTATGTCAAAAATCTTAATAAAAGAGTGTAGATAAAGTAGTGTATAATATTTGTGTAAATGACTTTTGTGAGATCTCACATAAATAAAAAAGGAATCCTCTTTGAAACTTCTGTCAGCAATTTAACAGATGTTGCTTTAGAAGAACTGAATAAATGGCATTAACGTAAATTCAGAAAACGTTATAGTGTTCTTTACATTGATGGTATGAGTGTAAAGTTGCGTCGTGAGTATGTTGACTTGTGATCATTGGCATCGATGAAGAAGGTTATAGAGAATCCTTGATTTCTATATAGTATTAGTATTATTTAATTGGTATATATTGGGAGGTGCAAAATGAAAAGAATTCTGCTGATTTTTGTAATTATTATTTTCACCTTCTTGACTTTAACAGGTTGTTTTGGTGTAGAACCAATATATCAAATCTGGATAACTGGGGTAAGATTAAGTCCTGATCCAGCCGTGGTGAACCAACCGGTTAATATTTGGTTAAATTATTCAGAGGTCTGTAAAATAGGAACTAAAAGGGAGTATCATTGGCAAATTGAAGGTTTTGATGAAGAATTTGTTACTGAAAAATCTTTTTTGACCATTACGTTTAGTACTCCAGGATTAAAAAATGGTTATGTATATACTGTTACTGAAGATAAGAGTATTTTAACTAATGATTTTTATTTTGGTATTCTTGTTGTAGATGAGGGAGTGAGTAATATTAAATGTTAAGTTAGGTCAACTTTGCATAATGAAAAGCTAAGCTATTTTGCTCAGCTTTTCTTAAAAAATTCCGTAAGAGTTTTCCCTATTAATATTGAAGATGGATTTATCAGGTTCTTTCATAATTTTAATTTTTTGAGAAAAACTGTGAAATAGGCTCTGTTAACTCTTAAAAATGGTCTTTTGGTTGTACAATAATAATAAATGTATCCTGCTTTTAAGTATGCTACTCTCCTGGTTCTTAGGTTTAAATTTTAAACCATTATATTTGTTATACTGTAATTAAGCCATTTCATTTAATGTTATTTCACTTTTTGCAATTGCTAGTTTGGAAGCTATTAAAGCAATGCAATTTACTTTTCAACTTGTTGAGCCAGTATATTTTTATAAAATTCGCTTATCAGAAGAGTTAAAAGGGGGATTAATATGAAAAGAATATCTGTTATTTTGGTGTTAATAATGTGTGTATTTTATTTAGTTGGATGTGGTGGAAATTATGTAGAGAAAGAATTAGTAAGGAATACAATTGAAAAATTCTACTTTAGCTTGTATCTTTTAGATCCAGTTAAAGAGATTGAACCGTTATTAGATGTAACATTTAATAATAAAGAAGAATTTTTATTTTTTTTAAAAACTATTCATTCTTCAACGGATTTAAACTACTGTTCAGTTTGTTTTGAATCAATTAGAATTTCAAGCGGCAGGGCTTATGTTAAAACTATTTTTGTATATGATTATTTTGTAGATGATGATAATCAACAATTTGTTGTGAATAATGAGTTTACTTTAATTAAACGAGGATCAGAATGGAAAATTACAGAGTTTAAATGTTTCCTTTAAAACTTTGTTACCAGACCAGATTAGTAAGTCAGCAGTTTATACTAATATGGAAGATAAATCAATTACTATGAAGAAACGTTAAAAGTTATCGGTAATAATCCTGATGGCCAAAAGTTTCTGGATATGATTAGAAGTAACTGGATAGAAATAATGGGAGATCCAGCAATTATATAAATTTTAAATATTGATCATTATTAATCCAAAAGTACTTGATATTTATAATCTATCAAAATTTATAGTGATTTTATCAAAATCATTATCTTTTATAATTTCATTAAGGTATTGAATAACCCTTTCATCAAATTGAGTACCAGAATTTCTTGAAATTTCTTCCAAAGCTTCTTTAGATGATTAAACTGCAAAAAGGTCTAATAAAATTTGTCCAAGGTACCCCAAATATGTGATATAATAATATTAAACATAATCTATATCCGGGAGTGATTGATTGTGTTTAGGGAAAACGATGCTCATAAGCAACTTAAGATGTTTAGTTTTGTTAATAACCTTAAAAGCGCCTCCCGGAAAAGAATTGAAGAAGGATGACCAGGCATTTTCTACAATGAAGTATTTTCAAAAATTGATGAAAAAAAGTTTGTCAGTATGTATTCAGATAAAAAGAGCTGTCTTAATTTTCAGGTAAATATTCTAATTTCTCTTGAAATATTAAAACATTTGTTTGGCTTAACTGATGAACAGTTAATTGATAATTTCCATTATAATCTTCAATTTATGTATGTTCTTGGTATCCAGAAGATTGGCGAATTTCCACAATGATTCAATCAAACATGAAGAAGCTTTCCCGTACAGAACTAATGCTTAATGTTATTGCTAATTTCATTAATAGTTTGCCAGTTCATGCTAGAAAGAGAGTTCATAAAAATATTCGTAAATTAGCTGATGAAGAAAAAGCTAGAGAATTTTTAGAAAAAATGCAAGGTAAAGAATATGAAGAGGTTTTAGAGATATTGGCCGGGAAAATTTTTGAACTTGTAAATTGTTTTAAGAATTACCCGGAATTTCATAATAAAGCTTATAAGCATCTATGCCATGTACTTAAAGACCAGACTATAATTCATGAAGATCAATTAATAGTAAAAGAAGGTAAAGATATTCCATCTGATGCCTTGCAAAACCCTACTGATGAAGATGCTACTTATCGTAAAAAGGGAAACAAATCATGTCAAGGTTATGCTGTTAATATTACTGAGACAGCAAATAAAGATAATCCAATTCAACTGATAACAAAAGTATCAGTTGAGCCTAATATCCATAGTGATGTAAACTTTTTGCTTGAGTCATTAGAGGATTTAAAAGAAAGAATTGATATAAAGGAACTTATTGTAGATGGAGCATACTGCAGTCCAGAAACACTAAAAGAGACACAAGAGAAAGAGATTAAACTTATTACCACTAACATGGTTGGTAGAAAATTTAAAAACGAAGAAAAAACAACTGCAGATTTTATAGTTGAAGCACAAAAAGGTATCAAACGCTGTCCTGCAGGCAAAAAACCGATCAAGATCGGGTATATAGTATATAGCAGAATGTGAAACTTATGTAGCGTGGTTTAGGAAAGAAGACTGTAATAATTGTCAAAATAGAGATTATTGTCCTTTTAAAGAACAGAAAAAGAATATGGTAGTGAGATTTAAAAAAAGCCGTTATGAAAATGATCAATTCAGAAAGTTATTAGAGGATCCAGAATATGCCAGTAAGAAAAGTTTGAGGGTAGCCATAGAAGGTGCCATATCTGCATTAAAAAGAGCATTTGGTTTAAGACGTTTATTAGTTCGGGGCTTACTCAAGGTTCATCATTTTGTTATGCTTATAACTTCAAACAGATATTAAAAGGGATAAAAAAGAGACGTATAGTCTATCAGTTCTTAAATTATTGGAGATTGAATCAGTATATGAAAACATATTTACAATTTGTTGTGAAATTTTTATTATGTTTATTCAAACTTAGAAGATCAAAAATCTATGTTTTTGCAGTATAATCATAATTTTTATTTTGGTATTCCTGTTGAAGATGATGGAATTGAATGATATCATTGGTTTCGTTTCATGTATTATGATAATAATGTTGCGCTTTTATTTTGTAACTAATAAAACAACATTATAAGTTTGAGGTAGAGGTGGGAAAAGCTATGAATAAAGTTTTAGTTATTTTGTTTTTCTGTACATTATTATTAACTTTATCTGTAGAAGTATTAGCACAAGAAAAACCCGAATATATTATTGGTATTAATAATTTCCCTAATTTTGGCTGGGCGCAATATAATAAAGAGGGAAAAATTACAGGATATAAAGGAATTAATGTACTGTTAGGTTATAGTCAAAAAATGTATTTTGAACCGGGAATTAAACTTAATAGCTTCAATCCTTTTTGGGGTTTAGGAACTGTAGGACTTATTATTCCTTATGGAGTAGTAGGCGTTGAATATGCAATTCCTGTTGATGATGAGAAAAATTATTTTACCATAAGTGCTGAGATAGGGCTTGTTCTAATGGTACCTATTACTGGAATAGGTATTTCTTATGTCTGGTAGAAAAATATGAAGTTGAGCCAATTCAACTTTTATCTTTTCTAGTGTTTATGGAGAAAGAATTAACACTGCCAGATTAGTAAGTCAGCGATTTATACTGGTATAAATGACTTAGAAGTAAAAAATGCAATTAATTCTCAAATTATCATAAAATATTATAAAACTGCAAAGAGCTAATTTTGAGTGACATAGAAATTTTTCGTTAAACCATTTTAGTGAAATTGACGGAGAAATAGGGGCTTTATCACAGAGGTGATGAGCTAATCAAGGGTCTGGATGCCCTTTTGATTAGTGTGCTTTATTTCGACTGGATCGAACTTTAAATGGTTAGAAAAATTTCTATTGGAGCGAAAAATTAGCTCTTTGCAGTTAATAAGATTGAATGCCCAAAAGGCATTTTGTTCTTTTTAAGGGCATATTTAAATTTTATAAAAAATCCCGCAGGAGTTTTCCCTATAATATTGAAAATAGATTTGTAAGAAAAAATTCATATAGAGGTGTAAGATAATGCAGAAAAAATCAATCAAAACTATCATTTTTGATTTGGATGGAACATTATTTCAAACCGAGGAGTTAGCCATTCCGGCATTTTATGATACCATCTCCCGTTTACGAAATGAAGGACTATATGAAAGCGAGATTCCAGAAAAAGAGACTTTGCTATCTATGTTCGGTAAGACCAATGATCAGATCTGGGCTGAGTTATTACCTGGTGCTTCTTCTCATGTGATCGAGAAAGCCGATGAATATATGTTACATTATGAGATGTTGCGCTTAAAAAGGGGAGAGGGAAATCCATATCCGGGTGTGGTCGAGACACTTAAAGTTCTCAAAAAAGAAGGTTACCGCCTCTGTATTGCTTCTAATGGCAGTGAAATTTATGTAACCGGAGTAGCTGAATATTATTTTCCTGGTCTTTTTGCTGCTGTATATAGTGCAGGGGGATATCAGACCAACTCAAAGGTGGAATTGGTCAGGTTGATTGTAGAACGATTTAATGATGGCCCGATGGCGATGGTTGGTGATCGAAGTTCTGATATCGAAGCTGGAAAAAAGAATGGTCTTCTTACCATTGGCTGCAAATATGGGTTTGGCAGAGAAGAAGAACTGGCCGGAGCTGATTATGTGATTAATAATTTTACTCAGATCAGGGAATTGTTTTTATAGTTCAAATTAAAGGTAATAGAAATAGAGGAGTGAAAAATTTTGGAGAAGATGGACAAAAAAGAAGTAAGTAAAATATTGCATCAGATTGGAGTTATGCTGGAATTACGTGGAGAGAATCCCTTCAAAGCTAGGGCATATTATAATGGTGCTAAAAAAATAGAAGCATTGGATGAGGATATAAATCAGGTTGTTCGAGAAGGTAGATTGAGGGAGATTCCCGGTATTGGGGCAACTCTTGCAGAAAATATTGAGGAACTTGTAATGACAGGTCAATTAAGTTATTTTGAAGAACTTGCCAGGGATTTGCCTGAAGGACTCTTTGATATTTTGCGTTTACCAGGTCTTGGAGTAAAGAAAGTGAGTAAACTCTATCGGGAATTGGGAATTTCCAATTTAGGCGAACTGGAATATGCATGTATTGAAAATCGCCTGATTGAACTTTCCGGTTTTGGTGAAAAGACCCAGAGAAAGATTCTAAAGGGGATTAAAACCTTAAAAAAATTTCAAGGGCAGTATTTATATGCTAATATTATTGATTACGCAATAAAAATTATAGAAATTATCCGCACCTGGCCAGAAGTAAAAAAGGCTGAACTTGCGGGAAGTATAAGAAGAAAGAAAGAATTGATCAAGGATATTGATATTGTGGTTGTCACTTTTGAGCCAGAAAAGGTTATGGAAAGGTTGATTAAAGCTGATTTTACTGAGGAAGTCATTGGTAGTGGTCCGACCAAAACATCAGTTAGATTAAAAGAAGGATTAAATCTGGATTTGCGGGCTGTAAAGCCCGATGAATATGTCTATGCACTTCATCATTTTACAGGCAGTAAAGAGTATAATATTGCCATGCGGGCAAGAGCTAAAAATATGGGGTTAAAAATTAACGAGTACGGAATTTTTCGTGATGACAAGCGGATTGAATGTAAAGATGAAAGTGAGTTCTTCAAAACTCTGGGTTTAACCTATATTCCGCCAGAATTGCGGGAGAATATGGGTGAAATTGCTGCTGCTGAGAATGATGAGTTACCAGAGCTTATAACCAGAGAAGATATTCAAGGTGTCTTTCACGTCCATACCCGATATAGTGATGGTGTGGATACTATTCCAGAATTGGTACGGGCCTGTCGCGAACGTGGTCTTAAATATTTAGGTATTTCCGATCATAGTAAAACTGCTTTCTATGCCCATGGTTTGAAAGTTTCCGATGTTAAAGCCCAGTGGGAAGAGATTGACGCTTTAAATGCTGAGTTAGAAGATTTTTATATCTTTAAAGGTATTGAAGCTGAAATTTTGCCTGATGGGTCACTTGATTATTCGGAAGAAATTTTAAAGGGTTTTGATTTTGTCATTGCTTCAATTCATTCTAATTTCAATGGAACTGAAGAAGAAATGACCAATCGGCTATTAAAGGCCATTGAAAATCCTTATACTACTATGCTGGGGCATCTTACGGGACGTCTTCTTCTTAGTAGAGAAGGATATCCTGTGGATATTTACCGGGTTATCCGTGCCTGTGCTGAGCATCAGGTGATTATCGAATTAAATGCCAATCCATACCGTCTTGATCTGGATTGGCGGTATTGCAAATATGCAATAGAAGAGGGAGTGCTAATCAGTATTAATCCTGATGCTCACAGGATTAGTGGCCTGGATGATTTAAATTACGGGATAGCCATAGGACGAAAAGGTTGGCTTACTAAAGAGAATGTTTTTAATGCTTTGTCTATAGAAGAGGTTAAAGCCTATTTAAAGAGGAGAAAGGAGCGATAATTTGGCTGCAGAAAAGAAATTGAAGGAAAAGGTTGAAAAAATTCTTATCTATCTGGAAGAAAAATACCCTGAAGCTGTTTGCTCTTTAAATTTTAAAAATCCTTTTCAGCTCCTTATAGCTACCATTCTTTCTGCTCAGTGTACTGATAAAAGAGTAAATGTGGTTACTAAAGATTTATTTAAAAAATATCCCGATGCTTTTGCTTTTGCCAATGCAGATCCAAAAGAATTACAGGAAGCGATCCGATCAACAGGTTTTTATAGAAATAAAACAAAAAATATAATTAGTTGCTGCAGAGATCTGGTTAAAAAATACGGAGGAGAAGTCCCACAAACTTTAGAAGAACTGACATCTCTGGCAGGAGTGGGACGGAAAACTGCCAATGTGGTATTGGGGGATGCCTTTAACATTCCACGAATTGTAGTCGATACTCATGTCAAACGGCTCTCAAGAAGGCTGGGTTTGACCCGTGAAGAGAATCCTGAAAAGATTGAATTTGACCTGATGAAAATCATTCCAACAGAAAGGTGGACCAAATTTGGACACCAGATGATTTATCATGGTCGTACTATCTGTAAGGCCCGTAATCCCAAATGTGATAGCTGCGGACTTGTTGAAATCTGCGAATATCCTTCAATTAAGGAGGAGTAGGCTATGAAGAAAATTGTACTGATTACATTTTTCTTTCTTTTTCTTCTAATATTGCCCACCTCTGCTAATGAGCTTGATGAGAATATTTTACTCCATTATGGTGGCGGGGGAGTTATGATTGAGTTTTTTGAGGTTGAGATGATCGAATTAAATACTCTTCTTAAAAAGAACGGTTTTGCTCCTCTCGATAGTCGATTGTGGACATATGGAGGTGGGTTTTTCTCTCAGACTCAGAATAATCTTCGTTACAGTAATTTTGGTGCTGGTGGTTCAGTCTCTTCTATAGCCGATAATGGTAAATATGCCTGTTTATCTATAGGTCATGGAGGGGTATGGTTAGAACAAATCTTTCCACTGACAGATACTGTAGCAGTAAGTTTAGGTGGGTCAACATCATTGGGAAGATTGAAACTTGAACTGGTTCATGATACAGTCTCTAATTTTGAAGAAGGAATTACTTCTCCTAATCAAACTGTGCTTAAAGCACCTTTTATCATGATAAAACCTCAAATTGGGTTTTACTATTCTCTTAAACGATATGTAGATCTGGAGTTTAAAGTAGGTTATTATTATTCACATCTTTTTAATTGGAAATTAGGTACACAGGTTATACCTGGTGAGCAGCCTTTAGAACAGATGCACGGACTATCCTTACTTTTGAATCTGAATTTTGGTTTTTAATGATAATTTCCCTTGTCACAGAGGTTTTTTTTTTTAATTTAAAATCAAATAAAAAATCGTAAAATTAAAAAAACACTTGACATATTTCGAAAAAAGATGTATCATAAAAATATGAATGAAATCCGTTACATACATAAGTTGTTAAAGAGGTAATTCCGATGAAAGAAAAAATTACAATTCAGGATATTGCCCGCAAGGCAGAAGTTTCGACTGCTACAGTTTCCAGATTTTTAAATGACCCTAAAAAAGTTGCCCCAAAAACTGCCAAGCGGATAAAAAAAGTTATAGAAGATCTGGATTATGAACCCGGTAGAAAAAAGAGTTCTAATACTATAACAATGGACGAGGTTGCCAAGTTAGCCGGAGTTTCTAAGGCTACCGTTTCAAGGGTATTAAACAAAAGTGACCTTGTTCAACCGGAAACAAGGGAAAAGGTTATCTGGGCTATGGAAAAGTTAAACTATAAGCCCAATATGATTGCTAGATATTTAAGAAAACAAGAAACTGAACTGATAGGCATTATTCTTCCAGATATGTCTAATCCCTTTTATTCTAAAGTATTGAAGGGTATAGAGGAAGTTGCCTACAAATTTGGATATGATGTAGTTTTAATGAATACAAATTATAGTGAAGAAAGGGAAAAAAATAGTTTCAAAACTCTGTTGGAGCGAAGAGCTGAAGGTGTACTGTTTATGTGCCATCGTTTAGATAATGAAAAGATGAAATGGCTGGAGGAATTTACTCTTCCCTCTGTAATTATCTCTAGAACTATACGTAATAATCATAAGATTCCTTTTGTTAATATTGATAATGTTCAAGGTGGGTATGATGCAACCAGATATCTAATATCTTTGGGGCATCGTAAAATTGCTATGATCTCTGGGCCATTTGATGACGAAAATTCATCACTGGATCGAATTGCTGGTTATATAAAAGCTATTAGTGAAGCAAATATACCTTTTAATGATCACTATTTAAAAGAAGGTGATTTTACTTTTGTAACGGCTGAAAAATTGGTAAAAGAGTTACTTACTTTACCCGATCCACCTACTGCCATATTTGCTGTTAGTGATGAGACAGCCATTGGAGCTATTAGAGGAGCGTTAGATCTGGGATATAAGGTTCCAGAAGATCTTTCTATCATTGGTTTTGATAATCTGGAAATAGCATCTTATTATAATCCTACATTGACAACAATTGCCCAACCTATGACTGAGATGGGTAGAAGAGCAACACAAATTTTGATAAATATTATAGAAAAGAGACTCATTAAAGAATTACAGGTTATTTTGCCACATAAGTTGATTGTAAGAGAATCTACTGCTCAATACCGTTAACAATTTTTTCGCTTGAATGTAATCCATTTCATACATTCTTCAGTATAGAAAAGGATGATAAATGATGAGAGAAAAAGACAGAATTGATTTATTAACAATTGGTGAAACTGTAATGGACTTTATAACTACTGCTATGGTTGATTCGGTTGATAAATCAATTACCTATCAACGTTATGTTGGAGGTTCGCCAGCTAACATTGCTATTAATGTATCCCGATTAGGATTTAGTTCTGCTTTAATTAGTAGAATTGGTAATGATGCATTTGGTGATTTAATTCAAAGAGTTCTCAAAGAAAAGAAAGTTAATACCACTGGGATACAGAGGGATGAAAAACATAAGACAACAATTATCTTTGTTACTAGAAGTACTTCCACTCCGGAGGTTCTTCACTATCGGGGAGCGGATAAATATTTAGAATTTACTGACAGTGCCAGATCTTTGATAGATAGTGCTAGGATTGTACATTTTTCTGGATTTGCTTTATCTCAATCACCTTGTCGGGAATCGCTTAAGGTTATGAAAGAATATGCCCTTAAAAAAGGAAAAATTATAACCTTTGATCCATGTTTTCATGAGCCTTTATGGGATAATCCAAAAGAAGGGCGTCGAATATTTGAAGAATTTATCAGTGATTTCTTTATAATAAAACCTTCTTTAGATGATATGACAAGGCTTTGGGGGTCAATTACTCCTGAAGAAGGAATTAAAAGATATCATCATTTAGGAGCAAAAAATGTTGTTTTAACTATGGGAGCCGAGGGACTGCTCTTTTCAGATGGTAAAAAGTTAGTTAAACTGGAGAGTAGACCAGTGGAGGTATTAGATGTCACTGGAGCAGGAGATTCTTTCTGGTCTGGATTATACGGTGGTTTACTTTTAGAAAAATCTCTAATGGAGGCTGTTAATATCGGATTAAAAACCGCATCAATAACAGTACAACATATGGGAGCCATTGCGCCACTGCCTCCGATATATGAGCTAATTAACGAATAATTATTAAGAAGATTTAAAATTTTTCTTATAAAAATAAAATAAATTCAAAAGGAGGAGTTATATGAAACGAGGGTTAGTGTTGTTGTTGGTATTGGCTTTGGCATTTGGTGTAATGGGAACAGCTCTGGCTGAGAATGAAAAGGTTGTCATTACAATCGCCACCGGAGCTGTTGGACAGGAGTATCAGTTAAGTGTTGAAGCTGCTCAGCGTTACATGGAACTCCACCCAGATGTTGAGGTTAAAGTTTTAGTTACTCCTGATCTGGCTACAGATCGACTGGGGTTGTATCTTCAGTTCTTTGAAGCAAAGAGTTCTGAAGTAGATGTTTATCAAATTGATGTAATTTGGCCTGGCGATCTGGCAGAACACTTTGTTGACCTTTATGAGTATGGTGCTAAAGAAGTCGTTGATCAACATTTCCCTGCTCTGATTGAAAATAATACTGTTGATGGTCGATTGGTTGCTATTCCATGGTTTACGGATGCAGGTTTGCTCTATTACCGGAAAGATTTATTAGAGAAATATGGTCTGGATGTTCCAAAGACCTGGGATGAATTAGAAAAAGCTGCCAGAATTATTCAGGAAGGCGAACGTAAAGCTGGTAATCCTGATTTCTGGGGCTTTGTATGGCAAGGAAATGCTTATGAGGGTTTAACCTGTGATGCTCTCGAGTGGATTGCATCCAACGGTGGAGGTTCTATCATCAGTCCTGATAAGAAGATCACTATCAATAATCCTAACGCAATTGAAATGCTTGAACGTGCTGCGAGCTGGGTAGGAACTATTTCTCCTCCAGGTGTAATTGGTATGAGTGAAGAAGATGCCCGCGCGATCTGGCAGGCTGGTAATGCTGCATTTATGCGTAACTGGCCTTATGCTTACAGTCTGGGTAATGCAGAGGATAGTGCGATTAAAGGTCTCTTTGATGTAGCTCCACTGCCTGCTGGTAAGAGTGGTAAGGGTGCAGCAACTCTTGGTGGATGGCAGTTAGCTGTTAGTAAGTACAGTAAGCATCCTGAAATTGCTGCAGATGTAGCTTTATTCCTGGCTTCTTATGAAGAGCAAAAGATTCGTGCTATTAAAGGTTCTTTGAATCCAACTATTAAGGATCTGTATAAAGACCCAGAAGTACTAAAAGCAAATCCATTCTTTGGCAGACTGTATGATGTATTCATTAATGCTGTAGCTCGTCCATCAACTGCAACTGCTCCAAAATATAATGAAGTATCAACTCTCTTCTTTAGAGCAGTTCATTCAGTTCTGACAGGTGAAAAGGATGCTCAAACTGCAATCGAAGAATTAGAACTTGATCTACAAGACCTTACTGGTTTTGAAATTGGTCAACCATAACATATTTACATTTTAGCCGGGTTGGGAAAGGTTTATTCCCAACCCGGGCTTTTGAATGGATCATTTGACCTGAAGGAGGAAGATGTATGTTTTCAAAGTTAAAGATAAAAGGGGGCAGACCAAAGCAGACCAATAGTAATACTTCAGAACTCGCTAGACGTGAACAACGCCTGGCATATACTTTACTTTTACCTACTTTTATAATTTTAGCACTTATCGCATTTTATCCCTTAGGACAGGTTTTTTATACCAGTTTTACGGATAAAACTTTTGCTAGTGGAGAAAAAACTCATTTTATTGGTTTTGATAATTATAAAAGATTGCTAAGTATAACGATTAAAGAATTACCACCTATTATTGATGAAAAGACGGGTAAACAGAAAATTGATCCAAGAACTGGTGAAAAACTTTATGAACGTGCAATCAGGGTACTGCCCCGTAAGCCAATAAGATACCGTGAATTAACTCAATTTAGTTTATTTGGTAAACGATATGTGATTGGTGCAACGGATAGGGATTTTATCCAAGCAATATGGAATACAATTAGTTTTACGGTAATTTCTGTTTTAGCGGAGACAATTCTTGGTTTGGGAATCGCATTAGTAATGAACAGTAATTTTAAAGGACGCGGAATAATGCGTGCAACCATGTTGGTTCCATGGGCAGTAATAACAGTAGTTTCAGCCCGAATATGGGAGTTTATGCTGGCACCCAGTCGGATTGGTTTTTTTAATATGATCTTTGAAAAGCTGGGTATTGGTGATGGAAATATGGTTTTTTTGAGTAATAAATCTATAGCTTTACCGACTTTGATTATCGTAGATGTATGGAAAACAACTCCCTTTATGGCTTTATTAATTCTGGCAGGTTTACAACTTATACCAAAAAGTATTTATGAAGCAGCAAAAGTTGATGGAGCAAGTCCAATACGTCAATTCTTCAGTATTACATTGCCTCTATTAAAACCATCATTAGCTGTTGCTTTGGTTTTTCGTACTCTGGATGCTTTGCGGGTATTCGATATTTTCCAGGTTCTTTTGGCCCAGAAAACCTATTCAATGGCCAGCTATAATTACTATCAATTGATTGGTAATCGGGCTATGGGATTAGCTTCTGCAATTGGTGTAATCATCTTTATCATTATATTTGGTTTTGCTGTTCTTTATATGAAATTACTGGGAGTTGATACAGAATGAGAAATAAAGGATTAATTGAAGTAATAAAGAAAGGATTATTCTGGCTTCTTGTAATAATTATTTTCATTTATCTGGTATTCCCTTTCTATTGGGCAATTAACTCATCACTAAAATCAGAAGCTCAGTTGCAGATGACACCTGCAACTTTTGTTCCTAGAGATCCGGAGACTTATAAGTTTGCTCCTACACTGCAGAATTATAGAGCGGTTTTTAGTAATGATAAATTTGTTCGTGGGCTGATCAATAGTGCGATTGTTTCCATGTTAACAACTTTATTGGCACTAGCTGTTGGTTCAGTTTCTGCATTTGCTCTCGGTAAGCTGCGATTTAAGGGTAAAACACTCTCACTTTATTTAATATTGGCTATGACAATGTTCCCACAGGTAACAGTATTGTCAGGTTTATATGCAGTTATTAACCATTTAGGAATTAAAGCTATTCCAAGTATGATATTATCATATATGCTTTTTACCTTGCCATTTACAACATGGGTTATGACCTCTTTCTTTAAAAGTTTACCAAATGAGCTTTTACAATCTGCACAGGTGGATGGTGCGACACCATTTCAGACTTTTTACAAAATTTTACTTCCTTTGACAGCTCCTGCATTGGTAACAACAGGATTGTTATCCTTCATTGCAGCCTGGAATGAGTATCTGTTTGCTTTAACATTTACTTCAATTGAACCGACTGCTCGAACTGTACCGGTTGCTATCGCTCTCTTTACTGGTGAGGTTTCACGTCAAATACCTTTTGGGGAAATTATGGCTGCAGCGGTAATAGTTACGATTCCTCTGGTTGTATTGGTTCTCATCTTCCAGAAACGGATTGTTGCTGGATTAACTGCTGGTGCTGTTAAAGGCTAATATAAAAAGGGAGTTGGAGTGATAAAATGAGAATCGCATTTCTTAATCCACAAGGTAATTTCGATCCAGAAGATAGGTATTGGACAGAACATCCTGATTTTGGTGGACAGTTGGTTTATGTAAAAGAAGTAGCGCAAGCTATGGCACGACAGGGGATAAAGGTAGATATTTTTACTCGGAGAATTGTTGATCCAGACTGGCCTGGCTTTGAATCCCATATTGATTACTATCCTGGAGTCGAGAACTTGAGGATTATACGAATTTCCTTTGGTGGAGAAAAGTTTCTTCGTAAAGAAGATCTCTGGCCACATATTGATGAGTATGTGAATGGGATATGTAAATATTATCAAGAGAAAAACTGTAAACCAGACTTTATAACTACTCATTACGGTGATGGTGGTCTTGCCGGAGCTTTATTAAAGGAAAAGTTGGGAGTACCTTTTACCTTCACTGCTCATTCTTTAGGTGCCCAGAAACTCGATAAATTGGGTGCAACTCCTGAAAATATCAGAGAACTCAATGATATATATCATTTTACCAATCGGATACCGGCAGAAAGGATCTGTATGTCGAATTCGGCGGTAAATATAGTCAGTACCAGAATGGAACGTTTTAAGCAGTATTCACACCATGTATATAGAGGAGCTATTGATGTAGAGGATGATAAGCGTTTTGCTGTGATTCCACCGGGAGTTAATACTAAAATTTTTTATCCGGACTGTGCAGGAAAATGTGAACAGAACATTGAGAAGAAAATAAAAACTTCATTTCATCGAGATTTGAATCCGGAACGTTTGGATTTTCCATGTATTATTGCTTCCAGCCGTTTAGATCCCAAGAAAAATCACATTGGTCTTGTTAGGGCTTATGCGGGAAATCAAAAGCTTTTAGAAAAAGCAAATCTATGTATAATTGTTAGAGGAATGGAGAATCCGTGGCAGGAATATACCAGACTTGAAGGGGTAGAAGGCCAGGTACTGGCGCAGATTATCAGAACAATTGAGAAAAAAGGAATAAGAGGCAATGTATGTTTTATAAATCTGGAAAGCCAAAAAGAGCTTGCAGAGTGTTATCGATATTTTGCCAAAAAAGGTGGAATTTTTGCTTTAACAGCCCTTTACGAACCTTTTGGCCTGGCTCCTTTGGAAGCTGCTGCTTGTGGATTGCCGGTTGTAGTTACCAGAAATGGAGGACCCAGTGAGAGTTTTTCTGATGGAAAGCAGGAATTTGCTGTATTAATTAATCCTGAATCAGAAAAAGAGATAGCAGAGGGATTACTGCGTTTAATTGATAATCATAAGGAGTGGCAAAAAATAAGGCAGGCTGGCTTGGAAAGAATAAAGAACCGTTATACCTGGGATAAAACTGCTTCCGGATATCTTGAGGTTATAGAAAGACTATTAGAAAACGGAGAGCATGTTGAAAGGAAAATTACCGGATGGGAAATTAGTTTAAAAAGATTATCTGAACTTTATTTTGGGGAGGGGAAAATAAATGACTCAGATGAGGTTTGATCCAATTACAAACGAATCAGTAATTATAGCAGCGGGTCGAAGTAGAAGACCAACCGATTTGTGTGAAAAAGAGACAGAAACAGATTCTATTACTAACTGTCCCTTCTGCCCTGGTAATGAAGATAAAACTCCTCCCCAAATTGATGCTCTTTATCGAGAGGGTAAATGGGTTACCAGAACTTTTGCCAATAAGTTCCCTATCCTTGCTCCTGGAAAGACTAAATGTGTGATTGAAAATGAGCTATTTTGTGGAATAAACCAATCTGGATATCACAATGTGATAGTAGAGCATCCCGATCATAATATAAATTTTTTTAAGATGAACCAAAGCGAGATGGTTGATCTTTTATTGACCTATAAGAGATGTTATAAAAAGTTAAGTAAAAAACAGAAAATAGTTTATGTTTTAATCTTCAAAAATTATCAAAAAAAGGGTGGAGCGTCATTACATCATCCTCATTCTCAGGTTATTGCTTCTCCTTTTATACCGCCACGTATAAAAAGAGAGTTAGTAGGTTTTAAAACTTATAAGCAGGATACCGGAAGGTGTATCTTTTGTGATCTAATAGAAACCGAAATAAATGGGGATCGTCAAATTTTTCTTTCTTCTTCATATCTGGTTGTAGCTCCTTATGCATCCCGGTTTCCATATGAAACCTGGATTTTGCCCCGGAAACATAATGCAAAGTTTGAAGAAATTCTTGATAATGATCTGGAAGAATTGGCAGGGGTAATTTTGCAAGTGTTTAATAAACTCTATCGTGTTCTGGGAGATTTTCCGTTTAATCTTTATATCCATAATGGCCCGGTAAATTCTACGGAATATACTGATTTTCACTGGCATTTAGAAATTGCCCCTCGACTCAATACAATGGCCGGTTTTGAAATAGGTGGAGGAATTATAGTTAATACTGTTTTACCAGAGATGGCTGCAGAAATTCTGGCTAAGGAGGAGATTTAAAGATGGATGGATATTTTAAGGGTGTAATTTTTGATCTGGATGGAGTAATTACCGATACTGCAGAATATCATTATCAGGCCTGGAAACGTCTTGCTGAAAAACTTGGAATTCCTTTTGATCGTAAATTTAATGAAAAACTAAAGGGAGTTTCCCGGATGGAATCATTGAATATTATTCTCAGTAGATCTAATAAAAGTTATACGCAAGAAGAGAAAGAAAGACTGGCAGAAGAGAAAAATGCTGATTATAAGGAACTTATAGCGAAAATTACTCCTGATGATCTTTTACCGGGTGCTGGTGAGGTACTTGAAAGTTTAAAGAAGCATGGATATAAACTTGCTTTGGCCTCAGCCAGTAAAAATGCTTCTTTTGTAATTAAGAAGCTCAAAGTGGAGCATTATTTTGATTATATTGTAGATGCTGCTACTATCAAAAACAGTAAACCTCACCCGGAAATATTTCTTACTGCTGCAAAGGGGCTTGGATTGGCTCCAGAATACTGTATTGGAGTTGAAGATGCTCAGGCAGGGATTGAAGCAATTAAAAGAGCTGGAATGTTTGCAGTTGGTGTTGGTAGTTCAACATTAAAAGGTGCAGATGTTATGATTAATGATTTAAGAGATTTTGATATAGAGCAATACCAAACGATGGTAAAAAGGTAGGAATAGGAGGAATAAGTGATGCGGAAATATCATCAGAATAAAGAGTCGATTTATCCATATCATGAATGGAAGATCGTAGAGGATGAATTTCGGCCTGAATATAATCATCGAAATGAAACTATTTTTGCTTTAGGAAATGGATATATAGGACTTAGAGGAACTTTTGAGGAAGGGTATAGTGGTGATCCTAAGACTACCACTCCCGGTACTTATATTAATGGAGTTTATGAATCAGAGCCCATATACTATGGTGAATTTATACCCAAAATGCCTGAGGTAGGCCAGACTATGGTTAATCTGGCTGACTGGAAGATTATTCGGTTAAAGGTGGAAGATGAATGGTTTGATATGCTGAAGGGCCAACTCGAAGAATATCAGCGGGTGCTGGATTTAAAAAGAGGAGTTCTTCAAAGAACGTTGGTATGGACAAGTCCAAAGGGAAGAAAAATTGCAGTAGATATTCAAAGATGTATTTCCTTAACTGATCAACATAGGGCAGTAATTAAATTTTCTGTAACTCCTCTTAATTTTTCAGGTCAGCTTATATTTTCCTCTGAAGTGAATGGTGATGTCCAAAACTATCATCATTTACGTGAAAAGGCCTTAAAAGTGGTTAAAACAGAAGTAAATGAAGATCAAGGTTTACTTATTCAGGAGACAAATAACACTAAAATTGCTATTGCCTTTGCTATTGATCATTGTTTTAAGAGCTCTGCTAAAGATTTCTCATTTGAGTGTGAGAATATAACTAGAGAAAACGAGATTGCAATTAAATATATCTGGTATGGTAAAGAGGGCCAGAGTTATCAGCTTGAAAAATATATAAGTTTCTATACTGACCTGGACGTATCCCGTGAGGAATTGGAAACTGTGGTCAAAAGAGAAGTCAGTGAAGCGAAAAAAGAGGGGTTTGAGATATTACTTAACAAGCAGTATCAATTTCTTAAAGACTATTGGAATGAAGTTGATGTAAAAATAGAAGGAGACCTGGCTTTACAGCAAGGTGTTAGATTTAATGCTTTTCATCTTCTACAATCCTGTGGTCGGGATGGAAGAACAAGTATTGGAGCTAAAGGGTTAACTGGAGAACATTATGAGGGTCACTATTTCTGGGATACAGAAATATATGTAAATCCGTTCTTTTTATATAGTCAACCTGAATTTGTTAAAAAACTTCTTCTATACCGTTACAATATTCTTGACAAAGCAAGAGCAAAAGCAAAGTTGATGGGGCATAGAGGAGCATTATATGCCTGGCGGACTATTAACGGTCATGAAGCTTCAGCACTTTTTGAAGGTTCTACTACCCAATATCATATTAATGCTGCTATTGTTTATGCAATTCATAAATATGTAGAAGCTACCGATGATATAGATTTTCTCTTAAATTATGGTGCAGAGATTATTTTTGAAACTTCACGCTGTTGGGCAGATAGAGGAGGCTTTATTCCTCTAAAGGGAAATAAATTCTGCATAAATGAAGTCTGCGGTCCCGATGAATATAAACCCGGTGTTAACAATAATTGTTACACCAATTATATGGCCAGGTTTAATTTACAGCTGGGAGTTAAGGTAGCAAGAATGATGGAAGAAGAATATCCAGATAAATTTAAAGCACTGGCAGAAAAAATTGGTTTAAAATCTGAAGAGATTGAATACTGGCAGCGTTGTGCTGATGAGATGTATCTACCATTTAACGAAGATTTGGGAATCCATCCGCAAGATGATTCCTTCTTATATAAAGAAGAATTAGATGTGGATTCTTTGTCAGAAGAAGATATCCCTTTGGTGAGAAATTGGCATCCTTTAAATATCTGGCGTTATCAAATCTGTAAACAGGCTGATGTAGTATTATTGATGTTCCTATTAGGAGATCTCTTTGATCTCAAGACTAAAAAAGCCAACTATGATTATTATGAACCCAGAACCACTCATGATTCTTCTTTATCTGCCTGTATTTATAGTATTATTGCATCTGAGATTGGTTATAGAAAAGACGCATATGACTATTTTATGCAAACAGCCCGTCTTGATCTAGATGATTATAATAATAATACCCATGAAGGAATTCATGCTGCCTGTATGGCCGGGTCATGGATGTGTGTAATTAATGGTTTTGCTGGTATGAGGGTATATGATGGAAAATTATATTTTAACCCTTATTTACCTGAGGGGTGGACGGGTTATCAGTTTTCAATTCGTTTCCGTGGTAGAAAACTAAATGTTTATGTAAAGAAAGATCAGGTTAATTATACTTTAGTTGAAGGAAATGATCTGGAATTCTATCACTGCAAGAAAAAAGTTAAATTAAAAACGGGAGAGATAAAACAAATGAAGGTGAAGGGTTAAAGCCAACTAAACTTCTTAATGATTTTGCAGTAAGATCAGTTATTAATTTAATATAATATAAGATTATACTGCAAAAAGCTAATTTTGAGCGATATAGAAATTTTTCGCCGAATCATCTTAGCGAGATTTCCGACGAAATAAGGCCTCATCACAGGAGGTGATGAGCTAATCAAGGACCAGGAGGGCCCTTTGATTAGGAAGCCTTATTTCGGCGGAAATCGAGCTTTGGATGATTCGAAAAATTTCTCAAGAAGCGAAAAATTAGCTTTTTGCAGTTTAACCATATAAATAATGCTATTGATATCCCAGGTAGTTTCTACCTGGGAATTTTTCTTTCATTTAGAGGTGTAGTCAAACTGTAAAGATGGCATGATAAAATTAGTACCAGGTAATAATTTTGTATTGAAGATGTACCATTTTTACGCTATAATAGATATAGCTGTTTCTCAAAAAATTATAAAAATTCTGAAGGAGTGAAAAGCGAATGGAGTATTTCTTAACCGAAAAACAGCAAATTATTCGTGACCTGGCGAGGCGGATTGCTGAAGAAAAGATTGCTCCGGTTGTAAAGAAGTATGATGAGAGCGGCGAGTTTCCGTGGGAAATTATGGATATTTTAGCCAAATCTGATATGTTTCGGGTATATATTCCCGAAGAATATGGAGGATTGGGCGGTGGAATTTTTGAGATGGCTCTGGTTACAGAAGAACTGAGTAGAGTTTGTGCCGGAATTGCATTAGGATATGCTGCTACCGGATTGGGAACTATGCCTATTTTATTATTCGGTAATAAAAAACAGAAAGAAAAGTATTTACCCCGGATTGCTGATGGTACTATTGCAGCCTTTGCTTTAACAGAAGCAGAAGCCGGTAGTGATGCCAGTAACATTAAGACAACTGCTGTAAAAGATGGTGATTATTATATTTTGAATGGTGTAAAACAATGGATTACGAATGGTGGAGAAGCGGATATTTATACTGTCATTGCTATGACTGATAAAAGAAAGGGAGCCCGCGGCGCTACTGCTTTTATTGTGGAAAAAGGAACTCCTGGATTTAGCTTTGGTAAAAAAGAAGATAAGATGGGAATCCGGGCTTCGGCTACTCGAGAATTAATCTTTGAAGATTGTCGGGTTCATAAAGATCAGATTTTAGCTAGACCCGGTATGGGGTATATTGTAGCTTTAAAGACTTTAGATCATAGTCGTCCCGGTGTTGGGGCTCAGGCTGTAGGGATTGCTCAGGGAGCACTTGATGCATGTTTGAAATATACTAAAGAACGGGAACAGTTTGGTCAACCTATTGCTAATTTTCAGATAATTCAACATATGTTGGCTGATATGGCTATGCAGACTGAAGCTGCGAGAGCTCTGGTTTATGCAACTGCCAGAATGATTGATGCCGGTGCTAAAGATTTTAGCCGTGAGTCGGCTATGTGTAAATGCTTTGCTTCTGATGTAGCAATGAAGGTAACGACCGATGCTGTACAGATTTTTGGTGGTTACGGTTATATGAAAGAATATCCGGTAGAAAAGATGATGCGTGATGCCAAGATTACTCAGATTTATGAAGGTACGAATCAGATCCAACGTAATGTTATCGCATCCACCCTGTGGAAGAAGAATAGATAGGAGGGGTAAAGATGAAGATTGTTGTATGTATTAAACAGGTTCCTGATACCACTGATGTAAAGATTAATAAAGAGACTAATACCCTGATCCGGGAAGGGGTAAAAAGTATAATCAATCCTTTTGATATGTATGCCATTGAAGAAGGTTTACGTTTGAGAGAGAAATATGGTGGTACTGTTACTGTGATAAGTATGGGACCTCCTCAAGTAACAGAATCACTAAAGGAAGCAGTTTCTCTGGGTGTAGATGATGTTATACTTTTAAGTGATCGGGTTTTTGCCGGAGCAGATACTCTGGCAACTTCCTATACACTGGCTAAGGGGATTGAAAAGATCGGTGGTGTAGATCTAATCCTCTGTGGTAAGCAGGCTATTGATGGTGATACTGCTCAGGTTGGCCCAGGAATTGCTGAACATCTGGATATTCCCCACGTTACATATGTCAAAGAAATTACTGATGTAACTGATAAAATAATCCGGGTTAAGAGAATGATTGAAGGTGGATATGAGGAGATAGAGATGGATCTACCAGCATTATTGACTGTAGTTAAAGAAATAAATGAACCCCGACTGCCTTCTATACGTGGAATTCTTCGCTCCAGGGAAATGGAAGTTCCTATCTGGACAGCTCAGGATTTAGATGTGGATGAAGATAAGATTGGACTTAACGGTTCGCCAACCCAGGTGGTTTCTATTACCACTCCAAAATTCGAAGCAAAAACCCAAATTTTTACAGGTAAAGTTGAAGAACAGGTGCAAAATTTATTTAATGCATTACGTGAGCAGAGAATCTTATAAGTGGAGGTGATATTATGAGTATTTATATATCCGATACATGTATTGGATGTGAAGTTTGTGTTAAACAGTGTCCTTTTGAAGCTATTGAAATCAGGGATGGGAAAGCTGTTATTTTAGATAAATGTACACTCTGTGGTTCATGTGAAAGTGTTTGCCCTGTTCAGGCAATTGAAATTAAACGGATAGAGAAGAGTACAAGAGATTTCACTGATTATAAGGATGTCTGGGTCTTTGGCGAACAGAGAAATGGTCAGTTAAATCAGGTTGTTTATGAATTAATAGGTGAAGGAAGAAAATTAGCTAACAAGTTAGGAGAAAATCTCTGTGTTGCTTTAATTGGTAATAAGTTAACTTCCAAGGCAAAGGATTTGATCAATTACGGAGTGGACAAGGTGTATCTGGTAGATGAAGAAGGTCTTGCTATCTATAATGATGAGGCTTATACAGCAGTTATGACTGAATTGATTAATTGTTATAAACCTTCAATTATCCTTCTAGGTGCTACTGCTATTGGACGTTCTTTAGGGCCTCGTGTAGCTGCCAGAATAAAGACAGGACTTACAGCTGATTGTACTGGGTTAGATATTGATTCTGAAAGCGGAATTTTGCTGCAGACCAGACCTGCTTTTGGTGGTAATATAATGGCAACGATTGTCTGCAAAAACCATCGACCGCAAATGGCAACTGTTCGTCAGGGGGTAATGAAACCTGCTAAACGGAAATCCGGTTATAATGGTCAGGTAATTAAGCACCATTTTGATTATAATAAATTGAATCTCAGGACTCGTGTTTTAAAGGTTGTAGAAGAGATAACTGATATGGTCAAACTTGAAGAAGCAGATATTATTGTTTCTGGAGGACGGGGGGTTGGTTCAGCAGAAAACTTTAAACTTATCAGAGAATTGGCAGAGGTTCTTGGAGGAGCTGTCGGTGCATCTAGAGCTGCTGTTGATAATGGTTGGATTCCTTATGCACATCAGGTAGGACAGACCGGTAAGACTGTTTCACCTAAGATTTATATTGCCTGTGGTATCTCCGGTGCTGTCCAGCATCTGGTGGGAATGAGATCTTCTGATGTGATTATAGCTATTAATAAAGATCCAAATGCTCCTATTTTTAATGTTGCTACTTATGGTTTAGTCGGGGATTTAAATCAAATTATTCCGGCTATGATTAAAGAGATAAAACTTAGAGGTTTATCAGAAGCTGCTGCTTCATCAGAAAATAGTTAAGAGTAATTATTACAAAAAGGGTTGGAATTGACTGTTTTCCAACCCTTTTTGTAATACCCCTAGTTTTTAATCCTCATCAAGACCTGGGCCAGTTATCCTCCTCACCTTCTACACCCCCTTATACCTATATTTTATACTTCCATTGGATCAAGGTAATTTAGATAAAACTTATACTGATCAAGGTAAAAATTAGCACGTTCTGGATTTCTGTCCTTAAACATTTCATAAATTTCACGACAAACCAATGCAGCTTCAGCGTAAATTTCCTTTTCAATAAACCCCTGCAGAGCAGTTCGAAATTGAGTAAAGGCGCTTTCAATCCGACCCTGTTTTTTCGACAAAAGACCATGAATGAATATGTTACGGGATAATTCTTCTAAGTTTCGATATTTTTTATTTAAAAGAATTTTTTCAGCTTCCCGGAGATTTTTAAGTGCTTCTTCATAATCATGAAGTTCGATATATACTTTTGCCATTTCGTTAAGAGTATGGGCCAACTCTACTTTATCTTCAATTAAAATAAGGCTTTCTTTAAATTTACGAAGAGCAGTGGTGTAGTCTTTCTTTTCATAGAAAGCCATACCGAGATTACGGAGAATTTTATGTTTCATCAATTGATCATCATGACAGAGGTCATAGGCACGCTCAAAATTCTGGATAGCTTTATCCATGCATTCTTCATCAAAAAATGTATCCAGATAATAATATAAAACCCCCATATTATTATATGCTTTACGTCTTGCCACAGGGTCTTCGTTTTTAGCTAGTTCTTCAAAAATTTTGCTGGCCTTTTGATATCTGCCCATCAGCATATTGGTAATTCCCAACCTATTTTTTATTTGAAGAAGCTCTTTTTGTGATAAAACAACTGTATATTCTAGCAATTCAGTATATAAATTACGAGCTTCACGTAAGTTTCTACTTTTAAATTGTACATTAGCAATTTTAAGTTTAGCCTGTACCGTGAGTTTTGGATCATTTAAAATTTCACCAATGGTCAAAGATTTAGCAAAAAACAAAAAGGCTTGAAAATAATCTTTATTTGCAAAAAAATCATTACCTTTCTTAAAGTGTTGATGGTATAATTTTAAGAGGATGTCCTGGTTAAATGTAACCATATTTTAAATACTCCTTTCTAAAAATTTTAATTTTTTGCCATGCAAAACCTGTTAATTATATTATACAGTACATATCTATGAAACTCAACCCATAAATATGCAACAATTCAGATCAAGAAATAGGGGTTGAATGACTTATTTTCGATTATTTGCTTAATTCTAAAATTGGCAACTGCAAAGCGCAGTTGTCTTTTCTTTTTTTAATAAAAATCAGTATCAATCTTCTTTGCATAAAATATTATTATCATATAGGTTTAAGTAGTGTATAAGGGGGATTTTTATATGGCAAATTTTTATGAGTTAAAACCAGAAAAGGTAAGAAGAACTTGCCCAATTGAGGCTTTACCTTTTGAGACGACTGAGGAACTTAAACCTTTAGAAGAGATTATTGGTCAGGAGCGGGCAGTACGGGCCATGGAATTTGGTTTAAAGATTCAAAAAGAAGGTTATAACATATTTATGGTTGGCCCAGCCGGGACAGGGAAAGCTACTTATGCCAGAAGGATCGCAAAACAGGTTGCAGAGACAGAACCTGTTCCTGATGATTGGTGCTATGTTTATAATTTTGATTATCCCGATCAACCTTTAGCTCTATCATTTCCAGTCGGGAAAGGAAAGATTTTTGCTAAAAGAATGCAAAAATTACTGGAAAATTTATTGATTGAGATTCCCAGGGCTTTTGAAAGTGAAGAGTATGAATGTAAGAAAAATGAAATCCTGAGTCAATATCAAACTGCCAAAAAAAGACTAATGAAGGAATTAGAAGAATTTGCACAAAAGAAAGGATTTATTGTCCAGGAGAAACAAAATAGTATCCTTACAATTCCAGAAATTGATGGTCGGTTTCTTAGTACTGAAGAGTTTGAAGCTTTAAGTGAAGTTGAAAAAGAAAAGCTCAAACTGGCTTCGGAAGAGATTGAAAAAAAGGCAAAAGAAATTTTCCGTAGAGGACGAAAAATGGAACGTAAATTTAAAGATAGATTAGAAGCTTTAGACCGGGAGACAGGCAGTATTATTGTGGATCAACTCTTCAGAGAGATTATGAAATTATATAAAAATAATCCAGATGTTATTAATTATCTTAATGCATATAAAAATGATGTAATTGAATCATTGGATGAGTTCAGATCGCAGGAAGAGACAGTTGAGTTGCCTATCTTTAATGAAGAAGATGGAGATTTTAGTTTTCTCCGCTATCAGGTCAATCTCTTTATTGACAATAGTAATCTTAAAGGTGCACCTGTTATTTATGAGATAAATCCAACCTATTATCGATTAATGGGAAAGGTGGAATATGTAAGTCGGATGGGAGCACTTTATACTTCCTTCATGCAGATTAAACCAGGAGCTCTTCACCAGGCTAACGGTGGATATTTGATCCTTTCAGTACGTGATCTTTTACTCAATAGCGAATCCTGGCATGCTCTTAAACGGGCTTTGAAAACCAAAGAAATTCAGATAGAAAATCTGGGAGAAGGTTATGGTGTGATTTCAGTAGCTTCATTGCGTCCAACTGCCATTCCATTGCGAGTAAAAATTATTCTGTTAGGAAATCCTGACTTATATTATTTATTATTAAATTTTGACGAAGATTTTCGAAAATTATTTAAAATTAAAGTGGATTTTGAAAGAACGATGGAAAGAAATGAAGAAAATATCATGAAGATGGCACGTTTTATCCGTACTTATGGGGAACGGGCCAATTTATTACCTTTCCATTCTTCGGCAGTAGCGGAAGTAGTTGACTATAGTTCGCGTTTGGCCGGGGATCAGGAGAAACTCAGTACCTATTTTAATCTTTTGATAGAAGTAATTAGTGAAGCTGAAACCTGGGCTAAATTGGAAGGAGCTGTTCTGGTTACAGGAGATCATGTAAAAAAGGCTATTAAAGAAAAAGTTAACCGTAATAATAGATACGAAGAGTTGATTCTAAAAATGATTAAAGAAGGTACATTAATGATAGAGTGTTATGGTTGCAGAATCGGACAGGTGAATGCCCTGGTGATACTTGATTTTGGTGATTATACTTTTGGTTATCCATCAAAAGTAACGGCGGTAGTTTATCGTGGACAAAAGGGTGTCATTCACATCGAGCGTGAGACCAAAATGAGTGGAGCAATACATGACAAGGGACTTATGATTCTCACCAACTTTTTAGGTTCCCGCTATGCTCAAGAGCACCCATTGAACCTTTCGGCAAGTTTGACCTTTGAACAGGTATATAGCGGAATTGATGGAGACAGTGCCTCCTGTGCAGAATTAATTGCCCTGCTTTCAGGAATTGCTCAGATTCCGGTTTATCAAAATATTGCTATTACCGGTTCAGTTAATCAAAAGGGAGAGATTCAACCTGTAGGGGGAGTAACTCAGAAAGTAGAGGGATTTTTCAAAACCTGTAAGGCGGGGGGCTTACCGGAGATCAGGGGGTAATTATCCCTTACAAAAATATTAAAAATCTGATGTTAGATGAAGAAGTGGTAGAAGCTATTGCTGAAAGTCAATTTCACATTTATCCTATTCGGACCATTGATGAAGGAATCGAAATATTGACAGGACTTCCGGCCGGGCATCAACGCCGGGATGGTACTTTTCCAAAAAATACTGTGAATTACCTTGTTCAAAAACGGCTAGAGGAATTTGCCAGTAAAGAGGAAAATTAATGATTGGTTAAACTGCAAAAAACTAATTTTTCGCTTCTTGAGAAATTTTTCGAATCATCTAAATCTCGCCAAGATGATTTGGTGAAAAATTTCTATGCCGCTCAAAATTAGCTTTTTGCAGTATAATCATGATTTAGTTAAGCATAATCTTCTTTTTTGTATTTGATCTGTTAGCAAAGCACTCCATGAAATCATGAACATAAGTACTGTATCTTGAAAAATCCTTCTTTGGCCTGTATAATCTAAGGGAAAGGAGGATTTTTCATGTCTAAATATAATTTAGTCCAAGTTGGAAAAAATTGTTTTCGGTATCAACGTACCGGCGATATGCTGGTAGATGTTGAATTATATATTAGCCCAGAGTTATGCAAGAAGGTTGAAAGTGGGGCAATAAAACAGTTAATTGATGCAGCTACTCTTCCGGGGGTTTATAAAAAAGTAGTTGGGATGCCTGATATTCATGAAGGATTTGGCTTACCCATCGGAGGGATTATGGCATCAGATGGTGAGATTGGTGTTATTTCTGCCGGAGCAGTGGGGATGGATATTAACTGCGGTGTTCGTCTTCTTCAATCACCCATCCCGGTAAACGCAGTCTCGAAAAGGACTTTAGAAAAACTGGTTAAAGCTATTGTGGAGCAGGTTCCTGTGGGAGTAGGCCAAAAGAATAAGCTGGGTTTTAAATCAAAAGATTTTAACGCTATTTTAACTCAGGGGATAGATTACCTTTTCAAAAAAGGACTGGCGGTAGCTACCGATTTAGAACATACAGAAGAGAGGGGATATTTTGCCGGGGCCAATCCTGATGCAGTCAGTAAAACTGCTAGAGAACGGGGTTTTTATCAATTGGGAACATTAGGAGGCGGTAATCATTTCATTGAGATTGGTTATATTGATACAATTTATGATCAAAAGCGGGCTGATCGATATGGGCTTAAGAAAGGTAATATTACTGTTTTAATCCATACGGGAAGCCGTGCCTTTGGTCATCAAATCTGTACAGATTACAGCAAAGAGATGCTTAAAGAGGCAGAAAGATTGGGAATTCGTCTACCATCTAAAGGGTTGGCTGCAGTTCCTATTCACTCGAAATGCGGTCAGCGATATTATCAGGCTATGGCTGCTGCAATTAATTTTGCCTTTGCCAATCGGCAAATTATCACTCACTTGATTAGGGAAATTTTTGCTGATTTCTTTGGAGGTCAACACACGCTTACATTGATTTATGATGTTGCCCATAATATCGCCAAATTTGAAACACATTTTGGCAGAAAAGTTCTTGTTCACCGGAAAGGAGCTACAAGAGCATTGCCTGCAAAAGATCCAGCTAATCCATCATGTTATCAGGATGTGGGACATCCTGCTATCATTCCAGGTAGTATGGGCAATCCTTCTTATGTTATGGTCGGTCTTTGTGGAATAGAAGAGACTTTCAAATCCATCAATCACGGTGCTGGTCGGGTTTTATCCAGACGAGCGGCCAGGAGACAAATTAGTACAGATGATTTGAAAAAGAAAATTGGTAATGTGGTGATAAATACTCCTAAATTTAAAAAGATCCTGGATGAAGCTCCTCAGGCCTATAAAGATATTGATCAGGTAGTTATGGCTATGGAGGATACAGGAAAGGCAAAACGGGTTGCCCGTCACAGACCTCTGGCGGTGATTAAAGGTGAGGATTAAAGAACAAAATGCCCTTCGGACACTGCAAAAAGCTAATTCTTCGCTTCATAGTGAATTTTTTCGAACCATCTAAAGTTCGATCTCAGTCGAAATAAGATGGTTTAACGAAAAATTTCTATATCGCTCAAAATTAGCTTTTTGCAGTTTAATTCATACCTATGAAAAAGTATAATTTCCTAAACACTAAAAAAGCTGAACCTTTATAGGTTCAGCTTTTTTTAAATAGCGAAACTATGGTTACCAATTATTTTTGTAACCTTTCTTGTCCAGATCCAGCTATAAGGATTATTAATCTTGGCTGGATTAAAGAAGTAGAGTGCTCCACCGGTTGGATCTTGTCCACTTAAAGCAGCTCTAGCTGCCTGATAAGCAGTGGCATTTGGTTGATTACGCCAGATTTCTCCATTGGAGACACTTTCAAAAGCATATTTTTGAAAGACAACACCTTTTATGGTATTTGGAAAATATGGGCTTTTAACTCTGTTTAACACTACTGCCCCCACAGCAACCTGGCCTTCGAAAGGTTCACCCTGTGCTTCGGCGTAGATAACACGGGCCAATAGATCTAAGTCACTTTGGGAAATATTACTTACATTTGTTGTGGAGGAATTAGTTGGATTAGTTGGAATAGTTAGTTTCTGACCAACCCAGATATTATTTGAGTATAAATTGTTGGCCTTTTTGATAGCATCAACACTAGTGCCGGTCTTTTGAGCGATTTTCCAGAGAGAATCGCCCCATTTAACAGTATATACCCATCCAACTGATGCAATAGTTGCAGGAACCTTTAACTTTTGACCGACATAAATTGTGTTGGACCATAAGTTATTCAGCTGTTTAAGATAACTTACTGATGTATTAAACTTTTTCCCAATCTTCCATAAAGAGTCTCCTGGCTGGACCGTGTAAGTGGTGATGGCTGCCTCTACCAGATTACCCATACAGATAATCAGTAGAGAAATAACAACCAGACCAACTACAACTTTTCCAGTCAGTTTTCTCATGACATCTCAACTCCTTATAAAAGTTCTCTTGCAAGTATTATAACAGAAGAGTTAGAAGATGTCATTGGTAATTATAGCTATATTTTTTTTTGGGAAAGACGGTATATGAAGGCTAGAATCTCTGCTACCACTTGATATGCTTCTTCAGGGATTTCACTTCCTATCTCAATGGTAGAAAGAAGTTCTATAAGTGTATGATCCTGATAGAAAGGGATTTTATTTTCTCTGGCGATCTGGATTATCTTTTCTGCAATCTCTCCTTCACCATAGGCAATAAGTCGTGGGGCTTGATCTGTTTCTGGATTATATTGTAAAGCTGCTGCTTTTTTGTTTTTAGAATCTTTCATTGTTTTCCCTCCTTATACACGGAAATCCACCTGGCCCGGGAGATATTCTATTTCTTTCTCATCATCTTCTTCGGTTAGGGGTATTATTCTAATCTGATTTACCTGATAGGTTAGTGATTCAAAACGTCTTTTAAGTTCCGGGAAAAATTTACGGAGCAAGGTCCGGGTTTCTTTTCTCTCTGCGGAAAACTGACAATTTATTTCTTTACCCTGTAATATAACCATAATTTTTAAATGGCCCAGAGATTTAGTATTTAAGTCCAATAGGATACTTAAGGGTTTATCTTCTATCTTATTTGTTTTATAATCTTTGTTTTCTTTGATTTGCAAAAGAGCAGTGGTAGGTTGATCAAATAAAAGTGGTATTTCCAAATGAAGTAAAATTCCATCTTCTTTTTGGCGTAGCTTTAGTCCAGTTAATTTTTCTAAAAGCTCCTGGATTCCTTGTTTTTGTTCTTCACTCAGAGGAGTTGAGAAAAGAGATGAGAGGGGTTTTTTATTTAAAACAGAATTTATATCTTTCTTCTGCTGAATAAGACCCAGATTTTGAACTAGACTTTTTAGCTGGCTTATCAGTTGTGATGGATTGCGTGATGGATTGAGGACCAATTTCATTTGTTCCAACTTATTTATTATTTCATTCGACCCGGTTATAGTTTCACTTAAATTTCTTTGTAGAAAAGTTTTTGAGTTAAAGAGTTTAAAAAGCAGTTGACCGAGAGAATATTTTTTATCAGTTACTAATGCTTTTATTGTCTCAGGGGTTATGGGTAGGCCATTTTTTAAGAGAAATGTCAGGGCATACCGGGCATTTTTATCGGCCGTGATTCCCGATTTTTCTAAAAAAAGATTAAGGGGACTGCTATGAGGAGAGGATTCGGGGATTACTTTTAGTATTATTTTATTTTGAAATTTACCTGCCACTCTTAATTTTATAATATCGCCGCTCTTTAAATTGCTTTTGATATCACTGAGCACCTTTTGCCCTTTGATCTCAATTAAAGCCCGGTGAGAACCAACCTTTAGTACTTTGGCCTCTAAAATTTCTCCAATTTTAAATTTTAAGCCCGGTTTTTTAACCAGTTCGATGTGATTTTTGGGTAAATTTATAAAAGATATTTTCATTTTTAAGTCCCCCTTGTTAGACCTGGTCTATATATTTAAATAATTCTACATTGCCAGAAGAATACCTTTTGCACTAAATGTAAAGGATTTTTTAGAAGAAATGATGAATTGATTAAACAGTAAAAAGCTAATTTTTCGTTATTTAATTATGAATTAAAAAGAGATCATTTTTTTGCTAATGTCATTTTAAACAAATTTTCCAGTAGAAAGAGGAAATAAAATTATGTATCGAAAAAAAGTTATACTTTAATTTTCTGATTTTTAGCTATAAAAATTTAAGAGGTGATTGTAATGCCAGAAATATGTACCCATATTTATTTTGCACGTCTGGTGCTGGATAAGGTTAAAATACCTTATGATTTGCATTATTTTATTCAAGGGACTGTTGCTCCTGATTCTTTTATATATGAAAATCCCGAAATTTTTCATAAATATCACTTTGTTAATAACGATTTGGAGTTTGATTTGGAATTTTTTCTAAGGACAGTTGGAGAGTATTGTAAAACCAGTGACAGCTATTTAAAATCTTTTATTGACGGGTATTACACCCACCTCTGGCTTGATGACTATGTTCGTAAGAACGCTGATAAATTAGAGATTATTAATCTAGGTAATATGGCAAGGCTTAAGTTAAAAGATTTATTCAAAATCAATATTAGGTGGTATGACTTTAATGATATTTCCTCACTACTTGAGGGAATTGTAGAAAAGCCAATAATTGCTCTATCTTTACCGGGATTGGAGTTTATTTCTTTTGATGCTATCAAGCACCTGTTACAGCAGCAAGTAGAAGTGCTAAAGGAAACTTTAAATGTATCTACAGAATTGGTGGTTATTCCACGCGATAAATACAATCGTTTTATGTCAGATGCAGCTGATAAGTTAGCAGGCTTTCTTAATTGTGTATCTAAAGAAAATCTGATTGATAAAGTTAAAGCTCTGGCTTTAGCAAAAATAAAAGAAATAGAAAAACTTCCCGACATTGCAAAGGATTCTAATGAGAAGGATTTGAAAAAATATAAATATCCATTTGAACGGGATTTAGAATCATATAAGCGGAAACTTCCTGATCTGGAAAGGGCATTAATTAAGGCAAATAAGGTTCTGGAGATTGGAGCCGGAAAAGGAATTGCTGCTTCCCAGATAAAAGAACTGTACGGTTGTGATATCTATGCTACCGGGATTACTGAGATTGAAAACTTTCCTGTGCCCTTTACCATAGCTGTAGCTTCAAACCTACCATTTTCTGATGAAACTTTTGACCTGGTTATTAGTGTACAGGCCATATCATGGGAAGCTGATCAAATAAAAGCTCTTAAGGAAGTTATCAGGGTTTTAAAACCTGGAGGTATGGCATTATTGTTTTTAACAACCTTTTCTTACAGTATGGAGCATCGCTGGGGGAAGTCTTTCTGGATAGAGGCAGAAATAGATCCTCAGGATTATAAGAAATATGAGTTTTCACCGGATATCAAAATAAATGGCTGCAAAATTGAAACTTTTGAAGTCCCTATGAAACATCCTTTTAAAGAACATAAATTTGCTTATTATGTGAAAATAACAAAAGAAGATAGAAATATATAAGAGAACATAGATTGGTGAATAAACGTTTTTTTATAGTAATGATTAAATTGTAAAAGGCTAATTTTTCGAATCATCTAAAGTTCGACTGAAATCTCTCTGGGATGGTTAAACGGAAAATTTCAGTGGCACTTAAAATTAGCTTTTTACAGTTTAGTTATCTAGAAGTAACGAAATTTTTTTTAGATTTTGCTGGATATTCACAAACTTGTAGGAGGAAAAATTTTTTTCTTCCCGAAATATTTTAAAAGGTACGAAGAAACTGATAGGTCAGGAGGATTTGGTTTCATTGTAATAATATCTGAGAATTATAAAATTATTAATTAAAGGAAGTGAAGGACAATGCATATTGTATTGGTGGAACCTGAAATTCCTCCCAACACAGGCAATATTGCCCGTACCTGTGCTGTTACCAATACAAGTTTACATCTGGTAGGAAAATTGGGTTTTAGTACTGATGATAAGTATTTGAAACGTGCTGGGTTAGATTATTGGCATCTTCTTGATATTCACTATTATGATTCCTTTTCTGAACTGGAGGCAAAATATCCGAATAGCCGATTTTTTATGGCGACTACTAAAGGTAAATATCTTTACACAGATGTAACATATGGCCCGGATGATTTTATTGTTTTCGGTAAAGAAACAGCGGGGCTTCCCCAGGAATTACTGGACCGCTATACCGATACTACTATCCGCATTCCAATGTTAAATAATCCAAAAGCTAGATCTCTAAATTTGAGCAATTCAGTTGCTATTATATTGTATGAAGCTTTACGACAACAAAATTTTCCTAATTTAAAGTGATTTTTTATTAGAAGGAGTGAAACCAAATGAAGTTGGAGAAATTTTTAGCCCAACTGACAGAAATACCTGGAGTCAGTGGTTATGAGGGGCGAATGGGTGATCTGATTGGGCAGGCTTTCTCTCCATATGTGGATGAAATTAGAAAAGATAATTTACAAAACCTGATAGCTTTAAAGAAGGGAGAAGGGGAAAATTGTCCTTCCATTATGCTTGCTGCTCATATGGATGAGATTGGTCTTATGGTGGCAAAGATTGAAGAAAAAGGCTTTTTGCGTATCACCAGTATTGGAGGGGTAGACGAAAGGACTATTTTAGCTCAGGAAGTAACTGTTCACGGTAAAAAACCTCTTTACGGAATCGTGGGAGCTAAGCCTCCTCATCTGCAGGAGCCTGATGAACGTAAGAAAGCTGTAAAAATGGAAGATCTCTATGTAGATTGCGGTTTGCCTGAAGAAAAGATTAGAGAGTTGGTTAGGGTAGGTGACCCTATTACCGTCAACCGGGAATATACTTCTTTACATAATAAACGGGCTGCAGCTAAGGCTTTGGATGACCGGGCCGGAGTGGCTGTGATTCTGGAAGTTTTCAAAGAGTTACAATATTTAAAACATACTGTCGATGTTTATGGTGTGGCCACTGTTCAAGAAGAAGTAGGAACCCGGGGAGCTTTTACCAGTACTTACGGTATAATGCCTGACCTGGGAATTGCTATAGATGTTGGATTTGGTCATATGCCAGGCATTTTAAATAAAGAGGATACTATTAATTTGGGCAAAGGGGCTGCAATTGGGATTGGTCCACATGTTCACCCGAAAATATTTAAGAAATTAAAGGAATTGGCTGATGAACTGAAAATTTCATACCAGTTAGAACCTTCTCCATATCCTGGCGGTACCGATGCATATGCTATTCAAATTACCAGAAGCGGTGTGCCCACAGGACTTATTTCCATTCCGCTGCGTTATATGCATACATCTGTAGAAACACTGGATTTAGAGGATATACGGACTGCCGCCAGACTTTTGGCACAATTTATTGCTAGAATTGATCATGAATTTGTGGAGGGATTAAAATGCTTTTAAAACGTCTTACTGAAGCCGCCGGGCTTCCGGGAATGGAAGATGAAGTTCGCAACTTAATTAAAGAAGAGGTTAAAGACCTGGTAGATGATATGAGAACAGATGCTTTGGGTAATTTAATAACTTATAAAAAGGGTAAAGTAGATGGTCCGGTAGTTATGCTGGCTGCTCATATGGACGAGATTGGTCTAATGATTACTCATATTAATAAAAATGGATTACTCCGCTTTAAACCACTGGGTGGTATTGATCCACGTGTCTTGGTTTCTAAGAAAGTTTTAATAGGGCCGAAAAAAGTACCTGGAGTTATAGGTTCCAAACCGATTCACCTTCAGAATAATGATGAAAGAAAACATGCCATTCCTTTAGATAAACTTTATATCGATATTGGTGCAAAAAATAAAGAAGAGGCCGAAAAGTTAGTCAAAATAGGAGATGGAGCTGTCTTTGATACTAAGTTTGCAGAGGTTGGGGAAGGATGTGTTAAAGGTAAGGCTTTTGATGACCGGGTTGGCTGTTCAATTTTAATCGAACTTTTGAAACGTAAATATGATGTATCAATTTATGCTGTCTTTACTGTTCAAGAAGAAGTTGGACTAAGGGGAGCCAGTGTAGTTGCTTATGATCTGGATCCTGATCTGGCTTTAGTTTTTGAAGGAACTACTGCTTCAGATGTACCTGATATGTCAGAACATCAATATTCCACAAGTTTAGGAGAAGGTCCTGCTATTTCCCTTATGGACCGAAGCGTTATTGCTGATCGGCGTATTGTTCAGGGCCTGGTGGAGACTGCGAGGGAGAATGGGCTTAAATATCAATTTCGGCGGACCAATTTTGGCGGAACCGATGCTGGTCGAATACATCTGACAAAAGAGGGAATTCCTTCTGCTGTTATTTCTGTACCTTGTCGCTATATCCATTCACCTGTTTCTTTGATGAATCTAAATGACTACAATACTCTTATTGAATTGGTAGATAAATATCTCCATAAAATTGCTAAAGGAGGTTTTTATAGGTGAAAGAACTGATTAAAAAGTTAACAGAAACTTTTGGGCCTTCTGGTCAGGAGAGTAAGGTTGTTGAACTGATTAAAAAAGAACTTGAAGGATTTGTAGATGAAATGTTTGTTGATTCTATGGGGAATTTGATTGCTCATAAAAAGGGCCCGGGCCAGAAAATTCTACTTTCAGCCCATATGGATGAGATTGGTTTTATGGTTACTCATATAGAAAAAGAAGGATTTTTACGTTTTACTAATATTGGGTATCATATTCCTTATACTTTAAAAGGATTTCGGGTTATTTTTGAAAATGGTGTGGTTGGAGTCATTGACTCACATAATGTAGATAATCCTAATGATTTAAAATTAGATAAAATGTTTATTGACATAGGTGCTAAAGACAAAGAGGAAGCAGAAAAAATGGTGAAAATCGGTGATGTCTGCGGTTTCTATAATCCGACCCTTATCAGCGGAAACCGGGTTATTGGAAATTCTATGGATGATAGGATAGGATGTGCAGTTCTTATCAAAGTAGCTCAGGAACTAAAATCCAGTCCTAATGATGTCTACTATGTCTTTAGTGTACAGGAAGAAGTAGGTTTAAGAGGGGCCAAAACTTCTGCCTATCGAATTAATCCAAATATGGGTATTGCTATTGATGTAACTCCTACCGGTGATACTCCGGAAGGTAAGAAATTAAATGTTAAACTGGGCGGAGGTGCTGCAATTAAAGTAAAGGATGGCTCTATGATAACACATCCGGCGATCAAGAATTTTATGATTGACATTGCTGAACAGAATGATATTCCATATCAAATGGAAGTGTTACCCTCAGGTGGTACTGATGCCGGTGCGATTCATCTGACAAAAGAGGGGATTCCATCAGGAACTATTTCAATTCCATGTCGTTATGTCCACTCTCCTTCTGAGATGATAGATTTAGATGACGTGGATGCCTGTGTGAAGCTACTTAGGTGTATATTAAACGAAGATATAAGTAAGATTTTCAGTTAGATTATAGAATCGATTCCTCCTGGGTAAATTAAAATAAAAACCCTTTTATAAGGAGGAATCTTTTATGAAAAAAATTAAAAGTAAAAAAATTCCCATGAAACAGATCTTAAATATGACAAAAGAATTAAGTCCTGATGATCTGGAAGTAGGAGAATTAGAGGATTTTCAAACCATGATAGAACAAAAGGATGATTATAGCCCGGATGATGATCTAATAAATAATTCCAGAATTGATCGATTGGGAAAATGAAAAGATGAAAGATAAGCCTAAAATTATCCGAAAAAAGTTAGAAGAAGATTTTGCAAAAAAATATCCTACCCGTGATCCTAATCCAGAGGATTTACTTTATCTGCAAGGTTATGAAGGAGAAGTATATAGAGAATTGGTTGCCAATGAAATGGATTCCACCCGGGATGATGAGAACAATTTTTTTCCATTCAAAGGTGGAAAAGGGGATATTTAATAATGTAAAGTTGACTTTTTTAAGAATTTTTTGTTAAAATGATATTAAGAAAAAGCGGGTGGTGATATTGATGAAAATGATTAAAGTAAAATGTCAGGGCCAGACTGATAAAAAATGTGAAAATGCATATAAGGGTTGTAAAGAACGTATCATCTATAGTGAAACAGATCATCAGGTTTTTTGTAAGAATGGAAATTTAACAATTGATGAATAGTATTTTTATTGTAGGTCAGGCCTAACTGCCTGACTTTTTTACTGAAACTTTTGTACTATTCTTATCGAAACAATATTTTCTAAGATTTTTTAGAAGGATTTAGTTTGCCAAATGGTGAATAAATATTTTATAAAAGGCCTAACATATTGATAAACCAGACAGTTACCTAATTTTTTTATGCCCGGGAAATTATACAGCTTATCCTTGCTATTACGGCCAAGAGCCAATTTATTCTAAAGGGGGGGTAAAGCATCAAATTAAAAATCTAGCTTGGAGGTAGTAGCTGATGAATAAAAAGTTTTACTATATCTTATTGATAATGTTTTTGTTAATTTTTGTTAATAATAGTTTTGTATATGCTACAATAACTAGTTTACCTTTACGAAAAGGTATGTCTGGACCTGATGTAAAAGAGTTACAGCAAATTCTTGTTGAAATGGGTTTTGATCTTACTGTTGATGGCATATTTGGTCTAGAAACTGAAAAAGTTGTTAAGGATTTTCAATTATCTCAAGGTTTATTAGCAGATGGAGTGGTAGGACTTGAAACCTTTGATAAATTGAGAGAAGTTAGTGAGAATATCGAATATGAAGTGCAGCCAGGAGATACCCTCTCAGAGATTGCAGAAGAGTTTAATGTAACTATTGCTGATATAAAAGCTCTCAATCAAATAAAAGATGATTTAATCTATGTTGGCCAGACTTTAATAATTCCTCGTAGAGGGATTGGAGATGGGCCTCAGGAACAGGTTTATAAAAATACCATTCATGTGGTCCAACCTGGTGATGCACTAATCAAAATAGCTAAAAGATATGGAATCTCTGTGGATACTATTAAAAATGCCAATAATCTAAAAAGTGATCTAATTCAAATTGGGCAACGTCTGGTTATTCCTTATTTACAGGTAGGGCCGAGTAAAAATTTTCGTCTTGAAAAAGGTGCATTTATCTGGCCGGTTAATGGGCGAATAAGTTCGGGATATGGATATCGGGTTCATCCTGTTTTTAAGAACAAACATTTTCATGGTGGAATTGATATTGCAGTTAAAATAGGGACACCTGTTCTGGCAGCAGCCGGTGGGAAGGTCATCAGAGCCGGTTGGATCTCTGGATTTGGTAAGACTATAATATTAGATCATGGTAATGGTGTTAGTACTCTCTATGCACATAATTCCCAGCTTCTAGTCAGGGTTGGGGATATGGTTCATGTTGGTCAGGTTATTGCCAAATCGGGTAATACAGGCCAGAGTACAGGACCGCATCTGGATTTCCGGATTATGCTTAACGAAAAACCTGTTAATCCTCTTCACTATTTACCCTGATTTAAATGGGCTGTAGCCATAAAGCTACAGCCTCTTTTAACTGTGAGGGAGAGTATATTATAATCAAGGGAGGAGAATTCAAAAATGGAAAGGAAAATTCTAGCCATATTTGCCCATCCAGATGACGAAAGTTTTGGACCATCAGGTACATTGGCTCATTATGCTAGAAATGGAGTCAGGGTTCGGCTTCTTACTGCTACAAGAGGGGAAGCGGGTAAAAATGCCCTGAGTAATACAGATGAGCCATTGGGTAAAATTCGTGAGAGGGAGCTTTTGAAAGCTGCAAAGATTCTCGGTTTGGAGAAAGTTGATTTTATGGGGTATAAAGATAAAACTCTTCAGAACTTAGAGCCTCATCCACCAATAGAAAAAATTTTGCATTATATTGAAATGTTTAAACCTCAAATTCTTATTACTTATGGACCGACGGGAATCTCCCGTCATCCTGATCATATTACTGTCCATAAATGGGTAACGCAGGTTTTCAGGATGAGTGAGTACCCAAAAAAGCTTTATTATTATACTTTACCAAAAGAACTTCTTTTAGCCCGGCATCCTGATTTAGTTGACGGTGATGGAGAGATTACGACGGTTATTGATGTAAGTTCGTATAAAAATGTTAAAAAATCTGCTATTCTCTGCCATATATCACAGAGATATAGTATTGAACGTATTTTCGATTTTGCCGGAGGAGAAAGGCCCATTCCAGAAAAAGAATACTTTGTTCTTGCTGATCATAAATTAGACTACCGGATTGATGGTATAGAGGATGATCTCTTTTGCGGAATCGAGTCTGGTAATAAAACCCCAATAGGAAAATTGCTTTAGAAAAACTGGCCCAGGTGATTGCCTATTGATGGCAATTTTGATTTGGCTTTAGATTGAGGGGTAAAAGACAGTTGCTTTAGAGATATGTGATAAATTGGGAGATGGCCCTGATTATCTGTCAATTTCCATTGAGTAAAATTATAAAACCTGAAAGATGGATGTGGTTTTAGATATTATTGGAGGAAAAGTGTTATGATTTTATTGGCTTTATTAAAAGTAATTTGTGATTAAACTGCAAAAAGCTAATTTTTCGAGCCATCTAAAATTCGATTTCAGTCGAAATAGGGTACACTAATCAATGGGTCATCCTGACCCTTGATTAGCTCATCACATCCTGTGATGAGGCCTTATTTCGACTGAAATCTTACTAAGAGATGGTTTAACGAAAAATTTTTATGGTGCTCAAAATTAGCTTTTTGCAGTAAAATCATTTATACTACGAATCGCTATCTCAAACAGAGGAAAAACAGCCAACTTCCGTTTTTAAATGTATTATGTCCGGTTTTGTTATTACAATTACTAACCCTGCAACTTCTGTTATCTGGTTAGGGGTGAGCAGTACTATCCTTCATTTCTGGAAACAAAGGGGAGGTATATATTTTTATATTTTGTTAGCTAGTACTATAATTGGGATATTTTTTGGCTTTTATCCTTTTCAATCTTCTGGTTCAGAAGAGTAAAAAACTTTTGCAAATAAAAACTACTTCAAAATTGGTTATTGTTTTAGGAGTTATTTTAATGGGCCTTGGCCTATTCTTTGTTTTTCCGGTTTTGTTATCTTATTTTGAAAGAGCTCCTACCTTTTGATATGATGAACTACAAAATTCGGTTAAAACTTTACGTATTCTCATCCTGAAAAGGGCGATTTAAAAAGCTCAGGGAAATGTTACGGTGATAGTCATTCAGTTAAAACTCAGAAATCAACTAAAAAATTTGGGTCTATAATTAATGTTGTGAAGAAAAAATTATAAAAAATAAAAAGGCATTTGCTGGCCCCGTTGAATTAATTAGTTGCGAACTAAAAACCAAAGAAAGGAGTCCAGCAAATGCAATATAATAATATCATAAAATTTCTTGATTTGCCAGACATTATTGCAACTGAAATTATTTCAACGGAGGACAGATATATTTTTATCGCTGAAGCAAAGAAAAATCACATTGTGTGTCCTCAGTGTGGTAATATCACTAATAAAATCCATGATACAAAATGGCAAAATATTAGAGACATCCCCATAAGAGGTAAACTAGTAATCATTAGACTTCTAAAGAAAAGATATCGTTGTCCTTATTGTCATAAGAGGGGTATCCCTGAAAAATATGAAAGTATTGATAAATATGCCCGTAAAACCAAACGCTTTGATAAATATCTTGCTAAAGAAACTGTCAGCAAGGATTATTCTAAAGTTGCTAGAGAAAACGGGTTAAGTTATACAGCTGTTAATAATGCAGTTAAAAAAGTAGTTGACCCTCTCATTAAACAACAAGTTTCAAAACTTAGTCAATTAAAAGCCATCAGTATCGATGAATTTGCAGTTTTAAAACGCCATAAATATGGAGTTAGCATTACAGATCCAATTAATCGGGAGTTAATTGACATTTTACCTACTCGCAAAAAGGATGATTTAATTGACTACTTTAATTGTTGGGAAGATGAACAAAGACGACAGATTCAATCGATCTCTATGGATATGTGGCGGCCGTTCAAAGCAGTAGCAGATGCAGCATTTACTCATGCAAAAATTGTTATAGATAAATTTCATCTTGTAACTTTAATGAACAGAGCCCTTGATGAAGTTAGAAAACAAGTTCAACAAACAGTAAATAATCATCAGAGAAGAAAGTTTTTTCAAAGTCGTTTATTACTCCAAAAACGAGCTGAAGAATTGACAGATGAAGAACATGAAAAGCTCATCAAATTATTTGAACTCAGTCCAGCTCTAGAAAAGGCCTGGGAATTAAAAGAGGAATTCAGAGACCTATTGCAGCTAGATGATGTGAAAGAAGCCACCAGAGCTCTAAAAAGGTGGTATAAAGAAGTAATAAAAAGCAAGCTGATGCCTTTTTACCAGGTAAAAAAGATAATACAAAGATGGGAAGAAAAAATACTAAATTATTTTAAGACTAAGATAACCAATGGCTTTGCTGAGGGTATCAATAACAAGATTAAATTGATCAAAAGGATTGGATATGGTGTTCCAAATGTTATGAATCTAAGGAGAAGAGTATTTAATGCAATGTTAAGTTATTAAATTTAAATGTTTATTTCAAAATCAATTTACCAATCAATTCAACGGAGCCAACTTATCTTTCACAACATTTGACGGAGAGCCAAAAATTTTTAAAATAATTTGCGTAAATTCCTTGACAAATAAAAAAAAACATGCTACAATTCTTACTGTCGTTGGGGAAATGACGACAGTAATGCTGGGGTGTCGCCAAGTGGTAAGGCACCGGACTTTGACTCCGTCATGCGCAGGTTCGAATCCTGCCACCCCAGCCATTCAAACGTGGGCCATTAGCTCAGTCGGTAGAGCACCTGACTTTTAATCAGGGTGTCGGAGGTTCGATTCCTCCATGGCTCACCATTTTTCGCCGCGGGGTAGAGCAGTCAGGTAGCTCGTCAGGCTCATAACCTGAAGGTCGTAGGTTCGAATCCTACCCCCGCAACCATGTGTGGTCAGATAGCTCAGTTGGTAGAGCAGAGGACTGAAAATCCTCGTGTCCCCAGTTCGATTCTGGGTCTGACCACCATTTTTTATTTTTGAAAAAAATCTAAAGTATAGTTTAATATAGATTTGTCAATCCTAATATCAAAATGTCGCGGGGTAGAGCAGTCAGGTAGCTCGTCAGGCTCATAACCTGAAGGTCGTAGGTTCGAATCCTACCCCCGCAACCAATTTGCATTTAAGCTATATCTGAAAAGATATAGCTTTTTTTATTTAAGAACTTATTTTTGTTATACGGTTTTTTATATCTATTTTTTTAAGTTTTGCAGGTTTTTAAAGTTAAAAGGTGAAATAGTCAAGTTGGATTTAATTTTCTAAATAAGAGGAGTAGATGTTTGGATGAAAGATATTATCAAAAATAGGAAACTAATTTTATCTATTTTTACTCTGGCATTACCAGCCATTATAGAAATGAGTTTACATACTCTCCTTGGAATTGTTGATACCATTATGATCAGTCGGATAATTGGTCTTGAGGGTCTATCGGCAGCTGGATTTGCAAATCAGTTGATTTTTACAGTTATTTTTATATTTTCTTCTTTCAATGCCGGAGCTACAGCCATGATTTCGCGCAGTTTCGGTGAGAAGAATATGGAAAAATTAAATAAAGTTTTGGGACAAAATTTATTTTTGAATATTATTATTGGTACTGTTATCACCATTTTATCGATTATTTTTTCTCCTAATCTGCTCAGAATCTTTGATATTTCAGAAGATGTATTTCAATTGGCAGTACCATTTTTCAGAATTATTGCCGCTGGGATGATTTTTATGTTCATTTCTTTTGCGGCCAAGGCATCACTTAGGGGAGCCAGTGATACCAAAACTCCCATGATAATTACCAGTCTGGTTAATTTGATAAATATCATAGGAAATTATGTTCTGATGACGGGATTTTGGATTTTTCCTGAATTGGGCTTAAATGGAGCTGCGATTTCTACAACTTTTGCAAGATTTATTGATGCAGCTCTGTTTTTGTTAATTCTTTTACGTGGTAAGGGTGGATTACAACTTACGCTATTAAATTTAAAGATTACCCGTGAGATTTTTAAACCTTTGTGGCGGTTAAGCAGTTCAGCGGCTATTGAACAAATTTTAATGCAGTTATCTTTTCTTGTTTCTGGGATTTTCATATCTCAATTGGATACATTACAGGAAGGTTCTTTTAGAATTCTTTTAAATATTGAATCTATCTCATTTATGCCAGCTATTGGATTCTCAATTGCTGCTGCTTCGCTTGTAGGTAAGAGTCTAGGCGAAAAAGATGTTAAGAAATCTTTGCATATAGGTTACACTGCCAGTATTTTAGGTGCAACCTGGGGCGTGTTAATGGGAATCATCTTCTTTACATTTCCGGTTTTTATACTTAAATTTTTTACAAAAGATGTCACCATTATCAACACATCTCTTTTTACCATGTATGTAATGGGATTGAATCAGGTACCATTGGCATTCTGGATTGTTATCTCCGGTGCACTCCGGGGTGCAGGTGATACAAGAGGAGTTATGATTATTTCCAGTCTACGATTGTGGCTAATGTTTATTCCATTATGCTACCTTTTTACCATTCAACTGAATTTTGGAATAGCGGGGTTGTGGTTTGCAGAACTTTCGTCATTTTTAGTATTTAATTATATAATGCATAGACGGTTTAAAGCGAAGCAATGGGCCAAAATTGCTTTATAATACAAAATTGTATGAAAATTCACAAACATTTTTTTACAATTTCACGACAAACTTTTTGATTTTCAAGCAGGAAAATTGGAATAAATCTAGAATTGTAATATTGCTTGACTTGCCGGAGAGGAAATTTTTTCTGGTAAGTCTGCATATAATGTTATATCATCTTAGGAGGAGATGTTAGAGATGGCAAAAAAAATGATGGATGGAAACACTGCAGCTGCGCATGTTGCCTATGCCATGAGTGATGTTGCTGCAATCTTCCCTATTACTCCATCGTCACCAATGGGGGAGATTTGTGATGACTGGGCTGCCCGTGGCCGTAAAAATATCTTTGGGCAATCCTTGAAAGTTGTTGAGCTCCAATCTGAAGGAGGAGCTTCAGGTGCTGTTCATGGTTCCTTAGTTGCTGGTGCATTAACTACTACATTCACTGCATCCCAGGGATTACTTTTGATGATCCCTAATATGTATAAGATTGCTGGTGAGTTGTTACCAACTGTATTCCATGTATCTGCACGTACTGTTGCAACCCATGCACTTTCGATTTTTGGTGACCACAGTGATGTTATGGCTGCAAGACAAACTGGTTTTGCAATGATAGCTTCTGCATCTGCACAGGAAGTTATGGATTTGGCTCTGGTTTCCCATTTAGCAACCATTAAGTCCAGAGTTCCATTCCTGCACTTCTTTGATGGATTTAGAACTTCTCATGAAATTGAAAAAGTAGATGTCATCGAGTATGAAGATATGGCAAAATTGGTTGACTGGGATGCTATTAAGGCATTTAGAGAAAGAGCAATGAATCCTGAGCATCCACAGATGAGAGGTACTGCACAAAATCCAGATATCTTCTTCCAGGCACGTGAAGCATGTAACCCATATTACCTCAAAACACCAGACATCGTTGCTGAAGTAATGAAACAGGTTGGAGATTTAACTGGTCGTTATTACAAGCCATTTGATTATGTAGGTGCTCCAGACGCAGAATATGTAATTGTAATTATGGGTTCTGGTAGTGATACAGTAGAAGAGACTGTTAATTACTTAACAGCTAAAGGTGAAAAAGTTGGTCTGATTAAAGTACGTCTCTATCGGCCTTTCTCTGCTAAGTACTTCCTTGAGGCTCTTCCAAAGACCTGTAAGCGTCTGGCTGTTCTGGATCGTACTAAAGAACCAGGTTCTGCTGGTGAACCATTGTATCAGGATGTACGTACTGTACTTTATGATGTCGAGAATGCTCCAGAAGTTTATGGTGGACGTTATGGTCTCAGTTCCAAAGAGTTTACTCCTTCCATGGTTAAAGCAATCTATGATAACTTAAAAGAAGATCAACCGAAGAATCAATTCACTGTAGGTATTGTTGATGACATAACCCATACTTCCTTAGAAATTAAGGAAGATATTGATACCAGTCCTGAAGGAGTTAAGCGTTGTAAGTTCTGGGGCTTCGGTTCTGACGGTACTGTTGGCGCTAACAAGAACTCTATAAAAATTATCGGTGATAACACCGACATGTATGCACAGGGATATTTCGTATATGACTCCAAGAAATCCGGTGGTGTAACCATTTCCCACCTGAGATTCGGTAAAGAACCAATTAAATCTCGTTACCTGATTGATAAAGCTGACTTTATTGCTTGCCATAAACCATCTTATATTGGTAAGTATGATATTTTGAAAGGTATCAAAGAGGGTGGTATTTTCCTGTTAAACTCCCCATGGAGTTTGGAAGAAATGGAAACTAAACTTCCAGCTGAGTTAAAGAGAACCATTGCATCTAAGAATTTGCAATTCTATAACATAGATGCATTCAAAATTGCAGAAGAAGTAGGATTAGGAAACAGAATTAATGTAATTATGCAGGCTGCATTCTTCCAGATTGCTGACATTATTCCTGCAGATGAAGCAATGAAGTACATTAAAGATGCAATCGTGAAGACCTATGGTAAGAAAGGTGACCATATCGTTAAGATGAATATAGAAGCTGTTGATAAGGCTATTGAAGCTTTAGAGAAAGTTGAATATCCAGCTTCCTGGGCCGATGTTCAGGATGAAGCTGCTGCAGTTAAAGAGCGTGATCTGCCAGAGTTCATGGAAAAAGTAGCAAATCCAATCCTGGAACTGAAAGGTGACGATTTACCTGTTAGTGCTATGAGTGTAGATGGAGTATTCCCAACCGGAACTACTCAGTATGAAAAACGCGGTATTGCCAATGAAGTTCCATGTTGGATTGCTGAAAATTGTATCCAGTGTAACCAGTGTGCTTACGTATGTCCACATGCTGCTATTAGACCATATCTGGCTAAAGAAGAATCTCTCAAAAATGCTCCAGAAACATACAAATATATACCTGCTACTGGTAAGACTGATTTACAATTTACTATCCAGATATCACCATTGGATTGTACCGGCTGCGGCAGTTGTGTAAATGTATGTCCGGCTAAAAAGAAAGCTCTTGAGATGAAACGTCTTGAAGATGTAGCTGAAACTGAAATTGTTAATTACGAATTTGCTGAGTCTTTACCTGAAGTTGAAATTCCTTATAAGACTAACACTGTTAAGGGCAGTCAGTTCTTAAAGCCATACTTCGAGTTCTCCGGAGCATGTGCTGGTTGTGGTGAGACACCATATGTGAAGCTGGTTACCCAGCTATTTGGTGATCGGATGATTATTGCCAATGCTACCGGTTGTTCCTCCATCTATGGTGGTAGTGCTCCAACCTGTCCATATACTGTAAACTCTAAGGGACACGGTCCTGCATGGGCTAACTCACTCTTTGAGGATAATGCTGAATTTGGATACGGTATGGCTCTGGCTGTTGCCCAAAGACGTGACAAGCTGGCTGATCTGATAAGAGAAGTAAAAGATAGCAGCTCTGATGAATTTAAGGCTGCATGTGAAGGCTGGCTGGAGAACATAAAAGATGCTGAGCTCTCCAGAAAGTATGGTGATCAGATCAAGAATCTGATTGATACTGAGATTGGCAATGCATGCTGTGGTAGTATTAAAGATAAGCTGCTGCAGATTAAAGAAATGACTGATCTTTTGACCAAACCTTCTGTATGGATTATCGGTGGAGACGGTTGGGCTTATGATATCGGTTACGGTGGTCTTGACCATGTTCTGGCTTCTGGTATAGATGTAAATGTTCTGGTACTGGATACCGAAGTTTACTCTAATACCGGTGGTCAGTCCTCCAAGGCTACTCCAACCGGTGCAGTTGCCAAGTTTGCTGCTTCCGGTAAGAAGGTTAAGAAGAAGGACCTCGGTTTGATGGCTATGACATACGGTTATGTATATGTAGCATCTGTTGCAATGGGTGCTAACCAGAATCAGTTGCTCAAGGCTCTGATCGAAGCTGAGAAATATGATGGTCCATCTCTGATCATTGCTTACTCACCATGTATCAACCATGGTATTAATATGGCTTACAGCCAGCTTGAAGAGAAAAAAGCTGTAGAAGCTGGTTACTGGCCACTCTACAGATATAATCCAGCATTGAAGGAAGAAGGTAAGAATCCGTTCATTCTGGATTCCAAAGAGCCAACTGGTAACTTCCGTGAATTCCTGATGGGAGAAGTTCGTTATGCAACTCTGAAGAAACAGTTCCCAGAAGAGGCTGAAAGACTCTTCGAGCAGGCTGAAAAAGAAGCAAAAGAAAGATACGAAACCTATAAGCGGATGGCTGAATAATATCAGATATTAAGCGGGTGAGACAGTATTCTCACTCGCTTTTTTTTATTTTAGTTATTGACATTAATCAGAGATTTTGCTAGAATGAATACTAAATATTTTCAAAAATTATAACTGAAAAACCTTATTTTAATTTTTAAGGGGGTGTAAAAGATGGATTTTACCAAAAATATTAAAACATATTATATATACTCTACTTTTGCCAATCTACTAATTCTTGGTCCGATCATAGTTTTATTTTTTATTGCTAAAGGATTATCCTTTACTCAAATAATGATTTTAAATTCCATTGCTGCAATTTCAATAGTAATTTTCGAGGTACCGACAGGTGCTGTAGCTGACAAATATGGAAGAAAAGTCAGTTTGGTTCTTGGGGCTTTGTTATGGGCAGTTAGTCTATTTATGTATATTATTGGAACCAGGTTTTTTATTTTTATTTTAGCTGAAATCATTTTCAGTTTGGGTGCAACTTTAAAATCAGGCGCAGATACTGCTATGATTTATGATTCCTTAAAAGTAATGGGGAAGGTAAAAGAATTTCAGAAAATTGAAGGTCATGCCCAATCTTTTGCATTATATGCTCAGGCTATCGGTTCTGTCATAGCTGGATTTATTTATGAAATTAATATTTACCTACCTCTGGCTATATCTATTGGATTTATGTTAATTACTATTCTCATAACACTTAATTTTAAAGAACCGCCAATTGAAGAGAAAAAAGGTAAATACGGTATTAATTATTTAGACCAGATTAAAGAGAGCGGAAGATATATTCTTGGCCATGAGAAAATCAAAGCAATTATATTTTATTCTATGATCTTTTTCATCTTTTATCGGACAGGATTTTGGTATTTTCAGCCTTACATGGAAAGTGTCAAAATTCCTGTGCGATACTTCGGGATCATATTCTTTTTATTTAACATAACCGCTGCCTTTACAGCCAAACGTGTAGATAAAATAATGTCTATTACAAAACCGCGTACTTTAACTTTTATGTCTCTCCTTTTACTTGTATCATTTATTCTATTAGCGACTATAAAAGTCTGGGTAGGTGTATTTGCCATTTTACTTCAACAGATGGCCAGAGGGCTTTATAGACCTGTAACCAGAAAATATTTGAATAAGCATATACCATCTGATAAAAGAGCTACTATACTTTCCTTTGCGAGCATGGCAACCAATATTGCTTTTGCAATTGTTTCTCCTTTTATGGGTATGTTAAAAGATTCTACTGATATTTTTACTACCCATCTGGTGTTAGCAATAACAATGGCCCTGATGACTTATATTACTATGAAATATATGGATAAACGGTTGGGAATACAGCATAAAGTGACTGGAAGAGTATGAATTCAATCCAGGAGAGTTTTTCAGAACGGATTAAATCAATTTATTAAGCGATAGATGATGTAATAATTAATATAAAGTAAAAGAATGAATGGCAACAGAAATTTGCGAATATCGCTATAGGATTTTCTTCGTAAATGTTGAGTTCTTCAACTAAAGGATTAAGTATAATCTTAAACTATTTGCCAGGAAAAACCTTTAAGGAAAAGACTTTAAAAAAGGGGTGGAATATAAAGGAAGTGTATTGAATGTTATTGGAGTATATGAGCGTTTTATTTGGTTTAGTAAACAGGTAGAACAAGAAAAGCGATAAAATTAGTATAATTCAGTAAAATTTAATGAAAAATATTGACACTATGTTTATCTTTTGTTATCATATAATATAGTTTTGCGAAATAACCAACGGTTTTAAATGAACGTATTGCGTACATATGTTTTGATGTTTTTAGACGTTAAACATATTTAAAAGGTTTTCCATGTGTGAGCTGGTATTCAATTAAAAATTGAGTATAATTTAATTTTCAGAAACTTTAGTGATAGGCATAATTTTGATTGAGAAAGTTTTTTATAACCCCAAAATTAGAAGTGAATAAAAATGGGTTAAGGCTAAAAGTACATTAATATTTTTGAAAATATTATTATAACTTATTATAAATTGGAGGTGGGACAATATGAAAGTAAATTTAATTAAGGTAAGAGGTATTATTTCATTATTGTTATTAATTTTGTTTATCGTTATTTCAGTGACAGGTATAGGTTTATGGCTGGCTCCCTCGGGGAGAATAGCAAGACAAATTGAATGGAGTTTTTTGGGGCTTAATAAAGAATTATTGGAAGACTTACATACTTATACTGGTTTTATTATGATTTTTCTAACCATAGTTCATTTATTATTAAATTATAAAATGTTATTTAATGAAATAAAACATTTATTGAAAAGATAATTTTTATAGTTGAGTATTATAAATCATAGCTATTTTGTTCTTCACTCTCACTTTGTTCGGGTCGCTTAACAGCAGATATATGGCTTCACTTAAACAATAGGAGGAATTTGTAATGAAAAAAGAATTTATACAATGGTTTCTAATTTTATTGTTGACCATATTAATATCTACTTTTCTGCATGAAGTTGGGCATGGTGTTAGTGCATATTTAAAAGGGGTTCCTGTAAGTACTGGTTTTAATAAAGTTGGTAATATCTATAAGTCTCCTGGTGATGAAGATTTCAGGAGCCATGATTTTAAAGATTCCTGGGATCTGGGGCCTATTATTACCTGGATTTTAGCAATTATATTTACTATAGCATTATTTAAAGTAAATAATAAATTACCAGTTGTTATAATTGGGTCATTTGCTTTTACCAATTCTCTTTTAAGATTATTACCTATGATTAATTCATATTTTTCTTTGTTAACCAGTGGCAGATTAGCAATTGAAGATGAAATATCTATGGGCCTATTATGGTATGAAATGTCTGGCATAACTATTATGAAATATATACCGTCGTTAATTTCGATTTTGGTATCTTTGATATGTTTACATTATGTGATAAAAAATTTAAGAAAAAAGATACCAGCCCTTTTTCAAGATAAATGGTCCTTTACTTTAATAAGTTTAACTGCATTAATTATTGCCATACCAATACTAAACTTTTTAGATCAGCATGTAAGAATAAATTGGGGTTAAACTTATTCCTGGTAAGTGTAGAAGGATAGTTGAGGAAAATTACTATTAATTCGACATTCACGTCGCAAGTATAATAATCAACCTATTGATGAAGAGATCTTAAAGAACCTACAATAGTTTTGATTCATTGTTTTTAAATAACTTTTAAATAAAGAAAAAAGCCAGTGCCCATACTGGCTTTAATGTTTTTTTATATTTTTTTCTGATCCGGGCTTCACTTCTTTGACAATTTTTAAAACCATATTACCCAAAGCTTTTTGTTCTTCAGTTGTAGTTTGCAACTCACAGGCTACTATTATTCATCTAATCAAACATTCCTTAACATATTTTTTAGCAATATTCAGGAATTCTATCATCTTATGTTCGGTAAATGGTTGGGTTCTAAGATATTCTGGATCTAAGGTTATATTACTTCGAAAGGTCTGAAGAACGTATCGCGGTGCATCTTTTATCAATTCAACCATTTGGTGGAAGATCTTTTCGTTATGGAGACGAGGATGTAAAGTGGTACGAAATTCCACATCAACTAGTTTTGAATTGGCGCTTTGTATTAAAAATTCAATACTTTCTTTTATTTTATTAAGGTCAACATCCGTTCTTGTAAATATGGTATATTCTGGGATAGAAGTCTTTAAGTCCATTGCGATATAGTCTATCAAATTGTCTTCTATTAATCTTTTTAAAAGTTCAGGTTGACTTCCGTTGGTATCCAGTTTAACCAGATAGCCCATTTTTTTAATCTTAAAAATAAATTCTATTAATTTTTCACCATGTAAAGTAGGTTCACCACCTGTGATGACCACTCCATCCAAAACTTTGCGCCGCTTTTTTAAATGAGCCCAGATGATATCTTCAGGTATAGTTTCAAGATCGACAGTATCCGTTACCAATTGAGGATTATGGCAATAGGGACAGCGGAAATTACATCCTGGGGTAAAAAAAATACTTGAAATTTTTTTCGGATAATCGATAAGAGAAGTCTTTTGCCATCCGACTATAGGAAGCATTAAGACCGCACCTCCTGAATAAAATAGTAGGTGACCACTTTAGAATTAAAGCATAGTACTTAATAAAAAAGGGGATGACTGAAGGTACATCCCCATCATATGATTAACAACAGGTTTCAGTTTTTTCCTCTTTTACATCTTTCATTGGAAAATTATAGGTTTTTCGGTCTTTAAATTCGGATTTTTTGCCAATATTCCAGTGAGATATGGGGGAGAGATATCCAACTACCCGTGAATAGACTTCGCATCTTTGACGCTTTTTTTTCATAATTAACAGCCTCCTTAAATTATTCCTGGTTTTTCTCTTCTAATTCAAGTTCAGCATCACATTTTGGACAGAACTCATGAGCACCTGGTAAATATCCATGTACCGGACATATAGAAAAGGTTGGTGTAATAGTAAAATAGGGAAGACGATAATTTTCAGCAATCCGTTTCACTAAAAGTTTACAGCTCTCTCCATCCGGTAACCGCTCTCCGAGAAAACCATGGAAAACAGTACCTCCGGTATATCGAGTCTGAAGTTCATCCTGTAAATCCAGGGCATCGAAGATATCATCAGTATAGCCAACAGGTAAATGAGTTGAGTTGGTATAGTAAGGTGCAGCCCCATTCCTGTAAGCTTCTTCATTGGCACAGATGATATTTGGATAAAGTTCCTTATCTAACCTGGCAAACCGATAGGCGGTACCTTCAGCAGGGGTTGCCTCTAAGTTATATAAGTTATCTGTCTCCTCTTGATATTCCAGCATCTTTGCTCGCATAAAGTCTAGAACTTCAATAGCAAATCTACGTCCTTCGTGGCTTGCTATATTTTTACCCATGAAGTTTAAGAGACATTCATTCATTCCGTTTAAACCAATGGTATTGAAATGATTTTTCCAATACTGACCAAAGCGTGCTTTCACATCTTTTAGAAAATAACGTGAGTATGGGTATAAACCGGCTTCGGTAAATTTTTCCAAAACTTTACGCTTGATTTCTAAACTTTCTTTTGCCAGATCCATCAGTTCTTCAAGACGATCAAAGAACGCTTTTCGATTACCACGGGTAAGATAACCAAGACGGGGCATATTAATGGTTACAACTCCAATGGAACCGGTCATTGGATTGGCTCCGAATAATCCGCCACCACGTTTTCTGAGTTCACGGTTATCCAATCGAAGCCGGCAACACATACTCCGGGCATCGTCCGGGCTCATATCTGAGTTGATAAAATTACTGAAGTAAGGGATACCATATTTTGCAGTCATCTCCCAGATTGGATCGAGAACCGGATTAGCCCAATCAAAATCAGCCGTAATATTATAAGTAGGAATAGGGAAAGAGAAGACACGGCCTTTAGCATCTCCTTCAAGCATTACCTCAGCAAAAGCCCGGTTAATCATGTCCATCTCTTTCTGGAATTCACCATAGGTTTTGTCCATCACCTGTCCTGCAATAATAACAGGTTCATTTTTTATCATTCCCGAAGGTTTTAAGTCGAAAGTAATATTAGTAAAAGGAGTCTGAAAGCCAACCCGGGTAGGTACATTCATATTAAAGACGAATTCTTGAATTGCCTGTTTCACTTCTTTATAATTCAAGCCATCATAATAGACATATGGAGCCAGGTAAGTATCGAAATTAGAAAAAGCCTGGGCACCGGCAGCCTCACCCTGAAGGGTATAAAAAAAGTTGACGATCTGGCCCAGAGCGGTACGGAAATGCTTTGGAGGAGCACTCTCAATTTTGCTGCTGACTCCTCCGAAACCTTTCTGAAGTAGTAGTTTTAAATCCCAGCCGCAGCAGTAAACCGAAAGATGGCTCAAGTCATGGATATGAAAATCGCCTTGTAAGTGGGCATCCCGGATCTCGGTGGGATATATTTCGTGAAGCCAGTAATGGGCACTTATATTTGAAGAGATATGATTATGTAGCCCTTGTAATGAATAAGTCATATTACTATTTTCACTAACCCGCCAATCCGCCTGGTTTAAATAATCATTGACCATCTGGATTGCATTTGAAAGAAGAGCTTTGGTTTTTCTTATTTTAGCATGCTGTTCCCGATAAAGAATATAGGCTCTGGCAATTCTAGTATAACCTTCGTCCATTAAAATCTTCTCTACCAGATCCTGTATCATCTCTACCTGAGGGTAGCCGCCTTGTTTATAGAAAAGTTCTAAATAAGAAACCACTTTATCTGATAATCGTTGTACTTCTTCAGCACTATATGTCCCTGCAGCTTTAAAAGCTTTACCAATAGCAGTGGTAATCTTATTTTGATCAAATTTGACCTTCCGACCATCTCTTTTAATAATATACTGAATTGTTGTTTTCATTTTAGAACCTCCTAATTTAGCTTTACGTATTCATTATTGTAACCAAATTTGTTTCAAAAGTCAAGAAAAACCACAACATATTGTGGTTTTTACGAGTATAATATACTATAAATAGTATTATAAAGTCCAAAGTGGTAAAAATATTTTCGGTTAATCCACATCTAAATATTATTAAATTTGTTTTAGCAAAATCCTTCTTAGAAAAGGTTAAAAATATTTCTTAGTTATTTTTCTGATAATTGCAGGAATTCTTAAAACAGTTCAGAATACTTAAGTTAATAGGAGCATTTCGGTAGATTAGGATCTGTTTATTAGTGAGCCGAAAGGAGTGATTTATAGATTTTATCTTTCATTATTTAATCATTATTTAATTTAAAATGAGAGGTAGAAGGTAGAAGTTAAAAATTTTTTTAAAGGTTTAAGGATGTGTAGTGAGTATAGAGTAGTATTTCTGCATTTGATTTGGCTGGCACCAATCTTAAATGAGGTGAATAATGTAATGAAATTAATGGCCACCATACTTTACTTGATGATACATCCTTATAATTTTTATCATGAAAATAATAATTACCTCTCACTTAAATTAGATCTTTTACACGATTACTGTGGCAGTGTTTTACCATGTTAAAGTAGTGGTAAACTCTGGCTCAGTTTTTCTTATGCCCAGTAAAAGGAAGAAGGAGGATTTATGATGGCCAGGCGGAAAGGCAAGGTTTCTATTAGATCAGAATGGTGTAAAGGATGCAATATATGTGTCTCTTTCTGTCCAACCGGAGTATTGGCATTAGAGAAAAATGTTGCAGTTTTAGTAGCTCCTGAAAAATGTGTTGGATGTATGTTATGTGAACTGCGCTGTCCTGATTATGCAATTTCTGTTGAGGTGGTGAAGAATGATGGCTGAAAAACAAATACTGCTCCAGGGCAATGAAGCTGTTGTCGAAGGAGCTATTGCTGCAGGTTGTAGGTTTTATGCCGGTTATCCCATTACCCCATCATCTGAGATTGCAGAGGGAATGGCCCGGCGGCTTCCACAGGTAGGTGGAAAGTTTATTCAAATGGAAGATGAGATAGGTGGGATGGCAGCTACTATTGGTGCTTCTTTAGCTGGCTTAAAATCCATGACTGCAACCAGTGGCCCTGGATTTTCACTAAAGCAGGAAAACATTGGGTTTGCTGTCATGACTGAGATTCCCTGTGTAATCGTCAATGTGCAGAGGATGGGCCCGAGTACAGGTTTGCCAACTTCTCCGGGCCAGGGTGATATGATTCAGGCAAGATTTGGTACTCACGGTGATAGTTCCATTATTGCTCTGACACCCAGTAACGTAAAAGAAGCATTTGATCTTACCATCAAAGCCTTTAATTTTGCAGAAAGATTTCGGAGTCCGGTTATTTTGCTATTAGATGAAATAGTAGGACATATGCGGGAAAATGTAAAATTGCCCGGAGCAGATGAGATAGAGATAATAAATCGAAAGCGGCCTACATGTAAACCAGAAGAATATTTCCCTTATCAGCCTGATGAAGATCTGATTCCGCCTATTGCTGATTACGGTACAGGTTATCGCTTCCACATAACAGGTTTATATCATGATAAGACTGGTTTTCCAAAAGGCCAATCCCCTATGATTTCTGATCTATTACTCAGGCTCCATGATAAAATTTTAAAATATCAGGATGAAGTGACACTGATTGAAAGTAAATATTTAGATGATGCAGAGATTGTCGTTTTAAGTTATGGAGGCATTATGGGTTCAGCTATCTCTGCTGTAGAGAGTGCACGTAAAGAAGGCAAGAAAGTGGGATGGATTAAATTGATAACTATCTGGCCTTTCCCGGATCAGTATTTATTGGAGGTTGCCAAAAAAGTCAAGGCTTTTATCATTCCTGAACTGAACCTGGGTCAGATTCAGAGGGAAGTTCAAAGGGCTACTCTTGGAAAAGCAGAAATTATCGGTTTGCATCGGGTTGATGGGGATATCATTCGTCCAGAAGAGATTTTAGATAAGATCCGGGAGGTGCTCTAAATGAATGCCAATTTGTTGAAATATTTTCGTCAAGATAAACTGCCCCATATCTGGTGTCCGGGGTGCGGACATGGTATAATTATGGGGGCATTGGTTAGAGCTATAGATAAAGTTGGTCTAGAACAGGATAAGACAGTGATAGTATCCGGTATTGGTTGTTCTTCAAGGGCTCCTGGTTATATGAATTTTGATACACTACATACAACTCACGGTCGTGCTATCGCATTTGCTACCGGTATCAAGATGGCTAAACCTGAATTAAATGTTATTGTGGTCACAGGTGATGGTGATGGTGCCGCTATTGGAGGAAATCATCTTATTCACGCTTGTCGGCGCAATATCGGTTTGACTGTGATTATGTTTAATAACAATATCTATGGTATGACCAGTGGACAGTATTCTCCATTGACTCCTGTAGGTAAAAAGGCAACAACTGCTCCTTATGGTAATATCGACCCGGAATTTGATATCTGTAATGTTGTAAAAGGTGCAGGTGCTACTTTTATAGCCCGGGGTACAGCATATCATGTAAAACAATTAATTGATATAATAGCCAGAGGATTAACCCACGACGGTTTTGCTTTTATTGAAACATTAACTCAGTGCCCAATCAATTATGGTAGAAGAAATAAATTTGCTGATCCTGTAGAAATGCTTATGTGGCAAAAAGAAGTTACAGTTTCTAAAGAGGTATATGATAAACTTTCAGAAGAAGAGAAAGCGGGGAAAATTGTTACCGGAATTTTATATCATGATGATACTAAGATTGAATATACAAAGGCATATGAAAAGGTTATTGAACTTGCCCGGAAGGGAGGGCAAAAATAATGAATCGTTATGAAATACGACTAAGTGGTGCAGGCGGTCAGGGATTGATTCTGGCAGGAATCATCCTGGCTGAAGGGGTTATTTTAGAAGGTGGTTATAATGTGGTTCAGACTCAATCTTATGGTCCTGAGGCTAGGGGTGGTGCCAGTAAAGCAGAGGTTGTCATTTCACCATCAATTATTTATTTTCCAAAGGTGACTAATCCTGATCTGCTTTTAACTTTAACCCAGAAGGCTTATGATAAATATGTTAAGGATTTAAAGCCAAACGGTATTCTTATCGCAGATGAAGAGATTGATACTGAGGATCTTCCATCTACCATAGAAGTTTATAGGTTACCGATTTTACGGACCGCAAGAGAAGAACTTGGGAAATCTCTGGTAGCAAATATTATCTCTTTAGGTGTCATTTGTGGTTGTCTTGATTTTATTAGTTCTGAGAAGTTAAAAGAGGCTGTGCTGGCCCGGGTACCTAAAGGAACTGAAGAGTTAAATACTAAAGCCTTTGAATTGGGATTAAGAATGCAAAAAGAAGCTAAAAAGTAGGAGAGAGGAGGAATTAAATTGTTTGACCTTGACCAAGTGAAAAAAATATCTGAGAAAAAAGAAGAATGGAATCAAACTAAAGTAAAAAAAGTTGTGGAACGCTTTGGTGAGCGAAAGGAAAAATTCACAACTTCTTCTGATATAGAGGTTAAAAACTTATATACTCCGGCAGAGATTGCTGATATGAATTATCTTAAGGATCTAGGATTTCCTGGAGAGTTCCCATTTACCCGTGGTGTTTATCCGACCATGCACCGGGGTAGAACATGGACTATGCGCCAGTATGCCGGTTTTGGTACTGCAGAAGAATCCAACAAACGTTATAAATACCTATTAGAGCAGGGCCAGACAGGTTTAAGTGTTGCTTTTGACCTACCAACCCAGATCGGTTATGATTCCGACCATGATTTAGCTCAGGGTGAAGTTGGTAAGGTAGGAGTAGCTATTGACTCTTTAGCTGATATGGAAGTTCTCTTTGATGGGATTCCATTAGATAAAGTAAGTACTTCAATGACAATTAATGCTCCTGCTGCTATTCTCTTATGTATGTATATGGCAGTAGCTGAAAAACAGGGAGTCAGTTTTGATAAACTCTCCGGTACAATTCAAAATGATATTTTAAAGGAATACATTGCCCGCGGGACATATATATTTCCACCTACTCCTTCTCTAAGGATTATTACTGATATTTTTGAATTCTGTTCTAAAAACCTGCCGCGTTGGAATACCATCAGTATCAGTGGATACCATATCCGGGAAGCAGGTGCGACAGCAGTACAGGAAGTGGCTTTTACTTTGGGTAATGGTATCGAATATGTTGAGCGAGCGATCAAAGCCGGGTTGGATGTAGATGACTTTGCTCCTAGATTGTCATTTTTCTTTAATGCGCAAATGAATCTTTTAGAAGAAGTAGCTAAATTTAGAGCTGCCCGTCGAATTTGGGCTAAATTGATGAAAGAACGTTTTGGAGCAAAGAATCCGAAATCAATGATGCTTAGATTCCATACTCAAACTGCAGGTTCTGCATTAACTGCTCAGCAGCCAATGAATAACATAATTCGTGTTACACTTCAGGCATTAGCAGCAGTATTAGGTGGTACCCAATCCTTGCATACCAACTCCTTTGATGAAGCACTGGGTCTGCCGACTGAAGAATCCGTTCGAATTGCTCTTAGAACTCAACAGATTATTGCTCATGAAAGTGGTGTTATTGACACTATTGACCCATTGGGTGGTTCTTACTATGTAGAAGCTTTGACAAATCAAATAGAAGAAGAGGTTATGAAATACTTAAAGAAGATCGAAGAAATGGGTGGTATGGCAAAAGCCATTGAAGCCGGATTTGTTCAAAATGAAATTCAGGAAAGTGCTTATAAATATCAGCGTGCTGTTGAAGCTCAAAAAGAGATCATTGTTGGTGTTAATCAATTTATTGTTGATTCTGAAGAAGAGATTGAAATTCTTAAAGTCGATCCAGAATTGGAAGTTCGTCAGATACAGAAATTAAAAGAGCTTAAAAATAATCGTGATCAGGCAAAAGTTGATGCTGCATTAAAAGCCGTTCGTGAAGCTGCACAGGGTACGGATAATCTGATACCGCCAATTTATGAAGCGGTTAAAGTTTATGCAACTTTGGGTGAGATTTGTGGTGTGTTAAGGGAAGTATTTGGGGAATATCAGGCAGCTTTGATTTAAGAAGAGGGGGTGGAAAAGAAATGGGAAGAAAAATCAAGGTATTGGTTGCTAAACCCGGATTGGATGGACATGATCGTGGTGCTAAAGTTGTTGCCCGTGCATTACGGGATGCTGGAATGGAAGTGGTTTATACCGGTCTCCGCCAGACTCCTGAACAGATTGTCAATGCCGCTATTCAAGAAGATGTGGATGTCATTGGATTGAGCTGTCTTTCCGGAGCCCATAATACTCTTTTTCCAAAGATAATGAAATTATTGAAAGAGAAAAATGCTGATGATATAATGGTAATTGCTGGCGGAATTATACCTCCAGATGATCACCCTGGTTTGAAAGAGATTGGTATTGCAAAAATATTCACTCCAGGAACCTCAACACAGGATATTATTCAATTCATTAAAGAAAATGTTAAAACTTAATTTATGGGAGTGAATACAAGTGAATTTGCAAAATATGGTTCAGGGAGTCATTAAAGGACAAACTCGGGCAATTGCCAAAGCCATCTCCCTGATTGAAAGAGAATCTATCAGAGCCAGTGATCTTTTAAGAGAATTGTTTCCGCATACAGGTAAAGCTTATCTGGTGGGGATCACTGGCCCTCCTGGAGCTGGAAAAAGTACTCTAACAAACCAAATTGTTAAAGTATGGCGAAAACAGGGTAAAAAGGTAGGGGTTATTGCCGTTGACCCCACAAGCCCCTTTAGTGGTGGTGCAATTTTAGGAGACCGGATACGGATGAATGATTTAAATACCGACCCCGGTGTTTTTATAAGAAGCCTGGCTTCCCGGGGTTCACTTGGTGGTTTGAGTCCAGCTGTTTATGATACTGCATTGATTCTTGATGCTGCTGGTTTTGAATATATTATTATCGAAACTGTCGGTGTTGGACAAACAGAAGTAGAAATTGTGGAATTGGCTGATACTACAGTTGTAGTAACAGTTCCCGAAGCAGGAGATGATATCCAGACATTTAAAGCTGGGATTATGGAAATTGGTGATCTGTTTGTCGTCAATAAAGGAGATCGGCCCGGTACAGCCAAAATGAAATTATTGATTGAGAATATGCTAGATCTTGTTCAGTTAGAGTGGCGGCCGCCGGTTCTAGTAAGTATTGCAGATAAGGGTGAAGGAATTGAAGAAATTGTGGACCAGATTGAAAGGCATCATCAATATCTCGCGATAAGTGCCAGACTGGCTCAGGATCGAAAAAAAGCCTTAATAAAAAAAATAAGCCAGCGGCTTCATAATCTCTTTCAACAAAATATTATTTCCAAAATCTTTACAAGTTCTGAGTTTGATCAGGTTTTAACTCAAATTCTTAAAAGGGAATCAGATCCATTCACTGAAATAGACCGGTTGGTACAAAAATATTGCCCCTGGTTATATGAAAGTAATGAGTGAAGGAGGATTGTAAAAATGAAGATTGACCATTTGGGTATTGCCGTAAAAAATCTGGATGAATCATTAAAATTTTATCATAAGATATTGGGTTTACATTTAAAAGGAATTGAGGAAGTTAAGGAACAAAAGGTCCGTGTTGCTTTCTTACCCATTGGTGATAGCAAATTTGAACTTCTTGAGCCAACAGATTCTGAAAGTCCTATTGCCAAACATATCGAAAAAAGGGGCCAGGGTATTCAACATATAGCTCTTAGGGTTAAGGATATTGAAGCCGAGATTGAACGATTGAAAAAAGCTGGTGTTCAATTTATTGGTGACAAACCAACACCTGGTGCTGGTGGAGCTAAAATTATCTTTATTCATCCCAAAAGCACTAATGGTGTACTCTTAGAACTATGTGAAAGGCCGGAATAGAAAGGAGGGATATTAAGTGGTAAACAAAGAAGAACAGTTCAACACAGAAGAAAAGATTAAAGAACTTAAAGAATTAAAGGAAAAGATACGATTAGGTGGTGGAGAAAAAGCAATAGAAAAACAGCATAAGAAGGGAAAATATACAGCCCGGGAAAGAATTGAGAAGTTATTAGATCCAGGTAGTTTTCAGGAGTTATCTATGTTTGTATCTCATCGTTGTACTGATCTGGGTATGGCTGATAGGGAAGTACCTGGCGAAGGTGTTGTAGTTGGTTATGGTACCATTGATAATCGATTAGTATATGTTTTTGCTCAGGATTTTACTGTTATGGGTGGCTCTTTAGGTGAAGCACATGCTCAAAAGATTGTTAAGGTCATGGATCTGGCCTTAAAAAATGGAGCTCCACTAATAGGATTAAATGATTCAGGTGGAGCCAGAATTCAAGAAGGTGTAGATGCCCTTAACGGATATGGTAATATCTTTTTTAGAAATACTATCTCTTCAGGTGTTATTCCGCAAATATCTGTTATTTTAGGACCATGTGCTGGCGGAGCAGTTTATTCTCCAGCTATCACTGACTTTATCTTTATGGTTGATCAAATCAGTAAAATGTTCATTACAGGGCCTGATGTAATTAAGAAAGTAACTGGAGAAGAGATTTCACCAGAAGCTTTGGGTGGCGCAGCTATTCACAACAAAATCAGCGGAAACGCACATTTTATGGCACAAAGTGAAGATGAGTGTTTTGAAATGATTCGAGCTTTATTAAGCTATATACCATCCAATAACCAGGAAGATCCGCCATACTATACTCCAACTGACCCACCAGACCGGGAAACACCAGAATTGATTGATATCGTTCCGGCAAATCCGAAAAAATGCTATGATATGAGAAATGTAATAAATATCATTCTTGACAAAGATAGTTTTATGGAAGTACATTCCCATTTTGCAGAAAATATCATCGTTGGTTTTGGACGTTTAAACGGTCGAACTGTTGGAGTTATTGCCAACAACCCAAATAATATTGGCGGATGTCTGGATATTGATGCTTCAGATAAAGCAGCTAGATTTATCCGTTTTTGTGATTGCTTTAACATCCCATTAATTACCCTGGTTGATACTCCTGGTTATATGCCTGGTACTAATCAGGAATATGGTGGAATCATTCGCCACGGAGCTAAACTCCTTTATGCTTATTCAGAAGCTACTGTACCCAAGATAACTTTAATTGTCAGAAAAGCTTATGGTGGAGCATATCTGGGTATGTGTAGTCAATCATTGGGCGCTGATATCGTATATGCCTGGCCAATTGCTGAAATTGCAGTTATGGGACCTGAAGGTGCAACTAATATTATTTACCGTAAAGAAATTGCCAATGCTGAAAATCCCGAAGAGGTGAGACAAGCAAAGATTAAAGAATATCGAGATCATTTTGCCAATCCTTATGTTGCAGCTAAACGTGGTATGATTGATGATGTAATCAATATTGCTGAAACTCGAATTGCTTTAATCAATGCTCTGGAGATGTGCCAGAATAAACGCGAATATCGTCCGCCCAAAAAACATGGTAATATTCCGCTATAAGGAGGGTTAATATGGTAGAGAATTTTAGCATTGGCTGGCAACTTTTGGTTTTGGGAATGGGTACAGTTTTTTTGGTACTATATTTTTTATCAGTTATCTTAAAATACATGGGCAATTATCTTAGATATAAGCCTTTGAAAAAGAAAGAAAAAATCCCTGTCCAGAATGATACTAGCCAGATAGATATTAATAAAAACGCCAAAATTGCCGCTGTTATGGCAGCAATTCAGGTTGTTATGGGAGATACCAGCTACCGGGTTATTTCTATTAAAAAGAAAGGGTCTTCGACCTGGAAACAGGCCATTAATCTTATTGGACAGGAGTTTAATTATGGTAGGAGAAAGGGGACTTAATTATGAGACGATTTTTGGTTAGAGTGAATGGTGAGGAGTTTGAGGTGGAGGTTGAAGAGATTACAAGTGGCAGTAGGCCAGCACCGATGGTTAAGCCCAAAACTCCGGTTCCAATTCCGGCTGGAGTTGAACTTAAAACAAATAAATCAAAGGTTAATGTTAATGAAAAAAATGTAATTGCTCCGATGCCTGGTACAATTCTTGCTATTAATGTTAAAGAAGGAGATAAAGTAAATGCAGGAGATACAGTGGTCGTTCTGGAAGCCATGAAATTAGAGAACAATCTGACAGCCCCTGTCTCAGGTACAGTAAAAGCAATCCATACAACCGTAGGAGCCTCTGTAAATTCAGATGACCTTTTAGTTGAGATCGAATAAGGAGGGGGCGTCATGTTACAACGAATGATAACTTTTATTCAAAGTACCGGGTATGTTAATCTAAGCTGGCGGCAATTAATTATGTTTGTTATTGCTGGATTTCTGATCTACCTGGCGATTAAAAAGAAATATGAGCCATTATTGCTTTTACCCATTAGTTTTGGCATGTTATTGACAAATCTTCCGTTGGGAGGGTTAATGGCACCTCCCCAGAATGGTCAAATTGGAGGTCTGCTATATTACTTATATCAGGGTGTAAAATTGGGGATTTATCCACCTCTGATCTTTCTGGGGGTAGGGGCCTGTACTGATTTCGGGCCCCTGATTGCCCAACCCAGTACTTTACTTTTAGGGGCAGCTGCTCAGTTTGGAATTTTTGGTACTGTAATGGGTGCTCTTGCGATGGGTTTTAACCCTAAGCAGGCTGGAGCTATAGGAATTATTGGTGGGGCAGATGGGCCTACAGCAATTTTTACTGCCAGCAAATTGGCTCCCGAATTATTAGGACCGATTGCTGTTGCAGCTTATTCGTACATGGCATTAGTTCCCCTTATTCAGCCTCCTATTATGAAAGCTTTAACAACTAAAGAGGAACGGGAAATTGTTATGGAACAGCTCCGCCCTGTTACCAAATTGGAGAAAATTTTGTTTCCTATTGTTGTTACACTATTGTGCGGACTTTTAGTTCCGTCAGCTATACCTCTGTTGGGTTGTTTGATGTTCGGTAATTTATTGCGAGAAAGTGGTGTTGTCGACCGCCTAGTGAAAACTGCCCAACATGGATTGATGAACACGATAATTATCTTTTTAGGGCTAACTGTTGGAGCCACCGCGAAAGCTGAGGCTTTCCTCAGACTCGATACCATTGGAATTATCCTTTTAGGTCTGGTTGCTTTTTCAATTGGTACTGCAACAGGTGTTTTATTGGGTAAATTGATGTGCAAGTTAACAGGCGGGAAAATAAATCCATTGATCGGGTCTGCGGGAGTCTCTGCTGTCCCGATGGCAGCCCGGGTTTCCCAAGTGGTTGGGTTAGAGGCTAATCCGCGCAATCATTTACTTATGCACGCAATGGGGCCAAATTTTGCAGGAGTTTTAGGTTCAGCTATTGCTGCCGGTGTATTATTGTCAGTTCTTTCTTAAAATTTAAAAATAAAAAAATATTAAAAAAGAGGGGGCTGAAACATGACAAAAAAACAAAGTCTGTATCAAATCGTATTGGAACAGGTGAAGACTGCTTGCGAGGTACTTGAAGTTGATGAAGCTGTTTGTGAACTTTTGAAAGAACCGATGCGAACTTTGATTGTTTCTTTTCCAGTAAAGATGGATGATGGAAGTATCCGTGTTTTTAACGGATTCCGTTGTCAGCACAATGATGTTTTAGGACCAACCAAAGGTGGCATTCGGTTTCATCCACAGGTTGATATGGATGAAGTTAAAGCATTAGCTGCCTGGATGACTTATAAATGTTCTCTGCTGGGTCTGCCATATGGGGGAGGTAAAGGTGGAGTAGAGGTTGATCCACGTGAATTATCACAAGCCGAATTGGAAAGATTGGCACGTGGTTATATCAGAGCAATTGCTCCAATCATTGGTGATCATAAAGATATTCCGGCTCCAGATGTCAATACTAACCCACAAATTATTGCCTGGATGGTTGATGAATTCGCAAAAATACGTGGTTATAATGAACCGGGTGTGCTAACTGGTAAGCCTATAAACTTTGGCGGTTCTTTAGGTAGAACCGAGGCCACTGGTTATGGTACTGCGCTTGCTGCCAAACTAGCTGCTGAAAAGATTGGTCTGGACTTAAATGGTGCCCGGGTTGTTGTCCAGGGGTTTGGTAATGTAGGTAGTTATGCTGCTAAATATCTTGCAGAATTTGGGGCAAAAGTTATTGCTGCTTCTGATATTTCTGCATTAGTTTATAATGAAAATGGTCTAAATATTGAAGAACTTATGAATTATACAGCATCTCACGATAAGTTGGTAAAAGGCTTTCCAGGTGCGACAAAGGAGTTAGAACCTGAGGCATGGCTCGATATTGAATGTGATATTCTAGTTCCGGCAGCTTTAGAAAATCAGATTACAGAAGAAAATGCTCATAAAGTTACTGCAAAAATTATCAGTGAAGGTGCTAATGGCCCAACCACACCTGGAGCAGATAGGATTTTATCGGAAAAAGGTATTCTCGTCATCCCTGATATTCTGGCTAATGCTGGTGGTGTAACGGTATCTTATTTTGAATGGGTACAGAACCTAATGAACTTCTACTGGAGTGAAGAAGAAGTTATAAACCGTCTTAATGAGTTGATGATAAAAGCTTTTGAAAATGTTTATAAAGTTTATACTGAATATGAAAATATAAATATGAGAACAGCTGCATATATGGTGGCCATTAAACGCCTGGCAGAAGCAATGCGTGTTCGCGGCTGGTGTTAAAGTTAGGTTATAAAAACGGACTCCTCTCTGCAGAGAGGAGTCTATTTTATTTAATGTGTTCATGAACTTCTTTTCCCATATGTTTATGAACTTCTTTTAGCATTTCTATAATTGGTAACTCATAGGGACATTTTGCTTCACATTGACCGCATTCAACACAATTACTTGCATCTATTTTTAATGATCTATAGCGGTTTGTAGCCCATTCCGGCATATTATAACGGGTGTAGTAAGCATCCAAAATAAACATAAAGGAAATATCCACTCCATTAGGACACGGAGCACAGTAATCGCATTTACGACAAAAACGGTTGCCAAGAGACTCAGCTTCAGCCTGTAAAGCCCTGGCTTCTTCATCTGTCAAAGTAGGATTAAGAACAGCACTCAAATTTTCATCTACCTGAGATTTACTTTCCATCCCGGGAATAACTACACTAACAGGATGATTTAAGATATATTTAAGGGAAGCAGGAGCATTATCTTTTAATGCGCCTCCTGCTAGAGGTTTCATGATAATTACACCAATATTTTTTTCTTTGCAGAGGTGAAAGAGTTCTTTTGCAGGTTCTTGTTCGATAATATTAAAAGGTACCTGTACAGTATCAAACTTATCTCGACGGATAGCTTCTATAAGAATAGGGGTTTTATGGCTAGTAATTCCAATAAATTTAATTTTACCTTGAGCTTTTGCCTCTAATAGAGCGGCATAAGCTCCATCATCACTTAAAATCTGATCTAATTGCTCTATAGAACGGACATTATGACATTGATAGATATCAATACAATTTACTTTTAAATTCTTAAGACTTTCCTCAATTTCAGCGGCCATTCCAGCTTTATCTCTGGACATAGCTTTGGTAGCAATGACTACTTGATCACGATATTTGGGTATAACCTGTCCGATTTTTGCTTCACTATCCCCATAAAGACGAGCAGTATCGATAAAGTTAATGCCTTTATTAATTGCATATTCTAATAATTCGGTGGCAGCTTCAAAACTTATTCTTTGAATGGGAATACCGCCAAATCCAAGTGGGTTTATTTCTAATTCTGTTCTACCTAATTTTGCAGTTAGCATCTAAAGTTTCCTCCTTTATAATAAAAATTAAAGATTTTACTGTAAAAAGCTAATTTATCGCTTCAAAAAATTTTTTAGAACCATCTAAAGTTCGATTTCAGTCAAAATAAGGCATACTAATCAATGGATCTCCTGACCTGATTAGCTCACTAGCTCATTACTTCCTTATATGAGGCCTTATTTTTCTTTCAGTCTCCTTAAGATGGTTAAGCAACTCAAAATTAGCTTTTTGCAGTTTAATCATTAAATATATAGCTTTATTTTTTTAATATTATACTTTTCACCAGCTAAATCCTCCCTTAACCTATTGAATTTTTATAATCTCATATAAGATTATACTGCAAAAAGCTAATTTTGAGCGACATAGAAATTTTTCGCCAAATCATCTTAGCTCGATTTCCGACGAAATAAGGCCTCATCACAGGAGGTGATGAGCTAATCAAGGGCCAGAAGGGCCCTTTGATTAGGAAACCTTATTTCGGCGGAAATCGAGCTTTAGATGATTCGAAAAATTTCTCAAGAAGCGAAAAATTAGCTTTTTGCAGTTTAACCATATAAAGGATAATGGGATGAAAGAAAAATGATATTAAAGTAATAGTTATCTCTAAGGGAAAAGATGTTGGAAAGACTATTTTATTATAACCAATAAAGTAGAAAAGATTTGTCATGATATTTTCTTTCTCTGGTGAAAATATTAGTGAAGGAAGAAGGGGAGGAGAGGAAAGATAGTGAATGAAGCTATATCTTTTAAAAAAATTAAAATAGAACAACAGCCCTGTATTGCCTTTATTCTGGCTCATCCTGATGATGAATCTTTTATTCCATCTGGGACTATTGCTAAATACTCCCATCAAGGCATTAAGGTAATTTACATTTGCGCTACTCGGGGAGAGAAGGGACATGATGGAAACATAAAAGGTCAGATTCCACCAGATGAACTTAAAATAATACGGATTAACGAATTAGAGAGAGCCTGTAAGATCCTTGGCATTAATGATCTATATGTATTGGATTATCCTGATGGTCATCTTAATGAGTTGAATCCATCTGAACCAATTTACCGTCTGGTTACTTTCTTAAGGCGGGAAAAACCAGATATAATAATTACTTTTGATCCCACCGGAATCTCTAATCATAAAGACCATATAACCGTGCATAAATGGGTAACCCATGCCTACTATTTATGTAATAACCCATTTTATAAGACTGAACGACAAGAAATTTACACACCGGTAAAATTATATTATTTGACTGTACCCTCCCATCATTTAATCTCAATCACTAATTCTAAAGAGCAAAAAAGGTATATAGATAATAAAATTACCACAATTATTAATGTAACAGATTATCTGGAAGAGAAGAAAAAAGCAATAAGGTGTCATCAAACCCAATGTTTTAATATTCAACGAGTTTTTAAATTTGCCGGCGGAATGGATGAATTAGATGATCACGAATATTATATTTTAGCTCATTGTAATATTCCTGGGTATGCATATGAAGTGATGGAAAATGATCTTTTGGACGGAATTTGCTAGAAATGACATAATTGAAAACTGCATTTAATAACTATGTATCAAGTAAAAAATTAAGGGGTAGGTCAAATTTTTAAGAAAGGAGGGAAAAGAAACTACTTAAGTTCCAAGTAAAAAATTCTTTTTCAGGGAGGTACTATAAAGATGACCGAAGATTTAAATGTCTATCAGATCGTTTTACACCAGATGAATCAGGCAGCGGATGTAATAGACCTGGATTTGGGGGTAAGAGAAATTTTAAAAGAACCGATGCGATTATTTACTGTATCTTTTCCGGTCAAAATGGATGATGGTTCGGTGAGGGTATTTGTTGGATTCCGTTGCCAACATAATGACGTTTTAGGGCCAACTAAAGGTGGTTGTCGCTTTCACCCACAGGTTAATATGGATGAGGTTAAAGCTCTGGCTGCCTGGATGACTTATAAATGTGCTCTGGTAGGTCTGCCTTATGGTGGAGGCAAAGGTGGAGTAATATGTAATCCAAAAGAGTTATCACCTACTGAATTAGAACGGCTCAGCCGCGGATTTATTCAGGCTATTGCTCCTTATATCGGTCCTGATCGTGATATTCCTGCTCCTGATGTTTATACTAATCCGCAAATTATGGCCTGGTTTATGGACGAATTTAGCAAATTTAGTGGTTATCATGCCCCTGGAGTAGTTACAGGAAAACCTCTTGTAAACGGTGGTTCTTTGGGAAGAAGTTCAGCAACTGCCCGCGGAGTTATGTTTACAACCAGGGAAGCTGCTAAAAAAATTGGATTGAATTTGAATGGAGCCACAGTAGTGATTCAAGGGTTTGGAAATGCAGGTAGTTATTCTGCCAGATTTCTCCATGAACTGGGATGTAAAATCATCGCAGTTAACGATTCTAGAGGCGGAGCTTATAATCCTAATGGTATGGATCCTGATGAACTTATGAAATATAAAGAAAAGACCGGGTCTGTTAGTGGTTTTCCGGGTAGTACAAAGATAGATAACGAAGGCCTTTTAGCATTAAAATGTGATATTCTGATCCCGGCAGCCTTAGAAAATCAGATTATTAAAGAAAATGCACATAATATTAAGGCCAAGCTAATTGCTGAAGCAGCCAATGGTCCAACTACTCCTGGCGCTGATGAGATTTTATATGAAAAAGGGGTTATAGTTATTCCAGATATTCTGGCAAATGCTGGTGGTGTAACTGTTTCTTATTTTGAATGGGTACAGAATCGAACAAATTATTATTGGACAGAAGAGGAAGTAGATACTAAATTAGAACATGTTATGGTTAATGCTTTTGATAGGGTATGGAAGACTTATGAAAAGTATAATGTAAATATGAGAATTGCTGCATATATTGTTGCACTGAAGCGGATTGAAACAGCTATGAAAACCCGGGGATGGGTTTAAAAAAAGGAGAGTGGGGGACCACTCTCCTTCTTAAATGCTATTAATTGTTTCAAGTAATTGTCTTTTCGTTCTTCTTGTATATATCCGGGTGGTATTAATATCTGCATGACCTGCAAGGTCTGCAATCACGTCTAAAGGAAGTCCTTTATCAACAAGAGTTAAACAATATAAATGTCTAAAATTGTGGGGGTGAACCTTTTTCGGATTAATTCCAGCTTTTTTTGCATATTTTTTAAGTATGTTGTTTACTGTAGCTCTTGTAAGATTTCCTCTCTGGCCGGTAAAAAGTTTATCACCGGTATTTTTTCTAACCCTTAGATAACTTTCTAAATAAGGTCTTAATTTCTCAGGAATAAAGACATCTCGATATTTTTTGCCTTTTCCTTTAACTAATATAGTATCATTGTAAATATCTTCAACTCTCAAAGATAATAATTCACTTATTCTCATTCCAGTGTATAATAGGGTATAAATTATTGCCAATGTCCTTCTATCATGATTTTGTCTCGCTACTTCAGCTAATTTTTCGACATCTTCTAAAGTAAGCATCTTTTCATCATCTATATAGTTCTTTTTTTGAATTTTTACATTCCTGAAATTAATATCTTTTTCGAGAAATTTCAAGAATTGTCTAATTGAAATCAACTTCCGATTAATTGAAGTAGGTTTGAGTCTGCGTTTTGTCAATTCTTCCTTATAATAAATTATATCAGACTTTTTTATATCCTCGATAGGTTTTTTTATGATTTCCAAAAATTGTCGAATATCCCTGATATAAGCATCTATTGTTTTGGATGATTTTTCCAATTCCTTCATGTAAATAATAAATTCTTCAAGTAGATCCATAATATTTTCCTCCTTAAGTGTTGATTTTGTTTTTAATCCAGTTTAATTATACTATTTTTTACGCGAAAACTCAATACATAATGCGGATTATGTATCGAGTTAAAAAAATAACAGGTGTATTATTCCAATTAATAACAATTCTTCATTAAATTTTTGTTGAATATCTCAAAAACCGGGTTTTCTTAAGTTTTTGAGACAAAAAATTTTTTAAACTAAAACCCGGGCCAGCACCCGGGCTAACTAAAACAATTTCTAGCCATCTTTCTTAAATTTAATCTCATCAATAATGATTCCTTTATAATCACTCATCTCAAAATCAAGACACTCCATACAATCATCACAGATTTTAATCGGGTTTAGATCACAAAAATTGCACTCACCACAATCGATGCAATCTTTATCTTCCAATACACAGCGGTTGCGTTTCATTGGTGAAATCACCTTCTCTGTTAAGTAATATTTATTTCTATTAACATTATATCGAATGAGAATAAATTTTACAACTCCTTTAACTCCTGAGACATATATTCCCGATAACGACGATGAACTGTTGCTTTTGAACATTCATATCCAAGTCCCCGCAAAATTGCAGCGATTTCAACAAAAGTAAGTCCTTTATCTCTAAGCCGGATAATTTCCCGTATTGGTAGTTTTAATTTTTTACGTCCTCCCTGGGTTAAATTCTTTAAGTTTTTTTCCGGACGATATTTCCGCTCTTGAATAGCCTTTTGCATTCCGCGGCTAATCTTTTGATTAACCATTCGACGTTGATATTCTTCTACAGTTGCCAGTACTTCAAGAATCATTTCTTCCAAATCTGTCAATGCCAATGGGCCTCTATCAGCAAGGCTAATCACCTGACCGCCGTACTTTCGAATCTGATGTAATATTGCCATTTTTGCATTACCCCTACCAAGACGGCTGCTGTCTTGGACTACTACTGCATCAATTTCTTTTTTTGCAGATAATTTAATATGGTAAGGATTCCATCCCGGTCATCAGCAAAACCGCTATACTTTTCCTGGATAATCTTTTTAATCTTATAATTCCGCTCAATACAGAACTCAGTTAGTTCCTGTACTTGCCGGTCAAGACTGGTCTTTTGATTCTGTTTATTAGTACTTACTCTACAGTAAATAATCACATTCATCTTTATCCTCCTTTGCATTTGATTTTTGTAATAAACCGGTCAGATTGACCTAAACTAATTGGAGTCAAAGTAACCTGAATAAAACAGATCTCTCAATATTATAGAACAAATGTTCTATTACTTTAAGTATAATACGAACAGATGTTCTGTGTCAATATATTTATAAAAAAATTTATAATTAAATTAAAATTTAAATAATTTTACTATAAAAAGCTAATTTCTACTTTATAAAGAAATTTTTCGAACCATCTAAAGTTCGATTTCAGTAACTTGATTAGCTCATCACCTCCTTATATAAGGCCATTCTTTTCAATTTCACTAAGATGTTTGCTTTTTGCAGTTTAATCATTATCACAAAATAAATTTTTCTGGAATACTATATAATAAACAGGGATATGAGGTGAATTTTTGATCTTGTTATAAAGGGTATTAAAATGTTTTTACAAAAAAGAAGGTGAGATTATGTCAAAAGAGGAGACAGATTTAAAAAAGGTAATTGATGAAGTCAAAGCATCATTGCAAGAAAAAGATATTGAAGACTTAAAAGATCAGCTTTTTTCTCAATTTAATTCCAATGGTAATGTTAGCGATCTTTTAGAAGAACCTTATAAATCCTTGAATGCTCTGATGCAAAACAAAGATCTTCTTAACAAACTCGAAAATTCTGAGCTTACTAATCAGCTCATAACTCTTCTTAATGCAAAAGAAAAAAAGAATCTAAAACAGCAACTCCAACATCTACTGGATGTAAATGTTCCGGTAAAGAAAAAGATAAATGAATCCGTTACAGAGCCATTGACTTTGTTACAAAAAGAATTAAATCGAATTAAAGAAGAACTTCTCTCTAAATATAAAACCAATAACTATGATAAAGAGATCCAACTATTAGAAGCATTGATTCCTTTTGTAAGACCCGAAATTGCAAAGGTGCTTAACTTAATATGTGAATGCTATCGTTCGGGAGTCATTGAACTATTTGAACAATACTGAAAAATCTGATAAGTGAACTAAAATTTAGGGATATATTATCCTTCAGGCTGTTGAAAAAGGAGAGGTACACATAACTTGCTCCCACAGGGGAACAGAAAAACTAAATATAATTTTTTCCGCTACCGGATGCTTCGCCATCCTGGCTGCGCGTTCTTATAAGTCAAGGCTTCCGCCCTCTTAGCTTTAAGCCTTGACTTATACGTTTAAGAAATTATATTTAGTTTTTCTGGCAGTGCACGGGCAAGTCTCTAAAAAAGAAAGGTTTGTCAACAAAATGTTTTTACTGCGAAAAGCTAATTTTTTGCTTCAAAAGAAATTTTTCAAACCATTTAAAGTTCAATTTCAGTAATCTTGATTAGCTCATTACCTCCTTCAATCTCACTAAGATGTTTACTTTTTGCAGTTTAATTAACTTATTTTTACGAAAAAAAATCACCCAAAGTATGGGTGTATCAATCAACTATAGGTATTAATAAAACCTGTCCAGGATAAATTTGAGCAGTTTTTAAGTTATTAATCTGTCGTATGCGAAAAATAAACTTGCGAATATCACCTTCAGAATGATAATGAGATCTGGCTATGGCCCAGAGAGTATCTCCTTCTGAAACGGTAACTTCTATCAATTTAAGCTGTCCATTACTATTAACAGACCTGGTTCCAATGATAATTATAGCAATCATTATAATACCAAAAACCACGAATAGAAATCTTCTCCACTTATGAGATTTTCGTTTAATATTAACTCTCTTTTTATAGTCTTTCATTAATAACACCCCCGAACAGATGTTACACGTACATATGTTCTGTTATTTTTTATTATAACAGAACGTCTGTTCTCAGTCAATAGAAATTTTAATTTTTTCGAACAGTTGTTTGTTTTTTTTTCTAACATATGTTATAATAAGATTAGAAACTTTTAGTGAATTCGGGAGGTGAAGATTTTGGAAGATCTTTCTCCACGTCAAAGAAAAATTTTGGAATTTATAATGAGTGAAATTGAAAAAAAAGGTTATCCACCATCTGTTCGGGAGATTGCCAAAGCCGTTGACCTTCGCTCCCCTTCGACCGTTCACAGTCATTTAAATACTCTTGAAGAATTGGGATATATTCGTAAAGACCCAACTAAACCACGGACAATTGAAGTATTAGTTGGAGACTTTTCTTCAAACCGTCCCCAAAAAGAGATGGTTCATATTCCTATAGTTGGTAAAGTTACAGCAGGACAACCTATTCTTGCTGTAGAGAATATTGAAGATTTCTTCCCTCTGCCCCTCGATTATATTCGCGGTGGTAAAAATCAGGAACTCTTTATGTTACAGATTAAAGGTAATAGTATGGTTGATGCAGGGATTCTGGATGGGGATTATGTTATAGTACGAAAGCAATCTCATGCGGATAATGGCGATATTGTAGTAGCTCTTTTAGAAGATGAGGCGACCGTGAAACGGTTTTTCAAAGAAAAAGATTACATCCGTCTGCAGCCAGAAAATTCTACTCTAAAACCAATTCTGGTGAGGGATGTACAGATTTTAGGAAAAGTTATTGGCGTTTATCGGAATCTTGTTTGATAGAATAGGTATTATTTATGATTTTACTGTAAAAAGCTAATTTTTCGCTTCATAATTCGATTTCAATGACTTGATTAGCTCATTACATTCTGTGATGAGGTTTTATTTCGATTGAAATCTTACTAAGATAGTTTAACGAAAAATTTCTATGGCACTCAAAATTAGTTTTTTGAATTTAATCATTTATAAATGTTAAGATTTAATTTTTTACTTAATTTAATTGTATTTTCAAACTCGTTTATCATATAAGACTGAACCATTTATGTGTGCAGATTTTCAATTTCTTTATAAAGTTCTATAGTTTTCATTTTTAATGCCTCCTAATTCATACCTTTCCAAAATACTAATTTAATATTCCTATAAAAAACGGTGATTTTTTAAATAAAAATAAATGCCTAATGGGAATTAACTCCATTAGGCATTTATTTATTCTGTTTTACTATTGGTATTCCATTTAACGACCCATTTTTCTAATAAAGCAATAATATAGTACATCAAAAATGCTACAATGCAAAGAATTAATACACTGGACATAACCAGGCTTAAGTTAAATACCTGTCCCCCATAGATAATAAGATATCCGAGACCAGCTTTAGAAACCAGAAACTCTCCAACGATAGTTCCAACCAGAGATAAGCCAACATTGATTTTTAAAGCAGAGAAAAAAGTAGGTAAACTGGCTGGTAGAATAACTTTTTTAAGAATCTGAAATTTGGTTGCACCAAAAGTTAGAAGTAATTTGATCTTGTTTTCCTCAACTTCCATAAATCCATTATGTAAAGTCATGATTGTAACAATAACTGATATGGCAAGAGCCATTGCAATTATAGCAGGAGTATCATTAGATAACCAGATGATAAATATAGGACCCAATGCAACTTTGGGAATAGCATTTAAAACCACAATATAAGGTTCAAGAAGTTGAGAGAGATAATCAGACCACCAGAGTGCTATAGCAACAATCGCACCTATTAGTGTTCCTGATAGAAATCCTATAACTGTTTCAGATACGGTGACCCAGATATGTGTCCACAAATCGCCTTTAATAACCATTTTGGCTAATGTGACCCATATTCTGGTTGGTTGGCTGGTTATAAAGGAATTGATTAGTTTATATCTGGCAGCTAATTCCCATAAGAAAAAAAATGCAATCAGGATAAAAATTTGAAGTATAAGAATACTTAAATCACGCAGCCTCTGTTTTTTCAAATATTGTGCATGTTCTTCAGTTACTGCTCCCTTTTTCAGCCAAGCCGTAATCCAATTTTTGAGCTTAGACATGGATATCCAGCTCCTCCCAGATAATATTGAAATATCTCTGGAATCTGGGTATCTCCCGTTTTTTAATTGGGGTCAGGTCTGGATCTTCAAAATCTATCTCTACAATTCTCTTTATAGATGCTGGGCGTTTAGTCAGAATAACTACTCTATTGGAAACACTTATTGCTTCTGCAATATCATGTGTTACCAGAATAACTGTTTTCTTTTGTTCCCTTAAAATCAGATACATCTCATCTTCCATACTTAATTTGGTTTGATAGTCAAGAGCTGAAAATGGTTCATCTAAAAGGAGGATTTCAGGATCAATAGCCAGAGTACGAATTAGTGCTGCTCTTTGGCGCATTCCTCCTGAAAGTTGATTTGGATAATAATCTTCAAATCCTTTAAGTCCGTATTTTTGCAACAATTCTCTGGTCTTTGCACAGTTTTCAGGAGTCAGTTTATTCTGTACTTCCAAACCCAGAATAGCATTTTTATAAATGGTCCTCCATTCATATAGATAATCTTCCTGAAGCATATAGCCTACTTTGCTATTTATACCTGAGACCAATTCACCATCAATATAAATTTCTCCTGATGTTGCTTTAATCAAGCCTGAAATTAAAGAAAGGATCGTACTTTTACCACAACCGCTTGGTCCCACTATGCTGATGAATTCATTTTCTTTAATGGTTAGATTAAGATCTCTAATTGCTTCTGTCTCTCCTTCTCTGGTTAAATATTTCATTCCTACGTTTTTTAATTCTACTTTATAAATAATATCACCATCCTTTCTGTCAATCTTATTGAATCATTTCTACTGCTTTTTTCGCAAAAATGGTATTTACCAAAACTTCATATGGAGCTTTTTCGTCCAATACTCCTGCTTCGATAACGATATCCTGCCAGTGATCAAATACTTCTTTAGTTAGAATGGGATTATGAGCCCAGGTATCCTGTTCTAAATATCTTTTGACTACACTATAAAGAAGTTCAGGATCAGTATCAGGGAAAAAGGATTGTATAGTATTTGTAATTTCATCTATAGAGTGACTGTAAACCCACTTCTGAGCACGATAAATAGCATTAGTAAATTTTTGAATGATCTCTGGATTTTCCTCAATATACTTTTTTCGAGCTATATAAACAGTGTAAGGAACAGGATCTGCTGATGCACCTAACGATGCAACCACATAACCTACTTTCTCACTTTCCAGGCGGGATGCACTGGGTTCAAATAACTGAACAAAGTCACCCAGCCCACCAGAAAAGGCACCTGCATTGGCGGTAAAGTCAAGATTGGTAATAATTTTAACGTCTTTTTGTGGAATAATTCCGTGTCTCTTTAAAACCCATTCTAAAACCATTTGCGGTGCTCCACCAGGGCGGTTACCAACAATAACTTTACCCCTTACATCTTCCCAGGTAAAGTCAGGCATGGGTTTGCGTGCTAATAGGAAAGAGCCAGCCCGATTTGTTAACTGGGCAAAATTAACCAGATAGTTTTCTGCCCCCTGTTTGTAAATATAAATGGTTGTTTCAGGACCAATGAGTGCAATATCACAGGCATTGGTTATGAGGGCAGTAGCAGCCTTATCACCGCCCCAGGCTGTACTTAATTCAACATTTAATTTTTCATCTTCAAAATACCCTAAATTAAAGGCTATGTATTGGGGTACGTAAAATATAGAATGAACCACTTCACATAACCTGACCTTAATTAACTCTTCTGCATACGCTGCACCGGTCATAAATAGGAGTAAAATTGTAAGGGTAAAAACAAATAAACGGTTCATATTCAAAACACCTCCAGAAAATTATTCACACACTATACTATGTAATAGGCTAGCTCAGTGTGCAAAAGAGTTAATTTAATCTTTTCATGGTTATACTGCAAAAAGCTAATTTTGAGTACCATAGAAATTTTTCGTTAAACCATCTAAGGTTCGAAGAATTTCTTTATGAAGCAAAAAATTAGCTTTTTGCAGTAAAATCTTTCATAAATTAAAAAAGGGTCCGAAACAGTTATCATTCGGCCCCCTATATTTAATAGAAATGTTCTCTTCACCTATAAACTCCTTTTGAATTTTGTTTATCGATAATGCTTAAGGAAAAGATATAATTTCTTCTCCCCTCTTAAACTGGGTTTTAAAATCTGTTTAATATTATGATTCATCATTTAAAAAGTCCAACCCAATATTTCCTGATTTTCCCATATACCACATTGCCTTAAACAACTGTCCTTTTTGATAATAAATTAAACCAAGAATCAAATAGGTGTAGTTATTTTTCTCAATCTTTATTGCTTTTTTTAATGTTTTAATAGCCTCATCATAATCTTCTAAAATTCCCTGAACAAGAGCCAAATAGTTGTATGCCCAAATATTTTCAGCATCCAATTCGATAATTTTTTGGAAGAAAATTTTAGATTTGTTGAACTGACCGTTAGCATAATAAGCAAAAGCGAGATAATTTAAGGTAAATAAATTTTCCGTGTTTTTTTTATACTCTAACTCATATTCTCTAATAATTTCACGAGTCATTTTCTTTCCATCTAATTTTTGCAAATTTTTTAACTCATTCATTGCACTTTTTAAATCACCCAAATTAGCATAGGCGACGGCCAATCTGAATCTGGCCTTGATATCATCGGGAGAATTGGCAAGTTTCTCTTTATTAGCAGTTATAACTTTAATCCATTCATCTTCTATGATACTTACAGCTTTAAGTTGTGGGCTGAGAATCCAGAGGAGAATCAATAACATTATTGGGATAATGCTAATTTTAATTTTCACTTCAAGTCATCCCCTCAAGATAGTTATATTACATAATTCTTCTCTTGAGAAAAAAATCCTTCAAAATTAATAAACCTCTCCAGCATTTGGAGAGGTTTGTCTTTATTAGAGAAAAATTAATCCCAGGCTGATAAAGATTCCGGAGATTAACATAGCAACTACACAATAACCCATGATATCTTTGGCGTTTAACCCGGCAATACCTAAAGCAGGCAGAGCCCAGAAAGGCTGGACCATATTTGTCCAGGCATCACCCCAGGCTACAGCCATAACCGTCTTAGCTGCAGGAACACCCAGCTCAATACCTGCGGGTAACATAATAGGAGCCTGTACTGCCCATTGGCCGCCGCCAGATGGTACAAAAAAGTTTATAATTCCAGCACTCAAGAAAGTGAAAAGTGGAAAAGTATACTTATTAGAAATACTTACAAACCAGTTGGATATCATGGCAGCAAGTCCTGAACCTACCATCATTCCCATAATACCAGCATAGAATGGGAACTGAAGGATAATTCCCCCTGCTCCTTTTACAGCTTCTCCAACAGCTTTTACATAGCGAATAGGAGTTTGGTGAAGCAGGATTCCAACAAAGAGGAAAGTGAAGTTTAAAATATTTAAATTCAGGCTAAAACCATTAGTAGTAAAATAGTAAATTATATAAATCAATCCCATACCACCAATTATGTAAGAGATGATCTTACTATTTTCCAATCTTTCCGCAGGAGTCATTTCTGATGCAGCAGCCTGATATATTTTGCTTTTTTCTTCTAAAAGAGCTGGGTCAATTTCTATTACATCTTCTTTTTTTGGCATCATTGCTCTGTTAACAAAAGGCATAATTATAATGAGCACAATAACAATGATTAAATTAAATGGAGCAAATATTGTCTGAGAAGTTGGAATAATTCCTATCAATGCTTCGTTTACATGATTAGGAGTAGCTACTGCTAAAGGTGCCGAACCGGAAAGCCCACCATGCCAGACCAGAAAACCAATATAAGCACTGGCAATAAGCAGAGGATAATCTACACCTTTAACTTTTTTAGCTATCTCTTTTGCTAACAGAGCACCTGTTACCAATCCGAAGCCCCAGTGAATCCAGGATGCTATTAAAGCTACTACGGAAGTTATCAAAATAGCTTTTCCTGGTGAGGAACATCTGTCAGCAATCTTTTTAAGAAATTTTTTAACTATAGGTGAGCTGGCTAAAGCATGGCCGGTAATTAAAATTAAACACATCTGCATAGAGAAAGTGAGAAGTTTCCAGAATCCATCACTCCAATGCTGAATCATACCCATAAACCCACTATCCGTAAAAACCAAACCCATCACAAAAACAATAAATGTCAGGAGCACTGCAAAGATAAATGGATCAGGTAAATACTTTTGTACCAACTTTACAAAAAAGTTTGACATTTTTTGAATCATAAAATTTCTCCCTCCTTTTTAATTCTCACTGGGTTGTAAGTAAATAATGGGTCTATAACCATATTTGTTTTTTTAGACGTTTCTATAAATTATCCTTCTTTTTCCATTTAAAAAAAGAGAACCCTCATTTAAGAGGATTCTCTTCTAAGAACTATAACGAATTCCACTATCCTTTATTCTTTGGAAAGCTTCTTTGATTCGATCCTCACTTACTGTTAGTGATAATCGAACATAACCTTCTCCATACTTACCATAACCAATACCAGGTGTGAAAAATACACCGGTCTTTTTAAAGACCTCTTTTGAAAACTCTTCTGATGTATAACCCTTTGGAACAGGAAGCCAGACATAGAAAGTAGCTTTATTCGGCTGTACTGGCCAACCCAACTCTTTAAGATAGGAAAGCACTAGATCACGGCGGCGTTTATAAAGATCATTGATCTCATCAACAGAATTTTGAGGGCCAGTCAATGCTTCAATTCCAGCATACTGAACTGCTTCAAAAATCCCTGAATCCACATTTGTTTTAATCCGCCCTAAAGCATTCACAATTTCAGCATTACCTACCAGAGCGCCAATCCGCCATCCTGTCATATTATATGTTTTCGATAATGAATAAAATTCTACCGCAATTTCTTTGGCTCGCGGTATTTCTAATATACTCAGTGGTTGGTATCCATCAAATGCTATTTCTGAATAAGCTGCATCATGAGCCACAATTATATCATATTCATATGCAAATTGAATTACCTCTTCAAAAAATTCTCTGGTTGCCACTGCTCCTGTAGGATTATTCGGATAGTTTAAAAACATAAGTTTAGCCTTTTTAGCGATTTGATGATCAATCTCATCTAAATCTGGAAGAAAATCATTTTCTTTCAGAAGAGGCATCATATAAGGAGTAGCATTACATAGAATTGTAGCTGTTTTATAGACAGGATAGGCAGGATCTGGAACCAAAGCTATATCGCCGGGATTTAAAATACACCAGGGAAGATGAGCAATTCCCTCTTTAGTACCGATAAGGGCCAGCACTTCTTTATCCGGATCCAGACTAACTCCAAATCGTTTTTGATAAAAATCAGCTATAGCCTTACGAAAACTGTACATTCCAATATAGGAAGGATAAGAATGGGTATTAGGATCCTGAATGGCTTCTATAGCCTTATTAACAATATGACGTGGCGTCGGTTGATCAGGATCCCCAATTCCAAAGCTGATTACATCTACTTTTTTTGCTTTGGCTTCAGCAATCATGGCATCAATTTCAGCAAATAAGTAAGGAGGTAAATTTTGGACACGTTGTGCAAGTTCCATCTTATTCACTCACTTTCATTAAATTTTAAATATGATTTTACTGTAAAAAGCTAATTTTTCGCTTCAAAAGAAATTTTTAGAACCACCTAAAGTTCGATTTCAGTCGAAATAAGACACACTAATCAATGGGTCATCCTGACCCTTGATTAGCTCATCAATCCTCATATGAGACCTTATTTCGACTGAAATCTCACTCAAATGGTTAAACGAAAAATTTCTATGGTGCTCAAAATTAGCTTTCTGCAGTTTAATCAAATATTAATTTGTCCTGTATAAACATAGGTAGCTGGACCTGTCATATATACATGGTCATCCTTTGCCCACTTTATAAATAAATCTCCCCCAGGCAAATGAACAGTAACTTCAGGAACTGTTAAATCATTTTTGACACAGGCAACTACCGAGGCACAAGCTCCGGTTCCACAGGCCAGAGTTAATCCTGCACCACGCTCCCAAACCCGCATCTTAATTTCTTTACGATTTAATACCTCGACAAATTCTACATTGACTCTAGCTGGAAAGATTGGATCACATTCAATTATCGGTCCTACTTTTTCAACTGGGTAATGGTCTACATCATCTACAAAAATAACGCAGTGGGGATTACCCATAGATAAAGCATTGATACGGTAGTAACCATCACCAACCCGAACTTTTTTATCGATTACTTCCTGAGTAGGTAAATTTATGGGTATTTCATCTGGTTTAAAACGGGGTTTACCCATATCAACCTGAACGCTGACCACTTTCCCCTCAACAACATTTACTTTGGGAACCATTACCCCAGCTCTAGTTTCAATTCTGAATTCTTCTAAATCTACCATTTTCTTTTCATAGACGTATTTTGCAAAACAACGGATGGCATTACCACACATATCTGCTTCACTGCCATCAGAGTTATATATGGTCATCTTGAAGTGATTTTCTTTCTTTTCAGGGGGTTGAATCAGTACCAGACCATCTGCACCAATACCCAGTTGACGGTGGCACCAGTCTTTAGCCAAATTTTGATAATCAATCTCTGGTTCAGTAAAAAGGTTTACCAGAATAAAATCATTTCCAAGTCCATGCATTTTAATAAAATTTATCAATAAACTTCACCCTTTCAAAAATAAATTTGATGGTTTTAGTAAAAGGATTCAAAAAAGTAGATATGTAACTTATATGTAATACTAGTGAAAAAGATTGATAGTTTACTCTATCAATCTTTTTCATTATTAATTATGTACTTTTCTTAGTTTTACTAGTACCTAACGCAAAAATTATTTCTCAGTATCTTTTTCTTCCTTATTTTCGAATCGACTGAAAAGATTTTCAACTTTTACCTGAGGAATTATTGTAGAGATTGCATGTTTATACACCATCTGTTGGCGTCCATCACTGTCAAGAATAATCGTAAAATTATCAAAACCTTTAACATAACCTTTTAACTGAAAACCATTTACAAGATAGATGGTAACTCCGATATTATCCCGGCGTACCTGATTTAAAAAGCTATCTTGTAGATTAAATTGGTTTTTCATTTATATGCCTCCTTCAATTTTTATTCTAATTTTAATTTCTACAAAATTTAAAGTTTCCCTGCACAATCTTGAAAATTTTTGGTTATACCGCAAATTACACATTCTCCCTCTTCCAGAGAACGACGTTTAATCTCCAGGGGAGCCTGTTTTAAGCCCTTGTGGAAACCTTCATCTAATCCTACTCTTCTTCCTATCCAAAATCCTAACAAAAACATTACCATACTTATGAGCATAATCCAACCTTCATTCATCGGTTATCAACTTCTTCCCATGTTCTAAAGCTGTTAAAACTATTGGTAAAGAGATAAAAACCAAAAAAGTCTTTTTTACATCTAAAATGATAGCCGTAATAAGACAGATCAGACAGAAAATAATAGATTCCCAAAATCCAAACCGAATCACAAAATTACGGCGTGAAAATTTGGCATCTGTATAGTAATCGAGAAGATCGTCAAATAATTGTACAGATAAAATAACGGTAAAAGAACCAATCATCTCATGAATCCCAAAAATTAAGATTCCAAAAACTCCAAAAATAATAGATTCCTCTAAAGCATTCCAGCCTATTGGTAAAATCCGTCTAAGATCATGCCCCATTCCAACTAAATAACTGGCTAGAAAAAGCGAGCCAGATAAAGCGGGTCTTAAGGCCATACAGACAACAATAGCAAGTAAAGTGTATGGTAATATAGCTTTATCAAGAATCATTGCTAAAGTCTGTTTCTCTTCTATTTTATCTAATTCCTGGTCTAAATAATCATCCATCAGCTTAATTACTATGCCTGTTAAAAAAATAACCATCCACTTAATAAAAAGATTAAAGATTACGCCAAACAAAACTTTTCACCTCGCGAAACCCCATCTGATAAAGTGCAGAGATGGGAATGATCAGTACTTTTTCCAGTTCTTTTTTAAGGAATTTAATTCCCCGTTCTGTTCCTTTGAGGTCGATTTTATTGGCAAGAATTGCATAAGCCTGATATGAACTTATATAGTTCATTATCATCTGATCTATTAAAGGAATTTTCATTTCTTCGTTTTCTATAATTTTAGACAGATCTATGAGATGTAGGACAATCTCACTTTCTCTGATTTTTCTGATTGTCTGGGCCATTGCCCGCCTGACTTCATAATCTGGATGTATTCCATCAGCTAGACCGCAACTATCAATTAATGTTAAACTACCCTTACTTTTTCTTAACGGCAGTTCCAAGTTCACAGAATAAAGAGAACGGGTTCTGTTGGGTTCTGGTGAAATTAATTCTTCTCTTGCTTCATCAATTTCATATGTATAGGTTGCCATATAACCAGCAGGTTGTTTGATTGTCATACGTATTTGCTTTAAACCCAAATATTCAGCAAAATTTAAGGTAAAACAGGTCTTACCAACGTTAGGCATACCAATAACTAGACATCTTGACATTCTTCCACCCCTTTTTCCAGATCCTCGCGCTTAAGATACATCAGCTCTTCACGTCGGTATTCTTCCTGATTAAGAAGTCTTACTGCCTGACTTCGGATCGCTCTTTCGATAATATTACGCACAGTACGGGCATTTCCTGATTCCAGTTCACCTTTAGCCTGTAAAGTTAAGAGTAGCTGATAAAGATAAGTTTTAGCTTCAAGTGTAAATTTATAATCTCTATCAAGGGCTAATTTTTCTCCAATAGCAATCAACTCTTTTAAAGTATAATCTTCGAAATTTAGTTGTAGAGGAAATCGGGATTTGAGCCCTGGATTTGTAATGAGAAATTCGTCCATCTCTTTAGGATATCCGGCAAGGATGATAACAAGCGAATTTTTATAATCTTCTAAAGCCTTAACCATAGTATCAATGGCTTCTTTACCAAAATCCCGTTCTCCTCCCCGGGCCAGGGAATAGGCTTCATCAATAAATAGTACTCCTCCAAGAGCCTTTTGAATCATTTTACGGGTTTTTTGAGCAGTATGACCTATATATTCACCTACTAAATCAGCCCTTTCAGCTTCAATCATATGGCCTTTTTCTAAAACCCCTAATTCTTTCAATATTTTACTCAAAATTCGTGCCACAGTGGTTTTACCTGTACCAGGATTTCCTTTAAAGATCATGTGCATAACTAAAGGTTCAGTTTTTAATCCCACATGTTGGCGGCGTTTCTGAATTTCAATAAAAGCCCTATATTCGTGGATGAGTTTTTTAACTTTCTTTAATCCAATTAACCCATCTAGTTCGGCCAATAGTTCTTCTAACTGATTAGGATTTTCATTATTATCATATATTTTTGTAGTATAGTCCAGAACAGTTGTTTGATTTAGCAAATTAAATGCTTTAGTAATGGTAATCTCCCCATTCTCCAGTCGATGAAGAATTTCATTAGTCATACTGTTGTTATATTTTCTTTTGCGAGGCATTTCTAATCACCTCACAGTTTTGATTGTCCACAAAAATATTTAACCTTACTCTATTAATTAATATATGTATCAGGATGGTAAGGTGTGCAACATAAAAAGAAGGAAAAATAAAAAATTAAGCGTAGTGTTATCACTACGCTTAATCTATGACTGCAAAAGTTTTGCTACCTCTTTTGCAAAATAGGTAATGATAATATCTGCACCGGCACGTTTCATACTAACCATCATCTCCATTATAACGTTTTTCTCATCAATCCATCCTTTTTCAGCCGCAGCTTTAACCATTGCATATTCACCGCTTACATTGTAGCAAGCAATAGGGAGGTCGAAATTATCAGCAAGAGCTTTGACTACATCCAAATATGCCAGTCCCGGCTTGACCATCAAAATATCTGCTCCCTCTTTGACATCCAGACGCGCCTCCCGTAAAGCTTCCTGTATATTGGGTGGATCCATCTGATAAGAACGGCGGTCTCCCTGTTTAGGTGCCGAATGAGCGGCATTCCGGAAAGGTCCATAAAAGTTAGAAGCATATTTTACAGCATAGGAAAGAATCGGGATATGACTGAAACCGTTTTTATCTAATTTTTTACGAATAGCTGCAATTCGTCCATCCATCATATCAGAAGGAGCTACCATATCTGCACCAGCCAGAACGTGAGAAAGTGCAGTTTTGGCAAGAAGTTCTAATGTGGAATCATTATCCACCTCACCTTCTTTAGTTAATCTACCGCAATGTCCGTGATCTGTATATTGACATAGACATACGTCAGTAATTACTAATAAATTTGGATATTTTTCTTTAATCTTTTGGCAAGCCTGCTGGACAATTCCATCTTCCGCCCAGGCTGCAGAGCCAATCTCATCTTTAGCATCGGGAACTCCAAAGAGTAAAATTCCCGGGATTCTAAGTTCTACTATCTCAGCCACTTCTTCTAATACCCTATCAACAGACCAGTGATAATTACCGGGTAAGGAAGAAATCTCAGATTTAATGTTTTCTCCGTGGGTTATAAAGATGGGATAAATTAAATCATCAACATGAACATAATTTTCCCGAATCAAACGCCGAATGCCCTCCGTTCTCCGCAGGCGACGGGGACGTTGGATCAAATCATACATTGTTTCAGCTCCTTTCAATGAGAAATTTCTCATAACATAATTTCACGGGCTCATCTCCACTTTGCTAACATTTTATAATCAAATGTAAAAAGAGTTAAAAAAATCAATTGAATAAGGCAACCGAATCTATAATTTAGCTTATTCTCCGATAATTTTTACTAAAACCCGTTTTCTCCGTTTGCCATCAAATTCACCATAAAAAATCTGTTCCCAGGGGCCAAGATCGAGTTTTCCATTTGTAACAGCTACAACTACTTCCCTTCCCATTATAGTGCGTTTTAAATGGGCATCGGCATTATCCTCAAATCCGTTATGATAATAACGAGAGTACGGTTTTTCTGGTGCCAGTTCTTCCAACCAATTTTCAAAATCCTGATGCAAACCTGATTCATCATCATTGATAAAAACACTGGCAGTGATATGCATTGCATTGCAGAGAAGCAGACCTTCTTTAATACCACTCTCTTTTAAACATTCCTCAACCTGTGGAGTAATATTAACAAATCCCCTTCTTTTGTCCAGTTCAAACCATAGTTCCTTACGATAACTTTTCATTATCTTTTTTCCTCCTTTCTCGACCATAATTTTACCATACATTCAGTTAAATTGAAATATTGAATCTATGATTATACTGCCAAAAGCTAATTTTGAGCGACATATAAACTATCTTAGCGAGATTTCCGATGAAATAAGGCCTCATCACAGGAGGTGATGAACTAATCAAGGGCCAGGAGGTCCCTTTGATTAGGTAGCCTTATTTTGTCGGAAATCGAGCTTTAGATGGTTTGAAAAAATTCTTTAAGGAGCGAAAAATTAACTTTTTACAGTATAATTATCTACAAATTTTAAAACCCATCTCATTGTGAGATGGGTTTTAACTTAAATCTGTTGTTAGTTTTTTCTAATACTTAAAATAAGGATCAGTAATTACAGTAGCTTTTTCCTGTAAACTGCTTACTATTTGCTCAAAATCGCTTTACTTTATGTAATGACATCTTCTTTAACCGGATCCTCAAGTTCATATCTGTTTATCAACAAAGCAACAGCCCCCATATGAGTTATCTCACTTTTTGCGATATTTTGAAAAATATTTAAACTCCACTTTTCATACAGTTTAAGATAAACATCTCTGGTCAGTTTTTCTTCTTCTCTCATGAGAATAATACCGTCTCTTTCAGACTCGCTTAAACTTCTTTTTGCTATAGAGGAAATCACGTTATCAATGGCAGAACTTAAATTTAAATCCTTGTTTCCTGCTATCAAAACCATATTAAAAGTAAACAGATAAATAAAAATTAATAGTATAATTTTTTTATTCATATTAAGTCTCCTATTTTTTAATTTTATTGTCTTTTAATTATACATCCACTTCTTAATCTTTAATAATAAACCTTTATCTCTCAACTAATTTTTCTGTAATCATATTATATTATTTAAATTTTAAATCTGTCTTTAAATTTTCCTAATTTTATAGAAAGTTCCTGTAAATGGGTAACCAGATTATTTAATCGTTCCATCATCTTCTCATTCTCTTCTGAACTGGCAGCAATCTCCTCAGCACTGGCAGCTGACTCCTGAGCCTGAGCTGCAACATCAGAGATATTATGATCAATAGCTTCACTAGCTTCAGTGATGCTGGCAATATGTTGGTTCATTTCTTCAAGCATTTTATCTACCGCCAGAATATCATCGACGATCTGACCAAAAGTTTTTCCAGCAATCTCTACAAAGTTTACACTTTGGTTAAATTCATTTGCCTGTGCTTCGACTTCTTTGCCAACCTGATCTACCATAGTCTGTACCTGTTGAATAATCTGACTGATTCGCTCAGTTGCTGTTCGTGACTCTTCAGCCAGATTACGAATCTCCTGAGCAACTACAGCAAACCCCATTCCAGATTGGCCATCTCGGGCAGCTTCAATAGAAGCATTTAAAGCCAACAGATTTGTCTGCTCCGTAAATTGAGTAATCAGATCAGTAATCTCATTAATTTCACGGGATTTAGATTTTAAATCTTCCATGTTGTAAATAATTTTCTGGATATTTTCATTTAAATCGGTAATCGTCTGTACAGCTTCATGAATTCCATTCTGACCTTTTCTAGCGTTATCTAATACCCGCGTAGAATTATCTTTAACTTCTCCCATTTTACCGGCAAATTCTTTGATTGATCCAAAAATATTGCTGGTCAACCTGGAAGATTCGGTTAGTTTGATAGATTGATTTTCAGCAATTTGTGCTAGATCATTGATAATTTTATTATTTTGACTATTAGAAGCAGCTATTTCTTGAAACGAACTGTATAACTTCCTACTTACATTGCGCACCTCTTGACTCGAATTTATCAGTAAAGATATCACTTCTTTTAGACTATCCGTCATCTGGTTAAAACTATCTGCAAGTTGAGCCATCTCATCTTTTCCACTTAATTTAGTATAAACAGTTAAATCTCCAGAAGCCACACTAAAAGCTGCAGACCGTAATATTTCCAGTGGTTTGATCAACATTCTTTGAACAAATGCGGTAATTAAAACTAGTGCAGTCAAAAATGCACAAATACTTATAAACAGAATAAATTTACTTACTTCCCGTTTAGAAGCGAAAGCTGTTTTATGTTCCTCCAACAACAATAAATAACTATCCAGAATTGGAATTGGCTTAAAGAAGGCCAAATATTTTCGCCCATCAATGGTAACCGACATACTTTTGGTTTCGTCAGTAGTCATTTCTGAAAAAAAGATTTCTTTGGAAAAATTCTTTCCGGTTAAGTAGTCCATACCACTTTTTGAAATAAAATAAAGTTCTTTTTTCTGTGATTCCAAATCTCCTGCAATTTTAGCCTTAAGGGCCTCTACACTAACTTCAAAAAAGACCAAACCAAAAGATTTTTTACCTAAAGAGTAAGCTGCCCCCGGAAAGATTAAAGAGATATGCCCGTCAGGTGACTGGTATGGACCATCCCAAACCATTAATTCCTCTAATGGACGATCTATCCATTTTTCTTCCCAGATCGGTCTTTGGTCAAACTCTTTTGGCAATTCTGGATATTCATAAGGTTGAGCGAGAGACGCCCCAACACCGGTAGGTATAATGTAAACCCGACGAATCATTGGAAATTCTGTAAAAAGTGAATCCATCTTTTGTTGAAATATGTTCATTGAACCCAACAGATAGAAACCAATAGTATTACCTTCAATGACCTGTCGTAAAGTTTTATTTAAATCATCCAGCTCATTCTTTAACTGGTTATAAATCTTATCCAATAAATACTGATTGATTTGGTTCACATTATTTTCTAAAACTCGGGACATTTTAAAATTAATAAATCCACTAATGATAGTAATTGGGATTATTAATGAGAGTAATACAACAATTAAAAATTTATTTTTGAGGCTCACGATTTCCTCCTCCTATTCTTTTTTTCTATACTTTCTACATAAATAAGTTATTTCCTCTTTTTAGATCATGTTTTTTTTGCTAATATCGAAAATCTTATGAAGATTATACATTAGTCTAAAAAAAAAAAGACCCCTGAAAAATTCAGGGGTTAACCAACCATTTCTAATAATTCTTTAATACAGTTTCTACAAACAATTTTATTTTTAATTTTAGTTGTATCACCGGCGCTTCCACAGAAAATGCAGCCAGGTTGATATTTCTTTAAAATAATCTGATCATCATCTACAAAAATTTCCAATGGGTCTTTTTCAGCAATACGTAATACCCTTCTCAATTCGATAGGAAGTACAACACGCCCTAATTCATCAACTTGTCTAACAACACCTGTTGCTTTCAATTTATTCACTCCTTTTGCTTTTTAAGTTATATAAATATTAATTATCCATAAATCCTAAATCTCCTGCAGAAAATTACGTTTTAAACAAAAAATTTTTTATTTTTTTTGTTTTAAGGCTAATTTTTAAGGATTAAAAAATATAAATTTGGATTAATTCCAATTCATGATTAAACTGCAAAAACTAATTTTGAGCGATATAGAAATTTTTCGTTAAACTACCTCAGTGAGATTTCAGTCGAACTATAGCTGGTTCGAAAAACTTCTTTTTAAACGAAAAATTAGCTTTTTGCAGTAAGATCATTCATAAATATATTCTACTATAATAGATGGTCTGTATCAAGAATTATTTTAAATGATTAAACGGCAAAAAGCTAATTTTGAACGATATAGAAATTTTTCGCTAAACCATCTTAGCGAGATTTCCGACGAAATAAGGCCTCATCACAGGAAGTGATGAGCTAATCAAGGGCCAGGAGGGCCCTTTGATTAGGAAGCCTTATTTCGGCGGAAATCGAGCTTTAGATGGTTCGAAAAAATTTCTCAAGAAACGAAAAATTAGCTTTTTGCAGTTTAACCTTTAAATTAATTACTGTTAAATGAATCAATGGGCTTTGGAATAAAGAACTCACGTACCATTTTAATTGCATATTGATCTGTCATTCCCGCAATATAATCATAAAGAATCTGCTGAATTGGCCAGCCTTCTCTCTCATAGACAGTTTGCATATCTTCAAGATATTTACCAAATTTTCTTTCTAGTGTAAATTCGCTTTCTTTATACCTATTAAAGTTAAGGCCATAACTTAAGAAAGTCTTTTCAAGCTGTTCATAGAGTAATCGAATAATTCGACGGCAGTATTTTGCGTAATGAAGTAGCTTTGGATGAAAATAGATATTCTTATAGTTAAATTCTTTCAATTCTACCATTAAAGAATGGACTTTTTGTGAAAAACCTATCTTGCCATTAGCATTTGACCATTTTATAACATCATGAACCATGACATCTATCATTTCTCCATTAGTCCGACCCAGGTCCTTAATAATTCTAGGAGGCAAATCCTTTATATCCACTAAACCAGCTCTAATTGCATCTTCTAAGTCCCGGCCTAGATAAGAAATCTTATCAGCAACACGGACAACACAACCTTCATATGTAGTTGGGTAAGTTGCACGATTTTTTATTTTAGATAAATCTTTCTGCTCCTTTGTTGGTTCAATCCACTGTTCAAATCGTTCACCACAATGTGATATGATACCATCCCTAACAGCATAAGTTAAATCAAGTCCTTGACCATCACGGGCCAGTACATCCACAACTCTTAGACTGTGAAGTTCATGTATAAATCCATGTTCTTTACTAATCTCGTTTAGAACTTCTTCCCCCGTATGCCCAAATGGTGCATGACCCAGGTCATGTCCTAGAGCAATTGCCTGGGCCAGATCGGTGTTAAGTCCCAGCCCCTTACAAATGGTAGCAGCAATTGAAGCTACATGTAGAACATGCTCGATCCGGGTACAGATATGATCATTTTCCGGTGCAAAGAAAAATTGAGTTTTATGTTTTAAACGCCTAAAAGGAAGTGAGTGAATAATGGCGGTTTGATCTCTAAAATATGGTCCACGAATATCTTCTTTCCGTTGATATTCCCGGGATAAATATATTTCTTCAGGTAATGGATTTTTAAACCTGTTTTCAGACATTATTATTCCTCCTCTCTAAAATCTTCAATATTCCAATTGGACTTCTTTAAACTGGTAATCTCATCTTATTATACCATAGAAAAAGATTGATTTACAAATCAATTTTAAAATTCTGATTATTATCAGTGTTATGGAAGCAATAAAAAAACTTCCTGCCTAATAACAGGAAGTTTTTTTTTATTTAGATTATAACTATCTATAAATCATCTTCTTGTGATAATAATTTTTTAATTTGGGCTGTTGTTCTTTTACCACCCAGTTTACATTTATCAGGTCTTGTATTGTTTTCAACAATATTTTCAGCATATTTTCTACAGCTTTCAAAACCACATCTACGGCAGTTATATTGTGGTAAAACGTTATTAATATTCTCTATTAATTGATAATTACTATCCATATAAGTATTATTTATTATTAATTTTTCCTTAAACATTAATTTTTCAGTAAAATATCCAATTAACAGAACAGCTGGAATTGTCAATATTAACCTGCTTCCAGCAAAACCAAATCCTAAAAATTTGGTCTCAACAATAAGCATTGGTATTTTTATTACTGCCCATGAACTTATTATTATGACAACATTAGAGAGACTAGCTTCTTTCATCAATAATGAATGGGCCAGGGGGAAAGCTGCATATATAGGTCCTGCTGATACTGAACCGATAAAAATAGATAATAGCTTACCCTTTAAACCTGAATCTTTTCCAAAATTTCTTATAATCACCTCTTTAGGTACCCAGGTTGTTATTAATGCAGATAAAATAAATACAGCAGGCAATATTTGAACCATTTCTTTTAAATACCCACCAGTAGTTTTTAATGCCCTCTCAAATATTTCAGTATTATATACAAATGTTATTGCATACAAAAAGATTGTTAGAATCTGAAGCCTATACTTTTTTAATTTAGCTGTATTGATCATTATAATATCACCCCAATTCCTGCAGCAATTAATAAGGCTGCTATAATACTAATTCCATTGCGAATGAAAGTAAACTTTTTTCCAAAATATTTTATTTCAATTGGCATTGTTGCAAATCCTACCATGGTAAGAGTTGTTATAAAGGCGGCTATTGCTACAAGATTTGCTCCATTTTTTAACAATGAACCTGCAAGAGGGAATGCTACAAAAGCCGGTATAATTGTAACTGTACCAATTATAGCACCATAGATGGCGCTTAATAACTCATTGGGATTGCCTAATAGGCTTTTAATCACTGAATTAGGTATCCATGCCAGAAATAGTGCAACAAGGGCCATAAGAGCAAAAATTTCTACAAAAATATTTATAAATAAATTTTTTGCTAACATGATACTTTCTTTCGTCTTTTCTTTATCCTTTTTCAAAGACCAAAATAGTGCTGCTATAGACAGACCAATCAAGATTAAAGTATTCATAGAAAACACTCCTTTTGTGGTTTATCTTTATCTGATATAAATTTGCATATTGAATGAAGATTCAATCATAATGAAAAAAAAAACTTTACCTTAAATAGTCATTCTAAAAACTATTTTATCTTTAAGCCATTAAAGAATAGATCAGTCAATTCATCTGCAGCTTCATTTAAAATAGCAAGTTCATTATTTTGGATAGCTACTTCGACTACTCCCTGAATAGCTCCAAAAAGACTAGAACCTATTAATTTATAATTACATTTGCGAATCTGACCTTTTTTAGCTCCATTTTCTAAGAGTAAAGTTAATTTTTCTGGAATTAGTTTCAAATAACCCAGAATGGCATTTAAATTATTACGGTGTGGAAATTGTTTTTCCTTAACCAGGATTTCACCTACTTTGGGATCTTTAATAATTTCATTAAAATGTTTTTGCAAAAACAAATGTATCTTATCCAGAACATGTCCTTCTTTATTTTCTAATTCTTCCAAAAACGCAAGACGTTTTTTTAGTTCAACTTCAAAGATATACTCTAAAATTTCTTCTTTGTTAGAGAAATAATTATAGATCGTTCCCACTGCTACTCCTGCTTCTTCAGCAATCTGATCAGCACGGGTATTATAGAATCCTTTTTTAGAGATTACTTTTATAGACGCTTGTCTAATCCTTTCTCTTTTATCTTCCTTCATCTCTATCATCTCCGATTGATGAATCGTAAAATTATGAGTGAACAGTCATTCATTTAAAAGTCCAAACTAATATTATTTGTCTATTAAGTTTAAACAATTAAATATTCTTAACAGGATTTTGTTTAAAAACCCATCTAAAGCTTGCCAGAACGGGTTCTGAAAAGACAAAATGAATGACAGTTCACTCATTTTTATTATAATTTACTTACCACAATTTGTCAACAGTTTTTTAAAATAAATTAATTTTTATGCTTTAGGGTTTGGAGTTTTTACAACCAGTACACTAAATTCTGTATCTTTAGATGCAATTAATCCATGGGGTATATTTTTTGGACCGAGTACTATTTCACCCTGCTTTACTACCTGCTTTTCTTCACCTACAATAATAGTTCCTTTTCCTTGATGAACATAGAAAAAAACATCTACCGGTGTTACATGAATAGGTAAAACTTCACCCGGCTGTAATATGACATTAATTACTGCCACTTCCCGCCGATTAATTACTTGTTTGACCTGAACACTTTTTTTTGAAACAGTTTTTTCAATTTCGTTTAAGCAAATAACTTCCATATTACTATCCCCCCTTTTTCTGATTTCACTATACACGAGATTTAATTTCAGATCATTGATATTTATCACATTTATATTAAAAAAGTCATTAGAATAAATTGGCCTTCGTTATAATATAAGAAAAATTTGTTGATACCAGGGATAAAAGTTATATTTCCTCTGTATCAAAAAACTGAAGCTAAAATAACTGCTTCAGTCTTAAATAAGATAAGGTTGACCGCTAAACTTATTTTATTATTAAAATGCAAAAAGCTAATTTTTCGCTTCAAAAGAAATTTTTCGAACCATCTAAAGTTCGACTGAAATCTCACTAAGATGGTTTAACGAAAAATTTCTATGTCGCTCAAAATTAGCTTTTTGCAATTTAATCATTTTATTTTTCACCTGCTTCTATCAGTAATACAATCTTTTCTAGATTCTTTTCAGGTGAATCAGCCAGCCTGTTCTCAAGTATACCTTTCAATATTTTCTCAAAGTGATTGGTTAAATCTCTTAGATCAGTAGCAGGATAAGAACCTACAAGAGCTGCGGCAATCTCCTCACTGGAAATAGTAATTGGATAAGTACTCTCAAGGGCTTCATTAATCTCCTTTATTACCTCAGGAGTAATTAATTCTATGATTCGAAGCAAATCATTAACATCAACCGAAAGAAGTTCGCGAATCTGGCTTTCTGGATGTTTCTTTAAATAATTTTCCAGATAATCTCTAAATCTTCTTGTAGTCTGGAACTGCACGATGTATTCCCTAATTCCTTTTTTCAACATTGGAGTGATCTTATCTAATGGAGGAGTACTAAAGTGAACACCCAATTTAAAACCACAATCACAATCTGGTTTTTCCTCTAAAAGCTCAGCTAGTTTTGAAACAGTACATCTGGCAGGGAAAAAATTATCTATGTAGCGTTTAATCGGTTTAAGATTATATGCAACCTTAATAGCTTTAATACTATCAAGTAATTCCAATGTTCGATATTCCTTAAGTCCTTTAAGTTGAGCATTAAAATTTGCTACTTCTTCATGGAAGCGGAAATGTTCTTCTAAATATGTAAAAATATATCTCCTTTTAATATTCCGTAAATCAGTAATTAAACTTAAATAAGCCTCTTTATCAATGATAAGACGACTTAAATGCGTAAATTTATTACGAATTGTCAATAAACCGATCTTTAGATTTTCATATCCTCTAAGTGGTAAATTAATACTATTAATATAATTATAGTATTTTACCAATTCTTGATCTTTGCGTCGGTTAACAAAATGCAGAATCTTTTTAATCTGTATATACTCTTTTCGGAAGTTCTCAATACTACCAAATATCTCAATAACTGATCTCAATAAGCGTGTTAAACCCTGATGGGATTGATAATCCTTATGATAGAAATCATCATCCAGGAAATGGTGAAATTTAAGAAGAGGTTTTATAACATCTCTTAGCTTATCTTCTTGATTAATTAAATGACAGAATTGGGTAATGACTTTAATTCCCTGTTCTACTTCATCGACCAGTTCACTTTGTAAATTGAGAACCTGATTCCACATTTTATCCTGATTAATAATGGATCTTTCAGAGCTAATTTCGGGAATCAATATCTGTAGAAGTTCTACATATTCTGGCCAGAGATCTGATCCAATCAGATCCCCTTTCTCCAAATAGTAAATCCTGTTTATAAGAGCTTTATCACCAGAACCTATATTTTCTAGATCAAGATTTTCACCAGTAATCAGCCCACCAGCCTTATCCCGGCCACGACATTCACCTTTAATGATCATTGTTGCCATCAGCACTTCAAAGATATGTTCCTGAATGCCATATGGTACCTGTCTTAAGGCTGGATAAATTTCGTCCATCACTGAATGTTTTTCACCATCTTCAAGGAGTTTTAAAATTTCGTTAATATATGGAGAAAGAGAATTTAAATACGCTTCACCATTTCGCTCTTCTACTAGATGCAAGGGCTTTGCCAGGGTCTTAATTTCATTTAAAGTAAGACGGGTATGACCTGGAATAATAAATTCACGAATTAGTTTATTTGTCTGAAAGCGGGAAATTTTTTTGCCAAAATCCGGGTGTTCAGCATAAACCTGATCAAAGATTTCTTTAACAATTTCAGTTAACAGTTCTTCTAGACAGCGGAATGGAGTTAAAGGCACATATTCACGTTGGCAGTTAAATATAGATCCCTGAAAGTAGGCATTTTGAATAATTAATTGTGCTTTTTTCTGTAAATCATCAATTTCAGCCATTAATTGAGCACTTTTCTGCAACTCTTCTTCCGTTTCCGGGTGGTTATACTTATCATCCAGTAAATATTTAACTGCAGCATATCTTTTTAACTGATTAAAACTAAAACTATCCAGATCTGAAGGTAACCAGATGAGATGTCTGGGATCATCATTCCATATATTTTGCAGTTTTTCTTCTAAAGCAATTCTCTGATTATAATGAGGGAACCCTACTATTAATTCAAAATCAAGATCATCTCTGGCAGGGTCTAAAGGTTCTAATTGATCTAACTGATTAATATCTTTTAAGATCATCTTACCTGTCCGAACTGTATTACGCCAGATTATTTCAATAGGTCTGATCTGATTCCACTCTATAGGCTGACTTTCAAAGAGATCTTTATGGTTATTCAACAACTCATTTATCAATCTTGCTAGATCCTGATCAGAAATAGTTTCAACGGTACTCTGGATTTCGTGTTCTATGGAAAAACCACTCTCAGATGGATCTATGTCATAAACTCTCTCTAATGGATCATCTGCTTTGCTAAATCGAATATGTTTTCCTTTTCCACGGATCAAAAGTTCTTCTAATATCTCTGCTATTTCTTCATAGGCTAAATTGGTTGCAACTCCAAGCCCCATTCCTTCCATCAAAATATGAGCTAACTCTCGAGGGGTTTTTCCATTTTGTTTGCAAATCTTTAAAATAATAAGCACTTTAACCAATTTCCGCGAAAGTCTCTGGTTGAGGGGATAATCGGCTGCGTCAATGATCGGTTTAAATGTATCATAATAAATATCATAATACTCCCGAAAACGGGGCTTGAGCAATGTTTCAGCAAAAATATCAAATAATTGATCAGCAGTTACCAGTTCTGTCATGGCCCGGTCCTGAACTTTAGCCAGAGTTAACCATAATTCTTCCACTACTGTCCGGTCACGGGAAGCATACTCAGCTAATCTCATTAAACAATCTACAAAACATTTATGGAACGGATATAACCGGACAAATTCATCTTCTGTAACATGTTTTAATAAATCGGGAAATTCATCTTCAAAATCATGATAAAGTTCTTTGATCTTTTTTTCTGCTTCTCTGTTTTTAACTGCAATTCGCTTTTCTAAAATCTCTTCAATATTGATTCTGGAAAGAACCAACTGGACAAAACGATCTTGAACCTTTTCTTCTTCCTGATTCAGATATTGATCCTGTTCAAAGATCTGGCCTGGATTTTCCTGGGCTGCTGCCATAAACCAGATAGGCTCATCTTTAATACGTTGACCAAGCGATTGTAAAACCTCTAGATCTTCTGCTAAGTATCCTTTATTTTGGCGTTTAATTAAATAATGGGATAGTTCATCAACAAATATCATCAATCCATCAAAATGTTTTTTTACTTCTTCAGCTATCTTTGTCAGCCCATCTTTAATATCAGGATAAATAATTTCGCGGTATTCTTTTGATGAATAAAATCCCATCTTTTGAAGATAGGCAATGATTATTCTTGCAGCTTTATCGGGCTTATCTGTAAGAATTTTCTCCCATTCTTTTTGAGTTAAATTCTCTTTCGTTTTAAGAAAATCATAAAAATCCTCTGGACGTAGAGCCTGCCAATTTTTTTCAACAAAATTGCTTACAATTCTATGGTCATCTTTGATATTAAAAGAAATGCCATTCTTATTAAAGGCTTCTTCAACGGACTGGAAAAATTTAACCTTTAAATCATTAACTTCAGTCAAAGTAAAATTCACTGTAAGAATTTTTTTCTTTTTTAATGCTTGCTGGAATTTACTTCTCAGGTTTGAACTTAAACCAATCCAACAATTTTCATTATTCTGTAAGAGGAGGGTTAAATAAGACATAAAATGGGATTTACCGGCTCCATAACTTCCCAAAACCCAAAATCCCTGACCTTTATTACTGACTATATGACTTAAAACCCGGTTTAAAAGATGTTCCACATTTCTGGTAACTACATAACTCTTAATAGTTTCACGGCGTTTTTTTTCAATTGCCAAATCCATAGTGATTACTGTTTCCGGGCGTTCTGGTAATGGAACCAAATCTCTAATCAACATTATTTATGACCTCCCTGAATCATATATTCAACCAACTCGGTCAAATCCTGATAAATCAGAGCATATTGGCAAAGTCCGCCACGCGATTCAAGACTTATATAGTTTTTTATCCGGCAAGCTTCCAGTATTAATGGTACAGTCTTTGGATCCAGAAGAAAATAAGCTGGAAAAGCTGCATATTTAAGAATCTGCTCTAGAGGTGGATTTTTAAGAGAAAACCGTTTACCCGCTTCAAAACCTTCAGAATATTCAGCATATAAAGCATAGGCAACAGCTTCTACTGCAGGTCGTTGATATTCTAAAAACTTTTCCTTTCTATTGACCATAAACATCTTTACCTCACGTAAAGCTTTCTCTGCGATTTTTAAAGTACGGCTTTGTTCACTCTTTGTCAGTCCTTTTTGTTGTAAGAAAAATTTCAACTCCGTCTCTTTCCACAGAAAACGATTTTCTTTAAAACCGGGGTAAATACACTCTAGAATCATTTCTTTCAGTAGTGGTTCTTTTTGTAAATAATGAAAGAAGATTATCTGGCGAACTGCAGGCTGGTCTCCCCAGGCTTTTACTATATTTAAAAGATTGTAATAAAGCTCCTTAGAACTTTTAACGTAGAGTTCTTCGATCTGATTGATCTTCCGCCCTCTACCTACCCGTTCCCCCCTGGCTATCTTCTCCAGATAAGTTATGGTTTCTGGAATGTAGGGTGGCAGAGTCAATGGTCTGACATCTGCCGTCATAATCCTTCACTCCTCATAATATAATCTCTAATTCTCTCTTTTTTACGCTCTGTAAGATAAGTTATTTCATCTAACAATTCCAGTACTTTTTTACCAAATTTTTGTAAAGAATCCTGATCCTTTTCCCTTCTGGACTTCTCATAAAGTTCCAGATAAATTTTAAAAAAATTATCCCTAGACCATTCAGAAAGTCCTACTAATTCTCCTTTCACAACTTCAACAAATATCTTGTCAGCACGAATAATTCTCCTTAAAATCATTGGTAGTGTTTCAAATTGATCTTTTTTCTCTTTTTGAAAATATTCCTTTATTAACATATTAAGTTTAATCTGTTGACGTTCACACTGTTCCATCAATAAGCGATAATAAGGCGTGTGAAAGATAGTTCTGGGTTTTATCTTTAAAAATCGTTCCATTAATTCCCGATAACTTAATGCATTTTTCTCTTCCTGCAAAAAATAATAGACCATTTCGCGAACAAACTTATCAAAAACTTTCTCCATTTTTTGTTGACGTTTTTTATATAACTTTTCTTCCTGGCCAGAAGAAGGTTTTAACCAATATTTACCTGAGTAAAGGTAATTCTCTTTCAAAAGATCCTCTAAAGATTTTTCAATCAAACAGTCATGTAAGAAATTTTCAAGTAAGTATCTTTGAATTTCCCCGGTAGTGGCTGTACCTTTTTTTGATAAATACTGATCTATTTTTCGTATAATAGCTTCTTCGATATTATATAATGTTTCTATTTTCATCTTATTTAAAGAACCCAGTACGGTATTTTGTTTTTTCTTCTGCAAGGTAAGACTTATAACCGGATAATTTTCCTTTTGTTGTCCTGTTACCATTTCTACCCCCTCCTGAACAAGATGCCATCCTTCATCCTGGGCTAACTTGATTATTAATGAGAGAAGAACATGGTGACCTGTAATGATCAAAGTTAAATAGGAACTATCTTTCATAACCCTTTCCATCTCTTTTAAAAGTTTCTTTAAATTTCGGGCTAGTTTATACCGCCCGCGATAATCCAGTTCTATACAAATTTCATCATCATAATTTGTAAACTCACCAATCAACAATTCACTTAAATAACTCATTTCCCCTTCTCTATAACCCCTAAGCCCCGGCAAATGAAGGATTACATAATCTATACTTTCTGCCTTAAGAAAGTTCAAATTATACACCGAAGCTTGTCTTACTATAGGAGTCCAGACAAAATTCCGGGCTAATTTTTCTCTTAACAAACTTTTATAATTCAAATACAGTTTAAGTTTTTTTTGAAAAAGTTTAATAGGATCTCGTGTCTTAATATGTTTGGGGAGATAAAAGGATCGTCGATTTTTACTGATTTCAAGTTGTGATACTTCAAATAATGTATTATGAAAAACAATTTCAAGCAATTCCCGGGAAGACTGATCTTTGATTCTTAAAATCCCAAGATAAATTCTTTTAAGAACATTAAGATCATATTCATGAAAGATTTGTTTTATTTCTATTATATTCTTATTAATAATCCGTTTAAAAGACTTAAATGGAGGAATTGGACTATTTATAAATCTTTCCCACCTCTCTTCTTCTTGACGTGTAGGATTAAGAGGTTCATCCCGAATTTTACTCCAGAGAATCATAACCCGATTATAATCGAAAAAGCTAAAAAGATTCCTGGTAGTTCGAGTGGCAATTAGATTTATATCACTCAAGACAGCTTTTCTATTCATTTCAAGAGCTGCAATTCCGGTAGTGCCATTTCCACAGCATGGATCTAAAACCAAATCACCAGTTTTGGAATATTTTTTCAATCCATTTTTGACAAGAGAGTAGGGCGTAAATTCTCCGAAAGGCCTTAATGAAGGTATAATTTTTTCTAAAGCCTGCTCTTCTAAATCCGCAAATAACGAAGTTTGTTTCCAGATTATCATATTTCTCACCTTAAAATTTCACTTTTATCTAATTTTATTCTCTGTTTCCCTTTAATTCCCTTTAGAGATAATGTCAACCACTGTCGAAAGCCAATTTTTTTTTAATCAACTTTGTATAATTTTCCATCCTTGAACTTATATTCTCATTAAGATGATTTAACGAAAAATTTCTATGTTGCTCAAAATTAGCTTTTTGCAGTTTAATCATATAATTAATTTTGTTAAGAACAAATTAGCCTTCCGCCAATAATATTTTAATAGATATCAGGGATGTAAGTTATCCACAACTGTATAATTCCCTGGCATTAAAAAAAGACCACTTTTTAGTGGTCTAAATCAATATTTTTATTCATCAATCACAAACATAACTTTACATTCATTTAAAATGGTACTGTTCAGTGCCATTTTCCTGATAAACTCAGCTTTATCTAAAGAAATTATAGCATAGTCTTTAGCATACCCAGATCTTCCAATAGCTTTTATCACAAGAGGATTAGTCCCAACCCGTTTGTCAGCTTTAGCTTCTTCTAAAGTATAAGCATACCCCACTATTCCTACTTCAATAACAAATTCAGGATCTGCAGCTATAGTACCATAAACTTCTTCATAATTACTATCTAAAATCTTAGGAGCCATAGATGGTTTGACATGATATCCTCGGGTATCAATGATAATGCCTGTATAACCCATAAACTCTTCTGGTAAGTCTTCTTTTTTTTCTTTATCTTTAGTAAGAGTCGGGAAAATCTCATCTTTTGATTTAAAAGCCCGATCCCTATACAGTCGATCTAAAACACGGGCTAATTCTGTCCCGTTCCAGGTGCGAACCAGTTTAATCTTTACCCGCCCATCAGGAAATTGTTTCTCTTCAAGTGAGAAATTTAAAAATAAATTTTTCGTTACAATAGACTTTAATTCAGAATCTTCTTCCATTAACTCCGCCAAAGTTTTCCCCTTAAACTTAAGTGATTCAAGCCAATTTTTAAATTTTAAAAATACTGCTTTAGTTGCTTTCTGTCTTGCTTCATAGGCGCGTATAGCAGGGTTAATTTCCATTAATTGACCCTCACCAATTTGAACAAAGCTTATCTGGCGCTGGCCCATAACCTCTATATAATCATTAGCACAAACAACTGGGCCCGGGATCAGCAATATAATCATACAAATGACTAAGACTGATATCATTCCTACACGCTCCTAACTATCTTATTGATGCTTTCTTAAAAAAATAACGATATGCCTTAATAATATAATCAATTCCGGATAACAGGGTTAAAGGAATGGCCAATGTTAAAAAGAATTGATTAAAAAATTGGACACTGAGAATACTTGTTACAGCAGTACAATACAAAGTAAAAGTAGCCCATTTTCCATACCGGCTGGGAAAGATAATATCATGGCCGGTTAAATACACAACTACAGAACCTGATAAAATAGTAACTTCCCGGACAAGAATTATCATTATAATCCATAATGGAAGAATTTCAACGATTGCTAAAGAAATAAAAGCAGAAATCATTGATAATTTATCAGCAAGGGGATCTAATAAACGTCCCACTCTAGACGTCAAATTACGTGTTCTGGCAATATATCCATCAAGAAGATCAGTAATCCCTGAAAAAACAAAAATTCCCCCCGCCCATAGATAATGATTAGGGAAGTCTGCAAAAAAGAAATATAAAAATAAAGGGATGAAGAGGATTCTACTGGTTGTTAATGCATTCGCGAGATTCATCAATCATACCTCCCAAATAACCATCAATAAAACATTATATAGTGTAAATTACTTTTTATAATTTCGCTATAACCCACCAAAATCCTGCAACATCCCTTTGATTTTATTTATTTTATAGTATTATCTTTTCCCCCATTTATAGGGTAAATTTAGCAACCGTTTCACTATCCAAACGCATAATCACTTCTTTTAACAATTTTATAGCATTTTCATAATCTTTTCGATGAATGATTCCTACATGAGTATGGATATATCGGGTTGGTACTGCAATTACCAGACTGGGAACACCCTCTTTATAAATATGAATAGCACCAGCATCTGTACCACCACCTGCTAAGGAATCCAATTGGTATGGAATTTCCATCTCTTCTGCTACATTAATGACAAAATCCCTCAGTCCCCGATTGGGAATCATACTGGCATCATAGACTAAAATTACCGGTCCTTCTCCAAGTTTTTCATATACCCCAAAATCTTTTGTACCCGGTACATCTGAGGCAATTCCAACTTCCAGAGCAAAAGCTATATCAGGACAGATCTTATTAACACTGGTCTTAGCTCCCCTCAGGCCAACCTCTTCCTGAACAGTTCCTACACCATAGACGGTATTTGGGTGGTCAGTACCTTTAAGCTCTTTCATTACTTCAATAAACATAGCACAACCCAGACGATCATCAAAAGCTTTAGCCATAAATAAGTCCGGGTTAGCCATAACAGTAAACTCGCTTACCGGAATTATAGGATCGCCCGGCCGAATACCAAAAACTTTTTCAGCCTCTTCCTTATCTTTAGCCCCACAATCGATAAACATATTTTCTTTTTTTACCACTTTGTTACGGGTCTCATTATCAAGAATATGTGGGGGAATTGAACCAATAACTCCAGGAACGTCTCCTTTATTGGTTTTAATTATAACCCTCTGTGCCAGCATAACCTGTTCCCACCAACCGCCAAGGGTTTGAAATTTGATAAAACCTTCTTCGGTTACATGTTTAACCATAAATCCAATCTCATCCATATGGGCACTCAACATAACTTTTGGACCATCAGAAGGACCTTCTTTTTTACAAATAATACTACCCAATCTATCTTCCTCTATACAAGTAAAATCCTCCATATGTTTTCTTATAATCGCCCGCACTTCATGTTCAAATCCTGGAACCCCTGAAGCTTCCGTTAGTTCCTTTAAAAGTTTAATTCTTTCATCCATTTTATCAACCTCCGTTATTTGTTTTCTTTTTGGTGCAGTTTTTTATATTCTTCTTCTGAAATTAATTTACCACCTTTAGCTTCTTCTTTTACAATGTTATAATTTCGATCAAAATATACCCTGAACTTGATGTTATTAAAACATTTTGGATCCCTTAATTCTTTTTGATATAAATAAGCATAATCTAACTGATCATCATAAATAGTTTGTATATCATAGGATTTGCGCAAAAGTAACTTAAAAGCATGTTTGCATCTATGGCATTGATAGTACAGATAAAGAATATTACGATTTTTATTAGATTTCGTTAGCAATCTTTTTAAAAATTTTATTAGTTTCATATTGCCCCCTTCTAACTATATTTAATTTTCCGATTTCTTATTATTTTATTATTTATTTCACAAAGGAAGGAAAAATCCTGCATAAATCAAATTAAATTATAATAAAATCTTTAAAACTATTATACCCTCTGTTTGTTTTTGGTATGGAATTAGTTTGTTCTTCGGCTATCCATCACTACATAATTTATAGAGGGTATAACATTTTTAAAGTGACTTTATAAAGTTTGCTTCACCAATTTATTTTTTTTGTAAGATAATCCATGATCAATTGAATACTATCGTCATCCAGTTGAAAAATATCCTCACAGATAAACCGTATATGATTCAGGTTTACTTCAATATCAAAGTTAAGTTGACTTTCATCGATACCCAGATATGTACTAATCTTTTTACACTCATCTTTAGTTAGCCGTTCATTACCAATTTCCACTTCCCCTAATTTAAAATAAGGTATCCCGGTAGCTTCACTCAGTTCCTCTAAATCAATCCCCTTTTCTTTACGAATACTTCTCAAACGTTCCCCCATGCTGATATTAGTGGTCTGAAGTAAGTCACAAGGATGTACTTTTAAAAATTCTGCAATTCGGGCCAACAGATCAATTGAAGGATTTGTAACCCCCTTTTCGATTTGACCAATATGGCTGGCAGATACTCCTACAGCATTCCCTAACTCCCTTAGAGTTAATTTTTTTTCTTTCCTTATTTTACTTAATCTTTCGCCAACCAGTAATTTTACCTCCATATCCAAATTCACCTCCTATTAATGTAGATTATATTATTCAAACTAAAATTTGTCAATTGTATATTCAATATATTTTTTGTTTTGTTATAATTGTAATAATACAATTATTTATTATTAATTAAAATTATACTTAAGAAAAAATCATTAATTCAACAATAACTTGATAAATTTTAGTACTTAAGTCCTAATGCAATTCGATAATAACGTATGAATTATACGTTTATACTTTAATTGCTAAAAAATTTTTTTAAAATTTTTTGAAAATAATTTTTTTGTAGAAATACGATCTTTTATCTTTATTCTCAAAAGATATAATATCCTTTCTTTTTAAAAGTAGTAAAATCAGTGGTAAAACTATAAATCCTGGTGAAATATCTATTAAAAATAAAGCACATGTAAAACAGAGAAATCGAACTCTGGCCCATTGGTCACCCAGGGTTAATAGTACGGTTATGAGTAATAAATAAGCCAGATCATAAGATGGTAAACCAGACCATATATGTAATAATTGTAATAATAGAACAGTAAGAAAAAAAGTAAAAAACCTATAAAGAATATTTTTCCGAATTAATAATAACATAAAATTCCCACCACCCAGGTAAATATAGGCAAAGTTAAGATATTTTTTCGACAAAGGACGTGGAAAATCCTCCTATATTATAACTGGTTTTCGATTTTTCGCAAATTCTCTGGTAAAGGAGCTAAAAATTCTCGATTCTGTAAATATTTTAAAGGTTCAATAGTCCGGGTAAAATTCAGGCGGTAGGCATGTAGAAATTGATATTTAAGTCCCCATTTTTCTTTGACTTGTTTATTTATGCGCTTATTACCGTATTTAGGATCACCAACAATAGGATGGCCAATGGAAGCTAAATGAGATCTTATCTGATGAGATCGGCCGGTGATCAGTTCTACCTGTAGTAAAGTGAACTTTCCGAATCTTTTTAAAACCTGATAGCGGGTATGAATTGGTAAACTGCCCTTTTTATTATAATCAAGAATCTTTACTTTATTTAATTTTTTATCTTTATAAAGATACCCCTTCAACTCCTGTTCTTGATTTAAATCTCCAACAACCAATGTGAGGTAGTATTTATCTATCATCCGTTTTCTTATCATCTTATTTAATGCCTGTTGGCTAAGATAATCTTTTGGAAACAGGACTAGACCGCTGGTATTCCGGTCCAGTCTATTGACTGGTGCAGGGGTAAAGGTAGTCTTCAGTTCAGGTTTATATTCCCCTTTTTTAATTAAATAAGATAAAACCTGCATATTTAAAGTATTTTGTAAACCAGAATGATTAGAATGAACCAAAAGCCCGCTAGGTTTGTCTACAATTAATAGATGTTCATCTTCATAAATAATGCCAAATTCCCGATCATAGTATTTAAATTTAATTTTTTCAAAGAATTGATCTAAATCTATATCCGTATGAAATTGTAGCATATCCCCAGGCTGAAGACGGTAATTTGGCTTAACTTTTTTACCATTAACTTTAATTTTTTTTGTTCTTAAAAATTTGTAAATAAGTCCAAGCGGAGCTTTTGGGAGATATTTTTTAAGAAAGCGATCTACCCTTTGTTTAGCTTCATTTTCCGTTATACGTACCTCTTTCATAATCACTCTCCTCATTCTTTTCAATTACTAAAAAAACCAGCGCATACTACGGGGAAAATGGTTTTTTAATATACCATTGACCATCTTACCCCATCCTAATGGAAAACCATCAACGGTAACCAATGTCCACCCCTTATCCCCTTGCCGCTGAAGTGTCTCACCTCTAAGATAAGCATGAATTTCGCTCTCATCATAAAGTGGCAGGGTCCGCTTTGCATCATTAGCTTTTAAACCTGTTGCCAGAGCATGTGCAGGTTCAAAACGGTTCTTTTTCAACTGGCCCAGATACCAGCCGGGCCGAAGTACTTTTAAACCTGCAAAGGATGGGACTTCGGGTGGTGTAAGATATAAATGATTACCAAAAAGGGTAAAGTGTCCTTCGGGAGTTGTATGTAAATTTTGCTTACAAAAAACATAGAATTCTTTGATTTCTCCAGAGTTTATCTGACTTTTGTATGGATTTATTTTCTTTTCATTACCATCCATTTTTCTAAGCAGGGCTACAAAATGTCCTTCTCCTTTTAGATAATGGGGCCAGAGACGTACTGTTTTCTTCAGATCTGGATGACCATCAATAACCCACTCGGGTCGACCGGGTTGAAAACCTTCTATATGCGGTAACTCTATCAATTCAAATTCAGGATGTTTTTTAAGAAACTCCTGGATGGTTCCTTCATTTTCTTCAGGAGCAAAAGTACAGGTTGAGTAAATCATAACTCCCCCCGGTTTTAGCATTTTTGCTGCATGATCCAGTATCTCGCGCTGAATTTCAGCACAATTTAGTATGTACTCCGGCTTCCAATGATCTATAGCCTCCGGCATTTTTCGAAACATCCCTTCCCCGGAACAGGGAGCATCAACTAAGATTCGGTCAAAATAAGCCGGAAAATACTCTAAGAGACGTTCAGGGCTCTCATAGGTAACAAAAGCATTGGTTACCCCCATCCGTTCAAGATTCATTGCCAATACCTGAGCACGTTTTAAATTAATATCATTAGCAACAACCAATCCTTTTCCTTTAAGTGCTGCTCCAATCTGAGTTGTCTTTCCACCAGGTGCAGCACAAAGATCCAGTATTTTTTCTCCCGGTTTAACTCCAAGTAGTGCAACAGGAGCCATAGCACTGGGTTCCTGAATATAGTATAGTCCTGCACTATGATAATAATGCTTTCCTGGCTCGTCTTCTTCTTTATAATAAAATCCTTCATTGGCCCAGGGAATAGGCGTTAGATGAAAAGGAACTTTTCTTTTTAACTCTTCAGGTGTCAGCTTTAATGTATTTACCCTTAAACCGTAAGAACGTTTCCTATTAAATGTATCCAGAAATGCGGGATATTCGTCACCCAATAATTCCTGCATCCTCTGCAAAAAATTCTTTGGTAGTCCAGTCATCTCTCATCCTCCAAAATAAGCATAAAAATTAATGTCATTTCTAATTATAACCAAAATGAAAAAAAAGTAAAGACATCTTCTATAAAGATGTCTTTATAAAACTAACGTATTATATTTTATTTCAACCCTGCAAAATTTTATCAGCTAATTGACGTAGTTCATCTGTCATACTGTTTATCTCTTCAATACTTGCTGTTATTTCTTCCATAGCTCCACTCTGTTCCTGAATATATCTTTCATTGGCCTGAATAGAATTTGCAATTTCCTCAAATTCCTGATGAATTCTCTTTAAATATGAGGTAATATTTTCAACTGATTGTTTGCTACGCATTGCTAAATTACGAATCTCATCAGCTACGACTTTAAAACTTCTTCCTGCCTCTCCAGCTCTGGCTGCTTCAATAGCAGCATTTAACCCGAGCAGATTGGTTTTATTACCTACATCCTGGATAAAATTTAATATTTCGTCAATATTATTCAATAATTCTGTGGTTGATTTGGACTTTGTTACCATCTCGGAAAAGTATTCGCTCAATCGATCTGTATTGGAATTTACCTGCTGAATACTTGCACTCATCTCCTGCATAGCTGCGGCCAATTCATTAGACATATTCTTCAACTTCCCTTCCATTTCTGCCTGTTGTGTAACATTAATAGCATAACCAAATCCACCAATAACATTACCAGCTTCATCGTGAATCGGTGCTCCAGTTGCCATAAAAGGAATTCCATATACTTCGGCAGGTACAAAGGTACTGATGGTACGGTTTTCTTTCATTGCAGTGGAAATAGCATCATCACCGACCGGCATTCCTATCTTTACACCAACATCTATAGTTTTACCCGGAACATAAGCTATAAATTTTTCGGTATCAGTAACACCAACTGCCGCGTCTTCTCTCATTGCTTTAGCAAGAAATGGTGCAACTTCAACAAAGGCTTTTAATCGCGGGTGCATATTCATCTCCTCCTTGTATTATTATTGTATTATTTTCACTATTAAAACAATATACTACAAAACCTATTATTTTCCTCTTTATTAATTGAAATTATTTTTTAGAAAATCCGCTAAATATAACGACCAATACTGTATATATTTCCAGTCTTCCCATTAGCATACATCCACTCAGTATAAATTTGACAGTATTGGGTAATGGCATAAATGAGTTAAGTGGGCCTACCAGTTCCAGGCCAGGGCCAATATTACCCAATGTTGCAGCTACAGCTGAAATAGCACTGATAAGATCAACTCCGTAAGAAGTCAAACAGATTACCGTTATAGCAAAAACTAAAATATATAAAAAGAAAAATTCTAAAATACCTGTCGAAACTTCTTCAGAAATCGGATCTTTTCCTATCGTCAATCGATTTACCGCTCTTGGATGGCGTAGTTTAAAAAGTTCCAGACGGCATTTTTTGATTAGAGTATAGATACGTATAATTTTGATTCCCCCTGCAGTTGATCCAGCACATCCGCCAATAAACATTAATAATAGTAATAACCAGTGAGATAATGGCGGCCATATATCATAGTCAACAATGGAATATCCGGTAGTTGTAATTATAGAAACCACTTGAAAAGCTGCATATTTAAAAGATTGATAAAGGTTTTGGTAGACATTTAACCTCAAATTGATTGTGATAAATAAGGTAAAGGTTAAGACAATCCCTGTATAGACTCTAAATTCCTGATTTTTAAAAATTACTTTGACCTTCCCTCGAAAGGTCTGGTAATAAAGAGCTAGATTTACTCCTGCAAGAAACATAAATATGGTTACAATCCAATCAACCGCATCACTGTTATATGCCCGTACACTTAAAGTTCTAGAACTGAATCCTCCCGTAGAAACTGTTCCAAAAGAATGGATAATGGCATCAAAGAGACTCATCCCATTGAGATAAAGCAAGATAAGCTGAATTACCGTTAATGAGAAATAAATCCAAAAGAGCGTCCGGGCCGTCTCTCGAATCCTGGGCTTTAACCTTTCATGCATTGGACCTGGAACTTCTGCTTTAAACAGTTGCATTTTTCCAGCAAGTTCAGGTAAAATAGCCATAGACATAACTATAATTCCCATTCCTCCCATCCAATGGCTTAAACTTCTCCAGAAAAGAATTGTCTGAGAGACATGTTCTAAAGACATAATCACTGTTGCACCAGTAGTTGTAAAGCCAGAGACACTTTCAAAAAAAGCATCTGCAAAATTTGTTAATGTATGGGTAGTGATGAACGGGATTGCTCCTACTACAGAAACAACTAACCAACTGATGGTAACAATTAAAAATCCCTCTGGATAGCGAATATCTAAAGGAGATCTAAATAGGTAATAAATAACAAATCCTGATGGTAGAATAAAAAGAGCTAGTAATAAAAAATCTATGGCATCAGTTTCACCATAATAAAGCCCAACTATCACAGGAAACATCAGACTAAATCCAAGTAGTATCAGTAAACCACCTATAATATGTAAGATTACTTTAATACGCATAAAAAAATCCCCTCCATCCTGATATATCCTATTAGGATAGAGAGGTTTATTATGCCTGATCAACTAAACAAAAACCAGAGGTTAAATAAAATTAACCTTTAGAACTTATCTTTATGATTTTACTGTAAAAAGCTAATTTTTCGCTTCAAAAGAAATTTTTCGAACCATCTAAAGTTCGACTAAAATCTCATTAAGATGGTTTAACGAAAAATTTCTATGTCATTCAAAATTAGCTTTTTGCAGTCTAATCATCTTTATTTATTTTTCAGATTTTCATATTCTTCCATTGTTAAAACATTTTCAGGTTTGATGCTTAAAACCTTAAACTCATCTTTATTCAGGATCCGGATAGTAGTATTATTTACTTTAATTACAGTGCCTTTATGCCATTCACCTAGAATATTGCGATACATCACCTGATCATCAACGTGAAACTTATCATTTCCTTCAATTTTTTTCCGCTTTTTATCTTTATTCATTTCTTCCACTTCTATTTCACCTACCTTTTTTAATTTCTTTCTTTTCCTAAATAGGTATTATAACACAAATTTTGTTATATGTAAATTTATATTACCAATTTATTAAACTTATTTTTTATGTTACTTAATTTTTACTCCGTTAAATCTACTCTTCTTTCTAATCAGGGATATTTCGATTAGTTTAATGAAATAATAAAAATAGTAAAGGGGGTGATATTTTGGAGACCAAAATTACCTGCCATGTAGTAAATTGCAGATATAATGAAGATGAACTCTGTACAAAGGAAAATATCCGGGTTGCCTGTAATACACCTAAAGTAACAGGTCCTGAGACTGTTAATTGTATGAGTTTTAAAGTAGACGATGGTCGAACACAAATATAATTTGTTTCTAGAAAATAGCAGGCTTCTACCTGCTATTTTTTTCGAAAAAGACATACCTTACTGTTAAAATTTCATGATGCTTTAATGGTATCTATATTACTTCCTATCAAACATATATATTCTGGTTAGTTCATTAGTTTCCTCTTTTTTATATAAATTTTTTATTTTACTAGCAAAAAAATTCATTTAAGTGGCATAATTTTTCGGTTATTGTACAAAATAATTTTCACAGGGATAAAAAAGGAGGTGTAATAATGCCCAAAGTTTATTGTAATGTGGCTAATTGTCAATATAACAAGCAAGAACTTTGCAATAAGGATCATATTGAGGTTAGCAGTAACTCAGAAAATCCTCAGGTAACGGAAGTAGTAAACTGTATGACCTTTAAACTGAAAGAGTTTGAATAAAAAAATTAAGCACGCCTGGCGTGCTTTTTATTCTAATCTAAGGATGATTATTTCATTATCTTTCTGTTCATGACACTTTGTTAATGGAGTTAAAATTCCCTTTCTATTAACCAGATACAGTCCTTCTGCTAAATCATTATCGATTTGAGCCACCAACTTGATTGAAAATATCCCTGACTTTTTAAATATAATTCTATCTATAAGGTGTTTTACAACCAATTGAGGAATTGAAATAATCCCCTCTAACTTAAGACGTTTTAACATTCCTGTATGCTGCCGCTTACGTAAGATGGTTATTACATCCTTCACACCAAAACTTTTAGCTAAGAGACTCGAAAGAAGATTTATTTCATCCTTATGAGATGCAGCAATAAAAATAGAAGTCTTCTCAATTCCTGCTTCTTTTAAAAGTGAAATATCCAGACCATCTCCGTGTAAAATTAGAGCATGATCTGCAATCTTCAACATTTGCTGACATTTAATAAGATCTTTTTCTATACAGACCATACTTTTAGAAAAATTGGGCCAGTGACTCTTTAATGCCTGAATTAAGCCCTCTCCACCAACCATCACCTTATGTAAACCTCCAAAAGCAAACCAGCGCCGCATTACCCGCTCCTGCTCCGAACGCTCAATCTCAATAATCAAGAAATCTTCTGATTCAATCCTATGATTCTTTTCTTTATCAAAAAAAATTCCATTATTAATTACTTTTAAAATTCTTCCTCTATTACCCAACTTAATCTGATTTATCTCTTGACCTATAAGTGGATGTCCTGCTAAAAATCTAATAGCCAATACTAAAGTTCCTCGTACCTCATTGATAAATAGAATTTGAAGTTTAAGTTTTGACTTTTGCTCAATCTCTTGAACAACCAACTCCCAGAGATTAATTAAATAATGTTTACCCTTTAACCGACTTACCTGCGGAAAAAAACTTTGATAACATTCCTGGTTCCAGATTAAAGCATAACTCTCTTTAACGCCTAAACTTTGACCCAGAAATAAAAGCAGCAGATTTATATTGTCAGAATCAGTCACTGCAATTAATTTAGTCTTTTTACCTACTCCAGCTTCTTTTAGTGTCTCAAGGGCCAGCGGATTACCTGCTAAGGTTAAGACATCTATTTTTTCATCTAATTCCCGCAAAAACTCTTCTTTTTCATCAATCAGAATAATATTTTGATCCTCTCGCTCTAAAGTCTGAGCCAGATGAATTCCAATATCATTAGCTCCAAAAATAACTATCTGATTTTTATTATCTTTTCTTTGAGTCTTAAAATGCCGAATTATTTGTTTCATCTGTATCCTCTCCCACCCAATTTTGTCATTACATTATATTCCGGGTGGAAAAAGACTATGTAAATAAAAATAAGCTGGTTTAAAAACCAGCCCTGGTAAATATTTTTATCAATTATTGAACTCTTTCTTTGAAGGATTTACCAGCTTTGAAGACAGGAACAGTACGGGCAGGAATCTCAATTTCCTTACCGGTACGTGGGTTCCGGCCTTTCCGTGCTTCCCTATCCTTCACTTCAAAACTACCAAATCCAATAATTTGAACTTTATTACGCTCTGCTTCAGGTTTTTTAGCTTCACCAGCTAAATATTCAATAATAATATCAAATACTGCTGTTACGGCTTCACCGGAATCTTTTTTGGTCAAGCCAGTTTTTTCAGCTACCTTTTCGATTAATTCGGTTTTAGTCATTTTATCTGTCACCTCCTTTGACTGTTCCTAGTTTTACTCTATTCGTGATATTCTAAGATTCTCCTGCCTTACACTAAAAATTTTTTCCAATATCAATATAAAAAATGGCTCTCCGTCAAATGTTGTGAAAGATAAGTTGGCTCCGTTGAATTGATTGGTAAATTGATTTTGAAATAAACATTTAAATTTAATAACTTAACATTGCATTAAATACTCTTCTCCTTAGATTCATAACATTTGGAACACCATATCCAATCCTTTTGATCAATTTAATCTTGTTATTGATACCCTCAGCAAAGCCATTGGTTATCTTATTCTTAAAATAATTTAGTATTTTTTCTTCCCATCTTTGTATTATCTTTTTTACCTGGTAAAAAGGCATCAGCTTGCTTTTTATTACTTCTTTATACCACCTTTTTAGAGCTCTGGTGGCTTCTTTCACATCATCTAGCTGCAATAGGTCTCTGAATTCCTCTTTTAATTCCCAGGCCTTTTCTAGAGCTGGACTGAGTTCAAATAATTTGATGAGCTTTTCATGTTCTTCATCTGTCAATTCTTCAGCTCGTTTTTGGAGTAATAAACGACTTTGAAAAAACTTTCTTCTCTGATGATTATTTACTGTTTGTTGAACTTGTTTTCTAACTTCATCAAGGGCTCTGTTCATTAAAGTTACAAGATGAAATTTATCTATAACAATTTTTGCATGAGTAAATGCTGCATCTGCTACTGCTTTGAACGGCCGCCACATATCCATAGAGATCGATTGAATCTGTCGTCTTTGTTCATCTTCCCAACAATTAAAGTAGTCAATTAAATCATCCTTTTTGCGAGTAGGTAAAATGTCAATTAACTCCCGATTAATTGGATCTGTAATGCTAACTCCATATTTATGGCGTTTTAAAACTGCAAATTCATCGATACTGATGGCTTTTAATTGACTAAGTTTTGAAACTTGTTGTTTAATGAGAGGGTCAACTACTTTTTTAACTGCATTATTAACAGCTGTATAACTTAACCCGTTTTCTCTAGCAACTTTAGAATAATCCTTGCTGACAGTTTCTTTAGCAAGATATTTATCAAAGCGTTTGGTATTACGGGCATATTTATCAATACTTTCATATTTTTCAGGGATACCCCTCTTATGACAATAAGGACAACGATATCTTTTCTTTAGAAGTCTAATGATTACTAGTTTACCTCTTATGGGGATGTCTCTAATATTTTGCCATTTTGTATCATGGATTTTATTAGTGATATTACCACACTGAGGACACACAATGTGATTTTTCTTTGCTTCAGCGATAAAAATATATCTGTCCTCCGTTGAAATAATTTCAGTTGCAATAATGTCTGGCAAATCAAGAAATTTTATGATATTATTATATTGCATTTGCTGGACTCCTTTCTTTGGTTTTTAGTTCGCAACTAATTAATTCAACGGGGCCAGCAAATGCCTTTTTATTTTTTATAATTTTTTCTTCACAACATTAATTATAGACCCTAAAAAATTAATTAAAATCTAAAAAGGCCTAGACTTTTTGTCTAGACCTATTTTTCAATTTATAAAATAATACAAATCAATCCACCACTTCCTTCATTTATTATTTTTTGCAGCGTATCTTTAAGTTTCTCTCGAGCGTTTTCAGGCATCCTATGGAGCTTATTTTGAATACCTTCTTTAACCAGATCGTGGAGGGAGCGTCCTAGAAAGTCACTATCCCAGATGGCACTCGGATTCCGTTGAAACTCTTCAGTAAGATACTGAATTAACTCTTCACATTGTTTTTCTGTACCGACCACCGGAGTTACTTCAGTTGTAATATCAGCCCGGATCATGTGGATAGACGGTGCTTTTGCCCGGAGTTTTACCCCAAATTGGTTCCCGCGTTCGATCAATTCGGGTTCATCGAAGACCATTTCTTCTAATTGTGGTGTGACAATTCCATAACCATATTCTTCAACATCTAACAGGGCCTTTGCTACCCGGTCATACTCTTTTTTAGCATAACTTAATTCCTGAACCAGTGCAAATAAATCAGAATCACCTTTAATAGAGTGGCCGGTAAATTCTTCAAGAAGTTGATAGAAAAGATGGTCTTCAAGATTCACAGAAATGGTTGCATTTCCTTCACCCAAATTTAATTCTTCCAAAATCACTTCTTTGGTATACTTACATTCTGAGAGGCCTGTTACTGCTTGATCAATATCTCTTAGCCGTCGAATAGGATAAACAGCATTTTTTATAACCTGATCGTACTCCTGGCTAAGCCAATGGTTAGAATCTAAGGTATCCATCCATTCAGGCATTCTAATCCGGATCTCTGCAACCGGAAATTCATAAAGAATTTCCTGCAAAAGATAGGTAATATCTTCTTTTGTCAATCTCAGACAGTTAATAGGAACAACAGGTACCCCATATTTAACACGAAGACTATTTGCCAGTTTTTGTGTTTTGGGATTTTCCGGGTCAGTTGAATTGAGAGCAATTAAAAACGGTTTACCTAACTCTTTTAGTTCATTGACTACCCGTTCTTCTGCTTTGATGTAGTTTTCCCGTGGAAGATCGGTGATTGAACCATCAGTGGTTACCACAAGGCCAATGGTAGCATGATCTTCAATAACCCTCTGGGTTCCTAGTTCAGCTGCATCCTGGAAAGGAATCTCATGATCAAACCAGGGAGTCATGACCATTCTTGGACGACCATTTTCATCTTCATACCCCAAGGCTCCGGGAACAGTGTAACCGACACAGTCTACTAAACGAACCCTGAAACTTAAAGCATCATGTAAAGTGATAGTCGTAGCCTTATCGGGAATAAATTTGGGCTCTGTAGTCATTATTGTCCGCCCCCCACCGCTCTGAGGGAGTTCATCAGTGGCCCGCTCTAAATTATAGCCCTTTTTAATATTTGGAAGAACTAATAAGTCCATAAACTTCTTAATAAATGTTGATTTTCCGGTACGAACTGGTCCTACAACACCGATATAAATGTCACCGCCAGTCCGTTCTGCAATATCTTGATAGATATTAAACTCCTCCAACTTTTTTCCCCCCTTCTTTAAGAAAATAGTTCTAAAATAAGCCCTCATCCCTCCCCTTAATAAACTTAATAAAAAATTTTACTAGGTAATGAATTTCATAATAGTTGACAATATCAATATATATATATGACCTTGCAAATAAATTATGACCATGCCTTAAGTTTTTTATCTCTTTTATTTTCTCTCCATCCATTTTATTAAAACATAAAGTAAAATATGACAAATAAAATGATTATACTGTAAAGCGACATAGAAATTTTTCGCCAAATCATCTTAGCGAGATTTCCGCTGAAATAAGGCCTCATCACAGGAGGTGATAAGCTAATCAAAGGCCAGAAGGGCCCTTTGATTAGGAAGCCTTATTTCGGCAGAAATCGAGCTTTAGATGATTCGAAAAATTTCTCAAGAAGCAAAAAATTAACTTTTTGCAGTATAATCATAAAATAAAAAAGAGTGGAAATCAAACGATTCCACCCTTAAAAATCCTATTTACCATTCAAAATCATCCCGGGCTACCTCTTCAATTTCATGCTTGGCTCCGCGTGTCATAAGTTCAGATACCCCAATTTCAGGATCTTTTCCTTCAAAAAGAACCTTATAACACTGGGTTATAATCGGCAGTTCTAAATCCATATCCCTGGTCATTTCATAAACCGCACGACAAGTACGTACACCTTCAGCCACCTGTTTAACCTCTTTTGTTGCTTCTTCTAATGTTTTACCCTGCCCAATCAAAATTCCAAAACGACGGTTTCGACTGTGCATACTGGCACAGGTAACCACTAAATCTCCCAGACCTGAAAGACCAGCGAAGGTCATCATTTTAGCCCCCATTGCTACTCCTAAACGGGCAATCTCTGTTAAACCGCGAGTAATCAAAGCAGCTTTAGTATTATCACCATAACCCAGGCCATCAGCAATACCAGCAGCCAGGGCAATAATGTTTTTTAATGCTCCACCAAGCTCAACTCCTATAATATCTGGATTAATATAAACTCGTAAGGTAGGTGACATAAATATGTCCTGAACCAATTCAGCAAGTTCTTTCTTTTTTGCAGCTACAACACAGGATGATGGAAGCTGACGGCTTACTTCTTCTGCATGAGTGGGGCCAGAAAGAACGGCTAAACGCTCCACCCATTCTTCACCTAATTCGGAAATAATCACTTGAGACATTCTCATATGAGTTCCTTCTTCAATTCCTTTGGTGGTACTGACCAGAATAGGTTTTTTCTCCCCTAAATACTTTTTTAAAGTTTTTATTACATTTCTCATTTCATGAGAGGGAACAGAAAGAATAATTAAATCTGCTTCTATAATCTCTTCATAATTCATGGTAGCGATAACATTTTTATTTAATTTAACACCTGGAAGATAGTTTTCATTGGTATGTTTTTCATTAATCTCTTTTAAGTACTTTTCATTAATAACAAGAACTTTAACTGGTGCATATCCTTTTATGGCAAGATGGTTAGCAAGGGCAGTACCCCAACTTCCTCCCCCGATAACTGAAATTTTCATCATTCTAAAACTCCTTTCTTATTAATTACCTGACCCGCCGGGATTTTTTCTTACCAGGCAACTGAATTTTATTTTCCGTCCCCTTCAAAAGCCGCTGAATGTTGCTTCTATGACGGTATACCACAAAAATGGCAATCACTATACCAAAAAGGATATATTCTCCCGGCTCTTTGAATAAAATCATTAAAATAGGAACCATAAGACCGCTTATGATTGAACCTAAGGAAACATACCTGGTCAGATAAACGATAGGTAACCAGACAAAAACAAGAATTAGAAGAAGATATGGAAGCAGAGTTAGAAGAACTCCTGCTGTAGTTGCTATACCTTTTCCTCCATTAAAACCCAGAAAAATGGACCAGTTATGACCTGCTATGACTAAAATTCCACAGATTAAATAAATTGTTTCAGGTTTTAACCCCCAGATAGGTTCTGTAACTGTAGATTTTGCAATCAAAATTGCCAATATACCTTTACCTACGTCGCCAATAGCAGTAATTAAACCTGCTTTTGACCCAAGCACCCGAAAGACATTGGTTGCTCCAGTATTACCACTTCCGTATTCCCGGATATCAATACCTTTAAGCTTTTTAGCTACAATATAACCGGTTGGGATTGAACCCAATAAATAACTTAATACAAAGATTAAAAACAATTTCATTTAATAACCCCCTTAATTTAATAACACTTAATCCCGTTTCCGAACAAGAAGTCTAATCGGTGTACCATTAAATCCAAATGCTTCTCGCAAATTATTCTCTAAATAGCGTAAATAGGAGAAATGCATTAGCTCAGGTTCATTAACAAAAAAGACAAATGTTGGAGGCTTAACACTAACCTGAGTAGCATAATATATCTTAAGTCGTTTTCCTTTATCCGAGGGCGGAGCCATCATTGCTACAGCTTCCTCTACCACTTCATTTAAAAGTCCTGTAGTCACACGTTTTGCGTGTTCCTCGGCAACGAAGTCAACTATATCCAGTATTTCCATGACCCGCTTACCGGTAAGAGCAGAAGTAAAAATGATTGGAGCGTAAGAAAGAAACTTAAGTTCTTCATAAACTCTTTTGGTATAGATCTGCATAGTTTTATCATCTTTTTCAACCAGATCCCATTTATTAAAGACAAGAATAAGTCCTTTACCTGCCTCATGGGCATAGCCTACAATCTTTTTATCCTGCTCTGTAACACCTTCTACAGCATCAAAAACCATTAAAACTACATCTGAACGATCAACGGCCCTTAAAGACCTGATAACACTATAATACTCCACATTTTCACGGATTTTTTTCTTCCGTCTGATTCCGGCAGTGTCAATGAGAATATACTCCTGATCACCACGTTTTAAGACAGTATCAATGGCATCTCTGGTAGTTCCAGGAATATCGCTAACGATGACTCTCTTCTGACCCAAAAGATAATTGGTGAGAGAAGATTTACCCACATTAGGACGACCTATAATAGCAATCTTTAAACGCTCGTCATTCTCTTCTTCCTCTTCTTTTTCAGGTAGGTAAGTTAAAACCTTATCCAAAAGATCCCCAACCTGCATTCCGTGCTCAGCAGAAATGGGAAAAGGATCACCTAATCCCAATTCATAGAATTCAAAAATTTTCATTTCAACATCAGTATAATTCTCTATTTTGTTGACTACTAAAATTACCGGTTTTTGACTCTTTCTAAGCATCTGGGCAATCTCACGATCGGTAGCAGTAAGACCCTCACGACCATCTACTAAAAAGAGAATGACATCTGCTTCTTCGATGGCCAGCTCAGCTTGCCAACGGATATCCTTTAAAAGCACATCCTCACTGTTTGGTTCAATACCTCCAGTGTCGATCAATATGAATTTTCGTTCCAACCATTCCCCCTCACCATAAATCCGATCCCGAGTAACACCTGGCTCATTTTCAACAATGGAAGTGCGATAACCTACAATTCTATTAAAAAGTGTTGATTTTCCTACATTTGGACGTCCAACAATTGCAATAATGGGCTTCATTTTGACTTCACCTCCATCAAATTCATTTCTAACAATCGATCTATTAACTGATGAAAATTCTTTACGAAAATTACATTAGGAATAGCAGTAATAAATTCTTTCTCACTCATTCCATCAATAAATAGACGATCATCATTTAAAACTACTTCAGGTAATACTACTAAATCAAATTCTTCAGGGTTAGATGCCTCTATTGCTCTCATTAAATCTTGACCGGTGAGCAATCCGGCAACCGTTACATTTTCGCCAAAAAATTGATTGATTACAGTCAATATCTTTATTTTAAGCCCATGAATCTCCCTTAGTCTAGCCACAGGACCCTTTAATACCTTTTCTCCTAAAACTCCTGTAACCAAAAGAAGTCTGGTAGGAGAAAGCATCTTTTCGGGAAGTTTTGGTTCTAAGGCTTTAAAATCATCTAAAAACAAGCGACATAAGCCGACTCCGTTTTCTAATTGTGGAAAACCATGATACTCCTCTTTTTTAGGAAAATCATAACCTGTTAATAAATAAAATTCATCAGAAAGGTAAACAAAATTTTCACCTTCTCTTGCAAATTTCTTTTGAAATTGGGTAATTATCTGATAGACCTCTTCTGCTTTTTCAGGTGTATAAGTAGTTAAGGGAAATAATTTCTTGCGATATTTGGTCAGTCCTACCGGTACAATGGCTAAAGAAAGTAAGTTGGGACGTAAGGATGCTAAATCTATAATACTCCGCTTTAATTCTTCACCATCATTGATCCCGGGACAGAGAACAATCTGGGTGTGAAAAAAAATTCCTGCTTCTTTCAATTCTCTTAGATTTTCCAGGATTTTTCCTGCTTTTTTATTTCCCATTATTTTCTGTCTAAGACTGGGGTTTGTAGCATGCACTGATATATAAAGAGGGGAAAGTTTTAACTTTTTAATCCTCTCTAAGTCTTCTTCTTGTAAGTTTGTCAAGGTAATATAACTTCCCTGTAAAAAAGAGAAACGATAGTCATCATCTTTTAATGATAGAGTAGGACGTAAACCTTCTGGCATCTGATGTACAAAACAGAAAATACAGTGATTTTCACATTCTTTCAATTGATCATAAATAATCCCTTCAAGTTGAATTCCCAATTCATCCTGTGGATCACGTTCCAGATCCAATAACCACTTCTCGCCATTCTTCTTTCTGATCAAAATTTCTAATTGATCATCACTAGTCAAATAAACAAAATCAATATAGTCGCGAGGAACTTGACCTTGAATACTGATAAGATGATCCCCAGGTTTAATACCCAGCTGATCTGCAATGCTATCGGGTTTTACCTCAGCAATAGGGATACCTTTTTTAACTTCCATCAAATCATTCCTTCTATAAAAATTAGTACTAGGTATTAAAAATATTTTCCTTATAATTATCTTATAATTTTACCTATTCGTCAAGGGTTAATTCAAATTTACAAAAAGATTAACTTTGAAAATATTTAATATCCCGTTTAGCTTTGACTACCATTTTTACAAATTCAAAATAAGTTTTTTTAAGTCCATACACTGTTAAAGGTCTACCCAGGCTTACCAATCCTAATGCTCTGGATAAAAATCCACCTATCCTGGTCCACCAATTGACTTTGCTCAAAGTATTGATAAAAACATAGCTGGTCCCCGGAATACCGCAATCTTTTAAAAGACTTTTTATACTGTTTAAAACAACTTCTTTTCCTGCTCCCATACCTATAATATAGACTTCATTATCCATCTCATCATAACCGTAAAAAAAAGGTGTGCCTATCTCAGAGTTTTCTGTTTTGTCATAATGCGGAAGATTTACAATCTCCTGTATAGAAGGAAGCCGATCAATACTCAACATTCCTGTATGGAGGGCTGCTGCAAGAACAGATGAATGGGCACTTCCATAACAATAGTAGAAAATTTTCACCTCACTTCCTCCCCTCATTTATCCTTCTTTGTACCTCTTTAACTAATAAGACTAGCTTAGGTATCGCCTTCTGAATACCCCTATGCAGCAATTCTGGATATTTAATTTCTTTTTCTGGATTGCTATTTAGAAAGTCAAAAATCCCAAGTGATAAGTTTGACAGAGGTTGTACATTTGCAAAAAGAAAACTGTTATTTAATTGAAAAACTCTATTAAGACCCAGATAGGCATTACGGATTACCTGAAATGAATTTTTTCGCCCCAGAACATAAATTTCATTCCCGCGAAAGTCCAATCCTATATAGATTAATGTTCCCGGTGGTTGTGTGTTTAAAAAATAAGGTAATTGTTCTAAATCCCACCGGGAAATATTTTTATCTATAAGTCGTAAATGTAAAGCTGCGGCAACCACTGAAAGGTGCCGCCCTGTTTTATCGTGATAAATTACCTTCATATCCGATCCCCTTAATGTTTGACAATAATTCGAATTCCATCGCTAATCTCATGGACCATAGACATGGTGACTCTCGAAATTAACATACTTATTTTTTCCAATTCTTTTTCATTCTCCGCAATAAAGATGGGTGCACCACCAGAAACTTTTTTTACTTTATCGTTCATCACTACTACTGCCAGTATTACGTTATTCAAACTGGTATCCATTTTTTAATCCCCTTCCCTTAATCGGCAGCTGCCCGGCCTGCTTTAGATTGGAGAGGTTTTCGCTGGGAACTCTCTAGAACAGGAACCCTATTTATCGCCTCAATTATAGCCGGAATATCGGGTTCAATGGGTATAATTATCATATAAACCCGCCCTGTATTAATGTCCAACCTGGCCAAAGGAGTATATTGTTGAATTCCTACATCTAACTTAATTCCCATCTGGGTTGCAACATCATGAAGTATAGCCTGTCTTTGTCCAATATTTGCCAGGGTTGCTCTGGCATTATCATCTTTTGGTTTTATGACAATTCCTACACCTTCTTCTTTCCACTTCTTTAATCCCTCGTCTTCACCAACATTCATCATTATAATGTCATCAATTCCTATATTTTTTCCATCAAAAACAATCTGAGCTTCTTCAACAACAGCAATATCTCTAACTCTAGGTCCGATCATCGCAGGAGAGAGAAGAAGGATAAGAGCAATTCCAATAATAATTCCAGGTATCAGAGCAATATAATGGATAGCTAGAGAAGTAACGAAAGCAGTTAACATAGCCAGATAATTCCTGGATTCAAAAAGCTTGGCAATTCCTTCAATATAGGCTTTACCTCTTGGAACCAGCTCAGTTTCTTCAATCTCTGCTAACGTCTGCCGTTCAATATTACGGATATCACGAAACTGTTGGGCTGCCAGAGCCAGAAATGTAACTGCAACGTAGTTTTCTTCAAGTAAAGCAGGTAATGCTAATCCTCCCAAAGCCGAAGCAATAAATCCTAAAGTTAAATGGGTCACATAGGCATGGGGATAGCTGGGATATTGTCGATAATCAACCCGTAATGTATAAACTCTGGCTAAAGTTCCTAAAAGAATACTGGCAGTAATTAATATGCCATATCTTTCCATTAATAGGCCTCCTATTTATCTCTTCTTTCTCCGCTTTTTAATTTTCTGTTTGCTTCTTTTATACCGTCCTAACACATTGGCGAATTCTTCACCGGAAAATTTCTTTAACCGTTCCAAAATCCCGGACAATCCGTCCTCATTTAAAATTAAATATATTACAACAGCAATAACTGTAATACCGATAAGTAATAATAGGTTTTTCCAACCAGCACTGCTCATAGCTCTATCTGTTCCCGCAGTTCCAGCTCCATAGAGCATGGTATAGATGGAATCTGCGATCATTGCTGTACTTGCTTCCGCCTGTTCTTTTGTCGTTACATGAGTACCAAACTCTAAAAGAAGTGCTCGCGGGGAGAGATCCTGATTATATTTACCCTTGGCATAAAAGATTCCCCTTATTAATCCGGGATATTTCTTATCAGCAATTGCCTTTAAACGCCTGGCCATTTGGTCATTAGGCCTCATATTGGGGTTTTGACGGCCTACAACTAATCGAACCTTACTTATTTTTTTTCCTTTGACATTTGTCAAATATTCTTCTGCCCGAGGAATGGCATCCCTGTGGATATCAAAGATAGCATCTGGTCCCTGTCTAAGTAATTCTATGGCCGTCCCTCTAGAGCGTTCATAAGCACCTCCATCGTGCGGCAGAAAAGACCTCTTTGATTGGATAGTGGTAATTCCTCTTTTCTCAAATTGTTGTTTTAATGCTGCACCTACATCATATATTTCGCCTCTGGTTTTAAAAGCTGGCCCAGGGATGTAAGATTCAGCACTATGGGTATGGTAAATGGCAATTTTTTTCCGTTTATTTTTCTGGCCCTGTACTAGAGGTGGGAGTTCACTGACGGACCCCGCTAATCCAATACTCTCAAGAAGGTCAACTTTACCCAAAAATTTTGCTATTCCTCGCTTACCCTCAACTTTGATTACCTCATACTCCTCATTTGCCTCATTTATATAGCGGTCTCCAACACTGACTCCCATACAGGTGGAAAAAATATATTTACCTTTTTCATCATAAACTTCAACAATATCGTTCTCAGTATGGCCAATAAATGAAGTAGTTAAGTCTTTAAGAGAAGTAGTTAAGTTACCAATATCATTTGCTGCAAAGACAGGTTGAACCAAATTTAATAAGAATATAAGTAAAACGTAGAAAAATAGTTTTCCAATTTTACTCATCTTTTTTCCCTCCCTTTTTAACCTGAAACCGCTTCCGCCGTTCTTCGGGTTCTTTACCTAAAAATCCAGCATATTCAGTATTTTTAAGTCCTTCCGGCCGGTCCTCTCCTTTAATCGGTCCTCCGCCCAGGCGTTCCCTGGTCTCACCTATAACCTCCGCTATAGCAACTGCAATTAAACCGGAAATGACCATTGTATCAAAGATACCTGCTCCTCCAATATTTACACTTCCGGAAATTCCTCCAAAAGTAATTCTAAAAAGGGTAATTAAATTATAAATCAAAAATCCCAAAACACCAGCAATAAAAGCAGAACGTCTAGAACGTCCAGCAATATACGCTATAATTCCACCAATGATTGCAAAAACATATTGGGGATCAACTATATCTCTAGTAGTATGACCTGCGTTAAAAAAGAGATAAGTTGCCACAAAATAAATAGCTGCTCCGGTAATCAGTGTAGAGACAATAGCCCTTACCCACTCTTTAATTGTCCCTGCTCTACTTAATACATAGCCTGCAAGAATGATAGGAATTATACCACCACCCACATTGATTGTAACACGCGGCGAAATCGGAATATTAATAAAGCTGCCAGCAATCATTGCAACAATAAAAAGAATAGCAGCCTTATCTGTTAGATATAATCTGTCTAAAATACGTTGTACAAACCCAAAAAAAATTAGTACCCCTACCACTATTAGAAGAAGAACACCAATTGGCACTATATCCACCTCCAGATTAATTATTTCGTCTATATATTACCCCTTCCCAATATCAAATATGCGACTGAAAAAGAGGACAAGTATTAAAAAAATAAAAAGATTAAACTGCAACAAGCTAATTTTGAGCGTCATAGAAATTTTTCGTTAAACCATCTTAGTAAGATTTCAGTCGAAATAAGGCCTCATCACAGGATGTGATGAGCTAATCAAGGGCCAGGAGGGCCCATTGATTAGTGTGCCTTATTTTGACTGAAATCGAACTTCAGATGGCTCGAAAAATTTCTCAAGAAGCGAAAAATTAGCTTGTTGCAGTTTAATTATAAAAAATGAAAAAACCCTGATCAGATGTTACTGATCAGGGTTTTTCTTTTTAGATTTTTGTGTTTTTATTTAGCATTCTCCAGAATATCTCCTACCATTTCACCTATGGAGAAACCGCTACTTTCCTGAGGTGCAGTAAAGTATGTTTGAGATTCTTTTTTAGACTTATCTTCTTTTGGTTTTGGTGCTGGAGCTGGTTCTAATTCTTTTAAAGAAAGACCTACCTTGCGTTCATCTATATTTATATTAATAATTTTGGCTTCTATTTTATCACCGACATTAACAACTTCAGTTGGAGTTTCTACATGACGACGAGCTAGTTGAGAAATATGGATTAAACCTTCTACACCTGGTTCAATCTCCATGAAAGCACCGAAATCAACTGTCTTAGTAATAGTACCGGATACAACTTCACCAACATGATGTTTTTTAGCAAATTCAACCCATGGATCAGGCTGAGTTTGCTTTATACCAAGAGCGATTCTTTCATTTTCTTTATCCAGTTTGAGAACTTTTACCCTGATGGTTTCGCCCTCTTTTAGTACTTCAGATGGATGATCAATGCGTCCCCAGGATATTTCTGAGATGTGTAATAAACCTTCAATACCACCTAAATCAACAAATGCTCCAAAATCAACAATCTTTGTAACCTTACCCTCAACAATTTGCCCTTCTTCTAACTTAGAGAGGGTCTCAGCTTTAAGCGCTTCCCGCTCTTCTTCTAAAACGATTTTTCTGGAAAGAACCACATTGTTATTTGCTCTATCAACTTCAATTACTTTAAACCGTAGAGTTTGACCAACAAATTGTTCTAAATCTTCAACATATTCAATAGCAACATGAGATGCGGGAACAAAACCTCTCAAACCCACATCTACAACTAAACCACCTTTAACAACCCGGGTAACTTCAGCTTCAATAACTTCACCATTTTCATATGCATCCATAATTCTTTCCCAGGCTTGTTCACGAACTGCACGTTTTCTTGAAAGGCGAATATTACCTTCTTCATCTTCCAGACCGATTACCACAACATCAATTTCGTCACCTTCTTTGACTACTTCATGAGCAGATTTAACTGGACGGAAAGTTAATTCATTCAGAGGAATTACACCTTCAGATTTATGACCAATTGATACAAAGACACTGTCATCTTTAACTTCAACAACAGTACCTTTGATCTTTTCACCTATTTTTAAATCGCGGATTGAATGATCAAGCATAATTTCTTCGTTTTCTTTTTTCACCTCTTCAGTTTCATGTTTTCCCTCTTCAGTTAAAACAACTTTTTTTTCTTCATTGAATTCACTCATAACACTCAAGACCTCCTTAATAATCCAATTCGGGGTTGATGCCCCGGCAGTAACTCCTACACGTTGAACGTTTTCAAACCATTCTTTTTTAAGCTCGTCCGCTGTTTCAATATGATAAGTAGTTACACCTTCATTTCTACAAATTTCTACTAATCGATTGGTGTTTGCACTATTACGACCACCTATTACTAACATTAAATCTACCTTTTTAGCTAGATTAGACGCTGCTTTTTGTCTCTCTTCAGTTGTTGTGCATATTGTATTAAAAACTTTTAATTCATCTACTCGTTCCACTAATTGGGAAATCAAATTTTTAAAGTTCTGAATTGATAGAGTCGTCTGAGCAATAACTCCAACTTTCCGTTTTAATTTATGTTGGGGCAACTCATCGAGAGTTTTAGCCACCAGAACTTCGGAATTTACGGAACCGCGTATTCCAATTACTTCTGGATGGTTCTGATCACCACAGATAATCACCTGGTAACCATCTTCAGCAAGCTGTTTAGCATACTCTTGAGCCCTTCTCACAAACGGACAGGTAGCATCTATAACTTCAAGTCCCCGTGCCTTGATCTCATCAATCACACGAGGGGGTACACCATGAGAACGGATTATTATAATTCCATCCTCAACATCCTGTACTCGATCAATGGCACGGATACCCAAATCTTCTAGACGCTGTACAACCTGCGGATTATGAATGAGCGGACCGAGAGTATATAGGGGCTTTTCTGGATCCTTAGCAAGACTGATTGCAAGATCAGTCGCTCGTTTAACCCCAAAGCAAAATCCAGCATGATCTGCTAGTATAATCTCCAGAACCATCACCTCCCTTCCACCAACAACAGACCAACTAAAACCGCAAGAAAAGAAATCCCCAGTTTTAGTTGTATATTTATATTTTAAAGCTTACCATCGTATATCATTCGTCATGGAAATGCATATTCCTTCCTGATAGAAAAAAAAACTCTCCAAAAAGCAAGAGAACTACGTACTTACTTTAATTTTAATCTCTACTAAAACTTTTCTTGTAAACCTGGGTTTGGGCCAAAAATATATTCTTTTTGCATATTGTTTCCCACAAATAATTATTTATCCCATTAAATTAACTCATTAAATTATTTTTTTGATCACGATCCATCTCCAGTAGGTTGGCTATCTCATTCATAATTAAATTACCAACTTCTTTAATCTCCTCTTTACTTAATTTTCTATCATAATACTTAGTAAATTTAATGGGTTTTCCAATACGTACAATAATTGGTTTATTACCACCAATAGTATTGGTCAATGCACAAGGCAAAATAGGAACTTTTGCTTTTAAAGCAAGCATGACAATTCCAGGTTGAGCACGTCCCAATTTTCCAGGTTTATGACGTGTACCCTCTGGAAACACTCCCAGCACGCCTCCACTTTTTAATACTTCAAGAGAAGTTCTTATTGCTTCCAGATCAGCTTTTCCTCTAGATACAGGAAATGCTCCTAACTGATGTAGCAACCAGGCTATAGGTGCATATTTAAACAATTCTTTTTTGGCCATAAATCTTACTTTACGTGTCATAGCTACTCCAAGAACCGGAGGGTCGAAATTACTAACGTGATTACCTGCTACAATAAATGCCCCTTTTTCAGGTATATTTTCACGACCATAAATTTTAAGTTTTCTAAATAATTTTAGGTAAAATGTTACAACCCAATAGGCTGTCCAATATATAAAATTACTCATTTTTTACCTCCTTGGTTAGGTTGATGATTTTATTAACTACATCTTCAACAGTCATTCCTGTTGTATCTATTTCAATGGCATCTTCCGCTTTTCTTAAAGGAGCTATTTCCCGGGCCGAATCCATGTAATCTCTGATTCTAAGATTCTTCTTAATTTCCTCTAATTCTACATTTTCTCCCCGTCGCTGTAACTCATTCATCCGACGCCGGGCTCGTGTTTCTAAAGAAGCTGTTAAAAATATTTTTAAATCTGCCTGTGGTAAAACTACAGTTCCTATGTCCCGTCCATCCATAACAACTCCACCTGATTGAGCCATCTCTCTCTGTTTCTTTACAAGAGCTTTCCTCACCCCCGCTATTTTAGCTACCAAAGAAACATTTTCATTAACACTGGTTGAACGAATCTCGTCAGTTACATCCCGGCCATTTAAATAGACAGTATTTCTTTCGGGTCTTAAAGGTGCAAAATTGATTTCAGCTTCTTCAGCCAGTTTAGTTAACTCCTCTTCAGAGTCCATAGAAATACCTGATTCTAAAGCCAGAAGAGTGACTGCCCGATACATGGCCCCTGTATCTATATATTTATACCCCAGGCGTAATGCAATCTCTTTGGCAGTTGTACTTTTTCCAGCCCCTGCAGGACCATCAATAGCTATGACTAATTGCTTATTCATATTTTATCATCCTTTCCAACATTAAAATAAAATATTATCATGATTAAACTGCAAAAAGCTAATTTTGAGCGCCATAGAAATTTTTCGTTAAACTATCTTAGTGAGATTTCAGTCGAAATAAGGCCTCATATGAGGATTGATGAGCTAATCAAGAGCCAGGAGGGCCCGTTGATTAGTGTGCCTTATTTCGACAGAAATCGAACTTTAGATGGTTCGAAAAATTTCTCTTAAAGCGAAAAATTAGCTTTTTGCAGTAAAATCTTATCATTAAATATTCAATATTTAATGATGATTTCCTTCTTCTAGGCACTCCAGGGCCACGTCTTATAAATTTGCTAGATGTATCCAAAAATTTTAACTTATAACTTATATTCATTCTGCCATAGTATAGTTTATATGTCAAGATTAAATTGCAAAAACTTAATTTTTGGGAGGTTTAACCAATTTTAGTAAAATTGAAGTAAAAATAAGATTTTATTACAGGAGGTAACGAATACAAAAATTGAACTTTAGATGGTCCGAAAAATTTCTTTTTTGAAATAAAAAATAACTTTTAGTAATAAAATTATGTCAACAAAAATTTAAAAAGCCATTTATCCCCGCCATAAATAGACGGGGTTTCTGGCTAATTTTCAATAAAAATAAGAATTTAAATAAGATTCCTATTCATATATTTTTTATCAAAATTTAGTCTCATCATGTAATTTAATATAAATAACTTCTAGCCCATTTTTGACTCTAAATTGCTGACCAATTTTTAAATTTGAAACTCTTTTTGAATAATTTCTAACTTCAAACCACAGAGCAGTCTCAATTCCCCGGGTATCGATGATTAAAAGATCCCCATCTTTAACAGGAATCCTTACAATAGAATGGTTGAAATAATATACTTTTTCGTTATTTACCAATACTCGAACCTCTGAAAAATTTCCAGGATTTAATAATTCTAAAATAACATATTCTTCAGGGATAACTACTGCCACTTTTTTTAAATCAGGGTCAATTAGCTCATATACCTGGCTCTCAACCCATTTTAAATAATGTCGGGTTTGCTCAAACCCCATCATCAACTGAATGGTAATCAAAAGGACTAAACCCACCGTAATAAGTCCCATAAGAAACCGACCGGTTGCGTTAAGCAAGCAAACCATCCCTTTCTCTCCATAGAACTTTCATATAAAATTCTATGTGAGAAAGGGTAACTTTATCACAACTTATGAAATGGTCTAGTCCATTAGTATGTCAAAATCTTCTGGCATTAAAACGCAAGATTACCAGGTCGCATTTTTTATTAATCAAAACAAACCAGCGGTACCACCGCCAAAAACAATTATTTTTATAACTTTTCTTCTAATTTTGAAACAGCATCTCTTTCTATTGCATCTGCGGCAGCCCGCTGTTGTGCTTCTTTTTTATTCTTGCCCACTCCTTTTCCGAGTATCTGATTTTTGCATTCAACCAACACAGTAAACCGTTTGTCATGATCTGGGCCTTCTTCGCTAACCACCCTATATAGCGGCCTGGTATTAGAGCGTTTTTGAATTTCCTCTTGCAGAAGAGTTTTATAATCCTGAATATACTCTCCACGTTCAACACGATCAATCTCTTCTGTTAAATTATCTTTAATAAATTTACTAACTACCTTTAAACCCTTATCGAGATAAATAGCACCAACCAGGGCTTCAAATGCATCAGCTAGAATTGAATCCCGTTTTCTCCCCCCTGTCATCTCCTCACCTTTACCCAAACGTAAATAATTACCTAAATTTAATTTTTTGGCAGTACGTGCAAGAGTTGGGGCACTGACTACAACAGCTCGAGTCTTAGCCAGTTCCCCTTCTGGGTAATCTTTGTATCTTTTAAAGAGAATTTCACTGATAACCAGATCTAAAACTGCGTCTCCTAAAAACTCCAGGCGTTCATTATCCCTGATATTTTTATTTCTATTCTCATTAGCATATGACTTATGGGTCACAGCCTCTTCTAAATATTTTAAATTTTTAAATTTAACTTTAATCTCTTTCTGCAAAAGGTTAAGATTTTTTATTTTTCCAGCCATTAGTCTCACTACCTCTTAACCGGTATACTTTTTAAAGATCAGTGTTGCATTATGTCCACCAAATCCTAATGAGTTGGAAAGAGCAACATTAACAGTTCGCTTTTCTGCTTTATTTGGAACATAATATAAATCACATTCAGGATCAGGATTTTCATAATTAATAGTTGGTGGTACAGTATCAGTTTTTATAGCCATAAGACAGGCAATAGCTTCAATAGCACCAGCAGCTCCCAAAAGATGGCCGGTCATCGATTTAGTAGAACTTACAGCCAATTTATACGCATGTTCGCCAAAAACCTTTTTAATCGCCATGGTCTCAAATTTATCATTTTTTGGAGTTGAAGTACCGTGTGCATTAATATAATCTATTTCACTGGGGTCAATTCCAGCTTTATTTAATGCCATCTGCATACATCTAGCAGCTCCTTCACCCTCTGGTGCAGGATCTGTTATGTGATAAGCATCTCCAGACATACCGTACCCGATTAATTCACCGTAAATATTGGCACCACGCTTTTTGGCATGTTCTAATTCTTCTAAAATCAAAATTCCACACCCTTCACCCATAACAAACCCATCACGTTCAGCATCAAAAGGCCGGCTTGCTCTTTTTGGCTCATCATTACGGGTAGAAAGTGCTTTCATATTGCTGAAACCGGCAATGGCAAGTGGGGTGATAGCCGCCTCTGAACCACCGGTAATCATGATATCAGCATCACCGCGCTTAATAATCTCACTTGCATCTCCAATGGCAGTTGATCCAGATGCACAGGCAGTCACAGCATTTGAATTTGGTCCTTTTGCTCCGGTATATATGGAAACCTGGCCGGAAGCTATATTAGAGATCATCATTGGGATAAAAAATGGGCTGATCCGACGGGGACCTTTTGTAAACATAATTCTGGCCTGTTCTTCAAAAGTTTGCATACCGCCAATTCCTGAACCAATTAAAACTCCTGCGCGTTCGGCAATATCCGATGTAAGCTCCAAATTAGCATCTTTCATAGCCATTAAAGCAGCTACTATAGCAAATTGCGCAAATCGGTCTAAACGTTTTGCCTCTTTCCGTTCAAAATAATCAGATGGGTCAAAATCCTTGACTTCACCGGCAATTTTTACAGGAAAATCAGTGGTATCAAAACTTTCAATATAATCAATACCTGAAACACCATTAACCAGTGAATTCCAAAAATTATCAACTCCAATCCCTACTGGAGAAACTACCCCCATACCTGTTACTACAACTCTTCTACCCATTGATTTTAACCTCCTTTAGGGAGTGTAGGTTATATATGATAGTTATTATTACCTATTATTTTTCTAAAGAAAGTCCCACTTATGGGGACTTTCTTTATCAGAATTATTCAATATTTTCTTCAATGTAGTCAACAGCATCCTGTACTGTTGAAATGTTTTCTGCTTCCTCGTCAGGAATTTCAATATCAAACTCTTCTTCAAAAGCCATAATTAATTCCACAATATCCAGGGAATCGGCACCTAAATCCTCTAAGAAGGAAGCATCAAGAGTTACTTCTTCAGGTTCAACTCCCAGTTCTTCTACAATAATATCTCTAACAATTTCGAAAATCTTATCCCGATCCATAATTTTTCACCTCCTTTCAAAATATCAGCACAAAACAATTATATTACATCACCATTCCACCATCAACATTAAAAACTTGACCTGTAATGTAATCAGATTTATCAGAGGCTAAAAACAAAGCTAAATCTGCCACATCCTCAGGTTTTCCAAAACGGCCAAGAGGAATAGAACTCAACATTTTTTCTTTAACCTTCTCCGGTAAAGATTCAGTCATCTGAGAGATGATAAATCCAGGTGCTATGGCATTTACCTGTATCCCCCGCGGTCCCAATTCTTTAGCAACGGTTTTGGTAAAACCAATTACCCCTGCCTTGGCAGCAGTATAGTTAGCCTGACCAGGATTACCGATTAATCCGACTACGGAAGTAATATTGATAATTTTACCACTACGCTGTTTTATCATTGCTTTAGCAACAGCTTTGGTACAGAGAAACATACTCTTTAAGTTAACATCCATTACCCGATCCCAATCTTCTTCTTTCATCCGTACCAAGAGAGTATCACGGGTAATTCCTGCATTATTAACCAGAATATCAATTTTCCCAAAATCATTCATAACAGCATCAATAAACTCTTTAACCTGATCAGGATTGGAAACATCAGCCTGGTAAGCTTTAGCTTTATGTCCCATAGCTTGAATCTTTCGAACAATTTCTTCAGCTCCCGCTTTATCTCTATTATAGTTAATAGCTACCTCTGCACCGGCTTTCGCATAAGCTAAAGCAATGGCTGCTCCAATTCCTTTGGAACTACCTGTAACAACAGCTACTTTTCCATTTAGATTCATGCCCTTCCTCCCTTTCCTTAAACGTTATTTAGTCTGCTCCAACTCACTCACATCAATACCAAGTTCCTTTAGAACAGACTCCAGCGATTCAATACTATTGATACTTAAAGCTTTTACTTTCCGATTAATTCGCTTCATCATTTTAGTCAATACATTACCAGGACCAATTTCAATGAAAGTATCAATTCCTTCATTAATCATCTTTTCTACAGAATCCTGCCATTTGACAGCACCACTTACCTGCTTGATGAGGTTTTCTTTTACCTCTGCAGCTGTTTTAGAAGGTTCTGCAGTATAGTTAGCTATAACAGGTACTTTAGGATCTTTAACTTCTACATCAGCTAAAACCTCCGCTAAACCGTCAGAAGCAGGTTGTAAAAGACTGCTATGGAAAGGTCCACTTACTTTTAGTTCAACAACTTTTAAAGCTCCCGCTTCTTTCATCTTTTCACTAGCAGCCCTGACTGCTTCAACTTCACCAGATATTACTACCTCAGCGGGGTTATTATAATTAGCAGGTTCTACAATTCCTTCTGTTTCAGCACAGATCTTTTCAATAGTTTTTCGATCTAACTTAATTATAGCAGCCATAGTTCCCTTACCATAAGGTACTGCTTCAACCATTAACCTGCCCCTTTCCCGGACAGTTTTTACTGCATCTTCAAAGGAAAGGGAACCAGCAGCAACCAGAGCCGAATACTCACCAAGACTATGGCCCGCTACCATATCAGGTTTAATACCAAACTGTTCTAAAACCCGTAAAATAGCTATACTGGTAGTAAGTATTGCTGGTTGGGTATTTTCTGTTTTTTTGAGTTCATCTTCAGGACCATTAAAACAGATTTCACTGATTTTAAAGCCCAATGCCTCATCTGCAGCCTGGAATACTTTTCTAGCTTCTATAAAACGATCATAAAAATCTTTTCCCATTCCCACTTTCTGAGAACCCTGACCTGGAAAAATAAATGCAATTTTTTGACTCATCCATATTAACCCCCTTTGCTAAAAATTTCGCCAGAAGCGAATTGAGATATAATAGTCTTTGCTTCCGTTATAATTTCGTCGATAATCTCCCGAACCGGTTGTATTTTATTAATCATTCCTGCAATCTGACCGGCCATAACACTGCCTTCTTCTACATTACCCTCAACAACAGCAGCACGCAAAGCACCACGTCCCAGTTCTTCGATCTTTTCTTTAGGTGCTCCCTTTCGTTCCAATTCCATCATCTTTCTTGTCAATTTGTTGCGTAAATTACGAACAGGATGACCAGTACTCCGTCCGGTAACTACCGCATCACGATCTTTTGCTTTAATAATCGCTTCTTTATAATTAGGATGTGCAGTACACTCATCAGAACAGATAAAACGGGTCCCAATCTGAACTCCCTCGGCACCCAGGGCAAAGGAAGCTACCAGACCGCGTCCATCTGCTATCCCACCTGCAGCAATTACAGGTATTTTTACAGCATCTACCACCTGAGGTACAAGTACAAAAGTGCTTAATTCACCAATATGTCCTCCAGCTTCTGTACCTTCAGCAATAATTGCATCTACATCAAGTCTTTCCATTCGTTTTGCCAAAGAAACAGATGGTACTACTGGGATAATCTTGCATCCAGCACTTTTCAACTTAGAAATATATTTTGCCGGGTTTCCTGCACCAGTAGTAATCACTGGTACCCGTTCTTCTATAATTACCTCTATTACCTCATCGACAAATGGTGATAGAAGCATCACATTAACTCCAAAAGGTTTATCAGTAATGCTTTTTACTTTTTTGATTTCATTCCGTATTACGTCAGCCGGAGCATTACCTGCACCTATAATGCCCAAACCTCCGGCATTAGACACAGCACCAGCTAATTCACCAGTAGCAACCCAAGCCATGCCTCCTTGAATTATCGGGTACTTAATTCCAAGAATGTCACAAATCCTTGTATGTAGCATAGTCACATTACTCCTTTATCTAAATTGTTTTTAAACTATATTTACTTGCTCCATTCAATAACAGCCGAAGCCCAGGTGAGCCCAGCACCAAAACCAACTAAAACAATTTTATCTCCTTTTTTAAACATCCCATCCTGATATGCTTCATCAAGAGCAATAGGTATAGATGCACTTGAAGTATTTCCGTATTTAGGTAAATTAACATATACTTTTTCAGATGGTAACTTTAATCGCTTTGCTGCTGCATCAATAATCCGAAGATTAGCCTGATGAGGTATCATAAAATCTATATCTTCAGGTTTAAGCCCTGCATTCTTTAAAGCCTTTAAAGCTGCTTTGCTCATGATTTTTACAGCAAATTTAAAAACCTGGTTCCCTTCCATATGTATATAATGAGCATCTTCTTCAACTGAAGCAACACTGGCAGGACGTCTAGATCCACCAGCCGGCATTTTCAAATACTTACCCCCAGAACCATCACTTCCAAGATGAAACCCCAGAATTCCACCTGTTTCAACAGGTTCTACCACTGCAGCACCCGCTCCATCACCGAATAGAACACAGGTAGAACGATCTTTCCAATTGGTAATTTTGGAAAGAGTTTCAGCACCGATTACTAAAACTTTCTTATAGGTTCCAACTTGCACAAATTGACTGGCTATGCAGAGAGCATAAACAAATCCAGAACATCCAGTTTCCATATCAAATGCAGCCGCATTTTTCGCACCCAAACGATCCTGTATCAAACAAGCAGTAGCAGGAAAAAGATAATCTGGAGTTACGGTAGCACAAATAATCAAGTCCAGCTCTTCGGGATTAACCCCAGCATCCTCAAGAGCACGTTTAGCTGCATCGTAAGCAATATCGGAAGTGGCTTGATCATCCCTGACAACACGACGTTCTTGAATACCTGTACGAGTACGAATCCATTCATCAGAAGTGTCAACAATCTTTTCTAGATCGAAGTTTGTAATTACTTTCTCAGGTAGATACGAACCAATTCCGGTAATACCTGCTCTAATCCTGGTCATTTTCATCTCTCCTTCTCAGATGTTCTCTTCGATCTCCTTAACAATATTATTAATTAAAGATTCACGCGCAACCCGGATAGCATTTCGAATGGCCCAGGCATTAGAACTGCCGTGGCTGATAATAACAATTCCAGATATTCCAAGAAGCGGGGCACCGCCATATTCGGTATAATCCATCCGCTTTTTAAGCCTTTTTAAGGCAGGTTCCATGAGCTTACCGCCAAACATAGTTAAAAAGCCTTTCTTAGCCTCTTCTTTTAAAATCGTCTTAAAGGCAGAAACTACACCTTCAGCGGTTTTTAAAACAACATTACCCACAAACCCATCACAAACTACAACATCAACTTCACCATTAAAAATATCCCGCCCTCTACATAACCTATAAAATTGATAGATTGCTCTTTTAAAAGTGGATAGGTCTCTTTGGATAACTTGTTACCCTTTTTTTCCTCTTCACCATTATTTAAAAGGCCAATTCGGGGATTTTCTTTTTTTAACACTCTCTCTGCATATATTTTACCCATTAATGCAAATTGAACTAGCTCCTTAGGATCACAGTCTACATTTGCGCCAACATCTAAAACTACCGTCTGATCTTTTATATTAGGAAAAACAGTAGCGATGGCTGGTCGATGAATTCCTTTAATAGGGCGGATTTTCAAAACTCCAGCGGACATACAAGCACCGGTATTTCCAGCAGAAACAAAAGCATCTGCTTCACCTTTTTTTACCAGTGTGGCACCTATTACAATAGAAGAATCTCTCTTGCGTCGAATAGCAGTAGCAGGGGCGTCATTCATTTCAATAACTTCTGAACAATGGACAATTGAAATTCTATCATCAGGATATTCGTAATTGGATAATTCTTCTTTAATTAAATCTTCTTTTCCGGTCAAAATTATATGTATGTCCTTAAAATCTTTTACTGCCTGTACGGCACCTGCAATAGGTTCTTTGGGTGCAAAATCCCCCCCCATTGCATCCAGAACAATTCTCATACACTTCACTCTCCCTAATTTTCTTTTAAAAATTTGTGATTATCCAAAGCATAAACAATAAACTTCCCTTTAAAAACAAGTTGATCACCAACATGAGTATACACCCGAACAAAAAAACGATGATTTTTAGATCTAACTACATGAGCTTTTGCCACTAGCCTATCCCCTAGACGAACTGGACGAATAAATTTAATGTGGGAAAAACCAGTCATAGCTACATTGGCATCTATAATTGCTACTGCCAAAGAATTAGCATGGGCAAATATATAATGTCCACGAACTATATCCTTTCCCTTAAAGGTCATTTCTGGCTGGGGTGTAAAAATAGATTTTCCATTTTTATTAAGATTAACTTCAACCAGATCACCTATAACATCTACATCACGCATAGATTTGATTTTAGAATATGCTTCTTTTGCCAATTTACGAGTTCGCTTTCGAACCTCAGGGATTCTGAGCTCCATTCGATCCAATCTTATTGTCTGGATACTGACATTAAACATATTTGCTAATTCCTGATCAGTCTTAAAGGGATCTTCTTCTATAGCCTTAACCAGCGCTTTATGACGTTCTTTCTTTGATAGTTTTTTCATCCCCATTACCACCTTATATTAAGACCTGCTACTAATATAAGATACTAATATTATATACTAATCCCTGGCAAGTTGCAAGTACGTAAGGGTACTTTTTTCCTTTTATATCTTTTTCCCAATCCTACTTATTCTTATTCATATATGGTTAAACTGCAAAGAGCTAATTTTCGCTCCAGAAAAAATTTTTCGAATCATCTAAAGTTCAATTTCAGTCGAAATAAGGCCTCATTACATTTTATGATGAGGCCTTATTTCGACTGAAATCTCACTAAGATGGTTTAACGAAAAATTTCTATGTGGCTCAAAATTAGCTTTTTGCAGTTTTTAATCATATACAAAAAAAAACAAGATAAAGTGAGCTCACTCTATCTTGTTTATAAAACTTTTGTCATGCTATCATGCTATATTATTAAATTATTTTTAGCTAGATACAACTTCTCTTCCTTTATAATAGCCACACTCTTTACAAACCCGATGCGGAATTTTTGGAGCATGACATTGTGGACATTCCACCAGGTTAGGAGCAAACAATTTCCAATGAGTCCGTCTTTTTCTCTTCCGGGCTTTAGAAACTTTCCGCTTAGGTACAGCCACTACTAACACCTCCTCTATCTAACTATAGAATATTTTAATCTTCCTTATTATTTTTATCTTTTTGGAATAACTCTTTTAATTTGACGAGGCGTGGATCAATTATATGACGATCACACCCGCATTCTTTTATATTTAAATTTTGGCCACATTTAAGGCAAAGTCCTTTACATTCTTCATTACACAATGTTTTTATTGGAATCTCAAGTATGAGATGTTCGCGAATCGTTGGAGTAAGATCAATGTAATTTTCATTTTCCATTTCATCTTTTGGAATCTCATCTGAAATTCCTACATCGAAAGGATAATCAAATTTTTCTAGACATCGGTTACATTCAGCAACACCTTTACCGGAAATACGCCCGGTGACTAAATAATCGTCACCGGAGTTGGTAATCTGCACATTAAGATGTAATGGTTCTCTAAATTCAATATTACGGCCGCGTAATTTTAAATCATCAATTTTAAAATCTTCATCAACTTGCTTTACAGCGCCCAGGTCATATTTAATTTCACTTATATCAATTTTCATTACATCACCTCAATATACAGCCAAACTTAATTATATAAAGTCATTAGTAATTTGTCAAGATTTTTTGAGGAAGGGAATTAAGTAATTAGAGTTTTTCAACAATCTCTTTTGTATCCCGGGCAATAACAAGTTCTTCATTAGTAGGAATAACATATACCTTAACTTTAGAGTCGTCAGTAGAGATTAATGCCTCTTTACCCCGAACATTATTTCTTTCAGGATCCAGTTTGCATCCCAAAAATTCCAGACCTTCCAGTATACCTGCACGAGTACTTATGGAGTTTTCTCCAATACCAGCAGTGAAAACAATAGCATCCAGACCGCCCATAGCTGCAGCATATGCACCGATATATTTCTTGACCCGATAGTTGAAAATCTCTAGAGCCCTTTGTGCCCTTTCATTACCATTGCTAGCTGCCTCTTCTACATCACGGGAATCATTACTGATTCCGGATACACCTAAAAGGCCACTCTTCTTGTTTAAAAGATTATCAATATCTGCAGGAGTCATATTTTCTTTATTCATCAGAAAAGGAATAATTGCTGGATCTAAATCACCGGAACGAGTACCCATCAAAAGTCCTTCCAGTGGTGTAAAGCCCATACTGGTATCCACAGATTTTCCACCATCAATTGCTGTAACACTAGCTCCATTACCAAGATGGCAAGTAATGATCTTGGCTTTTTCATAAGGAATGCCCATCAGTTCACATACCCGTTTTGATACATAACGGTGAGAAGTTCCATGGAAACCGTATCGACGAATACCATACTTCTCATAATATTCATAAGGAATGCCATACAGATATGCATGTGGTTTCATAGTTTGATGGAAAGCAGTATCAAATACGCCAACCTGTGGAACACCTGGCATCAATTTTTCACAAACTTTAATTCCGGCAATGTTTGGTGGATTGTGAAGTGGTGCTAACTCTATATTAGCTTCCAGTGCTCGCATTACTTCTTCATTTATAAGTACTGAATCTGCAAAAGCTTCCCCACCATGAACTACACGATGACCTACAGCATTAATTTCTGACATATCTTTTATTACACCATGCTCATCATGTAAGAGGGCATCAATGACCATCTGAATTGCTTTATGGTGATCGGGAATTTCAGCTTCAATTTTAACTTTGGGCTTATCTCCTGGCTTATGCTCAAGATAAGAATTATCAATACCAATCCGTTGAACCAGACCTTTCGCTAAAACAGTCTCATCCTCCATGTTAAATAATTGATATTTTAAAGATGAACTACCACAGTTTAAAACTAAAACTTTCATGATTAACCTCTCCTTTCACTTTTCATTAATTACTGATTTTGAGCCTGTACAGCTGTAATAGCTGTCAGATTAACCACATCATCTACACTACAACCTCTGGACAGATCGTTAACCGGTTTTGCCATTCCTTGTAGTATTGGCCCTATGGCGTCAGCTTTAGCAAGCCGTTGTACCAGTTTATAACCAATATTTCCAGCCTGTAAATCAGGGAAAACCAATACATTAGCCTGTCCAGCAATAGCACTCTCAGGTGCTTTCCTTTTTCCAATCTCCGGAACGATAGCTGCATCTGCTTGCAATTCTCCATCAATCTGAAACTCTGGGGCCATCTCTTTAGCAATCCGGGTAGCTTCCTGAACTTTTTCAACCAACTCATGAGAAGCACTACCTTTAGTGGAAAAAGAAAGTAAAGCCACACGAGGTTCAATATTGGCCAGAGCTTTGGCAGTTCTTGCTGAACTAACAGCAATTTCAGCCAACTGGCGAGCGTCTGGGTTTGGATTAACTGCACAATCAGCAAATACCATTAATCCTTCGGGCATCAGTTCATGTTTTAAGACCATGAAAAAAGCCCCTGATACCACAGAGATCCCAGGTGCTGTTTTAATGATCTGAAAAGCTGGACGTAGTACATCTCCAGTTGTATTAATTGCACCTGCTACAGATCCATCTGCATCCCCCATTTTGACCATCATTGCAGAATAATAAAGAACATCCTTCATCTGTTCTACTGCCTGCTCTTTTGTTATTCCTTTATGCTTTCTAAGTTCATAATATTTCTGACCATAAGCTTCAAGTTTACTTGATCTTTCTGGATCAATGATTTCTACTTCAGAGAGATCTACTCCTGTATCACGGGCAACCTGCTCAATTTCTTCCTTTTTGCCCAACAGAGTAATTTTTGCCAGTCCTTCCTTGGTAATTTGTTCAGCTGCTTTGACAATTCGTGCTTCGTTTCCTTCAGGTAACACGATTCGTTGAACGTTTGATTTTGCAGCATTTTTAATCTTTTCCATCAACTGCATCAATTAAACCTCCCCCGTGTTAATGTCCACTAATACCATTACTACATTTGGCGGAAAATCCCTGCCTTAAACCGATAGTTTTCTTTATTTTATATATTCTACCTCTTCAAAATATTTATTCTTTTCATGAAAAAAAGGATAAAAAAATCTCAGATAGAAAATTTTATAGGTGAACAATCCCACAAGGAGGTTGGAAAATGAAGATTCTTGGCATAATTGCTGAATATAATCCTTTTCACAACGGACATCAATATCATTTAAAAGAATCAAAAACTCTGATACAGGCAGATGGTGTTGTATGTGTGCTAAGCAGTAATTTTTTACAGCGCGGAGAGCCAGCCTTAGTGGATAAATGGGAACGAACTAAAATGGCCTTAGCCGGTGGGGCTGATTTGGTTATCGAATTACCTATGCCTTATGCTTTAAGGAGTGCTGAATTTTTTGCATATGGTGCTGTATCGTTATTGAATGCTACCGGGGTTGTGGATTATATATCTTTTGGTTCGGAAGCTGGAAATTTAAATAAATTAAATCAGATTGCCAGAATTCTGGCTAATGAACCTGAAGAATTTACCAGATTACTTGGCAATCATTTATCTAAAGGGCTTTCTTATCCTGATGCCCGTACCCGGGCTTTGATTGATTATTTTAAACAAACAGATACCGAAATTTCTTTAGATCAAAATGAAGTTAAATTTTTAACTTCTAATCCCAATAATATTTTGGGGCTGGAATATTTAAAGGCCATTCATCGTCTGGAAAGCAAACTAATCCCTATTACTATTCCCCGAAAGGGTGCTGGATACCATGATAAAAAAATTGAAGGAGAAATTGCCAGCGCCACCGCAATTCGTAAGATTTTATCGGAAAAGTGGAGGAATGGTGATGAACTTTTAGATAAAGAAATTCTTAAAACAATGCCAGAAAGCAGCTGTAATATTTTACGATCTGCCTTCTCAAAAGGAAAAGGCCCCATCTTTATTGATGATTTTTCACTACAAATTCTAACCCTTTTACGACGAGCAAAAACTGAAGAGATCGCAAATCTTTTTGATGTTCGAGGTGGATTGGAGAATAGAATAAAAGAAGCTGCAGAACAGGCAACCTCGATTCACGATCTTATTGAACGGATTAAAACTAAACGTTACACCTGGACCCGGATTCAACGCATCCTTTTTCACTTCTTACTAAACTTGACCAGTTTAGAATGTGAGTATTTTGATCAATTGGGTGGTCCCCAATATATCCGGGTATTGGGTTTTACCCCAAGGGGCCAGCATATTCTAGCCAAAATGAAAAACTTAGCTCGATTACCAATCATTACAAGAGTAGCCAGTTATTATAATCGCCCAGAAACACCTGAACCGATAAACCGAATGCTGGAATTAGAAATATTAACTACAAACCTCTATTCTCTCGCTATGCCCAATCCAGTTTATCGTAGAAGCAATAGAGATTTACTGGAAAAGATTATCATCTGGAAATAAATATTAATTGACCATCCCTGACCTCTATATTCAACATTTCTTCAGATTCAAGATAACTTAAATAAGCGGAAACTGCTGAAAAAGTCAAAAAATATTGTGAGACTGTCTCATTAATCTTATATCTTTCGATAATATGTGCCACTACCTCTTCCCGGGTATGTGGCTTTTTTATTATTTCCTGAATAATCTCTACTGTTTCATGAATAGCCTGCAAATTCTTCTGAATTACATTTTGCGGCTTTGCATAGGGCTTCCCATGTCCTGGAATGAAATTTTGATACTCCCCCTCCATTGCTAATTTTTTAAGCTGTTTAAGTGACTTTAAAGCTCCTTCAAGACTAAAATGATATAACAGTCGATATTTTTCTATAACTTCTTCAGGGAAGAAGGTATCAGCGGTGAGAATGATCTTATCTGGAGCAATTAGCCCAATCTGTCCTGGTGTATGTCCCTGTAAATCTAATACCTGCCACTTTTCTCCAAAAAAACATAAATCTTCTCCCGGGGTTATTAATTGATCTACCTGAATTGCTTTACCTAAAAGAAACTTATTTTTTAAATCTGAAAGAGGTTCAGCCCCATAAAGATAAAAAGGTTCATATTCGGGATTCTCTACCACGGACCTGGTCAGTGATGAAGCCATGATCTTAATTTCAGGATAATATTTTTTTAATTGTGCTGCCCCTCCAAAATGGTCAGCATGGGCATGGGTTATGATCAACACTTCTGGAACTACTCCTATATTTTCAAGTTCTTTATAAATCATTCTTCCAATACGATCATCGATTCCTGCATCAATTAAAATTCCCCGATCAGAATTGATATAAAGTATAACCTTACCTGGAAAATCAAAATAAAATAGTTTTTCTGTAATCTGTTTTAAAATTATTATCACCTCATTTCCTTACAGAGTTTGAATTGATCAAGCTCTTTGTATGTATTGCAAAGAAATAAGCCGCTTTAGAATTTTTCGCATTTAATTCCTAGCGACTTTTTAACCATTCTTTTATTGTTCTGTAAGCTTTTTAAGAAAGTTAAGGGCATCGTCAATAGTTTCAACCTTAACAACTTTCACACTGGTTGCGGCTGCTTTAGCTTCCTCATAATTCCCAAGTGGTACAAAAAAATAATCTACTCCTCTAGCTTCAGCAGCCATAACTTTCTGTACTACACCACTAATAGTACCAACACGACCTTCCAGATCTATGGTACCAGTTCCCGCAATTTTATAACCCTTGGTTATATCTTCAGGATGGAGCTGGTTTATTATTTCTAAAGCAAACATTGTTCCAGCTGAAGGGCCAATAATATTTTCAGTAGAGATGTCTATATCCAATGGAAATGAGTATTCCCGATTATGAGTCATTATATATATTCCGACTGAAGCTTTGCCCGGATTTTCTTTCAATTCTATCGTTTTAACCTCAAAATTTAAAAGCTCTTCATTTCGTTTTACCTGCAACTTAACTATATCTCCAATTTCATGCCTTTGAATCAACTGGACTGCTTCTGACGCTAGACTAACAGGTTCACCATCAATAGCCACGATAATATCTCCCTTTTCTAAAATTTCCCTGGCATTACTATTTTCCATAATCTCAACAACTTCAGCTCCATGACCGCGAATATCTGTCTCATAGCCCATTTTACGCAAAGCGACTACTTTTGCAAACATTTGACTCTCTACCATCATATCTTCCATAATCTTAATATACTGTTCCATATCCATTTCTGGTGGTAAAGTTAACTCTTTAGGAGTCAATTCTATTCCTTTTGGTTTGACCAAAGTTATGTAAATATAATTGAAAAGACTGGCCTGTTTTGAAGTAACAGCTGTTAGATAAAAGGCCCCTTTTGCATCTTTTTTTCCTTTTTCGACAGTAATAATCTTATCAAGTGGTAAAGCCAAACCGGGAGCTGTAATAAAATAATTTACCTTTATGAAATTGGATAGTACAATAAAAATCAGTACCAGTACCAGAATAATAGTAATTGTGTTTAATTTTTTTTCAGTCCCGAAACTCACCCTAATCCACTCCTGTCATTTTCTTTATTTCAGGAAGCATATTTCGTGCTGCATCAATTCCTGCCTGAATAATCTCTTCTGCATAATTCAAATCCATTGCTGGAAGGTGATTAACTGCGGGTTGAATAAGAATATCTGCATCTGTCCAACGTTCTCGACTAATTTCCCTCAACATTATATCACTGGATTGAATTAAAATTTCAAAAATATTACTTAATTTTGAATAACCAATATTAAAACCTACATCTACAGCAATAACAACATCTGCTCCCATATCTTTAACGACACCAATAGGGATCCTATCAGTAATAGCACCGTCTACTAAAAGACGACCATCCTTTTTAAAAGGTACATATATTCCAGGAATAGATGTACTGGCCCTGATAGCTTCAGCTACAGAACCAGAATTAATCAAAACCCGTTCACCCCTCTCTATATCTGTAGCTACAGCAGTAAAAGGTATTTTTAATTGATCAAATGTTTTATCCTGCGTCAAAAAACGCAAAAATTCCAATAATTTATTTCCGGCTACTAGACCACGCCGTGGAATCGTAATGTCTGTAATGTGTTCCCATCTAATATTTAGTGCTAATTGTTTTAAGTATTTTAATTCCAGCCCCAGAGCATACAAACCACCAACCAGACTTCCTGCACTCGTTCCGGCAATCATATCAATAGGAATTCCTTCTTTTTCAAATACTTCAATAACTCCAAGATGAGCTAGCCCACGAACTGCCCCGGAACTTAAGGCTAACCCTATTTTTGGTCTTCCTTCTTCCAAAGTAATGGTCACCTCTTCATTTTTATTTTATTTATATTCAACATAATACCGTGCCATACCCTTTAATATTATCATAACACTATCCCTTTAATAATCATCTTACAGGATTTTAGGGCAAATTACAAGGTATTACCAAGCTTTAATTTTAAATTTCTTTTGTAAAAAAAATCAACTTAAAAAAGAAAAAGGACCCAGAGAAATCTGGATCCTTTGAGTATCAATTTTTATTTCAATTATTGTTAGGTCAAAATATTATACTTTAATGCAATTATAACCGCGATCTCTTCTGGTCCTCAATTCAACAGGTCAATTAATCTTGGCCAGATTGGACCGCTCTTCACCCCATCCATTTACACTCCTTTCTATTTGAGCATTTTAAAGTAAGATCTGGCTTCTGCCAGATAATCTATTGATCGTTCAGGATCAACATCTTTATAAATATTGGCTAATTCATGATAAATATCAGCAATTTCGGCTATAATTTCTCTATCTTTCAATTCATTTAGAGCAAGTTTAAAGAAAAAGATTGCAGTATCATATTCTTTTAATACCTTGTAATAAAGAGCTTTAACAAAAAAGTTCCGTGCAAATTCCGCCTGATTTTTTGATCCAACATTTGCTAAAATAATGGAAGCTTTGTCAATATATTCACTGGCTTTATCTAAATTTCCTAGACGAATATAAACTTTTGCTATTTCATTATATGTATATGGTAAAGTTTCTTTTATATGAAATCGTAAAACTTCAAAAAATCTTAATAGAGCTTTTTGATAATAACCTTTTTCATAGTACACCATTCCTATGTTATGTAAAATCATAGAAATATCCCTTTTATCGATCTCTTTTTGCTTTAATGCTTTTTCATAGTAAAAAAGTGCAGTATTATACTTATCTTCTTGATGGAGATAACGTGCCTGGTGATAATAAACAAGGCCCAGGCCTGCAAAGGCTTTAAATTGAGCTTTATTGTTAGGAATCTTAATCAAATGTTGATATTCTACAATTGCATCTTCGTATTTACCAATTTGCGCCAGAGAAATAGCGCGAATCTCATAAAAATCAATTAGATCATTTTCATCCATCTGGTCGATATATTTTGCTAATCGATTACAATGTTTTAAAGCACGTTTATAATCACCTTTATGATAATAGCTATCCGCACGTTTTATCATTAATTTAAGAAGATAATTTTCCTTTTTTAATAGTCTGGCATAGGCGATAGCTTCTGAAAGTATTTCAATACAGTCATCATATTTACCAAGCTTAAAAAAATTTAAGCCTTCTTCAATTACTTCATTAAAACGCTTCTCCATCAAGGAAATCAATCGATCTCACCTCTTTACTTAGATTTATAATTTCAATTAGATTATTCGTCCTTAATTAAAAATTTAAATATTTAGAAAAGTTTCATTATTAATTAAACTTTCAACTACTTCCAGTATATTGTATTGATATACTTAAAAAACACATAATATATTAATTCGCGATGTTTTATAATTTAATTAGAAATTCCCTCATATAACATAATCTTTATTATTTAATATATTCTCTCTTAAATCCAAAACTCCTGCTAATAATATTGAATAATCTTATTTTTTTCCAATTTATAATTGATTTATTATTTTTCTATATATTACTATATACAATAAATTATAGGAGAAACTTCAGATGTAATAACAAAAAACCCGAAAAATATTACTCCTTTCGGGCTACCCCAACCAATGCTACTGAATTTTTCGGGTCAAAATCTGTTTCTCGAAAGTTACCAAAATATTCTATATTAGTAAACCCGATAGAATTCATTATTTTATTAATTTCACTTTTACGCAATGGATATAGGCAAATGCCATGATTAAATTCTTTTTTGTCCTTCAAAACCAGCCGTGTTCTGAAGTGAATCAAATTATTTTTCTTATCATAATCATAATAACGAAATAATTTTAAACCTTTCCTATCATTTTTTATCAGAGGAAGTTCTTTTATTCCTTTGTCCAGAATCCGGTCATAGTTAACTATCTGAAAAATAAAAATTCCTCCTGGATTTAAAAGTTCATAAACCTGTTGTAAAAATTCCTTTATTTCCTGTACTGTATTAAGGTGAACGATAGTATTTCCAAAGCAAATCATTCCGTCAAAAGGTTGGTGATATAATGCTTTAAGTTTTCGCATATCTCCTATTTGAAAATTTGGTGGAATATTTTCCTTTTTTGAATTCTCTTTAGCTTTTTCTATCATCTCCTTACTTAAATCCGTTCCATAAGCTTCATAGCCACGTCTGGCTAGAGCGATAACCAGTTCTCCAGTACCACACCCGATATCCAGAATTTTACTATACTTAGGTAGATATTTTTCTATCAGATTAATTTTATCTTCAGTTAATGGAAAAATATCTGCATAATAGCTACTCAAATCTTCATAAAACTTCATAATATATCACTCCTTTTTTAATAAGTTATTTAAAATGATTAAAGGAAGATCTAATACAGCCAGCGTTTATAGCTCATCTTTATATATTTCTTTAACGATGTTTTAGCTCTAATTATATTAATTATAACATAATTTACATTGATATCTACTTACCTTTAATTTTCTGCTTTAAAAATCTTTTTTATTATATAATTTGGTTATAATATTTTAAGACAGGAGAAAAAGGAGGTTGAAAAGAGTTGAAATGGTACCAGCTTGAAGCAACTGAGGTAGCAAAAAAGTTAAATACTGATTTAAAAAAAGGACTATCAAAGGAGCTGGTCCAAAAAAGACTTGAAGAATATGGGTATAATGAACTCGTCGAAAAAGAAGGGCCAACTCTGTGGGAGATGTTTATAAACCAGTTCAAAGATTTTCTTGTCTTGATTCTTATTGCAGCCAGTATTATCTCTATTTTTATTGGTGAGGTTACTGATGCAATCGCTATTTTAATTATTATAATCTTAAACGCGGTCTTGGGAGTCTCCCAGGAAAGACGTGCTAACCTGGCTCTTGAAGCTTTAAAAAAAATGTCAGCGCCTAAAGCAAAAGTAATTCGCGATGGACAAACCCTGGAAATCCCATCACGAGAACTGGTACCGGGAGATCTGGTCATCCTTGAAACAGGAGATTATGTTCCAGCAGATGTCCGTTTATTTGAAAGTGTTAACTTAAAAATTGATGAAGCATCATTAACCGGTGAATCTGTCCCGGTTGAAAAAACTTCTGATGAAATACTGGATGGAGAAGTTTCTATTAGTGACCGTAGCAATCTGGGATTTATGAGTACTGTTGTCACATATGGGCGCGGAAAAGGGATTGTTATCAACACCGGCATGCAAACCGAAATTGGCCAAATTGCTGAGATGTTAGAATCTTATGAAGAAGAAGAAACACCTCTTCAGAAAAAACTAGCTGAATTTGGTAAATTTTTGGGATATATTGCTCTGGTAATTGTAGGTATAGTTTTTATCCTGGGGTTGATTCGTAGAGTACCCGCACTCTACATGTTTATGACCTCCATCAGCTTAGCTGTAGCAGCCATTCCAGAAGGATTACCTGCCATTGTAACAATCGTATTGGCCTTGGGCATGAAGCGGATGATTCATCGTCATGCTATTATAAAACGGCTGCATGCAGTAGAGTCATTAGGTAGTGTGACCACCATTTGTTCTGATAAAACCGGTACTTTAACAAAAAATGAAATGACAGTAGTAGAACTTTATACTGGACATAAAACTTACACAGTTACAGGTAAAGGCTATGCTCCAGTAGGGGAGTTTTTTTTTAATGAAGATAAAATTAATCCAAAAGAAGATCCTAACCTGTCACTCCTTTTAAAGATTGGTGCTTTAAATAATGATGCAAAAATGGAAAAAGATCATGAATATGTCTGGAAGTTACTGGGTGATCCGACAGAGGGTTCGCTATTAGTTGTTGCCATGAAAGGTGGGCTAATATTAGAACAATTGCATGAATGTTATCCACGGATTCAGGAAATTCCTTTTGATTCTGAAAGAAAACGTATGACCACCTTTCATAAAAACTTTGAAAAGAATAAATTTTACGCCTTTGTAAAAGGAGCACCTGATGTAACCCTGGCCCTATGTACAAAAATTTATAAGCATGGAACTATCTCTCCGATCACCGAGGATGATAAAAAAGATATTATGCAGGCCAACTCAAAAATGGCTAAAAAATCTCTTAGAGTACTGGCTTTTGCCTTTAAAGAGATAGATAGTATTCCAGAAGATCCTTCTCCAGATAAATTTGAAAAAGATTTAGTCTTTGTTGGGTTAATGGGGATGATTGATCCGGCACGTCCTGAAGCAATTAGAGCTATCAAAATTTGTAAATCTGCAGGAATACGTCCGGTAATGATTACCGGAGACTATAAAGATACGGCTGTTGCCATTGCCAAAGAGTTGGGTATCATAAAAAACCAATCATCCGCTATGACAGGTTCAGAATTGGATAAAGTAAGTGATGAAGAATTAGCGAAAGCTGTAAAACATATAAGTGTTTTTGCACGTGTATCACCTCAACATAAGGTAAAGATAGTTGAAGCTTTAAAAACCAACGGTGAAATAGTCGCTATGACCGGTGATGGTGTCAATGATGCTCCAGCTTTAAAACGCGCAGATATCGGGGTGGCTATGGGCATTACCGGTACAGATGTAGCTAAGGAGACTGCAGAAATGATTTTGACAGATGATAATTTTGCCAGTATTGTGGCTGCGGTAGAAGAAGGGCGAGTAATTTATAGCAATATTCGAAAATTTATCTTCTTCCTTCTCTCATGTAATGTAGCGGAAATCTTAATTATTTTTTTTGCCATGCTCATTGGTTGGCCAATTCCTTTAGAGCCAATTCAAATTCTCTGGCTGAATCTGGTTACAGATGCTTTCCCGGCTCTGGCATTAGGAATGGAGCCTGCAGAGCCTAATATTATGAAAGAACCGCCACGTGACCCAAAAGAGTCAATCATTAACAAACGGATGCAGTGGGAAATTATCGTTCAGAGTATAGCCATGGCTGCAGCAGTATTAGGAGTTTTTAAAGTAGCATTGAATATTTATAACAATAATATTTACATTGCCAGAAACTTTGCCTTTGTAACTTTGATTGTAAGCGAATTATTCCGATCTTATACTGCCCGGTCTGAAGAGCTCTCAATCTTTAGATTGGGAATCTTTAGTAACAAATACGTTGTTGGCGGTACTCTTTTTTCCTTCTTTTTGATATTACTGGTAATGTATGTTCCTTTCTTCCGACCTATTTTTGGAACTATTAGGTTTAATACCAATCAATGGCTGTTTACTCTTAGCTTCTCCTTAATTCCAGCAGTAGTAGCGGAAATTACAAAAGTATTTTTAAGGATGATGAAACATTATTCATAATCAACAAAAGTATAATTTTCTTAGCACATTAATAATTTGACAAATTTAATAGGTTTAGTTACAAATATTTCATCCACCAGTGTCGCATTTGTAAAGACCAGGAACATACAATCAGCCAGCTCAAACAAATCATCATTAGCTTTTAAAGAACCTGATTATTCAAAAGTAACATATTCCTGGTTTTTAAAATTGTGATAAAAATTAATTCAAACTGTGATATTTCTCAATGTACCTCTCCTTTTTCATTGATAAAATAAAGTTGAAAATATATTTTAATTAATTTTTTTGGGTATATTAATATGAGGGAGGTTCTGAACATGAGCAACAGCAAAAAACCTGAACGGAATTTGCGAAAAGAATTTGAAAAAGATATGGGATTTACCCCTCCAGGAATAATAGTTGCAGAAAAATTAGGTCTTGATATACAGCAGCTTCTTGCCGACTATCATCATCTTATATGGCAGGATAAGGTAATTCCCTTAAAATACAAATATTTAATCGCTCTTGCATCGGCAATCTTTGATGATCATAAAGCACGTACTATGCTGGAGTTAAAGAAAGCTGTAGCAAATGGTGCAACCAGAGAGGAAGTGTTGGAAGTTTTACGCCAAATTGTCTGGCTGAAAGGTGCACCGATACTGGTAAAGTTGGCTCCCGTTATCAGATATCTTGATAAACATTTACCAGAGGAGACGATTGGTGATTAAAATGAAAAAAATTCCATTAGGTGCAAATAAACAGGTTAATCCAGAAATCTTTGCTATTACCCCATATATTCCAGGGGGATTGATGAACGCATCAAAGTTAAAAAAAATCGCTGAAGTAGCTGAAAAATATAATCTTACCGTTAAAATTACTTCAGGTCAGCAAATTGCATTAATTGGTCTTAAAGCTGACAAAGTGGAACAAGCATGGAAAGATTTAGGCATGAAACCCGAATCCATAACCGGTCTCACCTGCCGTGGTGTACGGTTTTGCCCTGGAAATACTTTTTGTAAAAGAGCACGTCAGGAGACAATTAAATTGGGTAAAAAACTGGATACAAGATGGCGTGGAACAAAAACTCCAGCTAAAATGAAAATATCTATTAGCGGTTGTCATCTTTCCTGTACTGCCCCAGCAATTCGAGATATTGGAATTATCGGAACTGACGATGGTTATAATATTCTTGTTGGAGGAAGTGGGGCACATGACGCTCGGATAGCCTGGACTTTGATCAAAAACCGCACTGCTGAAGAAGTTGAAGTTATCTTTGAAGCTATTATGAAATTTTATATGGAAAATGCAAAAATAACTGAGCGAGTGGGAAATTTGATTAAAAGAATAGGAATCGAAAAATTCCGTAGAAAAGTTTTTAATTTGGTAGACAATAAATATCTTCAATATCGTCCAACTACTGTTAAATATGAATATATGGAAGATGATGATCAATTATGTGGAATTAAAAAGGAGGAATCCTGATGAAAATTACTAAAGAGATGACCATTGCAGAAGTTCTAAGGAAGTATCCCGAAACTATACCCATTTTTCAGCAATTTGGAATGCACTGTTTAGGTTGCCCAACTGCTACAGGTGAGTCCATTAAACAGGCAGCAAATGTTCATGGATATGATATTGATGAATTGGTCAAAGAATTAAACAAGGCTGTAGAAAAATAATCAACAAGACCCGTAGGTATAGTCCTGCGGGTCTTGTTTTTTTAATTGATTTTTATAACTGCTAATCACAATTTTATGTATTACTTAGACTCCGGTTTTCATCTATTACTTTATCTTATTCAATGCATCGACCAGAGCCAAAAGATCTGATATAAACCTGCTAAGATTAAAAGCCATATATAGAAAGAACCCGCAACTACTAAGAGATAATCAACATCTCAAACTGCCTTATAAGTATTAATGACAATCCCATTAAATGGTGAGCTAAAATAGTTTAAAATAGTTGGCTGAGCCCGTTGATTGTATGTATAGTCCGGCATTACAGTATCGTTATTTTCTCTGGAACTCTGAAGTAATACTTCAAAGTTACAAATCCATTCCATTAATTGAAGAACTCTTTCGCTTAAAGCCATGCAGTAAAGAGTGATATCTATATCATTTCTACTTCTTCCAATATGCAGATCACCCGCAATCTCTCTTCCAATTATATCTTCCAACTTACCTTCTATCAAGAAAAAATCTTATTATTTTAGAAAAATAATTTCTTCCGCTTTCTTTAATCCCATTAATATGGTAATTTGACTAATTCTTTACTCTTATTTAATCGTTAGAGCATGGGCAGAATGAAATGGGTATCAACTTATCAAAGAAGATTCTTTTTCATAACCAAGGAAATGAAATAATAAGATTTCACTCTGATATAAATATAAGCTTTTTCTAAAATATTTTCTTCCATAATTATATTCTCCTGATACTCTATCCCTTAAAACCTGAATGCGATTAAATCCCTTATCTATTAATAATTTTTTGTAAAACAAATTTCATCTAAAATTATAAATAGTTCAATAAAATTAAGTAAAGGATTTTTAACAAAGATATTTTTCTTTTATGTCTTTTTGAAGCATAATCATAATCTTTTAAAAATATCTATACTATAGTCACTGAATTTTAAGATAGGGGGAAAATGTTCATGAAATTAACGATGCAACAAAGACAATGGGTAACATTGGCATTAATCACTGTACTTATTACCATTTGCATGGTAATTTATTCGGAAAAGGCCTTTGATGCTGCTGTTGAAGGTTTAAAAATCTGGTGGGAGATTGTTTTCCCGGCTTTACTTCCTTTCTTTATATTAGCTGAACTACTAATGGGGCTGGGTGTGGTTCATGCAATGGGAGCTCTGCTAGAACCATTGATGCGTCCCGTTTTCAGGGTACCTGGTGTAGGTGCTTTTGCTATGGCCATGGGGCTTGCTTCCGGATACCCAATCGGCGCAAAAATTACAGGCCAGTTGAGACGTAAAAAACTCTGTAGCAGAATCGAGGGTGAACGATTATTGGCATTTACAAATACAGCAGATCCTCTATTCATGATTGGTGCAGTCGCAGTAGGTATGTTTAAAGAACCTGCTATTGGATATGCTATAGCAGGAGCGCATTATGTCTCAAGCCTTTGTTTGGGAATAATTATGCGTTTTTATGGACGAAAACAGGAAAAAGAAGAAACTATAAAAGAAACTGCACCCAGAAGGAATAATATTCTAAAACAGGCTTTTTATGCTCTTTTAGAAGCCAGGAAAAATGATGGGCGCTCCCTTGGGCAGTTATTGGGTGATTCCATACGTGATTCAGTGAATACTCTTCTTTTGATTGGTGGATTTATTATACTCTTTTCTGTAATTACCGAAATTCTCACTGCTGTAGGTATTGTAACAATTATGACTAAAATAATAATGTTCATTCTTGCTCCCTTTGGTATTGTAGAATCTATGATTTTACCTATTATCGGCGGTTTATTTGAAATTACCAATGGAGCAGACTTAGCTGCTAAAGCAGCTGCACCTCTTTTTCAACGTGTTATGATTTGTAGTGGAATTATTGCATGGTCAGGTTTTTCAGTCCATGCTCAGGTTGCTACTATGATTAATGGAACTGATATAAGAATTATCCCTTATATTCTGGCTAGAGTAATACATGCTATCCTGGCAGCATTATCCACATTCCTCTTTTTAAGTCCTGCTACAAATGTTTTAGCACCTGTTCATTTACCGATTTACTTTAATAAATTCCCTTATTCCCCTGGATTTCTGAATAGGTTCGGTTATCTTTTTAACAGGTTCCTTCTAATATTGGGAATAATGTTAGCAATTTCATTAATTTTGGCAATAATCCAACGAATTCAAATAATAACCTTTCACTACAAAGAATAAACATTTAATTAATGGCCTCCCAATTGGGGCCATTTATTTGTCTCTGGCCAATTTTATAATTTAACTTATTAGACCTACCAACTTTTCTACACTGGAAACGACAGGACCCCCTAGATTCTTTGTTACTTCTCTCTCTTCATGGCAAGTTTTCTTATCCAGGCAAACCCTGAAATCTTTCATTAACGATTTCTTTGTTATGGGTGAGTGACTAACCCTTGCACAGTAAAAACAGGCGTCATTTAAATTTTGGATATCTATATTTTGCTCAAGCAATTTACAATTTTCAGTTATCTTAACAACAGAGAAGTACGAAGATAAACTTTATTGCAAACACTTCCTCTTCTCTTACCATCGGGTAGTTAGGTCCACTTTATTGCATTAGCTGGATCTTATTTCATCTTGATAAAAGTTTCGGGCTTATCTTGGCGAACTAACAAGAGTGAGATAGCCAACGCAAATGTGGACAAAACCCCTTGTGGTGATCTCATGTTAACTGAAATTCTGTAGAACAATACGTATTCAAAAAAAAATACTACATCCTCAACTTACCCGTAAATACTAGCGAGTGGTATTCGGCATGGTACTCAAAATTTAAATTTAAAATATTTATTTTGTATTGCATAATTGAAATTCTTTCAATTTATTTAAAAAACTTAAAAATAGAATATGTGCTTCCGGCACATATAGTAAGATATGTTAATGTTTTATATATTAACTTCATTTGAAAAATATTTAGCTTAAATATAACAAAGTAAGGCAAAATAAAAACTAATACTAAAATAGCAAGGAACAGATCCTTTTTTTTATAATAGAGTAAATCGTAAGAAATGCTATTAATGCTATCCATACATCCATAAAATATCACCTTTCAATTTTAGTTCTAACTTCTAACTTATGAGCTGCTTTTTAAAATTTGCGAATTTTTTTATGTTATATAATTCTAATCTCCTTCTGGTTTTTTTAAGTAAATGTTCAACTCATTATGAATAATGTTTTGATCAGGCCAGATGTCCTCTCTAAAAAGTGTTAAAAATGCTTCCGCATCACTTTCTAAATTCTTTATGCTACCTCTTCTCATATTGGAAGGCTTTCCGACAATTAAAATAAATACATATTCTGTTTTTTCTTCAAATAAATTTTGTTGCTTTAACTTTAAGTTCAAAATTTAAACAAATATTTCAATATTTCTATCATCTATTGTTTTATAGGAAGTACTGACAAGATCAAATTCTCGCCAGACCATATTAGTTACTGGTAATCTAAAATTTTTCTTAAGTTTTGAAAGGTCATTTTGGGGTACACATTTACATGCATTAACTATAAAGTCTCCTAAACTTATTATACCAATTTCTTATTATATAATCTATCAGTTTATCTTCTCTTTTGATCATAATCATCCTCTCCTTGTTTATTAAATATTACCTACAGGCTTTTTATTATTTTCCTGAAAGGCTAACCCATGGTACCTAACAAGATTTATCTGTTATAAAATCTAATAATTCAAATAAATTAAAATCTTTATTAATTAAGTTGGTTTTAAATATCTATCGACTTTATCGGCTTATCACCATCAACTTGTTATGAGAATATTTCAAAAAAAAAAGACAAGCTAATAATTCAAAATCTTCAGGAAGATCAGTCCTAGTTATTCCTTAACAAATAAAAGGGTAAAAGTTCCTGCTGAACAGAAAGTTTATAGATTTTGCAAAGAACTAAATATCCTTAAAATCACAGCGTAAAATTAAAAAGAAACATCCCTGGAGATTAGCAAAAAGAGATGAGATAAATTCATCAAACCAATTCTAGGAAATGAATATAAAATATAGTTACATTAGTTCAAAATTCCGCTCTTCATAAAATTATATGCCCATTTTACTTATTAAGTATAAAAAATAGTTTTATTTCAAAAAATCCCTTTCAATTAGTTTAAAAACAATATTTCTAAAATAATATTTTGTTAACTTCTTTAAAATTTTTGCATCATTGACTTCTTATTCATAAAATCTATAAAAAACAAAATGGCAGTTACTACTGTCTGTAATAAATCATAACATAAAAATAATAATTAAAAACAGACCCCAACCAGCCCCATATAAATCCTTCAGTTCATAAAATTCTGCAAAATATGATGAACTTTCCGGCCAAGCTCCTGGAATTCCACTCTCGTCAATCGCTCAAATCTAAATAAAATTAAATCCAATTCCTCTCAATCTTTTTGTAATTAAAACCCTTGACAAAACTAAATAAAAAATATAAACTAAAATAGTTAGAAATCTAATATTTGTTTTTCTAACTACCCAGACAAAGTTTAGAAAGGAAGGTGGAAAATGGATTACTTTAATTTAATACTAAAAATGTTAAAGACTTTTCATCTATTACATCAAAATCTATTGAGTGACTTTAAAAACATAGATTTTGATACAAATCTCAATAAAACCCAACGACGAGTTTTGATGTTTTTATACTGTGATGGAAAAAATACCATGACCTCTCTCTGTAAAAAAACAGAACTTCAACGAGGTAGTATGACTTCAGTCATCGATAGTTTAGAAGAATTAGGCCTTGTTCAACGAACTCGCAGTAAAGATGACCGGCGACAATTCTTTATTTCTTTAACGCAAAAAGGAGTACAGACAGCAGAAAAATTAAAAGAAACCATGAACCTATACCTCAAAAGAAAGTTAGAATATCTCACAGATGACGAACTTCAACTTTTCATTCAAGCATTGGATCAATTATGGCAACTTAACAAAAAAATAGGAAAAATAGAAGGTGATACTTATGAACAAGCGTAAATATGAATTGGGACACGAAAAGATTAGTAAACTTCTATTCAAGTATTCAACACCAGCAATGATCGGAATGATAGTAAATGCTCTTTATAACATGGTAGATACCATTTTTATTGGGAGAGGAGCAGGTACATTAGCTATTGCAGGTCTTGCTATATCGTTCCCCATCCAGATGCTTATCATGGCTGTTGCCCAAACAGTAGGAATTGGCTCCGCATCACTTATTTCACGTAGTTTAGGAGCCGGAGATCATAGAAAAGCTGAGCGAGTCGCTGGAACATCTTTTTCAACAGTAGGAATATTAGGAATACTTATGACTATTTTCGGTTTAATCTTTTTAACACCTCTGTTACGGCTTTTTGGAGCCACAGATACTATTCTTCCTTATTCCATTGACTATCTCTCAGTAATTCTTTTGGGGAGTTTCTTCTTTGTCTTTGCTGTCTCCTCAAACAATTTAGTTCGTTCTGAAGGAAATGCCAAAACTGCAATGTTTTCAATGATCATTGGAACCGGACTCAATATCATTTTAGACCCTGTTTTTATTTTTGGTTTTAACATGGGAATTAAAGGTGCTGCAATTGCTACAGTTATTTCTCAAATTAGTTCTTTTATCTACCTTGTGATTTACTTTTTAAGTGGAAAGAGTATATTAAAAATTAGACGTAAAGATTTAATACCCGATCTGAATCTTTTACCTGAAATTTTTAGTATTGGAATTTCTTCCTTTGTTCGTACAGTGGCAGGTAGTATATTTGCTATTGTGATCAATAATTCCATTGCCTATTATGGAAGTGATCTCCATATTGCAGTCCTGGGAGTTGCTAATCGTGTACTGGCATTTATGCTGATGCCCCTCTTTGGAATTATTCAAGGGCTTCAACCCATTATTGGCTTCAATTATGGTGCAAAAAATATGATGCGAGTCAAGGAAGGACTAAAACTGGCAATTGGTGCAGCTACTGCCTTATCTACTTTTGGTTTTTTGATATTGATTATTTTTACCGAACCTATTGTAAGAATCTTTAACAATGATCCAAATTTGATTCAAGAAGGAGTCCCAATCATCCGGATTCTAATTTTACTCTTACCTGTGATCGGTTTTCAAGTTGTAGGTGCTAGTCTTTTTCAGGCTATTGGCAAGGCAAAACCCGCTTTGTTTCTTTCTATGTCTAGACAAATCCTCTTTTTAATCCCACTGATTCTGATTTTACCTCAATTCTTTAAATTAGCAGGAATCTGGTATGCTTTTCCTTTGGCGGATCTACTCTCCACCGTGGTAACTCTGCTCTGGGTAGCTAAGGAAGTTCAGATAATGAATCAACAAATAAAAACTGCTTAATAATAAAGCCTGCTTTCCACTGTGAAAGCAGGCTCTTTACGTTCATTATTTTTTCAAGTAAACTCTAAACTCACCGGGTCTCAGTTTTTGAGTAATCTCACCAGGCACAGAGCTAATCAGAACTTCACCAACTATATCATTAATAGACTTTTCTTTAGTAAAGTCTAAGTTAACAAGACAGATTAATTCCATTTCTTCATTTCGATAACCAAACTGAACTAAATTTTTTTCAATAGTTCCAGTTACATAAAAAGACTCGAGATTGCTAATTAAAGACCAGTATTTTAAACGCAGCTTCTGTCCTTTACTGATCAAATCAACCATTTCTTCTACCCCATCATTAAGCCAATGGAGTTGATATCGATCAAAAAAGGCCAAACGTCCATAATAAAGATCATCTTCATCTAAAACATAACGCCCCTCTTCAGTATTATCTAATCCTAGATTCATTGGTTGACGCTCATAAAGTTCAAAACCATTGTTGATAAAAGGTATAGTATTAGGCAAAAAGAAATTCATTACAGCAATCATCCGGCTGAATTTCCGGCCACCTTCCCTAATAGCTGCCCGTGGGGTATCAGGAGTCTCCGCACAAGCAAAGGATGGAACAGATAAAGTTGGTAATTCTTTTAACAGTCTTACCAGATTCTCAGCATTAAGATGCCCTTCGTGCCACCAATTCTCACCTATGATACTATGATAACCTTTTTTATGCGCAATATGGTGATTTGAGTTTTGTAATTCTTCCGAGATAAATTTAAAATCGGGATCAAAGGCCAGACATTTGGTCATAATCTTTTTTTCCAGTTCCTCAGGTAAAGCATGGGCCATATCGATTCGTGCTCCATCAATACCGAAGTTTTCCTGATAAAATCGAATAATTCCAGTCAGGTATTCCCATAACTCTGTATTAGGTTGATTACCGGGATATAAATTGGTCTTAATCGAATCAAAAAATAAAAATGGCGGTACTTCAGAATCAAAAAACCCTTCCCGTACAGAAGGTTCATCAAGATAAAGTCTTAAGAAAGTTATATCATCCCAACTAGGTTGAGGATCATTAATCCAATCCGAATATGCTGGAGCAGTAGTAAGTCCAAATTTTTCTTCAATAAGTTCCAGGATATTCTGGGTTGGATCTTTTTCAAACTCTGTCAAAAGTTCTTTCCAGGCTTTTTCGTTCACTTTATTAGGTGGAAAACTAAACATATTGATATACTTTTTAGTCTCAGGTAATGTGTAGATTTTCTGCAATCGTTCACGAGTTGGCTGTACATGCTCTTCATAAATTGTATATGTTGGAACCCGATATTCGTTGAGATAATCTAACTTAATCCAATAAAACCAATCAGGATGGTCCTTAATTAAATTATTATCTCTTGCAGCTGTACGGAGTGGGAAATCAAAGATAACCCTTATGCCCAAAATATGACATGCCTCTATTAAAGCTTTAAACTCTGTCTCAATAGGAAATGGATCACCAGGTAAATCTAAAATAGGGTCATGTAAATCGGGATTTAGCTGATAAAAATCTTTAATTGCATAAAAAGAACCCAGTTCCCCTTTACTATAACTTTTCCCCGGCTTTAGAACAGGTAACAGATATAAGATATTCAGATTCAAATTTTTAATATGCGGTAACAGAAAAAACGCTTTAAGAAAAGTACCTAATTCAGTCACCCTACCATTATGTTTAACAATTTTTTGATCCCAATCATGATCCCAGCTAGTAGCAGTTCTGATATCTAGACAGAAAATCCCACCTTTTGCCAGCCAATTTTTATCCTGTTCATAAAATGAAAGCGGTAAAAGATAATCATTAACTTTTGAGTTAACACGGGTAATAAGGTATTCCCGGATAAAGTTACTAAGATATTCATAGGGGTCAATTTCGATTACATCTGAACTATTTTGGTTTTTATAATCCCAAATCCCCGGAATATAATACGTCTGATTCAATCCCTGGTGTTTTAGTCTATCCAATCTTTCTAATAATTTTTCTAAGTTTTTACAAGAACTCATCATAGTCCTTACCTCCTAAACTAATTAATGATAGATCAGTGTGCGAACGTTTGCACAATACACAAAATAAAAAGATGTTGAACCACCTGCTTTTAAATACATTATATACCACAAAATCCCTCAATGCAACCTTTTGTTTAACTTCTTTCTTTTCACGGTCCGTCAACTTCTCCTGGCTGAGATTGAAATCGGGAAAAGTGGACTTAATACTAAGTAATTATATCTAGTTATAATAATTTTACCTCCAAAATACCCCCAATTCAGAGACAAAATAAAAAAACGGCACTTATACAAAGTGCCGTAACTTCAATTATATTAATATATCACGAAGAAAAGAGTTAAATTTTATATCTGCTCCGCTTCGTATAATGAGTATGGAGCAATTGATGGGATTTCTCACTCAATGGTTCACCGAGAAAATCTTTATATAATACCTGAACAACTGGGTTTTCATGGGACTTACGGAGTGGCATATTCTTATCTTCTTTATATATAGCTTCAATCCGTTTTTGACGAATTTCAGTATTAGTCGGGATTGGTTGGCCGCCACCGCCAATACATCCGCCTGGACAGCACATAATCTCAATAAAATGATATGGCGATTCTCCATTTTTGATTTGATCTAATAACTTACGTGCGTTCTTTAAACCATGAGCAACAGCTACTCTTACTTTAGTTCCATCAAGATCAATCTCTGTTTCTTTAACATCTTCCAAACCGCGGGCAAATTCAAACTCTAAATTTTCAAGCTCTTTTTTGGTAACAATTTCATAGACAGTTCTTAAAGCTGCTTCCATAACACCACCTGTTGCACCAAAGATTAAACCTGCTCCAGTTGAGATTCCCAATGGTTCATCATATTCTTCTTCCTCAAGTTCATCAAATTTAATCCCTGCCTGCTTGATCATCCTGGCCAATTCCCTTGTAGTGAGAACATAGTCCACATCTGGATAACCGCTGGAAATCATCTCAGGACGTCTTGCCTCAAACTTCTTGGCAGTACATGGCATAATAGATACACAGACAATATCAGCTGGATCAATGTTAAATTTCTCAGCATAGTAAGTCTTAGTCAGTGCACCAAACATCTGCTGAGGAGATTTACAGGTAGAAAGATGATCGATATAGTCACCGTAAAATGTCTCGATAAAGTTTATCCATCCCGGACTACAGGATGTAATCATTGGTAGTTTTCCACCATTTTTGAGTCTGTGAAGCAATTCTGTACCTTCTTCCATTATTGTCAAATCAGCTGTGAAGTCAGTATCAAAAACCCTATCAAAGCCCAGAGCCCGTAAAGCAGCAACCATCTGACCGGTATTAATACTTCCCGGTTCATAACCGAATTCTTGACCAATTGCAACCCTGGTAGCAGGTGCAGTTTGTACTACCACATGTTTTTTCGGATCATCTAATGCTGCCCAGACTTCTTCAATATACTCTTTCTCTGTCAGTGCTCCGGTCGGACATACTAATACACATTGACCACATTTTACGCAGGGAGAATCAGCCAGATTCTTTAAACCCGAAGGAGCAATAACAGTATCAAAACCCCGACCTATTGGTACAATTGCTTCTACTGTCTGAACATTGGAACAGACACTAACACATCGGCGACAGAGGATGCATTTCCCAGGATCTCGAATCAATGCTGGAGTAGAATTATCCTTAGAATAAGTAGTTTTTTTTCCGTCATTAAACCGAATCTCACGAATTCCTAGCTCTTCAGCTACCTGTTTAAGCTCACAATTACCATTACGAATACAGGTTGGACAGTTCATTTCGTGATTGGATAGTAATAATTCCACCTGTAATTTGCGAGCACGGCGTACCCGTGGAGTATTAGTTAACACTTTCATCCCTTCTGAAACGGGAGTTACACAGGAAGCTAAAAGATTGCGAGCTCCCTCGACTTCTACAAGGCATACCCGACAGGCTCCAATCTCATTGATATCTTTTAAAAAACACAATGTAGGTATTTTTTTTCCGGCCTTCTCAGCAGCTTGAAGCACGGTTGAACCTTCGGGAACCTCTACCTCTTTTCCATCTATGAATAAATTGATCATCTTCACTTTTCACCCCTCCTTTATTTATCTTTAACATCACAGCGCAGACAACGTCCTGCTTCTTTTAGCGCTGTTTCAAGTCCATATCCCATCTCTACTTCAGCAAACCCATTCAACCGCTCATTATCACCGAGAAGGGGCATTGGTTCCCGTGGACATTCGTTATCTAATAGAGGATAGTCAACCCTACGAATAACATCCTGATCTTTGACAATAACACCATCTCCACCCAGATATTTATCAATCGCACTGGCAGCTTTTTTACCTACTTTTATTGCATTTACTACAGTATCTGGCCCTGTTACACAGTCACCACCAGCAAAGATACCTTCGATATTGGTCATTGTTTTCTCATCAGTCAATACTTTTCCCCGCTCTGTTTTTACCAAATCATCTGTGTTAAAGGTCATATCTACCTCTTGACCGATAGCTGTTATAACTATATCGGCTGGCATAGTATAATTGGAACCTTCAATTGGCACAGGTTTTCTTCTTCCACTCTTATCAAATTCACCACCACGCATTTTTATACACTCAACAGCAGTAACTTTTCCATCTTTTCCAATTATCCGGACTGGATTAACCATAGTTACAATTTTGATCTTTTCATGTTCAGCCTCTTCAATTTCTTGCGGTATTGCAGGCATATCTTTCTTATCACGGCGATAAACAATTGTTACCTCTTCTGCTCCCAAACGTACACTGGAACGTGCTGCATCTATAGCTACATTTCCACCACCAACCACAACCACTTTCTTACCTTCAAAACTGTATTCTTTACCCAGGTTTAAATCACGTAAAAAAGCAGTTCCAGACATACATCCTTCCAGTTCTTCACCTTCAATATTCATATTTCTCTCTAAGTGAGCACCTACAGCAATGAAAATAGCATCAAATCCCTGTTTTTTAAGTTCATCAATAGTTATATCTTCACCAATCCTAGTGTTTGTTTTCACTTTCACACCCATCTCTTCAATTACTTTTATTTCCTCATTTAGAAGTTTTTTCGGCAAACGGTATTCAGGAATACCCACAACCAACATACCACCCAATACCGGCATAGCTTCAAAGATTGTTACTTCATAACCTTTCCTTGCCAGATAAAATGCACAGGTCAATCCAGCAGGGCCAGAACCCACAATAGCCACTTTTTTACCATTTGGAGGTGCAACTTCAGGAATCGGGAGTCGTCCTTCGTTTTCCAGGACATAATCTGTTACAAACCGTTTTAGCGACCGAATTGCAATGGGATCATCCATCTTACCGCGATTACACTTGCCTTCACATGGATGATTACAAACCCGACCACAGGTTACAGGCAATGGATTTTCTTCACGAATTACCTCATAAGCTTCCCGATATTTTCCTTTCCTGATTAAATCAATATAGATCGGAATATCTACATTGGCTGGACAGGCATTTTGACAAGGTGAATTAAAGAGTGTTGCACAAACTGAAGCAGGACAATAATGGTTCTTAATATGAGATTCATATTCATCTCTAAAATAACGAATTGTACTTAAAACCGGATTTGGAGCAGTCTGGCCCAGTCCGCAGAGGGCTGAAGCTTTTATATCTTCACCCAATTCTATCAACAGATCAATATCTTCCATCTTACCTTTACCTTTGGTGATTCGATCCAAAATCTCCAACATCCGGGTAATACCAATTCGACAGGCTGTACACTTACCACATGATTCATCTTTCACAAATTCTAAAAAGAATTTAGCCAGATCTACCATACATGTATCTTCGTCCATAACGATAAGACCGCCTGACCCCATCATAGTTCCCAGTTCGATGAGAGAATCATAATCAATTGGTACATTTAAATGTTCAATAGGAATACAACCCCCTGATGGGCCACCAGTCTGGGCTGCTTTAAATTTTTTACCATTAGGAATACCTCCACCAATATCAAAAATAACTTCACCCAATCTGGTCCCCATCGGGACTTCCACCAAACCATTATTTTTAATTTTACCCGCTAGAGCAAATACTTTTGTTCCCGGGCTCTTTTCCGTACCTATGGATCTGAACCATTCCCAACCCTTACGGATAATAGTTCCTAGATTAGCTAGAGTTTCAACATTATTAATTATTGTCGGCTTACCCCAAAGACCAGATGATGCAGGATAAGGTGGCTTAGGCCGCGGTTCACCCCGTTTACCTTCAATGGAATTTAGAAGAGCTGTCTCTTCACCACAGACAAAAGCTCCTGCACCCAAGCGGACCTCTATATCAAAGTCAAATCCACTACCAAATAGATTGAAACCTAATAGGCCCAGTTTTCTAGCATCTTCAATGGCTTTTTTAACCCGCTTAATGGCTAAGGGGTATTCAGCTCGGCAATAAATATATCCCTTAGTCGCTCCAATAGCATAACCGGCAATAGCCATTCCCTCAATGACAGAATGAGGATCTCCCTCCAGAATACTTCTATCCATAAAAGCACCTGGGTCTCCTTCATCTGCATTACAAACAATATATTTCTGATCTGCTTCCTCTTTAGCTGCAAATTTCCATTTCAATCCTGTCGGGAATCCACCGCCCCCCCGGCCGCGTAAGCCTGACTTCAGTACTTCCTCAATTACCTGTTCAGGAGTCATTTCTGTCAGGACTTTTCCTAATCCAAAATAGACATCCCGGGCAATAGCTTCTTCTATTGACTCTGGATTGATATGTCCACAGTTACGTAATGCAATCCTGGTCTGTTTTTTGAAGAATTTAATATCATCAGTGGTAGCAGTTATCTTTGTTGTATCCGGTTCTTTAAAGAGCAGGCGTTCTACAATCCGGCCTTTTAAAAGATGCTCTTCCACAAGTTCCGGAACATCCTCAGGTTTAACTCTCGTATAAAAAACTCCTTCAGGATAAACAACCATATTGGGTCCAAAACGGCAGAAGCCAAAACATCCTGTCTCAACAACTTTTACTTCATCTTCTAAATTATGCTTTTTAATCTCTTCAATTAATGCCTTTTTAACCCTTTCAGTACCAGAAGCTGTACAACCGGTTCCTGCACAAACTAAAACATGGTTGCGGAATAATTTCAAGTTAATTCACCTCCCACTATTACCTTTATTCATTGACGACCCACTCTTCAATAATCAGACCATTAACCAGATGTTGAGCAACTATCTGGCGAGCTTTATTTGGATCCAGATTACCATAAATAACAGTTCCTTTATTGGGTTGTTTAACAATAACCAGAGGTTCCTCAGCACAAAGACCAATACAACCAGTCTGAACTACTTTAACTCCCGTCACCTTACGCTTATTTAACTCATCAAGAATAGCCTGCATCACTTCCCTAGCACCGGCAGCTATTCCACAGGTCCCCATCCCAACTTCTACTTGAATACTATTTGAGTCATTATCCCGAAGTTTGATTTCCTCTAACACTTGATCTTTAATTTTTTGAAGTTCTTCAATTGATTTCATTTTTTCACCTCACTTGATTTTATCTCTTTTAAAATAGAAACAGCTTTATCTGGAGATAAAAGACCGTAAACTTCACCATTAACAGTCATAACTGGCCCTAATCCACAAGCTCCCAGACAACGGACAATCTCTAAAGAATACATTCCATCATCTGTAGTATCTCCTGCTTTAATATTAAGCTCCTTTTCTAACCTTTCTACAATTTCAGGTGCTCCTTTTACATAACAGGCCGTTCCCATACAAAGAGAAATATGATACTTTCCTTTTGGCTTGGTTGAAAAATGAGCATAAAATGAGATCACACTATAGACATCACCCATTGAAACATTTAATCCTTCTGCTATTTTGGCTTGCACCTCTTCGGGAAGAAAACCAACAATCTCCTGAGCTCTGTGCAATACTTCAATTAAAGCTGATTGATCACCACGATATTTTTCAATTAGTGCATCTAATTTAGGATTAATTTCTTCCCAATTCACCTGGTTTAAGAATGTTGACATGAAAAAATACCTCCTTTCAAAGTTAATTTGGAATTGTACTAATTTTCACATAATTTTGATTAAATTAATTAGTATTCATCCCCCCTTTCTCTATTTTGTTTATGCTAGAAGTTTTTTTAATATGATCTAATTAGGTTTATATTAAGCTGTAACTCTTCTTAGAAAATAGTTAACACTATCCAAAAATTTGTATGAAGAATTCACAAAACAAAACTCCTGCTTTTCGAGATTAATAAATCCTTACTCACAATCTCGAAAGCAGGAGTAAAACTGACTACTTTATTAGATTTTCTTTTCTTATTATGAATAACCATCAAATATTACTTTGATTCAGAAATGTTATTGGCTTAATTACACTCCAGATTGCTGAGTAAGGATGTTGCCAATAGGTTAAAAAAGTAAATCTCTGGCGTTATTTATATTGATAACAATATATTACTTCATGTCAATTATTTTAACACATTACCCATATCTTCGTCAATAATTTTTACCAAAATAATCTTCTTCATAAAAAAATTAATTATTAGATAGACTAAACCCACAAATTAAACAATTTTAAAGAATCAAATATAACCCCTCATTCAGCAATATCTGTATAATAATTTCTTTTTTATTTAACTTTTTCTTTTTTACTAATTTTTTCTAAACCGTTCTTTATTATATATAAAAAAGGCTGTTGATCTTCTAACTTTGTCAACAGCCTAAGAAGGCCAGATATATTATCTGACCTTTTTGACGTAAGATTTTATTTAGTATTTTCAGTGGTAATTTTAGGATAACTGCGCAATATATTTGCAATGGATTTATAGATTAGTACGGTAATAACTGAATTGGCAAATGATTTAATCAAGTTAAATGGAATAATTGCAGGAAGAAGCATCCCCTTAACTACTTCATAAGGAATTCCCCAAAACTTTACTGTAAAGAAGAGATTAGCTGGAATCATAATTAAAGTCATAGAAAGAGAACCAGCAACCAGAGCAATTATTGCTCCAACAAAAGTATGTTTCTTTTTATAAATAGAACCAGCAACCAGCACCAATGTGCCGGTAGCAATCACATGCATCACAAAACCAACCCATCCACTCCCCGCACTGACAGTAACAGCCTGAATAAAAGATACCACTATAGTAATCATAAGTCCAGCCAGAGGGCCATACATAAAAGTTCCAATTAAAATTGGTACATCAGCTGGGTCATATTCCAGAAACGGCGCCGATGGGATAATTGGAAAATGAATAAGTGTTACTAAAATTATAGAAAAAGCAGAAAGAATTGCCATTTTGGCCATTTTATTTGTATTCATTATCTCTCTCACGCTCCTTAAAAAAATTATAAAATAATTTTTCTGCAAAAAGCTAATTTTTCGCTTGAGGAGAAATTTTTCGAACCATCTAAAGCTCGATTTCAGGCGAAATAAGGTACACTAATCAATGTGTCATTCTAACTCTTGATTAGCTCATCACATCCTATGATGAGGCCTTATTTCTCCTTTAATCTCACTAAGATGGTTAAACGAAAAAATTCTATGGCGCTCAAAATTAGCTTTTTACAATTTAATCATAAAATAATAAACCCCGAAGATCAAACCTTCAGGGCAATTTTAAACCATAATAAAAGATCCAATATCTTCTCCCATCCGGACTATACCGTCGGTTCTGGAATTTCACCAGATCAGCCATAAGGCTCGTGGACTTTCACCACCGGTCGGGAATTTCACCCTGTCCTGAAGATCATGTTATACATTTTTCACTTTCAAGAATAACAAAGATAGCTTTATTTGTCAAGCAACTTTAAACATTCAAAAATTTATAGTCAACCCACCCCGTCCAATATGAGTGCCAATACAGCTTCCCATATAATTCAAAATCACTTCCCGTGGATTGAATTTTTCTAAAATGAGATCTTTTAATATTTCAGCATCAGGTAAATTATCTCCATGTGTAATACCAACAATTTTATTTTCCAGATTATAGCTATACTCTTCTATAATTTGCAAAAGCCTTCTAAAGGTTCTTTTTTTTCCACGCATTTTAGTAAGAAACTCTATTTCTCCTTCATTGTTAGTCAAAAGAATTTTTATGTTAAGCATGTTTACTAAAGAACCTGCAGCTTTACTCAATCGTCCGCATTTAACTATATTTTTAGCAGTATCAAGAAAAGCTAAGATATGCATTTCATCAATCCGACGGTTGATTTCTTTGATAATTTCCTGAATTCCTTTTCCTAATTTAGCCATTTCAGCAGCATAAATAGCTAAAATACCTAAACCTAATGAAGCAGCTTTAGAATCTATCAACCATATTTTTCGACCTGTTAACTCAGCTCCCAATCTAGCACTTTGACAAGTACTACTAACTTTCGATGAAAGGGTAATACAAACAATCTCATCCTTTGTAGAAAACTTTTTAAAAACTTCCGAAAAGGCTTTTGGTGATGGCGCGCTGGTTTTTGGTAAATTTTCAGATTTATCCATAAAATCAAAAAATTCTTTCCCCTTCAAATCTCCATCCCGAAAAACTTTTCCATCGATTTCCACGGTAAGAGGTACTACAGAAATATCATATTTTTCTAATATTTCTTTTGGTAAATCCGAAGTACTGTCTGTAACAATTCGAATAGCCATATAAATCCTCCTCTTTAATTTAATGTTGAATAAAACCTTTTTATAATTTTATTCTAAAGCCTCATTCGTGTGAACATCTGAAAGATTCTCAGCATAATTTCCTTCATTGTGAAAATAAGTTTTAAGGTCTCTCTTTATTGTTTCATCCTCCTTGAAATTCTAAAATATCTTGAAAAGAATATATTTTATAATTTCTGGATAATGTATCTCATCTGCTTCCTTAAAACCATCTTCTTAATTTTATAATTAGATACTTTTAATAAAAAACCTTTATGATTTTACTGCAAAAAACTAATTTTTCGTTTCATAAAGAAATTTTTCGAACCATCTAAAGTTCAATTTCAATCGAAATAAGATGATTTAACGAAAAATTTCTATGGCGCTCAAAATAAGCTTTTGCAGTTTAATCCTCTACTTTTTATTGATAAAGTTTCAAAATCCATTTCAATCTTCTTTTAATTTCACGGAAACCTTTTTTCTTTCCCAAATTACTGCAAAAACTCTGATAAATCCCGTGCAAAATTCTTAGAATTGATGTATAATAGTTAATGGTTTGTTAGAAGAATCTTTAAAGAAAGAGGGATTAAAATGAAAATCGGGATAATAGGTTTACCGATGGTAGGTAAAACTACATTATTTAACTTATTAACCAACTCTAATCTTAATACCCATTCCGGAAAGATAAAAACAACTAGCGCCATTGGATTAATTCCGGATGAAAGAATTGATTATCTATCTTCTCTTTACAATCCCAAAAAGACCACTTATGCCCGGATTGAGTTTGTAGATATTCCAGCATTAGTCAAAGGAGCCAGTAAAGGTGAAGGAAGCGGAAATTCCTTTTTAAACCAGGTACGTAATGTAGATGCTTTGATTCATGTAATTAGAACTTTTAATAATCCAGCTATGCCTCATGTAGAAGGAGAGATTAATCCACTTCGGGATTTTGAGACCATCAACGATGAACTTCTCTTCTCTGATCTAGCAGTTGTTGAAAAGCGAATCGAAAATATTAAATCCAATAAAAAGGCAATGAAACACCATAGTCATGAACTTCCAGTTTTGGAAAAATGTCGTGAAATTCTAGAAAAAGAAGGGAATATCGCCCAATTAAAGTTTACTCCTGAAGAAGAAAGTTTGGTCCGGGGATATGCTTTCTTCACCCAAAAACCGCTCATTGTTGTCTTAAATATGGATGATCAACAATTAAAAGATGATAATTATCCTGGTAAAGAAGAATTTGAAAACAGTATGGCCGAAAAGGAGATTCCTATTGTTAAAGTCTCTGCTGCCATAGAAGCGGAGATTAATCAATTGGATGAAGAAGATAGATTACTTTTTATGGAAGAATTAGGAATAACCGAACCCGGTATCAACAAAATTGCCAGAGCAACTTATAAACGTCTAGGCCTGATCTCCTTTTTTACTGTCGGCAAAGATGAAGTCCGGGCCTGGACAGTTAAAAAAGGTGTCACTGCTCCAAAGGCAGCCAGAGCTATTCATACTGATATCGAACGAGGTTTTATCCGGGCTGAAGTTGTAGCTTACGATACTTTACGGAAACATGGCTCAATGAAAGCCTGTAAAGAAGCCGGTCTTGTTCGTCTAGAAGGAAAAGATTATATCGTTCAGGATGGAGATATTATAAGCTTCCGTTTCAATGTTTAAATTCTCTCTAATTAAGGAGTGTAAATAATGTTTAGATACCTTTTATTTGATCTGGATGGTACAATTTTAGATACCAATGAAATCATCTTCCGGTCTTTTGAATACACTCTCAAAGTTCATCTGGATTATGACATACAGCGGCAAGAAATTTTAAAAATTTTTGGAGAACCGCTATTCAAACAGATGACTTACTTCAATCCTAAACTGGCAAAAGCCATGTGTCAAACTTATCGAGAATACTATGCTAAACATAGCAAAGAGCTAACCCGGGTTTTTCCCGGGGTTAAAAAAGTTTTAGCTCACTTGAAACTTCATAATATTCCAATGGGTATTGTTACCAACAAAAGCCGAAAATTTGCTGAAATGGCATTGCACGACTTCCAACTCCACCCCTTTTTTGATTTTCTAATCGGTGGGGATGAAGTCAAAAATGCCAAACCCGATCCTGAAGCAATTATAAAAGGGATGAAACTCCTAAAGGCTAACCCAAAAGAAACCCTGATGATAGGCGATAGCCCACTGGATTTAGACGCTGCAAAAAGAGCGGGGATTAAAAGTGCTCTGGTGGGATGGAATATTTTTCCCAAAGAAAGATTTATAGGGAATCCACCTGATTTTTATCTAGTACAAATGACTGATTTATTGCAAATATTAAATTTAGATGCAGCTTAAACTTTAGTACATACCAAACGGGGGTGCTATTTTAAATGATATCTAAAAAAAAGCGTGTTAAAGTCGGTAATCGTGAAACATATTTGTTTATGTTACTCTTTGGTCTACTTTTTGGGTACCTGGCATATACAATGGGCATTAATAACATGTTTTCAACTTTAATGAACACCGCCCATGAACTATTGCTCAATACTATTCTGTATATTATGGCCATTGCAGTCCTGAGTGGAGCATTAGGTGGGCTTCTTGTGGAATTTGGGGTAGTTGCCTGGTTAAATAACTTTTTAATACCATTTATTGAACCGATTTTCAAAATGCCCGGAGCAACAGCTATAGGAGGTTTAACCACTTATTTATCCGATAATCCGGCCATTATCTCCCTGGTTCATGATACAGAATTTAGAAAATATTTTAAAGAATATCAAATTCCTGTTCTTTGTAACTTTGGAACTGCTTTTGGAATGGGGTTAATTGTAACCAGTTTTATGATCGGAAAAGGATTTTTCTTTTCTGCGCTGATCGGAAATTTAGGAGCGATTATCGGTTGTATAGTCAGTTCTCGCTTGATGCTCTACTATAGTAAAAAAGAATTGGGTGAAAGTTCAAAAGAAATTGAAGAAGAATTCTCAAAAGAATGGCGCTTCATCCGTGATGGAAATGTGAGTTTTCGCTTCCTTGAAGCTTTTTTGGAAGGTGGAAAAATGGGTGTGGAGATTGGTCTTTCTATCATTCCAGGAGTTCTCGTCATATGTACTTTAATCATGATCCTGACCTTTGGCCCGGCCAATCCAGAAATTGGATATCAGGGTCTTGCTTTTGAAGGAGTTGGGCTCCTACCTAAAATTGGGAAACTCCTCTTTCCTATTTTAAAACCTCTCTTTGGCTTTACTTCACCTGAAGCCATTGCTGTTCCTGTCACTGCATTGGGTGCTGTAGGCGCTGCATTGGGACTTATCCCTAAATTTTTAGAAGCAGGGCTCATTGGTGGAGGCGATATTGCTGTCTTCACCGCTATGGGCATGTGCTGGAGTGGTTATCTCAGTACCCATGTAGCTATGATGGACGCTCTTGGCTATCGCCAATTGACTACAAAAGCCATTCTTAGTCATACTATCGGTGGTCTGGCTGCGGGAATCAGCGCTAACCTCTTATATCATCTAGTATTGCTGTTGATCTGAAAATGATAAAAACCAGGTTCAGCACCTGGTTTTTTGTATAGTTCTTACAGGGTCAAACCAAAAACACCCCAGCATTAATACCGGGACCTATCATTGGCTAAGTGATACTTTATTCAATACCTCTTTTTTAAATTTTTCAAATCCAATCCGGTCAATAAGGCGACCTAAACGATCATTACGTTGTGCATTTTCTTTATAAAAATTGATAATTTGATCAACAATAGTTAATACTTCTTCACCTGTACAGTGTTCCATTAAAAGTTCTCCTTCTCTAGGTATTACTCCACCTGTTCCACCTATATAGATGTTAAATCCACGAGGTGTACCCATAATTCCAATATCACGATGAGCTATATCGGTACACCGATTGGCACAGCCACTAACAGCAATTTTAAATTTACCCGGCAGAGGAAACCCATGATATCGTTTATCCAATTCCATGCCTAGGCTTACCGAATCCTGTTGTCCTCTTTTGCAAAAGGTTGTTCCGGGACAAAACTTAATACTTCTAACACAGAGACCGATTGCCGCACCCGGTTTCATCCCCAAATCGGCCCAGATCTTATCCACATCTTCTTTTTTAATGCCCACAATAGCAATCCGCTGAGCGTTGGTTACCTTTAATGTAGCAGCATTATACTTTTTGGCAACTTCCCCAATTTTAATTAAAGTATCTGCATCAACTAAACCGCCGGGCAAATGAGGCGCAATAGCATATGTTTCACCATCACGCTGGACAATAGCACCTTTTTCCAACATATCCTTATTGGTATTGCTGTGCAAAAAGCGATGATCCAGCTTCTCTTCCAAAATTTGTCCCCTCCTTAATCGAAACTATATATAGTTTTCGATTTTTGGAGGAAAACTATGCACATCTTGACCTAAATAAAATTTAGATTACTTAATCCCATCTCCTAAAAACTCCTCAGCAATTCTTTTTCCAGTAGCAGTTACAGCCAATCCTCCACGCGCAGTCTCTTTTAAACTTTTGGGTAGAGCATCACCTATTTCGCCCATCGCTTCTACTACCTCATCAGCTGGAATCACACTCTTGATACCCGCAAGCGCCAGTTCTGCTGCAGCAATAGCATGGGAAGCAGCCATAGCATTTCGTTTAACACACGGAACCTCCACCAGACCTGCTACCGGATCACAAACAAGACCTAGCATGTTCTTCAACGCCAGGGCAAAAGCCGCACTTACCTGTGCCGGCGTACCTTCCATCATTTCCACAATTCCCCCAGCTGCCATTGCAGATGCTACACCGCATTCAGCTTGACAGCCTCCAGCAGCGCCAGCCAGGGTAGCTTTACGTGCCACCACTGTGCCTAATCCAGCAGCAGTCAAAAGTCCCCGGATTATCTTTTCATCATCTAGCTTTTTAACTTCTGCTACTGCCAGTAACGCTCCAGGTATAATTCCACATGAACCGGCTGTAGGTCCGGCAACAATCTTTCCCATAGTTGCATTCACCGTTGCTACAGCTAACGCTTTCGCTAAGGCCAGAGGAACTATACCACCAGCCAGAGTTTTTCCTTCCTGAACCACCGCTGCCATCCGTCTAGCTTCATCACTGATCATTCCACTTTTGGTTGGAACAGTCTGTTGCATACCTTTTTCTATAGCTTCTTTCATAACCTGTAAATTTGCAGCCATTCGGTTAAAGATTTCTTCCCGGGCCAAATCAGAAGTATTCATTTCATATTCAACTACCAGATCACTAATAGGGCGGTTTGTCTCTTCAGCTTTTTTAACCAATTCTTCAATAGAATATAATTTAAGCATCCAATATCACCCACTTTAAATAGGTTGAATATAACGGCATAATTTAACACCGATAAAAGAATTAATCTCTCTAACCACATCCTCACTAACATCCTGGTCAGTTTGAATAACCATCGAACTTAATGCTCCTTTATCCTCACGAAAAACCTCCATAAAGGCTATATTAATTCCATTTAATGCTAATGTGGAAGTTACTTTGGCGATAATACCGGGTTTATCTATATGCAAAATCCAGACAGTCGGATATTTTCCGGTCAAATTAACACTGAACCTATTAATCCGGGTAATTCGAATTTCTCCACCTCCTATGGAAGAGCCTACAACTTCCAGGGTAGTACCATCAAACCGGGTTAGTTCCAATTTTATGGTATTAGGATGGGCATTTGGCATTTCAAAACGATAAAATTCTACCTGAATTCCTTTTTCCTTAGCGATATCAAGAGAATTACAAATCCGTTCATCATCCGGGCCAAAACCCAACAGGCCACCCACTATTGCTACATCTGTCCCATGACCTTTATACGTTTCTGCAAAAGATCCATGAAAATAAATTTTCATCACTTTTGGCTCTTCATCTAAAAGTTTTCGAGCCATATTCCCAATTCTGACAGCTCCAGCTGTATGAGAACTGGACGGACCAATCATAATCGGTCCCATCACCTCAAAAATACTTAATTTCTCCATTTTATATTCAACTCCCAATATTAATTTTCTTCATCACTTTAAATATTATATAATAGCAATCAGGAGAATTCCAGGATTAAATCGAAAATTTTTTATTTTCACTTCACTGAAACACAAAAAACCCTCTAGAATTATCATCCCAGAGGGTTATTTAAACCTTATCGTATTGTGGTAATCTTTACATCAGAACCGGAATATTCATAATTTAGATTATATTTCTGTTTATAAACCACGGGCAGTACCATGGTAATAATTAATATAGTTGCTGCCATAAGTAAAGCAACTTCCATTCCCCAAAGGTCACAACTCCACCCTAAAAGAGGACTGGCAATAGCATAAATAACCTTTCGCATCATCTGTCTTAATGAGAGAATTGTAGCCCGTTGACCAGGACTGGTCCGTTTATGTAAATAACCACTCACTAAAACTGGGGTATAACCCAGGGAAATGTAAGGTAAAAAAAAGAGTAAAAAGGTCAATTGGTGTTTAAAAAGAATCATCCCAAAGGCAGTGATTAAACCCAGACCAGGCAGAAGATAAAACATTCGTTCATATCCCAATTTTTTAATTCCCACTGATGTATAGTTGGAAAAAATACTTGAACAGATAAATAAAAGGGCATATATAATTCCTGAATGGGATACAGGTGAATCCAATCCTTCTTTCATGTAAACTTGATAAAAATCTTCAACAGTTCTTAATCCCACAGAAAGAAGAGAAGCAAAGACCAAAAACCATCTCAGTTCTACATTTTTAAAAGAAATCTTACAGGCATCTCTAATGGTCAGATAATATTGACAATAACGTTCTTTACTGCTGAACAAATCTTCATCCCTTTTTTTTACTGGTTCTACAAAAGTACAACTGATGGCAAATGCAATTAAAGCAAAAACTATTGCTATATAAAAAGGAAGTTCCCAGGCAATTTCAGCTAAAAATCCTGCAATAAAAATTGCAACAGCAGTTACCCCAAATTGAAGTGACCGCATCCGCCCATAGACTTTTTCATAGGTACTTTCAGCATTATACATTTCCAGACTCTCATAAACAAATGCTGTATCAGCTCCAGATATAAAAGCTCCAGCCATTGCCATAAAAACTTCTGCCACTAAAAAACCCATAAATGTACTGGAAAAAGTAAAAATGAGACAACTTACGGAAAAAGAAAGAGTTCCAAGCATCAGATTATATTTATGCCCCTTTAAATCAGACAATGCCCCAGTAGGAACTTCAATAATGATACCGAAAATTCGCTGTATAGCAGATAAAAGAAAAATGTCTCCAACAGTTAAACCTTTTTCCAACATATAATAAATTAAAATTGGATTAATAATATTAAAAATAGTAAAAAACTTAAAATAATAAAATTTGCGTACATTAGCTGCCCATTGGTTCATTACTAAATCTCCTTTCAAATTTAACCTTAATATTATATTCTACGTCAATAATTATTTTTCCTTTTATATATTGGTATTTTCTAAAACATATTTTTCTTAAAACGGCCTAAGTTAAAATATCATTTGAACGTAAAAAAGCCGGATGTCATAATAACACCCGGCTTTTTATCCATTTTTAATCAACTTTTTTTGATTTAGATGCACGTTTTAAACAAACCCATAACCCACCGTATAAAACCACACAACCAAAAATGAGCATTATAATTGCCGAAAAATTCATAATACTCCTCCTTTATACCGATTTGCTCTCATCAACGTTAATACTAACAGATGATTTAACTGTACCGAGAATCATTGCCAGTACTGCCATAGCTATAAGAACACCCCAACCGCCAATCCAAAGATATAACTGATCATAACCTTCATATGGAACTTTAAATTCCTTGATTAACTGGTTAACAATCAGATAAATCAAGACAGCTGGGGATAAATATTTGATACAGAAATCCCACCATGCACCGAATTTAAACTCAGAAATTGGATTAAAGTAATCTCGCAGAGTTTTAGGTTTTAAAATCCAACCAACTACAATCAGTTCCAGAAGACCAGCAATAGTCAGACCAAAATTATTAACCCAGTGGTCAACAATATCCAGCCAATATAGTCCTGCCTTAGTAGCATAGAGCAAACCAATAACAAAGGAGATCAAACAGAACCAGAATGTTACTTTCTTCCGTTTCCAACCCCACTTATCTTCCAATCCTGCAATTCCAGCTTCAACAATGGAGAAGGCTGAGTCAATACCCAGAGTGAGAAGCATTAAGAAAAAGATAAGACCAAAAATACCTGCTACTACCGAACCACCAGGAAGCATATTTATTGCCTCTGGATATACTACAAAGGCCAGGCCAGGACCACCAGCTGCTACTTCAGAAACAGGTACTCCCTGTACATGTGCCATATAACCTAAAGTACCGAATACAGCAAAACCAGCCAGGAAACTAATTCCTGAGTTAGCGAATACAGTTATCATCGCATTGTTGGTTATATCTGAATCCTCAGGCATATAACTTGCATAGGCAATCATAATTCCGAATCCTAAACTTAAGGTAAAGAATATCTGAGAATAAGCATCGATCCAGACTTTTACATCAAGCAATTTAGAAAAGTCAGGAGTTAAATAATAATTGATACCTTCAATAGCTCCTGGTAAAGTCAAAGCACGAATAACCAGTATTCCCATAAGAATTACAGGAGCTGGAACTGTAATAAGTACAACCTTACCTACGTCTTTAACACCATTTCTTAAGATATAATAAATAGTAATCCAGGTAATGGCAAGACCAATAACAACAGGTATAGCTAGACCACCCAATTCACCAGGGCCAGAGGATATTTGCAAAATACTATTTTCAAAAAATTCACCTGCATTTCCTGCCCATTCAACTTTAAAGCAGGCCTTCAAATAAACCCAGATCCAACCCATAATAACAGCATAATAAGTAGTAATTACCGCACCTGCCAGTACAGCAAACCAGCCAAAGCTTTCAAAAGGTTTTTTAATCTTAGCTAAAGTTCCTGGAGCTCCCTGCTGATACTTCTGACCCAATGCATACTCCATTACAATCAGTGGTAAACCTGTAGTTAAAAGAGCTATGAAATAAGGAATTAAAAAGGCTCCACCACCGTTTTCATATGCCATATACGGAAAGCGCCAGGCATTACCTAAACCAGCTGCAGAACCAATTGCAGCCAACACAAATGCTAGTCTATTCGTCCAACGATCTCTTTGCATTACTCATCTACTCCCTTCTTATTATGATTATTTTAAAGTATTAGTTTTGGATAGATTAACTACTCTCCTCCTCTCTTTTCACCTCCCTTAAACTTTACTTAATTTTATCTTTATTAAATAAAATTACTCTACAAGCTAAAAAAATCCTTCTTATAAATATAGAAAATTTTAATTTTATTTCTATATGGATTTTTTTCATTTTTTTGACTTAATCTTAAGAAAAAAGAATATAGAAAAAACGGCAAGAAGAGACGCCACAGCAAAGAGCACTTGATAATTCCAATGATCATATAAAATCCCTCCAATAATACTTCCCAAAACTGAAGCTAGCCCATAAGCCACTGCCCAAAGTAATGTCTGTCCGGATGTTGCAAACTTTAGAGGTAATAGCTGATTAACATAAGTCACAGAAGAAATATAAAAAAATCCAAAAGTGATTCCATGCAATAACTGAAGTAAAAGAATCTGAATGACCAGAGTAGACCTGGCATATAAATACCAGCGAATAGCTGAAGCTGTTGCACTAATAATTAATAAATTTCTAGCCGAAAAAACAGATTTCAATCTACCCAAATAGCGATATGCAATAATCTCAGATATACCAGCTAAAGTCAAAGCCCATCCCAGAGTAACCTCACTTCCAATCTGCTCCTTTATATATAGGCCAAAAAAACCATCAATAATAAATGCTCCTATCTGCAATAATAGGATTGCCAACATAATTTTCATTAAACCCGGGTATTTAATAAGTTGGGCAAAATCTTTTAACATTAACTTATTAGTTAAAGAACATTCCTTCCCACTGGGCAAAAACAGGGTCAGAATAAGGGCCAGATAAGTAAAAATCAGATAGACAAAGAATAGATTTTGCAATTCTGAATGATTAAAATAATAACCCATTAAAATTACAGAGGCAGTAAGTCCAACTCCACCCCAGAGCCGTATTTGACTATATTTGCTGCTATCTCCTTTTACCTCAATCATAACAATACTATCTGCCACCGGAATAATTGGACTTTTAAAAAAACCATAAACTATAGCACTAACTAAAATCAAGAAAAAAACTTTTTGTAAAGAAATCAAAATAAAAGTTAATCCAGCAGCAAAAAGTAATAAATTCAGAAGGACTTTACGTAATTTTAAAAAGTCACAAAGAAAACCCCATATTGGTTGACTGAAAATCATCACTAAAGCTGAAGCCGCTTTAATGGTACCAATCTCTACCCCTGATAGACCAATCTCTCGAAAATATAAATTCAAAAAATGATGAGTAGTAAAACTGACATAAAGTAAAAAATAAAATAATTTAAAGCGGCCCATCGATATAATCCCTCGCCTTTTTATTTAACCTATTCCATTTTTATTCCTGAGCCTCTTCTTTTATTCGAAAAACATATTCCCTTTAATAAAATAGAAATAATGAGCGGTGCTGGAATCAGAAAAGCCAAATAAATCCTGAATCTATTTAAATCCATTTCTTTGCCCAATAAGAAATAGAAAAGTGAAATACTTACAACCCGACCAAGATTTAAGGGAAGTTCTCTTGCTACAATATACTCAATCCGTAAATCATTATCGATGGTATCATTCTCAATAACCTTAAAACTTAAACTCTCAAAAGGAATATCAAAAAACGGATCAAAGAGTCCGGTCAGGACTCCAAAAATTAAAACTCCAATCCAATCACTACGCCAGAGCAAAACTATCAGTGCTAGAATCAACATTATACTACTCAAGTGAATAAAAGAAGCCCTCTTTTCCGGTTTAACCAGATAAGCTAGACAAAAAGCACTAACCAGAGTTAACCCTCCCATCACCAGAGAAAAACTCCCCAAAACAAACTCATTACCACTGGCAAAAAAAACCATAAGGGCGGTAAGAAAACTAAAAATTCCCGTCCTTAAACCGTATAAGGTGATAATTCCTAAAATTCTCCTCCAGTTGGGGTCAGGGTTTTTTAACACCTGCCAGAAGCAGTATGGCCCTGGGCAAAAACGGGGATGTAGAAAAAAACTTAAAATTTCCACCACAATAAAAAGAATTACAGTGATACTAAAGATAGCTCCGTATCCTGTTAGATCAGGCATATTTTTAATGATTAAACCTGATATGAAAGGGGCTATCATACCAAAAAATGCAGCAATAAAGCCATTGATACCGTTAAAAAAGTCTCTGGTATCATCTCTGGTAAGGTCAAAAACCAGGATATGTTCTGCCAGATGATAAAATCCTACACCTAAGCCCTTTAATATTCCCAGTGGAATTACATAGTTTACTGTGGCTTTTTTTAACATTAATATAATTAGATAAAATACAGTATGAATAACTACCCCAATTCGAAGACACCAGAGCCGGTCATAATTTCTGGCCAACCAACCTGCAAAAATAAATGTAAAGGGTACTATAATAAATAAAAAGAGATTGAATAAAGCCAGAATCTGTAAATCCTTAGAAATCCGCCAGAGATAAATATTAACAAAAATATTAGATAAACCAATTCCCAGAGTCAAAATGCCGTGAATAAGCAATAGGAGTTTACCGCCACCGCCTATTTTATAAATATTTTTCATATTTTAAACATCACCTCAATCGGTTTACTAAACACTATTTATTATTCTACCTATTCCACTTATTTATCACTAGTTACTTAAAGACAAGTTAGACAATAAAAAAAACTCTCCTCAAAAATGAGGAGAGAAAGATTTCTGTTTTTAAGACCTCTTTTTAGGATATTTTTCTTTTAAAAATTTATCAATTTCATTGACAGCTTTTTGAAGATCATCAGCATCTACTACTAGAACAAATTGATCATATTTGTCCTGGGAATATTTATATAATGGGTCATAGTATTCTGTCAATAAAACCCGGACTACAAATTTAAGATCTCCTTTAAAAAGTGCCTCTTCAAGTTCAACAAATCCAGCTTTTCCAATCCGCTTAATTAATCTCTTCTCAATAGCCTTTAAAGAACTATAACATAGATCTAAAAATTCCTTATTAATCTTTTCAGTCACATATTCCTCAATAATGCGCTCCACCCGTACTTCTAGTGAAGCAGTTATAAGAATTGGTATTCCATTCTTCTTCTTCTCAACAAGAAAGTCAGGCATATGGACTCGACCGATTCTCTTACTTTCTGCTTCCATCAAAATATAGGATTCATCCTTCAATTCTTCCAATCGATTATATAAAAGAGCATCAAAGTGTTTTTGATTACGGACATTTTTAATTCCAATACTCCCAAAGACTGAACCACGGTGACCAGCTAAACCTTCCAGATCCAGTACAGGATGTCCAATTTCAGCTAACCGATGAAGAATTTCGGTCTTTCCAACACCGGTATATCCGTGAAGAACAACTGCCTGAGGAGGAAAATGATAGTTAGCAAATTGGTCTAAAATATAGCGGCGATATGCTTTATATCCTCCTTCCAATCGGTAAACCGGTAACTTCATCAAGTCCAAAATAGTACCAATACTTTTACTTCTTTCACCGCCCCGCCAGCAAAAGATGATAGGTATTCCATCAGCGGCTGCCTTTTCTATAGTTTTGACTAGATCAGGCAATTTAGGAGATACATATTCCAATCCCTGTTCCCGGGCCTTTTTGGGTCCTATATTTTTATAAATTGTTCCAATCTCGGCTCTCTCCTCATCAGAGAAAAGTGGAATATTCACTGCTCCAGGAATCGTGCCCTCAGCAAACTCACCTGGAGAACGAACATCAATAAATATTGGATTTTTGAGCTTTAATGCTTCTTCTACTTTTATATCTTTCATAATCCATCCCTTCTTTTATAATGGATATATGATGGATACAGCATGATTAGCGAGATTAAAATGTTCTTCAAAACGTTCTTCAAGATAATCCAATGTAATCTCATTAAGAATTTTAAGTTCATGAAACAGATTCATATTTCTAAAATGATAGGCAATAAAATTTTGAACAATGGAACTTAAAGAATCAAAGATAGTAATATAATCTCCTATTAGCCGCTTTCTTACACGTTCTAGCTCCTCCTCTTTAATCTGACCCATCTTTGCCTGGATCCCTTCAATAAGGGCAGCATGAAGTCTCTCTGGATCACTGGTTTGACCTCCAAGAACTGTCATTCCATGATCCCTTTCTCCAGAATAAGAAATAGAAAAACTATCATCAATAAGACCTGAAGCATATAACTTTTGATAGAGTTCTGATCCCTTACCGACCAGAATTTCTAACAACATGTTGGTAGCCAGCTCTTTTTTCAGCAGTAAATTACCATCTTCTCCAGTCTTCTGCTCTTTAAAGCCCAATTTATAGATTGGGCGTGAAACGGGCATTGAACTTTCAACCCGCTTTTTAAAAATAGTCTTCGGTTCATTTGGATAAAAACGTTCAATAAAAGGCTGAATGGTATAATCTTTTTTTATTTGATTCTCATATACCAATTCAAAAACCCATTCGGGATCCAGATCACCTACGACAAATAGTATCATGTTGCTGGGATGATAAAAGATATTATAACATTTTAATATTAATTCCCGGTTAATCTGAGAAATGCTTTCTATCGTTCCGGCAATATCCTCCCGAACAGGATGGACATGAAAAAGAGCTTTAAGTAAGTTTAAATATGCCATCCAATCAGGATCGTCCTCATACATTAAAATCTCCTGAGCAATGATTCCTTTTTCTTTTTCCACAGTTTCGTCAGTCAAATAGAGATATTGAACAAAATCCAAAAGTAGTTCCAGACATTCGGCAAAGTTATCACATGTATCGAAAAAATAACTGGTAGTAGTATAGGTAGTATATGCATTTACATTGGCACCATAATAAGCAAATTTATCAAAAACATTAACATCCTCATCTTCAAACATTTTGTGTTCAAGAAAATGAGCAATTCCATTGGGAACTGTCACTATATTTTTTTCTCCTGCAACCCGAAATCTATTATCGATAGAACCATAATTGGTTGCGAAGGCAGCATATTTTTGTTTAAAGCCCACTTTCGGCATAATATAAACAGGGAGCCCATTTTCCAGCACATCAAAATAAATAGTTTCATCAATAACGGGGTCATGCATTTTCTTCAACATTACCTGCTTCATCTTTAGCCCCCTCCTTACCTTTAAGAAAATAAATGGTATCCAATTCAATTTTACTAGCTACTGCTTGAACATCTTCTAAAGTCACTTTATCTATCTCTTTAATCAACTCTTCTAAAACCGGCTCAAGTCCATTGGTTATCTCTACCATACAGGAATCTATCAATGCTTCATTATCATCTAATAGGTATTGAAAATTACGGTAATAGGCTTTTTTAGTAAAATCTAACTCTTTGCGAGTAATCTTTCCTTCTTTAATAGCCTTAAGTTGCTCATCAACAATTTGTAAAACCTTTTCAAGATTAGATGATTCAATACCTGATGAAACCTGTAGAATCCCTTTTGTAGAATCGAACCAGCTATAGATATAATAGGCCAGGCTGGCTTTCTCCCTGACATTTTGAAAGAGTTTGGAATGAGGCTGGGAACCAAATATTCCATTAAATACATATAAAGCATAATATTCAGGGGAACGCCTGGTAATATTAGTCCGATAACCAATGGCTAATTTCCCCTGTCGAATATCCGCTTCCTCAATCACTTTTTGAGAAATAACCTTTTTTTTCTGAGCAACTATCGGTGAAATAATAATGGATCTAGGTTTAAAATCTAAAAAAGCTTTTTCAACTTTTTCTACCACTTCAGTTTCTATAATATCACCAACAATAAATATATGGATTGGATTATTTCTCAAAAGATTTCTATAATAACTATACAAATCCTCATTAGTTATTTTCTCTAAATACTTTATAGAACCATATTTGTAAATACCAAAAGGTTCATCTGGACACATTAGTTGAATACACCGCTGATTGGCATATTTGGATTTGTCATCAAAAAGACTGTTGATATCATCCTTTAAAACAGTCTTCTCCTGAGCAAAATAATCTTCGGCAAATTTCCCATTGACTGTTCGAGGATTTGTCAGCACATCCAGAATAAATGCTAAACCTTCATCCAAAAGATCACGTGAACCGGGAAGGTAATGACGGTTAATTAACTCTAGAGTCAAAGTTAAATACTGACACTCCCCTAGCTTCTGCACATCCGCTGATAAATCAGCACCATAAAGTTCTTCCAAATACCTCATCATCTCAAGAGTGGTAGGCCGATTATTAGTTCCCCTAAATAAAAGATAGGAGATTAAAGCAACCATAGGAGCAGTCTCCTTTCGGAGCTGCTCCTGTAAGTAAATCTTTATCATTGTAGTTTTAAACTTAGATGTTTTAAGCAGATGTAAGTCGATACCTTCTTTAATTTTGATCCGCCTATAATCAATTGTCTTCTTCATCGTATCCTCCCAACCAACATTGTATTTTATTATAGTTCAGTAGTCTCCTCCTGAGCTAGATCTCGCATTCTTTTAAGAAGACTCTCAAGCTCATTTAATTTTTCACCATAACCAGCAAAATCTCCTTCCCTTAGCAGACGTTTTGCTTCTTGATAAACTTGCAATGCGCGTTCAGCTAAAGGCGCTAATTCTTCTATAACTATATCTCCTAACTCATCCAGGGCATTATCCTCTTTTACTATTCCTTCTTTAATACCAAAGATCTTTGCAAGAGCTTCCCGTAAAGTAGGCTCCATTACAACCTCATCACCAAAGACCACAATAACCCGTTTCAATTCAGGTAATTGGCTCTGTTGTGCCTGTAAAAAGATCGGTTCAACATAGAGAATTGAATTCTTAATCGGTATAGTTAACAGATTCCCCCTGATGACACTAGAACCTTTCTGATCCCAAAGGGTTAACTGTTGGGAAATTTCAGAATCCTGGTCAATCCGTGCTTCAATCATCATTGGCCCATAAATAGTCCGGTTTTTTGGAAAACTATAAAGAACCAGTTTTCCATAATTTTCACCATCAGATTTGGCAGCCAACCATGAAACCATATTATTCTTTCTAGCCGGGGTAAAAGGCTGTATCAAAATGAATTCCAGATCTTCCTCGCCAGGCAAACGTGTGATTATATAGTATGGTTCAACAAAAAGGGTCTGACCAGCATATTTTTCTTTTGGAATATTCCAAAGGTCTTCTTTATTAAAGAAAGTAACAGGATCCTTCATATGATATGTTGCATAAACCTGGGATTGAAGTTTGAAAAGATCTTCCGGGTACCGGATATGAGCCTTTAGCCCTTCAGGCATCTGATCCAATGACTTAAAAAGATTAGGGAAAATCTTTGCATAAGTCTGTATTAGAGGATCATCAGGATCACTTATATAAAAGTTTACAGTTCCATGATATGCATCCACAACTGCCTTCACTGAGTTGCGGACATAATTACCCCAACCTCGTACCGGCTCAGAGTATGGATACATATTAGTAATAGTATAAGCATCGATAATCCAATACAGTTTACCGTCGTTAATTACAATATATGGATCGTTGTCATATTTTAAGAAAGGTGCAATCTTTTTAACTCTGGTCATAATATTCCGGTCAAACATAATACGGCTTTCTGGAGTAATATCACCGGAAAGAAGAATCTTCATTGTACTATATTTGAATGCAAAAACAAGCCGCCGCCAGAAATTTTTGATGGGAATACCGCCCTTTCCATCATAATAATTGGTAGCTCCGGTATAATCAAATTCACCGCCTTTACTATTTACAATAACATAATCATTGGTCTTTTCACCATAATATATCCTGGGCTGGGTCACTTTTAGATCAATAGTACTCACCGGCGGTATATTTTTAATATAAAACTCAGGCAATCCCTCAGGAGTTACTACATTTACCGGGCTCATAACCACGCCCATTCCGTGGGTAAATTTTAATACCCGATTTACCCAGGTCTGTGCCCGCGCTTCAAGCTTTGATTTATCCAATTCACGGGGTGCAATCATAACCTGACGATAAACACCATCAATCACATAACGGTCTATATCTACATGCTCAATATCATAATAAAGCCGTATCTCCTGCAGTTGGCTATAAGTATTTTGCAAAGGACGCCAGTCCCAGAGTCGAATATTCTCAATAATATCTTCAGCCTCTTCAATATCATCAAATGTCAGTTCATTAGTCACCTCAAAGGACCTTTGTTCAATTTTATCTAATCCATAAGCTTTCAAAGTATAATTAATATTATGCTTAATAAAAGGTTTTTCCAATTCAATCTCATTGGGTTCTACACGATATTTTTGAACAATCTCGGGATAAACTCCCACCAGTAAGATAGAAACCAATACCCAAAGTCCAATCCCAAAATAAATTAATTTCATATTTCTGGTAAAAATATTGATTAAGGTAAAGATAGCTAAAAGTCCCACTATAACCATAAGAACCTTAAGAGCAAATAATTTTACATGATAATCAGTATAGCTGGCACCAAAAACCACACCTCTTGGTGAATAGAGGAGTTTAAACATTTCCAGTCGATATCCAAAGGCTTTCAGTCCGAAAAACAAAACTGCTAATGCAGAGAGATGCAGTTTTTCAGATAAATTGAAACGGTATCCCCCGCCATTAGTCCTTAAATTAATCAAAAAATATATTACAGCAACAATAATACCTGTCAATATGACAAGTCCAGCTAAAAGTGAATAAGCCAACTGTAAAAATGGCAGTTCAAAAACATAAAAACCTATGTCCTTATTAAAAATTGGATCAGAAACTCCAAATGGAGTTCTGTTTATGTATTTTAGCACAATCTCCCAGGCACCGGTACTTATACTGCTACTAAAAAAGCCCAGAACAATACTGATTATCAAAAAAATAAGATTTAACTTTCCTTTTGTCAACCATTTAATCGGTTCTTCGTAAGCCTCTCCTACTACTCGAATGGGACTCATGCCAAAGCTCTTGATGAATTGATAAACCTTTTTTCTGGTAAAGAGAAGGTTAATATAAATAAATACAGCAAAAATTGATCCAACAGCAAGACGTAACCAGATTTTGGTCATCAAAATGGTTAAAAAGACCTGCTCAACATTAAGATTTAAAAACCAAAGCCAATCAGTATAGAGATTAATTCCAGTCAAAAACAGGCCCATACCAACAATGGCAATGATAAATAATATTATTAAAGTTCGCCTCAAATAGAACATATGTAACCTCCTTCACTTCTTTTCAGATTTATTATTTACGTTATATTACCTGTTTATAATACAGGCATATTAGTATTAATTCAATATCTTCTAGGATTCTCCTTCCTTACATCTAAAATTTCATCTTTCTCCCTTATACTAAAAAATAATTTAGGAGGATATTTCCTCCTAATTTGTCAAAGTCATTATGGGTACCACCAGATCTTTTTCATTAATTGTGAAAAAATGTCCACCTCCAGCTTCTGCAATCTTTAGCAATTTTTCTTCACCCACATTTTCAGCGCTTTTTAAAAAAACTACATGGGTAATAATTCCTGCGTCTCTTAGTTCTTTAGCCTTAGCTATCGGATCAATCTTTCCATTGTCAAGCCCATCACTGATGAGTATAATATATTTTTGACCTCGAATTTTAAGTAAATCCTTTCCTGCCTGATCCAGTGCATAGCCAATCGGAGATTTTCCATCAGGGCGAAGTTTTTTAACTTTTTTTTCTATTTCTTCCCGATTGTTCAAACCCAATGGAACTTCCAACCGACTCTCTTCTTTTCCTCCAAAAGTACGTAAACCCAATTTTACATCCTGAGGTAAGTCCTTTAATAGTATTTTCAAAATTCCTTTTGAGTTAATAATCTTGCTTACTCCTTCAAATTTTCCCCACATACTTCCAGAAACATCAACAATCACTTCTACGTTAATTTCCGGTTTTGGAAAGGTCAAATATATCTCATCTTGAACCGTAAGTTTTTTATTACCGTAAAAAAAGACTTCCTTAAAATAACTTGCTGGCAATAACCAGGCTGAAACGGTAATGAGAATTAATAAGAAGGTTAAAAGAAAGAGATTCTTTTTATCAAACATCATAACCCCTTCCCTTTTTATACTTAATACTTATACCATCTTATGAATTTTTGTAAAATTATATTCATGATTAAAAGAAAAAAATATGACCCTTTTTTAAAGAAGGGCCATATCAGATCTTCTTTAGTCAACTACTGCGGCAGTTACTGGATTTGCAAAAACATTGGTCAAACCAGCATCTTCTACCCGTTTTTTGATCTCATCAAGATCAGTAGTATAAAGATTCTTTTCTTTCATCCGCTCGAAGTAGACAGAACCAGAGAAAGTGTACTTCCTGGTTCGACCTACCTCATCCTGCATCTGGGTATTAACATAAGCAATAGCGTCCCCAATTGCCAGAGTATCCGGAATTTCAAGCAGCTCTTTACCTAGTGCTAGACGGACAGCATTATGACCTGCAAGAGTTCCTGTTATACACGCTTCAGTGTGTCCTACTAAAAGGCCAGCTTTTTCACCGGCACAGAAAACATTATCCAGTCCTTTAACTTTAAGGTAATTATCACGCGGTGCCATTCCCATATAACGCATGGAATTACCAATACCGCCGGCATATGGGTCCTCATAACGGGCATTTTCAAAACCGGGAACCTTTCTCAATTTATCCAATGGCATAAATGGAACCATCAATTTGGCATGTCCAGTATCAAGAAGGATGATATTTTCTGCGTACTCTTTTAGCGCATACTGCTGACAGGCTTTTATACCCAATTTCCCTTCATCAATCAAATCCCTGGGTATTGGTACCACTACCACCCCTTTTTCGTTCAATTCTTTTACAATATCTTCAGCAATAGATTCTTTGTGGAGTTTACAGGAGCCGCTCATCGCGCCAATGGTACCATCACCTTTTTTACCAATAATTTCTTTAATCCCTGCTTTCTCCACAATGCTCACCCGCGGGCCAAAAGTAGGACAGCGGTAAATGCACATCACACAACCGTTACCGTATTCGATACAATTATTCATAGGACCGGCAGAACCAGTACAATCCACAAAGACATCTGCTTCTTCATAGTTATGTTCGCTGGTTTTAACTGCTATTACCCTTTGATCCTTCATCTTAATATCGGTCACCCGATTATTAATACGAACATCTATACCCATATCAATCAAATATCTTTTAATAGCAGGCTCAATTAAAGCTACATCATATAATGATGCATGCTTATGCCCGGGAAAATCAATATTTTTATGACGGCTAACCCTGTCAGCTATTTTAAAAAGGTCTCCACCACCCATGGCAATAGCTTCTTCTGTCGCTGTCCAGCGTCCATTATTACGCATAATCCCACCTACAAGACCGGTACCTAATAGCATATCGGTCCGTTCAAAAAGTATTACTTCCCTGGCCCCTGCTTTCTTAGCTGCAACTGCAGCAGCTGTTCCAGCCCAGCCGCCACCTACTACGACTACTTTTGGCATTACTATTCCCCTCCTTTTGATAACTTTGTTCCGTCAAATTTCACCCCATTTTCTGGGATAAAAAGTTCAATTTTCTCTTTATCTCGAAAAAAGAGGAATCCCTCCCTCAGGAGTAATAGGTGATAATTAATCAAAATCACAAAAACTTACTATACCTAGAATAGAGGCATTCATAAGTTATGATTCGTCAATCACTGTACAATTTCCTTTTAAAATCTTTATCGTTCTCTGCAATCCAATTCGATTGGGCATATACTCAGTAATTGAAACTACCGAGGTTAGTATTTTTCATAGAGCATAATTTTATTACATTGAAGTGCAAAAAAACAAAAAAAAACCTTCCAGTTTAATTGAATAAGGAAGGCTTATAATCACTAATATTACATAAAACTTTTAATCTCAAGGATAGACCCGAAATTTTGAACTGCGAAAGTTGAGTTATTAATCTGTTTTTAAGGGTTACCCAATTGATCTAAAAAATGAAATTCTACACGGTTCTATTACAAAACTGGTAGTTCCCTGCATACATATAGGGAATTATCGGTTTTAAATCTTAGAGTTAGTTTTTTTATGTTTATAGTAATATATTACAATTGTTACTAAATACTACTACATCAGAAGCAGATCTTTTACCAAATTCTGGGGTTATATACATACTATTTACTTCCTTTTAATTTTTTAGATTCAAAAGTGCTATAAATAAATCTAAAAACTTGTTTATCTATTGGTCAAGTGTGCGAGATACTATTCCATATACTTTCTCATAATCTTTCTCATTTTTAAGAGTATAACAGCCAATAATTTGACCATTACTTAGATGAATGACTTTATTACATATAGACAAAATTTGTGGACGATGGGAAACAGCCACCAACGTTTTTCCTTCCAAATTTTTATCTAAATTATCAACAATCTCTTTTTCAATAGCTGGATCTACTGAAGAAGTAGCCTCATCTAACAATACTAATTGAGCATCTTTAAGTAATGAACGTGCTAAACATAATCGCTGTTTCTCGCCTCCAGAGAGATTTGAATCTGAAATTAGATGATCAAAGCCGTTTTCATAAGATTGGATTAAAGGTAAAATTTTTGATAACATAGCAGCCTTTCTTATCCGTTGAAAATCAACTTCTTCCCCAAAAGTAATATTTTCCTTAATAGTTCCTTCAAAAAGAAAATGATTCTGTTCTAGTAAAGTTATAAGAGCATAAAGAGAATCGCTTGAAATTTCCCTAATATCAATACCGTTCACAAGTATTTTTCCTTTATCTGGAGAATACAATTTCATGATTAAATTTAGAATAGTACTTTTACCACTACCACTTGGACCAACAATTGCTAGTCTATCTCCTTTGTCTATCCTAAAGTTGAGATTGGATAATACAGATTTACCATTTTCATATTGAAAACTAACATTTTTAAATTCTAGACTATTAAATTCTTTTAATTTAACTTTACCTTCTTTTTCAATTTTGTCATCCTGAAGAAAGTTTAGTACTCTCTCACACATTCCCAACGTTGTCTGTAATCCTAAGTTATAATCTGATAAATTTCTAATTGGTTCATAAAGAAAGGACAGATAAGTATAAAAAGCAATAAGTGTACCTAACGAAATCTCTTTTTTATAAACAAGAAATCCTCCATATATCAAAATTATAACTGGTAGAGTCAACATAATAACTATTGTCAATCCAGAACCACAACTATTCAAAAATACAGTCTTACGGACATATTGTAAATAATTATCTAAAACTTTACTGAATTTATCAACCATATATTTTTCTTTTTTAAAAATTTTAATTGTTCTAACTCCTAACAGTTTTTCCTGAACATCTTTCATTACTTTTGCAAAATTAACTCTTTCAAGCTTACTGGTTTCACGAATACGACTATTTAAATAATGAAAAATAATATAATAAATAGGCATGGTAATAAATATTATTACTGCCAATTTGAGCTCAAGAATAAATAGAAAAGATATAACAATAATTAATTGGAATAAATTAGCAAATAACATAGGCAAACCTATAGCTGCATGCTGTGCAACAATAACCACATCATCTAAAACTTTTGCCATTATCCCACCGACATTATTATTATCGAAAAAGCTCATTGGCTTTCTTAAAGCATGATAAAACATCTTTAAACGTAAATAATTTATTGACCTAAACCGCAAAAGATGCCAACGATAGTTTTTTATAATTTGTATAATTGCATTACAAATAGTTATAAACAGAATTAGTAAACCCAATTTAAGTATTGATGTCCAATTATCACCTGAAGTAATATAATTAACTAAATCTTTAATAAGAAAAGGAACACTAGATGTCAATAAAATATCAATAACAATCAAAATACAAATAATTATCTGTTCTTTACGGTAATGTTCTAAAAGTTTATATAGTGCTTTGACTCTACTCACTCATCTCAACCCTTTCTATAAAACCATTTTCACATAAAAAAATCAAACAAACTTTCCAAATCGTCACATATTTGATTAACTGTTTTATCGTTTACACCATACTCCGAAATTATATACTTTCCTATTTCTTCTACCAAGACTTCTTTCTTTTTATTAATGTAATTCCATACCTTGAAAGATACATCATTTAAATAAATATTTTCAAAAGTACGTGTATTGAATAATACATATTCAGCATCACTGATTTTAGCTAAACGGATAGGATAAACAGCTATTAATTTTTCATTTTTCATCTTTTTTTATATCCCTCCCCAAATCAAAGTAATTATTACATTTTTTTATCTTTATTTCTTCTTTATTTATGCCAAAAACCGGACAAGGATAACACTTATTCTTTAAGTATTTGCATTTATTGCAAGGTTTATATTTTTGATAAAACTCACTACCTTCTGTAAGTTCATATGGATTATCAAAAATTTTTTCTTTCCAGATGTCATAAAATGGTCTTATTGTTAAATTAATTTGTTCACCAGAATATTCTGATAAAACTATAGAAACATACCAATCACATGGGTAAAGCTCCCCTTTATTATTAATAAATCCAAAAAATGTACCTGCACCACACCCATGTACAACATCAGGAAAATCTAATCCTAAACACTGTTTACAATAATCTTGTACTAAAGGCCGTACAAATCGGGGATTAATGTTTAAAACGTCTTTCACCTGAGAATATTTTTTTGCTATCTCTTTTACTACTTCTAATTCTTCCTCAAAGCTTAATACCAGGTCTTTATCTTTCGCATTTCCCCTTGGAATATACTCCAATAAATTTAGCTCTTCTACACCAGTCTCTACACAAAAATCAATCATATCTACTATATATGATTGGTTTGCTTTACTAACAACTGTATTAATACCAGTATAAATTTAAATTATTTTCTCTCTTAAATTTAATAAGTTCTTTAAGATTTTTAACTGCTTTATCAAAAACGTTTTTACCTCTGATACTATCATTTATTTCAGCAGTAGGCCCTTCTAGACTTACAATTATATTCTTTAAATATTTATTTTTTAAAACATTTTTCATTTTAGATGTTACGAGTTTTAATCCATTAGTATTAAACCCAACTTTTATTTTTTTTGGCTCTCCGTCAAATGTTGTGAAAGATAAGTTGGCTCCGTTGAATTGATTGGTAAATTGATTTTGAAATAAACATTTAAATTTAATAACTTAACATTGCATTAAATACTCTTCTCCTTAGATTCATAACATTTGGAACACCATATCCAATCCTTTTGATCAATTTAATCTTGTTATTGATACCCTCAGCAAAGCCATTGGTTATCTTAGTCTTAAAATAATTTAGTATTTTTTCTTCCCATCTTTGTATTATCTTTTTTACCTGGTAAAAAGGCATCAGCTTGCTTTTTATTACTTCTTTATACCACCTTTTTAGAGCTCTGGTGGCTTCTTTCACATCATCTAGCTGCAATAAGTCTCTGAATTCCTCTTTTAATTCCCAGGCCTTTTCTAGAGCTGGACTGAGTTCAAATAATTTGATGAGCTTTTCATGTTCTTCATCTGTCAATTCTTCAGCTCGTTTTTGGAGTAATAAACGACTTTGAAAAAACTTTCTTCTCTGATGATTATTTACTGTTTGTTGAACTTGTTTTCTAACTTCATCAAGGGCTCTGTTCATTAAAGTTACAAGATGAAATTTATCTATAACAATTTTTGCATGAGTAAATGCTGCATCTGCTACTGCTTTGAACGGCCGCCACATATCCATAGAGATCGATTGAATCTGTCGTCTTTGTTCATCTTCCCAACAATTAAAGTAGTCAATTAAATCATCCTTTTTGCGAGTAGGTAAAATGTCAATTAACTCCCGATTAATTGGATCTGTAATGCTAACTCCATATTTATGGCGTTTTAAAACTGCAAATTCATCGATACTGATGGCTTTTAATTGACTAAGTTTTGAAACTTGTTGTTTAATGAGAGGGTCAACTACTTTTTTAACTGCATTATTAACAGCTGTATAACTTAACCCGTTTTCTCTAGCAACTTTAGAATAATCCTTGCTGACAGTTTCTTTAGCAAGATATTTATCAAAGCGTTTGGTTTTACGGGCATATTTATCAATACTTTCATATTTTTCAGGGATACCCCTCTTATGACAATAAGGACAACGATATCTTTTCTTTAGAAGTCTAATGATTACTAGTTTACCTCTTATGGGGATGTCTCTAATATTTTGCCATTTTGTATCATGGATTTTATTAGTGATATTACCACACTGAGGACACACAATGTGATTTTTCTTTGCTTCAGCGATAAAAATATATCTGTCCTCCGTTGAAATAATTTCAGTTGCAATAATGTCTGGCAAATCAAGAAATTTTATGATATTATTATATTGCATTTGCTGGACTCCTTTCTTTGGTTTTTAGTTCGCAACTAATTAATTCAACGGAGCCAGCAAATGCCTTTTTATTTTTTATAATTTTTTCTTCACAACATTAATTATAGACCCTTTTTTTTTCACCAAAATAATCCATTATCTCATAAAAATCTTTCCTAAATGTGGGTTCCCCTCCCAAAAGATGAACATAATCCGTATCGATATCACTTAACCGGTCTATTACTTTTTTGACCCCTTCTGTTGAAAGTTCTTGATCTGTTTGATTCAAAAAATTTCCATTAACACAATGATTACAATTCAAATTACACCTATATGTAATATCCCACTTAAAATTAATTCCCACAAATATAACCTCCTCTCCTTTTATTATAGAATCCTAGATTATTAAACTTTATAACTAAAATTCAATAATCTTACTATAAAAAATAAATTTTTTACTTCAAAAAAATTTTTCGAATCATTTAAAATTCGATTTCAGTCGAAATAAGGCACACTAATCATGGGTTTTACTGACCCATGATTAGTTCATTACCCTTCTTCAATCTAACTAAGATAGTTAAACTAAAAATTTCAATGATGTATATACAAAGCTGATAGGATTTAATTTTTATTTTCCTCTCTATGCTAAGTATAATATCCTTTAGTTTTTATGTCAATGATTTTTTGATATTTTTTAGAAAATTGTTTAATAAAGTATTTCGGGTTGATAAAACTATCAAATGGTAATTTATAGCATTAATAGAAAAACTATAACAAGACTAATCAAAGTATATTATTCAAATAATCGAAAATGTATTTACATTATAAAAAGGGAGCTTAACTAAAGCCCCCTTTACTAAGACATTACCTTGGTACTCTCATATTGTTTTTTAAATAGCCTCCTAACTTTATTACCCATCTCCTCAAAAAGTGAATACAGTACAGGGACTACATAAAGGGTCAAAAATGTAGCGCAGGACAAACCACCAATTACTACTACTGCCATAGGAGCCTGAGCCTCAGCACCCTCACCTATTCCCAGTGCCAGAGGTAAAAGCCCAAGAATAGTTGTCAGGGCTGTCATCAGAATTGGGCGAAGGCGAATTGGGCCAGCCTTAAGAATAGCTTCCCTCAGCTCAAGCCCCTTCCGGCGAAGATTATTAATATAATCCACCAACACAATAGCATTATTTACAACAATACCTGCAAGCATTATAAGTCCGATGATTGATGGTACCGAAAAACGATGGCCAGTAATAAAAAGACCCAAAATAACACCAATAACCGCCATTGGTACTGTAAACATAATGATAAAAGGATGTAAAAGTGACTCAAACTGAGAAGCCATTACCATATATACCAGAACTATAGCTAGCAATAGTGCAAATACCAGACTTTTGAAAGATTCAACCATCTCTTCAAATTGACCACTGTATTCAATCTCATACTGATCAGGTAGTTGAATATTTTCTTTTAATCTTCTCTGAATTTCCTTCATAACACTCCTCAAATCTGCATTGTAGATATCTGCTGTAATTTCTACATATCTAACCTGGTTTTCACGATTGATCACCTTTGGGCCCTGGCTGATTTCAAAGGTAGCAATCCGGCTTAAAGGTACCTTTGCTCCCAATGGTGATGGGATCAAAAGATTTTTAATATGGCTCAAACTTTTCCGATTCTCCTCTTTTAACCGAACCCGTACATCATATTCCTGTCCATCAACTTCATAGCGGGTTGCAATATCACCCCGTATAGCTGTCTTAATTGCTGATGCTATCTGAGTTACCCTGAGACCAAATTTAGCAGCCTTAACACGATCAATTTCAATCTGTAATTCTGGCCGTCCTTTGGAAATACTATCTTTAACTTCCCGGACTCCCGGAATCTGAGCAATTTCTTGACTAATTTTAACTGCTAAATCTTCTAAAACTTTAAGATCATTTCCCTTCACTTTAATAGAAATTGGCGCTTCATTTTCTCCACCAACATAAGCGCTTCTGGCCTCAATAGATATTTCTGTATCCGGAATCCTTAAATTTTGCCGCAATTCTTCAATTATTTCAGCAGTAGAACGTTTCCGGGCTTTTAAATTCTTTAAACGCACCATCACTTTACCAACTTCTGGACTACTCTCGCTAATAATTTGACCTGCTGAACCAACATTCGTAAAGATTGTTTCAACTTCTGGTATTCGCATTACCTGTTCTTCGATCTCTTCTACTACCTGATTAGTTTGTTCTAATACAGTGCCACGCGGAAGTCTAGCAGTAATAGTAAATTCTCCCTCATCCATTTCCGGCATAAATTCAGCACCAATTTTAGGAAAGAGAGCAAGACTTCCCAGAAGTAAAACAATCAACAGTATAATCACCGAAAGACGATGGGAAAGACACCAATCCAGGCTCTTACGATATTTCTCCTGAATCCACCCCGAATACACTTTTCCATTTTCATAAGAACTTGCTACCCTCTTTGATACCTTTAAAATTTTTGCTGATAACATAGGAATCAACGTCAAGGCCACAACTAATGAGGCTAACAAAGAAAAGGTAATAGTCAAGGCTAACTCTTTAAATAATTCAGAGGCAATCCCCTTAACAAAGATAACCGGTAAAAAAACGATAGCTGTGGTCAAAGTAGAAGCAACAATTGCCATTCCTACTTCCCGGCTGCCGAGGCTAGCAGCTTCAATTCGTCCCAAACCTTCCTGCCGCAAGCGATAAATATTTTCTAAAACAACAATAGCATTATCCACTAACATACCAATTCCCAAAGCAAGACCGCCCAATGTCATCATATTTAAAGTCAATCCACCGAAATAAATCAGTGAAAATGTAGTTATAACCGAGACCGGGATAGCAGTAGCGATAATTATTGTACTTCTTATATTTCTCAAAAATAAGAGAAGTACCAAAACAGCCAGAACACCACCTACAATGGCATTTGTTCTTACATTTCCAATGGAGCGTTTAATAAAATCAGATTGGTCCATGAGAAATGCTATTTCTAATTTATCTCCTAATTCAGCCTTAATCTTTTTTAACTCTTCCTTTACCAGATTGGAAACTTTTACTGTATTGGCATCAGTCTGTTTTTGAATGGTAAGTCCAATACTGGGTTTACCATCCAGCCTGGCAAGGTTCTGGACTTCTTTATAGGTATCCTTTATGTGTGCAATATCCTCTAAAGCAACAAAACCCGTAGATGTAGGTAAGAGGATTTTTTTGATCTCATCAATTGATTTAAATTTGCCCGTAGTACGGACTAAAAGTTCTCTCTGACCCCAAACTATTTGTCCGCCCGATAAATTCATATTTTCCATCATTAAGGTCTGGGTTACAGTTGCAAGACTGATTCCATAATTGTTCAATTTTGTCTGGTCAATCTCAATTAAAATCTCACGATTTAATCCTCCAGTAAGTTCAACTGATGCAACACCTTCCAGACGTTCCAGACGTGGGACAATTTTATCCTCAACGGTCTTTTTCAAACTAACTAGATCCTCTTCACCACTAATCCCTATCTGTAAAATAGGAAACATTGATGGATCAAACTTAACTATGAGAGGATTTTCTACATCATCGGGTAAAAATCTTTTTATCATATCAACCTTCTCACGCATTTCCAGAGCAGCAAAATCCATATCTACCCCCCAGTTAAACTCTACAATAACCAGGGATTGACCTGCTCTGGATATAGATGAAATAGATTTAATATTTGTTACAGTAGCAAGAGCATTTTCAATCGGCCTTGTTACCATTGTCTCAATCTCATGAGGACCTACTCCCTGGTATTCGGTGATAACTGCTGCCACAGGAAAGTTAAGATTAGGAAAAAGATCCAGATTAATTCTTCCTAAAGAAATTAATCCTAATAGAATAACTAAAAATACCATCATTATAGTAGTTACCGGTCTCTTAATTGATAAATCTGAAATTTTCATTTTTCGATCACCTCAACCAGATTACCATCCTGTAATCTATGCTGCCCCATGATAACTACCTTTTCACCAGGTTGTAAACCTTCTATTACTTCTACTTTATGGTCATTAACCAGTCCAACTTTGATCATCCGTTTTTCTGTTCGACCAACCTGGCTTTCTGAAGAGATTTTAACGACATAAATATAAGGTAAATCTTCCAGTTCAAGAACTGCTTCAACTGGAAGTACAATTGTGTCTGTTGATTTCTCAAGGGTCAAAATAAGATCAGCAAACATTCCTGGTTTTAGTTGCTGACTTTCATTATCAAGCAAAACTTTGACTGGATAAGCCTGGGTTCTTGGATCAGCCATAGGGCTAATTAATTCGATTTTACCCTCTATTAAATCTTCAGGATATACTAAAACTTTTACCTTTACTGTATCACCTACCTGTAAAAATTTTAACACATCTGCAGTTACATCTGCTTTAACATAAACCTTATCAATATTAATAATTGTAAGGATTGAAACACCTGGCCCTACCATCTCACCTGGATCTACATTGACCTGTGCTATAATGCCATCAATTGGACTTTTAATCACACTATTCTCAAGCTGTAAACGAACCAGTTCCAGGGCTGCTTCAGCCTGCTTGACACTGGCTTGACTTGCCCGAATCTGTTCAGCACTGGCTCCCTTTATCACTTTTTGTAAGTTAGCTTCAGCAATTTTAAGATTGGCTTTGGCAATTTCTAATTGGGTTTTAGCTCCATCTACCTGTTGCTGAGCTGTTGTCCGATTTTCATAAATATCTTTTGCTAACTGATAATTTTCTTTAGCACCCTCATAACTGATCAGGGCTTGTTCTTTTGCCAATTTAGCACTATTAAAAGCAGATTGAGCATTTTTATATTGAGACTCGACTCCTTCATACTGCTTTTGGGTAATTACCCTTTTTTCAAATAACACAGTCATTCGCTCATAATCGGTCTTGGCTACATCTAATGCAATTTTAGCCTGATTAAAACGCTCTTCAGCCATTTCTAACTGCTTTTCTGCTACTTCAAGTTGGGTTTTAGCTGCAACCAATTGCTGTTTCTGCACAGTCCTGTCCTCATACATGGACTGAGCCACTTCAAGGTTTCTTTTGGCTGCTTCATAGGAGGCTAGAGCCTGATCATAAGAGGCCTGGACCTGCTGTAATTCCTCTTCAGATGCTCCCTTTTGAACCATTGCCAGGTTGGCCCGGGCCAACTCAAGTGCTGCTTTTGCCTGTTTTAACTGGGCTTTAATCTGATCCTGTTCAAAAACCACCAAAATCTCGCCGGCCCTCACATACTGCCCAACTTGAACCCGTACTTCTTCGACAATTCCACCAGTCTTTGATGAAACATTTATATTTTTATAAGGCTCAATTACTCCATTAACTATCTTATTCACCTCAATAGTTCCCGAAACTGCTTCAATAACTTTAACTGGAATTGATTGATCATTAGCAGTTACCACTCCACTTATTAGTATAATTATTAATAATAGAATCCAGATTTTATTTCCCATCTTCTACTACCTCCTTACAGTAATCAACTAACAAACCTGTTTTATACAAGATCTTAAAGAGATTTAGCTGATACTGATATTGAGATTGTATAAGACCCATCTCAGCCTGTTTTAAAGTTGTTTGTGCATTCAATACATCTATATTAGACCCAACCCCAACCTTATAACTCTCATTTGCTATCCGGAGATTTTCCCTGGCATTTTTAAGACTCATTTCCTGAAAAACTAAAGCATCCTCAGCCTCTTTTACTTTCAACATAGCTTCTTCAAGCTCCAGTTTAATCATCTGAATTAAATTTTCTTTTGAGTATTCTAATTTTTCTATTCCAAGCTGAATTCCATCTTGTTTCTTTTTTGAAATTCCACCATCAAAAAGCTGCATTGAAGCAGAAACCATCACATTCCAACTTCCATCATCTAAAGAAAACTCACTATCCTTCCAGGTATAAGAACCTACCAGCATTATATTGGGCCAGTAACTTCTTTTTTCCATCTTTAAATCAGCCTTTAACATCTCTTGATTGAGTGATAGAGCCTGTAATTCTGGCCGATTTAAAAGGGCTTTTTGATATAGTGACTCCAGATCAAGTTCAATTTCTGGTTTAAGATCAGATTTAACAATTTTAAAGTCATGGTTTTTTAATCCCAATAATTGTGCCAACTGTCTTTGAGCTAGATACAGATTATTTTGGGCACTCTTCAAATTTTGATAAGCCTTTCTCTTCTCAATCTTTACCTTAAGCAAATCTGTCTTTAAAACCATTCCCGCATCGTAATTGACCTGAACTATCCGCTCATGTTCTTCAATCAATTTAAGTGCATTTTCCTGGGTTTTAACTATTTCATCAGCCATCAAAACATTAAAATAGGCCTGAATTACCCTGAATAAAGTATCACCCGCTGTTTGCCTGGCTTGAATCTCAGACAACTTAACCCCCATTCTAGCCAGGTCAATACCAATTAAAGCCTTCCCACCCAGAAAAAGAGGTTGTTGTATCGTAATCTGGGTATTATAAATATCCGGCGAACCTTCTTCATATGTAAAAATAGGCATCTTTGTCACAGGATCAAATCCCAATTTTGGAATTTCCGGACCTTTATCAAGGCGGGTATATGAAGTTTGTAGATTTAGTTTTGGCCATAAACTTCGCCAGGCTATTTCCAGCTCTGAGTTAGCCTTCTTAATATCCAACTCACTACTTTTAAGAATTTCATTTTGTTCTAATGCCAATTCTAAAACCTGCTTTAAAGTCAATTGCTCTTCTGCTCTAAGGACAGATGTTTGTATCAGTGCAATAAAAACTACAACGAATAGAAAAATATAACCTCCTTTTTTAATCACTTTATTTCCCCCCACTTTTTATTCATTTTTTATACCACACATAATCATTCTGTATAGAAATTCAACCTTTTCTGTTATATCTATATCTTCATCCTCAAAAAATAGAATCGAGTTCATACTGTTGATCATTCCGATAATTGCTACAGCAGTATCCCTGCTAGACCCCCGTCGAAATATACCTTCATCCATTCCCCGTTGAATGATTTTTTGCAACTCCTGTACCATCTCTTTATGTCGTTGGAATAATTTTAGTTTAAACTCCTGATCTGTAAACTGCATATTATTCAATAAAATCTGAGATAATTCCCGATTTTCAATCATAAAAATAAGTTTAATTCTAATAAACTCTTTTAAAATCTTTTCAGGAGAAAATTTTTGATTTAATAGTTCGCGTAACTGTCGAAATAAACCCTCCCCTTTCTCACTTATAAGTTGTTTAAATAATTCATCTTTACTTGAAAAATGCCAGTATAATGTCCCTTTACCAAGCCCAGCTCTTTTAGCAATGGCAGCCATCGAAGTCTCATGAAAACCTTTTTCGGCAAAAAGTTCCATTGCCGCCTTTAAGATGTTTTCTCTTGTTTTATTAGATTGTTCAGACATTTTTACTCCTCCTTTTAACTCGACCGACCGGTCGGTCTAGACAAATTAATTTTATCACCATGAATAGTATTTGTCAACATCAACCATATAAATTAGCCCTTATCATAACATTTTATCAAAAAAATTTATTGACACTAGGAATGAAAGTTATCTATAGTTATATAATTTCCTAAACACGAACAAAATGCCCTCCGGGCACTAAATCTTATTTTACTGCAAAAAGCTAATTTTTCACTTCAAAAAATTTTTATATCGCTTAAAATTAACCTTTTGCAGTTTTTTATAAATTATCTGTACCGAATATTATTAATAATATTAAAAAAACCTGTAGCATTAAGCTACAGGTTTTTGACTAAATCAGATTCAACTGATCAAAACTTTTATAACCTTCCTCATAAATAATCACATGATCCAGAAATTCCACACCCAATACTTCCCCAGCTTTAACCAATCTTTTGGTCCGCAAGATATCCTTTTTAGAAGGAGTAGAAAGCTGGGTAAAATGATTATGAGCCAGGATGACCGAAACTTTTTGCGGTAGCAGTAATGCTGTCCGGAAAATGTTTTTTGGATCAAAGCTAATTGGCTTGTTAGTACCTTCTCCAAAAAGTTCCCAGGTAACAAGACGATTTTCTTCATCTAAGAATAAGACCATCATCCTTTTTTTATCCAATCCATTATATTTGACGAATATATTAAAAACATCAGTCGGTGTCTGGATAATCTGCCCCACCTTTTTTAGTTTTTCAAAACGATTTAGATTACATTTAATTAAAAACTCTTCTACCGTATCTATCTCTTTAATAGCTTCATAAAAATCCAGCTGATCATCACAATTTATACTGGCTTCCCGTTGAACAATCATCATTTCTTCAGGAGTTAGTTCGGGGTGAATACTGATCTCATTAATCTTTGAAAATGGATTATGATCAATCACCTGATATTCTTTTTGATGGCACTTTGAACATCTAAAAGTAATAACAGTTAAACCAGCATATTTACCAATATTTCGATCAAAAGTACCAATTCCTAAAATGTCCTGTTCTTGAATCTCTACACCACACGTCGAACAAACCAACTTCTTCACAATTAATACCCCCCTTCTAATCAAAGCACTACTACTCAACACTCGACTCCTTAATCCATCACTACACAAAGAGGGATGACACAAAAGGCTTTTATTTAATAATAAAATATTCGCCATAGGTAGAATTTATCCTTCAAGACAAGCAGAATATTATATAACAATTATTGGTAAATAAAGAAACCCCTGACTCTATTTGAGTCCGGGGTATTCCTCAGATTCCCAACCATAAATTTATCTTCTTAACAGTTCTTTTGAAGTCCTTTCCGCCTCAAAAAGAACCCGTTCTTCATCAATAGTCTTAACTTCACGATTTTCCATCAGAATTTGACCATTTACAATGACAGTCAGAATATCACTGGACTGGGCAGAATATACGGTATGTGCCATAATATTATGACGCGGCACCAGATGTGGTTTACTAAAATCAAAGATTATCAGATCCGCTTTTTTACCTACTTCCAGAGTACCCAGTTCGGCATCCTGACCTATAGCTCTTGCACCATAAATTGTAGCCATACGTAAACATTCGCCTGCAGGTAAGGCTGTAGAATCCATTGTTCCCACCTTTTGTAAAAGAGCAGCAGTACTCATTTCTTCCAACATATTTAAATTATTATTACTGGAAGCACCATCTGTGCCGATCCCTACAGTGAGCCCCTCATTTAACATTCGCTGAACCGGTGCAATTCCACTTGCAAGTTTCATATTGCTCTGGGGATTATGAGCAATACCCAGAGCTTTTGCTTTTTTAAGAATTTCAAAATCCTTATCACTTAAATGTACACAATGGGCTGCAAGAACCGGATAATCAAAAAGTCCAACTTCATCAACCAACTGGATTGGAGTTTTACCATACTGTTCTTTAATATTTTTTATCTCAGTCTCTGTTTCACAGAGATGGATGTGAATTGGTACTTTTAATTCATCTGCAATCTCCAACACCTTCCTTAAATAATCCGGCGGGCAAGTATATGGGGCATGGGGTGCTAACATAGTTCGGATACGTCCATCCGCCTTCCCTTCCCAATCTTTACAGAACTGCCGTCCAACTGCCAGATCCTTCTCACCATTGGGGCCAACCCCTATCATACCGTGGGATAAAACTCCGCGAATACCAGACTCTTCTACTGCCTTTGCAACCTCATCCATATAAAAATACATATCTGCAAAGCAGGTAGTTCCCGATTTGATCATCTCAAGAATAGCTACCATAGAACCCCAATAGACATCTTCAGCTTTAAGTCTTGCTTCCACAGGCCAGATTCTCTTTTCCAACCATTCCATAAGTGGTAGGTCATCGGCATAACTACGGAGCAAAGTCATGGCTGCATGAGTATGGGTATTGATCATTCCCGGCATAATTACTTGATCTTTTGCTTCAATAATTTTGTCATATTCCCATTCCTGAGGGAGATCTTTTTCTTCTCCAACAAATATAAATTTATCATCTTCAATGACTATAGCTCCATCATGAATGATAAATGTATCATCCCGCATGGTCATTAAATCAGCACCGCGAATTAACAGTTTGCCCATCTACTTAGACCTCCTTAAAGCTTCCAGCTATTCAAATACCTTTCCTGCTCAGGTGTCAATTCATCAATTTCAATACCCAGAGATTTAAGGCGCAGTCTGGCTACATATTGATCAATGGATTCTGGAACCGAATAAACTTTTCCTTTCAGGTTTTTATAATTTTCATTTACATATTTAATGCTCATGGCCTGAAGCGCAAAGGTCATATCCATAATCTCTGCAGGATGCCCGTCGCCGGCAGCCAGATTTACCAATCGGCCTTCTGCTAAGAGATAGAGTTTGCGACCGTCAGGCATGGTAAACTCTTCGATATCTTTACGGACAGTTCGTACCTCTGTGGCCAGTTCTTGCAAATCAGGTTTGCTAATCTCTACATCAAAATGTCCTGCATTACACATAATCGCACGGTCTTTCATAACTTCAAAATGTTCCTTACGGATTACATTAATATTTCCTGTAACAGTAATAAAGAAATCGCCTATTTTAGCCGCTTCTAGCATTGGCATAACTCTAAATCCATCCATAATGGCTTCATTTGCTTTGATGGGATCAACTTCGGTAACAATCACATTAGCCCCAAGACCTTTGGCCCGCATAGCAATTCCTTTACCACACCAACCATAACCGATAACCACTACATTTTTTCCTGCTACTACCAGGTTGGTGGTTCTCATAATACCATCCCAGGTAGATTGACCGGTGCCATAACGATTGTCAAAGAGGTATTTGCAAAGAGCATCATTTACTGCCACCATTGGAAATGCCAGTTCACCAGCTTTATCCATAGCCTTCAAACGATGAATCCCTGTTGTAGTTTCTTCTGCTCCACCGCGAATCTTCTCTAAAAGTTCACGCCGCTCAGTATGGAGCAGATGTACCATATCTCCACCATCATCAATTAATAGGTCAGGCTCACAATCCAATACCCAGTGTAACTGTTGGTTATACTCTTCAGGAGTACAGTTATACCAATCATAGACGGTGATTCCATCTTCTACTAAAGCTGCTGCAACCGGATCCTGTGTTGAAAGGGGATTAGAACCGGTAATGACCACATCAGCACCACCAGCTTTTATTACCTTCGCCAGATATGCTGTCTTAGCTTCAAGATGGAGACAGATTGCAACAGTTAGTCCTTTAAAGGGTTGCTCCTTTTCAAACACTTTTCTTACCTCATTTAAAACCGGCATATGCTCTTTAACCCAATCAATCCGACGATGACCCTCGGGAGCCAGACTCATATCTTTTACTTTTGATTCTCTTTTCATTAATTATCCCTCCTTTTGAATTTGATCCTGTAATGCAGCAATCTTTTCAGCATCAGGATTTTTAATCACACCATATTCTGTAATAATTGCAGTAATATATTCATGCGGAGTAACATCAAAGGCCGGATTGAAAATCTTAACACCTTCCGGTGCAATCTGGATATCGCCAATATGAGTTACTTCCCGCGGCGACCGCTCTTCAATAGGAATCTCATCACCAGTTTTAATACTGAAATCAAAGGTAGAGACTGGAGCTGCAACATAGAACGGAATCCCATGCTCTTTTGCCAGAACGGCCAGGGAATAGGTACCGATTTTGTTGGCAGTATCTCCATTAGCAGCAATCCGGTCTGCTCCCACAATAATTTTTTGAATCCGCCCAAGCTTCATCACATATCCAGCCATATTATCAGTAATCAGAGTAACAGGAATTTCTTCCTGAACCATCTCCCAGGCGGTAAGTCTTGCACCCTGCAAGTAGGGTCTTGTCTCATCAGCATAAACATGAACCTTTTTGCCGGCTTCGTGGGCAGCCCGGATTACACCCAGTGCTGTTCCATAGTCAACAGTAGCAAGAGCCCCAGCGTTACAATGGGTTAGAATAGTATCTCCATCATCTATAAGTTTCTCACCATGTGCACCAATCCGTCGGTTAATTTCTATATCTTCATTGGCAATCTGATGTGCTTCTTCTAATAGTCTCTCTTTAAATTCCTCTAAAGAAAGATTCTCATTTGCTTTTGCCACATTTAACATTCTATCAATCGCCCAGAAGAGATTAACAGCAGTTGGTCTGGTCTGACATAAATATTCAGCAATGTGCTCCAGCTCTTTGACAAGTGTCAGAGTATCTTTTACAGAACTGGTCATAGCACCGATGGCCATACCGTAAGCTGCTGTTGCTCCAATGGCAGGAGCACCCCGTACCACCATCTCCCGAATACACTCACCTACTTCCTCATAAGTGCTGCAGGTGATAAATTCAGTAACTACCGGTAGTTTACGCTGATCCAGTAATTTTAATTTTCCATCCTTGTAAATTATAGATCTAACTTTTTTCATTAATTACTCTCCTTTCTAATTAAACCAAAACTTTATCAAGATAATTTGCTAATAGCTTTAGTAGCCCATTCATAATCTTTAAGCATTGCCCTACCGACTCCAACTAGATCAGCTTTGCCATCCAGAATGATCTGATTAGCCACTTCAGGATCAATAATTCCACCAGTTGTAATGAGAGGAACATCCACTACTTCCTTTAATCTTTCTGTCAGATAAGTAAAATAACCCTGTTTTCCTTCAACCCGATAACCACCAATACCGCCAGATAAATCCAGTAAATCTACACCTGCTTCAACCAACAGCGGAGCTACCTTTTTCGAATCTTCAAGTGTTAATCCACCCTCCATCAAATCATCAGCACCCAGACGGAAGAATACTGGAAAATCTGGCCCAACCTCTCTTCGCACAGCTTCAACAACTTCACAGGCAAAAGTAAATCGTTTTTCTAAAGAACCACCATATTCATCAGTACGGTGATTGGTCAATGGTGAATTAAACTGATTGATTAAATAACCGTGAGCTGAATGGATTTCAACCATATCAAATCCAGCCCGTTTAACCCGTCCTGCTGCCTGAGCAAAAGCTTTCACCAGAGCTTTAATCTCCTCTCTGGAAAGTTCCCTTGCCTGCATACATTCTTCCCTTCGTGGATGACGGAAAGGAGAAGGGCCAACAGGTCTTCCTACAATCTCTGGTTTTCCGGCCATTCCGGTGTGGTTTATCTGTACACCAGCAATCCCACCAGCATCATGAATAGCTTCTGCTAATTTACTTAGACCTTCCACCACCCCATCATTTGCAACACTGAGCTGACGCGGACTATGTTTTCCTTCAGGAGATATGTAGGAATGTTCAATAATAATTAATCCAACCCCGGCCCGGGCATATCTATAATAATGTTCAATCAATTCCGGAGTAACTTCCCCTTTTTCTGTTGCTTTCTCAGTAGCCATTGGTGGTAGGACAATTCTATTTTTTAAATTCATATTTTTGACTCTAAGAGGTGTTAATAAATTTGCCAATGCTTACCGCTCCTTTTTTTAATATTGCTACTTTTCAAGTACAAAAAAAGGTTCCAATCCCCGATTTTTCATCATCTTCAAAACTTCTTCACTATAATCTAACATCTTTTTTGCATGATAATGTAACCCAAAAACATACTGTAAATATTTTAGTGAACCCTGCTTTTCAACCTCAGCAATGATTTTTTCTACTTCTTCTTCCGTATAACTGGTCAAAAGCGCTTCTTTAAGCGAGGTCATCCATTCTTTTTGAGCTGATTTAGAATTAGGTAACTGACGTGTTTTATTACCATATTTGGCGGCAAAACCGTTTAAAATATCTTCATCACTGAGCTCAGGATACCTTTCTTCAAAGACAGTCATTTCAAATGGCAATCTTTCCCTTAAAGGAAGTTCATTTTTTGGATACCCCAGTGCTAAAGCCAGAACAGGATAGGTATAACGAGGTAAGTTTAAAATTTCACTAATCTCTTTTCCAACATTATTAACAGTTCCAATATAAACAGAACCAATTCCCATCTGCCATGCAGCAGTCTCTATAACCTGAGCTGTACAAACAATATCTTCCATCCCGATTAAAAAATGCAGATAACTTTTATTAGCAGTAAAAGGGGCCTTCTGTAATTTAGCTAGCCGGCTCAATTTATAAAAATCCAATATAAAAATTAGATTTACCGGAGCTTTGCCCATAAATTGTTGATTGGCGCATAATTTCGCCAGTTGCTTCCGCTTATTCTTATCTTTAACCACAATTATTGAATAAGGCTGAAGATTACCACCACTAGCCGCCCTTAAACCTGCTTTCAAAATTTCTTTTAAGCTTTCTTCCGGGATAGGCTTTTCAGAAAAAACCCGACAGGATGCCCGCTCTTGCATCCTCTTTACAGCGGCTTTTCCAATTTCATAATTCCATTCCACCAGATTTAAAACCTCCTTTAACTTTATATTTCATAATTTTTATAAGTCCCTAGGTTGATTATATTCTGAAAGTATAGATTTTCCGTTTTTTGGGATTATTTTTCCTTAAAAGGTTAGTACAGCTTTAATATTCTCGATAGTCTCTATATTTTCCTCCATATATTTCGCTTATATAAAGTAAAATCATATATCAAGCAGGATAATCTCATCTTTTTGAAGAATGATTAAACTGCAAAAAGCTAATTTTGAGCGACATAGAAATTTTTCGTTATCTTAGTGAGATTTCAATCGAAATAAGGCCTCATCACAGGATGTGATGAGCTAATCAAGTTACTGAAATCGAACTTTAAATGATTCGAAAAATTTCTTTGGAAGCAAAAAATTAACTTTTGGCAGTAAAATCAAAAATTTTTTTATTAAGCTGGAGGGATAAAAATGAATTTAAACCAGATACCTCAAATTCATAATGAAGCTGAGCTTATTAAAGTTCTTGACTCTTTTGAGGTTCATTTAAAAACTTTGAAAGAAAAAATAAGCCGCCTTCAATTTAAAAAATTACTGGAAAAATGTAGAATTCCTGAAATTAATAAACTACAAAAACAATACGCTGAACAAATCTTAAATCCTCGTTTTATCAGTCTTATTAATAATTGGGTTGATTATGTAAAAGACCCTCTTCTTAAGCGCCGACTCACTCTCTGGAAAAAACATATCTCGTTAAGTAAAGTACATTTACATCCAGAAATAAGGGAATTAACCAGGGAACTTGAAGATGAAATGATTACATATCAATATATAGTAAATGATAAAAAAAGTGACCTAGGTACTATTAAAAATATCCTGCGCACATCACCCAATCAATCTTTAAGAAAAGCCGCCTGGATTAGCAAATATGCTATCTCTAAATCTTTAGCACCACGTCTGCTGAAATTAATACGTTTACGCAATGACCTGGCTAAAGAAGAAGGTTATACTACATATGCTGATATGATTCTTGAAATGGATGGATTAACTTTAAAAGAAACTCAAACCATACTAAATGACCTGATAAAGGCATCCAATCCTATCTATAATCAGATTCTTACTGAAGGCCAAAAACTACTTGGTCTAAATCAGATAGAACCCTGGGACATAATGTATTTATTAGAGACAATGAGCAAAATCGACACCTCCCTTTTTCCCAAAAACTTAATTGAAAATAAATTAAAAAGTTGGGGTAAAACTCACGGTGCTGACTTAGAGAAACTTGGAATTAAGATGGTCTGCACAGATATTCCCTATAATGGACTTTGTATAACTTTAAATGATAATGAAATAAAAATCTTAACCAATCCAGCAGATGGTTACAACTCCTACCGTACTATGTTCCATGAATTAGGCCATGCCCTACACAGTGCATACAACCAGCAAAAATCAATTATTTTCCGTAATGATTCGGGGCCCTTTACCGAAGGAATGGCTGAACTCATTGCCTATATTACCCGTCACCCTCAATGGTTAAAAGGAATGGGAATTGATTCTAAACAAATTCACTCAGTTCGAAAACGTCTTATCGCTTCATGGTTCCACTACTTAAGGGAGCGGACTGCTTATGCCCTGACTGAGTATATTATTTACGAAAATCCATCCACCAATCCGGACAAAATCCTTGCTCAAATGGAACATGATATATTGGGGATTACTTTAAATGAAACACCCCGCTGGGCAGCCAATTCCTGGTATATTAACTATCCTGTTTACTGGCAAAACTACATCCTTGCTGATCTTATCGCCAGTCAAATTCACAGAGAATTGAATCAAAGGTATGGCGGTCTTCATGGCCATCCAGAAGCATTTAGAGAAGTTTGTCAAATTTACTATGGCCCTGGCGCTTCCGTCGATTGGCAGGAAAAACTCCTTAAACATACCGGTTCTAAATTGAAGGTGGATGCATTGATCAAAGATCTACAATTTTATCTTGAAGATTAGAAGGTGAAAAAGATGAGATTTAAAATTCATACCAAACTGACTCCTGCTAAGGCAGCAAAACGTCTTGAGAGTTTTTATAATGCACGGAAAAAATTTAATTCTGGAAAAGAAATCTTTGAAGTTCAAGGTTATGTAAAAAGTAAATCTTTTCGCTTCCTTATAAAACACAAGAGCTTAATTAGACAGGCTTTCCGTCCTATTTTATCGGGAACATTTAGCCCTACCCCCAGAGGAACAACTATTGACTGTCATTTAAAACTGGATAAAGGAGAAAAAATTATTTTAACCATCTGGGTTATTCCATTCCTTCTAGCTGCTATTTTCTTTTCTTTTAAATTCTATCAAAACTTCCAGACAGAAACTCTCACCAGATCTGACTATATAGCCGTAGGTCTTCCATCCCTGGTACTTTTTTTGACTTTTCTCTGGGTTCAGGGAGTAAAATTTTTCTTTAAGGACCATATCAAACTTAAAAATTTTATCTTATCAGCTTTTGAAGACACTCTAATTGAGGATTGATAAATGATTACACTGCAAAAAGCTAATTTTGAGCGACATAGAAATTTTTCGTTAAACCATCTCAGTGAGATTTCAGTCAAAATAAGGCCTCATCACAGGATGTGATGAGCTAATCAAGTTACTGAAATCGAACTTTAGATGGCTCGAAAAATTTCTCTTGAAGCAAAAAATTAGCTTTTTGCAAGTAAAATTCCTTTTTTGATTATGTCAACAGCCTATCAAATCTTTACATAATATTAGAGCATCAGATGCATTTTGTGCATACCCATCACAACCAAATTTTTTTGCCAGTGATGAATTCATAGAAGCGCCTCCTGCTATCAGCTTAACCTTTACATTTTCCTGCTTTAAAAGTGCTGCAACTTCTTCTACTCTTCCTACAGTAGTAGTCATCATAGCTGAAAGTCCTAAAATATCTGGACGTTCTTTCTTTACTATTTTAAGAATTTCTTCAGCAGGAACATCTTTTCCGGCATCTATTACTTCAAAGCCACCACTCTTTAAAACTGTTCCCACAATCTTTTTACCAATATCATGGATATCCCCTTCAACAGTAGCCAGAACAACCTTTCCTTTATAAGTTTTTTCTTCAGAGATAAAACTATTTAAAAAGTCAAAAATCGGTTGAGCCGTTTCAGAAGCAAGTAAAAGTTGTGGAAGATATATTTTCCCTTCTGTATACAAAACACCTATTTCTTCCATTGCTTTTCTGAGGATATTTTGACTTACTTCCAAAGGTGAGGACTGTTCTAATTCTTTTTCTACAAGGGACCTTAGTTGATCAAAATTACCAGAAAGTAAGGCTTCCACCATTGGATCTTCAGTCAAAACTTTTTCTTCTTCAGTAATTTTCTTTCCTTTAAGGGCCAATGAACCCTGTAAACTCCCCATTACAAAAGAATCGCCTGGGTTCATTATCGCAGAAGTAAGACCTTTTTCTATAGCCTGAGCTAAAAAAGCTCCATTGATGTAAGAACGGTTGGGTAATCCAAAACTGAGGTTAGAAAGACCCATAGTAGTTTTAATTCCGGCTTCTGTTAATAACCGAACTGTTTCCAGGGTCACGTACGGATCTTTTTTTGCACCAAGAGATAATACCAACGGATCTGCTAAAACCCTTTCTTTAGAAATCCCGTTTTCTTCCAGAATAGAAATACCTTCTAAAATCTTTTTAAATCTTTCTTCAGGTGTTTTGGGAATTTCTTTTCCCATAGCTAATAAAATCAGCATCCCACCGTATTTTTTCAAAAGTTCAATTCGACTCTCCAGACTCTTTTCCGTTACACGGGCAGAATTAATTAACGGACGTCCTGGATATTCTCTTAAGGCAACCTCCAGATAATTTGAAGTCTGGATATCAAAAGAAATGGGAATAGAAGATTGACGATCCAATTTAATAACTGCATCTTTGAAATGTTCTTCAGTCAAAAGCTTTTCGATTCCCAGATTTACATCCAATAAAGTTGCACCCTTTTTTTCCTGAAAAGCAGCTTCTTTAAGCAACGTCTGGAAGTTTTTCTCGACAATCTCCTCCTGAAATTTTTTTCGAGATGCCGGATTGATACGCTCTCCAATTACAGCAAATGGCTCAAGAGTCCGGTAAACAGTTCTGGAAGTAAGGGCCTGAGTAAAATGTACTTTTCTTTGAATAGGTTTACGTTTGCTCAAAAGTTTACCCATAACTTTTATATGCTCAGGTGAAGTTCCACAACAGCCGCCAATGATATTGGTTCCCAGATCAACAAAATCTTCAACATATATAGCAAAATGCTCAGGTAACATTTTATAACTGAGTTTTTTGCCATCATAGATTGGCTCACCTGCATTGGGTTCTACTAATAGTGGTTTGGTAGTATAATTAGCCAACTCTTTAAAGACATTTATCATCTCTTCAGGTCCCAGGGTGCAGTTAATTCCAATAACGTCCACATCAAGATCTTCAAAAGTGGTAGCAAAAATTGCCACTGATGTACCTGTAACGGCCCTAAGTGAGCTATCAAAGGTCATATTGGCAATAATAGGTAACTTTCGAGTCACTGAACGAATACCGTATACTGCTGCCTTTAATTCTTTTATATCAGACATTGTTTCAATGATAAAACCATCGACTCCAGCTTCATATAAAATTCTGGCCTGCTCATAAAAAGCCTGCACCGCTTCTTCAAAATTCATAGAACCTAATGGTCTGGGAAAATTACCTGTGGATGAAAGATCACCAAAAACCAGAGTCTTATCTTTACCGGCTCTTCGGGCTATCTCAACAGCCCGCGCATTGATCTCCTCAAAATATTCTTCAAAACCTAGAGAAATAAGTTTTGGCCGATTAGCACTGAAGGTATTTGTCAGTATAATATCTGCTCCTGCTTCAACATACTCCCTCTGTAAGGTTTCAACCACTTCAGGAGCCCTAAGATTCAATAATTCTCCAGGAATTTCCCCATAACCCCGCTTGAAAAATTCAGTTCCATAACCACCATCCAACAATAATATCCGTTCTTTTAAGAGTTGCAAAAATTCATTTCGTTTCATGGTCTCCTCCTCTACCTTAATCCTGCTTTCTTTACTATTTCACAGGCCTGTCTGGCCTTGTTCATAGTGTATAGATGAATTCCTTTTACACCTGTCTCAATAAGATCTTCAACCTGAGCCAGTGCATACTCAATACCTGCCTTCTCCATCTCTTCCGGTTTATTTTCATATTTCTCTAAAAGCCTATTAAGTTTTACAGGAATGCTGGCACCTGTTAGTTCTACAATACGCTTGATCTGTTTTGCTCTTAAAACTGGCATAATTCCAGGAATCACAGGTGCTGTAATCCCTGCACTCTCCACCATATCCATAAATTTATAAAAAAGTTCATTTTCAAAAAAGAGCTGGGTTATAAAAAAATCCGCACCGGCTTCTATTTTCGCTTTCATATGTTTAATGGTTTTTTTAAGATCTTTACATTGGACATGCCCTTCCGGATAAGCAGCAGCTCCAATACAGAAGCGCCCATCTTCTTTAATAAGCTGAATTAAGTCTTTTGCATATTGAAAGTCCTGCCATGCATCATGAGGAAAAGTAACTCCTGCGGGAATATCTCCCCGCAATGCGAGGATATTGCGAACACCAATGGAATAGAATTTATCTAAAATTTCTTTGATGTCCTTTTTCAAATAACCAACACAGGTTAAATGGGCCAGGGCAATAGAATTGGTGGTAGTCTGGATGAATTGGGATATTTCGCTGGCCCGGGATTTGTTTCCCCCACCTGCTCCATAGGTAACACTTATAAAATCAGGCTTTAGATCCACTAATTTTTCAATAGTTCCAAAAATAATGCTTAAATCTCTATCCTGAGACTTTTTGGGGGGAAAGACTTCAAAGGATAAAGTTATACCTTTTTTATGGATCACATCAATAATTCTCTCTCCCAAGCTATTCTACCTCCTGACTCCTTAAATTACTATTGTTAACAACATTATTTCTGCCAACCAATCATACAAATTGTACTTTTACGAGGCAGAAGAATCCCTGTTTTAGGGTTTGCAACAACATCGTGAACCTGTAATAGTTCTAGAATTAAACTGTTTAAACGGATATCTATATCCCCATATCCTGGTGAGAAACGTCTTGTCCCTTTTCCATATTTTGAACGGAGCTTATTATCAAATGACTTATTAAGAGTTTCCAATGCTTCTGAACCCCAGGCATCAAGTAAAGTTGCATGTAAAACTTTTTCTAAGGCTGCATAGGCTTCAATTTCCTTATCAATTCTTTTTCCAAGAGTGGAAACAAATATCGTCATACGCTGACTACCTGCAAAAGAGGCTGGAATTATTTCCGGCGGTATATCACCAATCGGTAAAGTTGTATAGTATAACTTTGGCTCTGATATTTCTAATCCACGGGTATAGATTGAATTGACCAGATTTCGCATTACATTATCCAGAATAATATTTTTCCCTTTAAATCCGGCCCGGAAAAGATAAACTCTCTTAGATGGCATAATTTCATGAATTTCTGGAATGTATAGATTTGTAAAAACCATAAGCTTCATCCTTTTTCGTATAGAAATGAATACTTATTTTTTATTTTAAAGCATTAAAGGGGAAATTTCAACCATTATATACATGATATATGATAAAAATAGATGGTTAAACTGCAAAAAGCTAATTTTCACTTCTTGAGAAATTTTTCGAATCATCTAAAGCTCGATTTCAGCTGAAATAAAGCTTCCTAATCAAAGGGACCTCCTGGCTCTTGATTAGCTCATCACCTCCTGTGATAAGGCCTTATTTCGGCAGAGATCTCGCTAAGATGATTTAGCGAAAAATTTCTATGTCGTTCAAAATTAGTTTTTTGCAGTATAATCATAGATAGAAAACTTGAAATTATTTTAATACTCCTTAAGACCTTAAGATTAAGAACAATAAAAGTTTGTACTTATAAAGACTGACCTGGTTAACTTAAATTAATGCACAAAAAAAAGACTTTCATCAACGAAAGTCTTTCTTAGCTTTCATTTAACAACAGCACTAATTGATAAATTAATCTTCGAAATTCTCATAATAAAGACACTCCATATCATCACCAAATCCCCATCCAATCCCTCTACTTTTTTCCATAACCTTCCTACATCTTTCTTTAAAATATTGTTGCAAATTGTTTTTTAAGATGTACGATATTGTTTTTTCATACATACTGAATATACTATTATAAAATCGTGCACTTATATCACCATATACATTAGTAAAATCAACTCCAAATTCTACATATGACATCATTAACTCAGCAATATTTTTAGGTGTTTTAGATATTTTTTTAAAATCAGAAATTGCCTTTCTCATTATTGAATATCGTAAAGTAGGTACACCTCTTTCCGGAAAAAATTCATCTCTAATAATTTGTAAATACTTTTCCATGATCTCTTCTTCTTTTTCAGGATAGATCTTTAAATAATAATATTCTTGTACATTTGGATATAATTTAAACAATTCCAATATTTCTTTTTTTAATTCTACATCACTTTTTGTTGATAAATATTTTTTTAACTCAGATTGTTTTACCTTTTTCATTTTTTACCCTCTTTCTAAATAGTTGAGTGTTGAATACAAAATAAAAAAGGAATCTTCTTTTCTGTACAAATTAGTACTGCAAAATTTTTATCTTTTAAAAGAATTCTATACTTAGAAAAATTATTTAATTATTATTCGTTAAAATCCATTGGGTTTCCTTCTTTTTTTCTATAAAAAAGCAAATTATACCTTTGATTAAACTGCAAAAAGCTAATTTTTCACTCCTTGAGAAATTTTTCGAACCATCTAAAGCTCGATTTCAGCCAAAATAAGGCTTCCTAATCAAAGGGTCCTCCTGGCCCTTGATTAGCTCATCACCTCCTGTGATGAAGCCTTATTTCGTTGGAAATCTCGCTAAGATGATTTGGCGAAAAATTTCTATGTCGCTCAAAATTAGCTTTTTGCAGTATAATTATCTTCTTTAAAAATTGAAATAATTATTTGCTGAACAAAGATCTAACCTAAGGGAGGATTATACATAAGAATAGTATAACCTGGTCAAGTAGATTTGGACAGTTTATTAACTGATTTCAAAATCTCCCCATAGTTAAGCAAATTGAGTTTTCAACAGAAAAAATTATTTTCTTGAAAGTTATTGAAAAAAAACAGGCCAGTTCCCCAGGACAAACCTATATCTCAATAGCTATCAACCAATTCCAGAGTCTTCAACAAGTGCTTCAAATTTATAATGCATATTGAGAAATTTAAAACTATAAATAGACACCACTATCGAAAAGGTACTTAATATTAGCAAAACCTCATTTAATTTTCCTAAACCAATAAAATATGTACTCAACCATAGATTAACTGGCTGAACTAAATTACCAACAAAACCAAAAGATCCCATGAATTTTCCTAAATGTTCCTTTGGAACACTCTCTTGAAAAATAGTATGTCCAAAAACCTTTCCTCCAACCAAAAAGAAACCAGCCAGGAAAAATACTACATATGGCATATATTTGGCAGATATTAATACTAATAAGAGAAAGGACCCTGCAAAGCCAATATTTCCTATCAATAACATCTTAACCTTATTAAAGTCGATTTCAACTAAAGTAATTAATAATCCTCCAATAGATAATCCTATCATCATTAGTGATTGTAACATCCCATATCCAGCAGCACCTAACCCGGTATTTTTTGCAATAATTGGTGCCAGAATAAAAAGTGGCCCCATAATAAAATTAGTAACAAGATTGTACATAGTTAATCTTCTCAAGAAAACATTTTTCAATATTAATGAAAATGATAAAGCAATATTGTCTTTAAACTCTTTAACAGTTTTTACAACCTGTCTATATCCTTCAATAGAAATTGAATCAGTAGAATAATATGGTTTTAAAAATACCAGGCATCCCGCAGAAAAGAAAAAGGTTAAAGCATCCACCAAAAATGCTGTCGCAATTCCAAATTGACTGACTATAATACCACCCACAGCCGGGCCCAAAACAGAACCAATTCTAAGTAAAGTAGTAGATATACTATTTACTTTAACCAATAATTTATTATCTTTAACCAGAGAAGGAATTATGGCAAAATGAGCCTGATTTGTCGGTACTTCGGCAAAAGAACTCAAAATTACATAAATCCAGAGCAAGTGTATATTTAACATCCCAAGATAAGAAAACAAAAAGGGAATAATTAATACTAATACTCCTTTGAATAAATCAATTCTTACTAAAAATTTTTTCTTGTTAAAACCATCTATAAGAACTCCTGTAAACAAACCAAATACAGCTAAAATAATTACATTTGCACTGGTTATGGCGCCAATAGTTGTATATTTTCCTGTTAATTCCAAAGATACCCACATTAATGCAATATGACTTATACCACTTCCAATAGTTGAGACAAATAATCCGATAAAATAAAAACATAAATTACGTTCTCTTTTTAGTTTAATGAGCATATTCAAAAAATCCTCCTTGATAGTTTACTCATTTCATCCTCTCCTTCAAAACCTTACTCATCTATTTCTAAATATATTCATAACCTTCACCTTCCTCTGATCTTATACAAATTACAAATTAATATTGCAAATTCTTATCTTTCAAAAGAATTCTATACACTGAAAAATTATTTAATTATTATTCGTTAAAATCCATTGAGTTTCCTTCTCTTTTTTTCTATAAAAAAGCAAATTATCCCTTTTAATTTACTTTCAGTTAATATTCCACGACCATTCTCCAAACAAAAAACCCCGGGCCAGCTCCACCCAGGGCAAATTATAATGTCACAATCACATATTTAAAAATTATTAAAGCTTTCTTTAAATTCTCCTTATCCTTGAAAGCATATCGTTTTAATTGAACCAGTTCTTCCTTTTTTAATGATGAGAAGTTTTACTTTTTTCACTCCTTAAAAATTACTTGATGCCATTTATTACTCCTTCTCATACTGTTGAATATCCTTTTCTGATAACATTGACTTAAATTCTTTACTATAAAAACGGTAAGTTGGATAAGCAAATTCAATTGTATCATATTTCGCAAATTCCCTTAATACATCCTCCCAGATTAGTTCCTCACTGTTCCGACGTTTATGAGGTTCACATAAATAACGAATAGTCAATAAAATACCACTTTCAGTCACACGGGTAAAAACATATGGAGTTAAGTTTTTCCAACATATAATCATAAATTTCTGGGCTGCCTCATTAATTCTCTGGCGGACAGGTTCACTTAAATGGGCAGTGTGATGATAAGCTATATCCAGCAAAATTTTTTTGGCCTTTTCCCAATCGCTCTCAAAAGTAATGAGAACAGGAATTTCATTCCAGATATATTCAAAACCGGTGGTAAAATTGGCAATAGTATTGGTTAAAACCTTACTATTGGGAACATGTATTACCCGACCTGTACTCTGGTCAGCATCAACCCAATTACCTATCTCCATCATAGAAAAAGTAAATATACGAATATCTATTATATCTCCAGCTACATCTCCAATTTGAATCCGGTCACCAACAACAAAAGGCCGTCTCCAGATTATAAAAAACCAACCAACCAGATTAGAAACTAAATCCCTTAAAGCAATAGCCAGACCTGCTGAAAACAATCCCAAAAATGTCATAAGGGATCGAAAACCCTTTAACCACACCGGGAGAAGTAAGATTATAGCCAATATAAATGAAGCATAAGTAAATATCTTGCGCCATCTATAACGCAAAACAACATCTTCAACATTATTATTAATAAATTTAATAATTACCCATCTTAAAAGCAGGATCATTGAAATAATAAAAACTGAATAAAAAATTTCAGATTGAATATCAAAATTAATTAAAAGATAATCTTTGAACCACTTCAAAACTAACACCCCTATTTCATGTTTTAATGTATCTTTGATTTAACTGCAAAAGCTAATGGTGAATACCAAACCATAGTTTAGATCTTATTACAGAATATGATGAGCTAATCATGTCACTGAAATTAAACTATAGATGGTTCGAAAATCTTTTAAAACGAAAGATTAATTTTTTTTGTAATTTAATCATCTTTAAAATATTTTCTTTAGAGAAGAAAAGAATTCCTGCAAAACGGTTATTAAAACCAAAGGTGAGCTCATAAAAAGTAAGCTCACCCTTCAATACCTAAAAATCTAAATTTCTCTTTAATCCTGGAAAAACATTTAAAGCATTTTTATAAAACACATTTTCATAAAATTCTTCTGGTATAATTGATTTTACAAATTCAATATATGGTTTAATTGGTACTAAAGGCCAGTCAGACCCAAAAAGAATTTTTTCATAATTATCAGCATAAACCAATCCCCGTTTAATATGATCCACAAATAAAGGTATACTTTTAAACCGATTTATCTCTCTCTCATCTCCAACAATTAAACCAGAAAGGTCAGCATATACATTAGGATTTTTCGATATAAGCTCCGCTGTATCCATCACCCACGGATCTCCAAAATGAGCAATGACAAAATTTACATCCCGATATTTTACAGCAACTTCATCAATATTAAGTGGATGTGAATACTTCAAAAGTCCCCGGTCTGAATAGGTATCCCCACTATGAATCACGACTGGCATATTATACTTTCTGGCCAGTTCATAAATAGGTTCATAAACAGGGTCATATACATAGTAAGGGTAATATCCAGCATAAACCTTTATACCCACTACCAGACCTTTTTTTAACTCTTTTTCTATATTTAAAAGCTCTTTCTCCCTACTATCTCCTTCTAACCTTACAGGGTTAATCCCTGCACAGTAGACCAGAAATTCCGGTATCTCTTCCGTAAGGTCTAATCCCATTGGGTTAAAAGATAAAAAATCAGGAAAACTTTCCTCTTCCGTCTCCGTTAATCCCATACCAATTCCAATTATTACATTTGCCTCTGAAAATTCTTTTTTAAGCCCTTTTGCTGAATAATCCAGATGTGACATTTCGTTTGCTGTATCTTTAAAGACCTTAATATTTGAAAAATGCAGGTGTACATCTATTATCTTCAATAATTTTTCTCTCCCTTCTCTATTCCCACATCTTCTTAAAAACCGGTATATAATCCTCCTTCATCTTCGTAAAGAATACATTCAAATATGTATCAGAGCTAACACCTTTTTCCTCCAAAATACCTTAGAGCACCAAGCCCAGAGAAATCTAATAACACATGTGACTATCATTCTTGTGTATTCAGTGTTCTGGGACAAAGCAAATGCCTCTTTCGTATATTAAATAAATACTTAGACTCTTATCAATCCTAATACTCCAAGAAATGCTATAATAACACCTATTATTCCAAGAACACCTAAATATTTAATTGTGTTTTATAATATTTAAAATATGAAAAAAATCCAAAATAAGCAAAGAAGAAAAGCATCCATGGATTATGATAACTAAATGCTTGAAAACCAATAAATCCATATGACCAGGGTTTATTGTGTTTTTTCTCCATATTTAATTTAAACCTCCTTTATAAATAAACTCTTATCAATAAAAAAATAATCATTATCTATCATTTCTTTAAAATCACTAATACCTTTTTTTCATCTCATTTCCTCCTCATAAATGATTGCTCTTAAAAGACTAAAATTTTTTATTATATATCATATCAAAACAATAGAAGAAAATCAATTCTAAAATTTTTATATACAGTGTATCATTACCTTCAACATTTAGTTTATTTTAATTTTTAATTCCAGAAAAAGTTTTGAGAGGAAAATAGCCTTTGGCCATCTATGTGGTAAGTAATCTTATTTTACTGCATGAACATTAAAAAAAGAGCACTCCAGGAGGAGTACTCCTTATATTCAATACTTTTCATAAGACACCAATTCAGATAATGGCTTTCTTTCAGGCATTTCAGGATTTTCAGCAGGATAACCAATGGGCAATAGACATACCACATGAATTTCTTCAGGAATATCTAATAATTCCTTTATTTTCGCTTCATCAAAAGATCTAATCCAGCAACTTCCAAGACCTTCAGCAACAGCTACCAGAGTAATATGATCAACAACAATAGTAGTATTCATATCTTTAGGCTCTTTACTGGAACATGCCACAAGTATAACAGGAGCATCACCGATAAAATCCTGAGCACAGGCATCATTTATCTTCTTTCTCATCTCAGGATCCCGGACTACTATCAGTTTCCAGGGCTGTTTGTTATTACCGGTTGGAGCCAGCTGTCCTGCTGTTAAAAGTTTTTGTAAAATCTCATCACTGATAGGTTCATTTTTATAAGCTCTTATACTTCTCCGTTTCCGAATAGCTTCCATTACATCCATAAAAATCACTCCTTTGGCTATTATTTATTCATTTTTATCTTCAGAAAATGCCTTCTTTTCATATGGAATCCGCCGGGCAGGTTCAAACTGACTTTTTGCCTCTTTTAAAATGTCTTTATAAATAGCGATATGCCGATCTTCCAGATGATCAAAGATCATTGGTGATTTAGTTCCATAGCTGATATATTTAAGAGGATCTGGATTAAGCTTAACAGCAATAATCTCTTCTGTTCCACGGGCCAGCGCCAATTTTTGAGCAATAGGACTTACAATCATACTATGCCCAAAATAATAATTCCCTCCAGCATCTGGCCCAATAGAATTAACACCAATCATATAAACATGGTTATCATAGGCACGGGCCATGTTGGTCATCTCCCAGATCTCATAACTCCTTAAAAGTGCAGAAGGGCGAACAATCACTTCTGCGCCTTTTACAGCCAAAAGGCGGCACAATTCAGGAAAATCACCATCATAGCAGATAATCATTCCGATCTTACCTAATTTAGTCTCATAGACTTCTGCACTGGTTCCAGGAGTGCACCAACCCCCAGCTGCCTTCCGTTCTGTTGGAAATGGATGGGTTTTACGATATACACCCACAATTTCACCTTCAGGTCCAATAAGGGCTGCTGAATTATAGACAATTCCTCTAGATGGCCCCCGCTCATAGGTAGGCAGAACAACATAAACCCCGTGCTTTTTAGCCGCTTCTGCTACAGGCCCGGTCAAACGCCCAGGAATAGTATCAACCAAATCCCATAGTTCTTCAGCTGACATATTTGGGGTAAAACCAGTTGTTATAGTCTCAGCAAAGACGATCAATTCTGCTTCATATTCATAAACAGCTTTATCTATCCATTTAACAATTTTTTCTAAATTAGCTTCAACATCATTTGGTTTAATGGCAATCTGTACGCCTGCTGCTACAAATTCTTTCATCCTCTTCCCTCCTAAGCATTTTAAAATTTAATTATCATTTTACTGCAAAAAGCTAATTTTGAGCGACATAGAAATTTTTCGCCAAATCATCTTAGCGAAATTTCCGACGAAATAAGGCCTCATCACAGGAGGTGATGAGCTAGTTCTAAGGGCCAGGAGGGCCCTTTGATTAGGAAGCCTTACTTCGGCGGAAATCGAGCTTTAGATGATTCGAAAAATTTCTCAAGAAGCGAAAAATTAGCTTTTTTGCAGTTTAACCATAAATTCGTTAAAAAAGGGCCTGGGAGAAATATACCCCCAGTCCCTTTTTAATAATTACCCTTCCAGATCAAAAGCAACAACACGACAGATACTGGATTCGCCGTCAACAAATCTCCATGGGAAACATCCAATAAGCATTCTTCTATTCAAAATCTTTTCAATATCACCGCCGATATTTTCAACATGGATGATATGATGTGGGAAGAGTTCAGTATGCATCAATTGACGGTGTTCAGGTTTAAAGAAGTCATCAAGACCTTTACCATACTTCTCCCGCATTACCCGATCACATTCTTCAGCCAGGTCAGGACGGAGTTGACGGATTACAGTATTCATTGGATGATCAGCAGAACCACAGTCAACACCGATCCAGCGAATCTTCATCTTTTTGCACCATTCAGCAAATTCAATTGTTGGTCCAGGATGCTTAATCATGTAAGCTTCTTCATCAGCATCAGGCTGATACCAGGCATATTTACTGAATCCGGTGTAGATAATCAGGATATCGCCTTCTTTTACCTCTACACGATCAGTTATATCTTTGGAAGTGTAAATTCCATATTCACCAATATCGCTTAAATCAACAATAACACCTTCATGTACCAGATCTTCCAGTGGAATACTGGCAATATCACGACCAGCTGTCCAGAAATGCCGCTCACCATCTAAATGGGTACCAACATGGTTACTGGTCTTGATAAGTTGACCATTTACCCGATGGGTAGAAAGGCGCTTAAAGTACTTTACTTCCAACGGCTCATAAGTTGGCCATGGAGGAGTATTAATACCAATTGGCTGGGTCAGATCATAAAGTTTCATTTAAAACACCTCTCCTTTAACTTGATTTTTTTTTTAAAATTTATGATCAGGGGTTAGAGTTTCATAACCCCGGTTACCCTATTTACCCCAAAAATCTTTTTAAGATTTCTTCAGTATGTTCACCCAGATTGGGAGCAGGTTGCCGATCTTTCTCATCCTCAAAAGAGGACATCTTAATTGGATTACCAGCAACCTTCATTTTACCAATTTCAGGATCATTAACATCTACCAGCATATTGCGGGCTTTAATCTGTGGATCTTCAAAGAGTTTATCAATTGTATTAATTGGTCCTACAGGAATTCCAGCTTTGTCTAACTCTTCAATCCACTCAGCGGCAGTCTTTTTAGAAATAATCTCATCCATAATCGGTTTGAGTTTATCATAGTTCTCGGTCCGTTTAGCATTGGTTGCAAATTCGGGATGGTCAATCAAATCTTCCCGACCAACTGCTTTACAGAATTTGGCCCAGAGCGCATCATTACCTATAGCTATAATCACCCAATCATCAGCAGCTTTAAAGGCTTCAAATGGTGTAATAGAAGGATGCCGCGCACCCAGAGGTTTTGGCGGCTCACCAGTCACAATATAACGGGCAATAGCATTCTCCAGAATTGCCACCTGGGAATCTAACATGGCAACATCAATCTTTTGCCCTTTTCCAGTCTTTTCGCGCTGATAAAGGGCTGCACAAACGCCAATGGCAGTAAATAGACCAGCAATAATATCTCCAATGGAAGCCCCTACACGGGTAGGAGGCCCGCCCGGATGACCCGTTATACTCATAATTCCACCGGCCGCCTGAACAATCATATCATAAGCAGCTTTTTTAGATTTAGGACCTGTGTGACCAAAACCGGAAGTTGCCGCATAAATTAAACGGGGGTTGATTTTCTTTAACTCTTCATACCCAAAACCAAGTTTTTCCATTGTTCCGGGTCGGAAGTTTTCTGTCAATACATCTACTTTTTTTACCAATTGTTTAAATATTTCCCGATCTTTTTCATCTTTTAAATTAAGAACAATACTTTTTTTCCCCCGATTAAGACTGATAAAATATGCGCTCTTGCCATTGATAAATGGGCCAAAGGCCCGGGAATCGTCACCGACCCCGGGACGCTCAACCTTAATTACTTCTGCCCCGAGATCGGCCAAAATCATTGTACAATATGGCCCCGCCAGAACCCGGGTAAGATCGAGAACTATTACATCCTTTAACGGTTTATTATTGGTCATAGTTCTCATTCCTTCCTTAATTATCTCTGCATCTTTTCAGCAAATGCTACTACTGCATCTTCAAAACATTTCATTGGAGGTCGAACCAAACCTGCACCAACTTGACCTACACCCGGTTCCTTGTGGGCAATACCGGTATTAATAATAGGCAGAATTCCGCTTTCAACCACCTTACGGATATCAATACCGGTTGGAGTACCTCTAAAGTCCATTGCAGGGATAAGATATGCATTATTTTCAGCTAAAGTAATTTCATACATAGCATTTGTATATTTCAGAGCATCTTCGGGAGTACCACCTACAAATTGGGTAATTGCAGGTGCTGCTGCCATAGCAAAACCACCGATACCCGTTGTTTCGGTAATTACACTATCACCTACATCGGGGTTAGCATCTTCCGGACCATAACCCGGGAAGTAAAGACCATCAATAATTTCAGCTGGTGCAGTAAACCAGCGATCACCTAACCCACTTACCCTAATGCCAAACTCTGTACCATTCCGGGCCATGGTTGAAACCAGAGTACTGTTTTCAATTCCATGAGCCGGATCCATGGTAGCTTTACATGCAGGCATGGTCAGATTTAAAAAGAAATGATCATTACCATTCATAAATTCAAAGACAGAAGCAACAGTCTCAGCATCATAACCCGATTTCACCAACCCGGGTGCCAGTTTCCGGATCAAAAGGGAAGTACCGGCCCGGTTCCGATTATGTCCCTCATCACCCATCTGCAAGGCTTCAGCAATCAGTGTTTTTAAATTAATTGGACCAACTAACTCCAGAGCTTTCTTTAATACAGGTGCTAAAATATTTTCCATCCAGCGAAGTCTTTCGATTACATCTGGCGAATAAGCTCCATAACGCAAAACTTTACCCAGACCTTCGTTTAAAGTACAGTAAGCTCTATTGCCATAAGTGGTATTTTCTACAACCCAGACTGGCATAGATGCAGACATGATACCTGCCATTGGACCAACAGCATTATGATGATGACAGGAGTCAAAAATTATCTCACCGGATTTAGCCAATTCAATGGCTTCCTCTTTGGTTTTTGCCAGCCCTTCATAAAGCAGAGCTCCAATTACTGCTCCGCGAACGGGACCGGACATAGACTCCCAACCATTTTTAAATGGTGGCCCGGCATGTAAAATGGTTTTTTTGGTCATACCAGGTACTACATCAATAGCAGTCTGTATGTCAACCAGAGTAGGTTGAGCATTCAAGACAATTTCAATAGCCTTTTGATTTGCTTCTTTAATACTCATAATACTCCCCCCTGAAGTTAAATCTATTAATCTTTTAACATTGCCAATAGTGAGGCCATCTTTTTATTACCACCCGCAGGTGGCCTCCAGTCCATTTGTATAACCGCAACATTAAGAGATTTTAAATCATTTGCAAAGGATTCAAGGCCCATGTTAATAACTTTTAATTCTTTGCCAAAAAGATCAACAATCTTATTTTTCGCCACCGCTCATCACCTCTTTTCTATCATTGGATCTTTTCTACAATCATTGCAGCTAAACGGGCAGCCTGAGCATTACTTGGCATAACAATAACACCAATTTCTTCTAATTTCCCTTTCTGTTCCATAAGATTTTGTGGATCTTCTTCTGTACCACAGACAGATGCAACAATAGAAAGATAACCTCCCCGTTCTCTATAAACTTCTTTTGCTTTTTTAAGAATTGGCACCAATTCACCGGCTGGATCGTGATGAGAACCATAACCTATGACCACATCAAGAAGAAGAACCGCCATTTCTTCATCTTTTATCTCTTCCTCTAACCGCTCAATCCGGGTAGATGGATCAATCATTGGGTGAGGACGTCCAACTGTAAATACATCATCACCAAGATCAATACAGGTATGTTTTATACTCTTTAGATCTTCATCTAAGGCCAGCTCTTCTCTAAAGGGAATATTTGAATAAATATCACCCAATTTGCTGGAAAGGATTTGCATTGCTTCATCTGCCAGAGTACCACCGGTAAAGAGACCGCGGACATATTTCTGCTTACTTCCGATTTTTTCAGCCTCACTAGCAGCAATCTTTTCAACTTCTTCTCTATCCATTGTAAACTCAATTTCCCTGGGCTTTTCACCGCGTAATAGTGCTACAGCTTTCAAAGCTGCATCTTCCAGAGTTTTAGCACCATATGCCTTTGAATCTTTTAAAGCTCTTAAATCGCCACCTAAAAAGATAATTACAACAGGCTTTTCAACCTTTTCAACTTCAGCCAATACCTTATCAACAACTTCCTTTGCAGGAGGTTTGGAGATCAAAACAATTACTTCAGTTTCAGGATCTTCATTTAATGCTTCCAGACCGCGGAGCATCATACTTCCACCAATAGTTACCGAAAGATCGCGTCCACCGGTACCAATTAATTGGGAGATTCCTTCTCCTGCTTTGTGAATTATTGTACTTACTTCCTGAGCACCAGTACCAGAAGCAGCTACAATTCCTATCTTACCCTTACGAACCACATTAGCAAAAGCTAACGGAACATTATTAATAATAGCAGTACCGCAATCAGGCCCCATGAGCAGAAGACCTTTTTCAGCAGCGAAATCCTTTAATTCTTTCTCATCTTCAATCGATACATTATCACTAAAAAGCATAACATGAAGATTATTTTCCAGTGCCTTCATGGCCTCATTCTTTGCATATTCACCTGGAACAGAGATGATTATCATATTAGCACCTGGTAGTGCTTCAATAGCACTTTCAAGTCTTCTTGGACGATATTCATCGTCACTACCGGTTTTACGCCGGGTTAAAGCTTCTTCAATTTCTTTTAATACTTTATCCATTACTGCTTCTTCTGCCTCAACAGCTATAATCAGATCACCGGGAGTTGCTTTTTCTGTCTCAGGGGTATTTAAATTTACCTTTTTTAATGTCTCCTTATTATGATCTGTACCCATAACTACAACAGCCTGGGTAACACCTTCCATGCTGCTGATGCTTTTAGAAATAGACATTAACTTTACCGAGTCATAATATCTATTGGGCTTAATAATCACCTTTTTTGCCATATTCATTCCTCCTTTAATTCAGCAGTGTTGTAACACTGAGTTTTATAAATTTGTTGAAAGACTTCTCCTGCCAGAATAATTCCTGTCAGAATATCAGTTCCAGAAGTACTTCCGCGATCAATAAGACGCAAAATACTCAAAATTGTTTTAATCTTTTCGCCATTAAAAAGATTCTGAATTGCATCTCTTATAAATTCCAGAGGTCTTCCTTCAAAAGCTAAAATCAAACCCATAGCACTGATCAAATTTGTTTTTGATTTCACCCACTTTGAAAAAGTCGCCAAATTAAAATCTGGTAGTTTATATAAACCAGCTGACTCCAGATATCGAAATGTTAAAAGAAAACCTACCAATAAATCATCACTAGCTGGCGTTAATCCCGGGCCCAGACCAACAAGTTCCCTGACCCCATTCCAGAAAATTTCTGACCTTTTAAGTAAGCCTTCTTTTATTTTATTAAGGGAAGGAATAGCCATTTTTATAAGTATCTTTTGGTTATATTCAATAAATGTATCACTTGTAAACTGGAACTGATCCTCCAAAAGTCCGCCCAGCCCATTGAGGTTTCCTTCCCTTAATATCATAGCTCTGGCCCGGGAAAGAAGTTGGAAATTTTTATTAAAATTTGGTCTATTTTGCCACTTGCTACTCCAGATTTGAGCATCCTTCAGATCAATCCTCAGGAAATTATTGAGATTAATCTCCATTCTATTGGCAAAAACCGGATCACCCGGAGCCAGCCCCCACTTATTTAAATTCTCACCCATTACCGGCAGCAAAACGGTCAAAGGTCCATTACCAATTTGTGACTTACCAATGGTATAGAGTTCCTCTTCAAATTTAACATTGATGACGGATGAAAATATAGAATGGATCTCTCCATTAAGGGATTTTTCCATTAATTTACTATAAAGTAAATCTCCAATGCTTTTCGCTTTTAACTCTCTGGTTTTCATCCTTAGGTAAAAATTCCCCTCTTACCGGAATTAAAATTTTATTAACTATTTATGGTTTTCAACAATACCACCTTTTTTACCTTTGTTACAATTTTATGAATGATGTCGCTAATTCTTGTAAGATATATATGAAATATTAACAAAAACCAACTGTTAATCAACCAAAATAAATTTTCAAAGCAATCTCTAAATTCAGACGAGTATCCCGATCACTAAGATCAACACCCAGAATAGTTTGAATTCGTTCCATCCTATAAAGAATGGTATTATAGTGAACGTATAACTCATCTGCCAAACGCTTTAAGTTAGCATTATTTTTAAAATAGCAATCCAGGGTTTTTACCAGTTCGGTGTTATTCTCCTGATCATATCGGATTAGAGGGCCCAGGATATCATGCAAAAAATTTTCTAAAACTTTGGCATCAATTTTATGCAGCAAACGGTAAACACCTAACTTTTCATAATATAGAACCTTCCCATAGCAATTGGTTATTTTTGCCACCCTAATTGACTCCTTGGCTTCCCTATAACTTTGTTTGAGAGAAAAAAGTCCCTTTGAGAGAGAACTAACACCGATATAATATTTTTGTTGATATTGTTCAATTAATTGCTTAACTTCATCAATGGTTTTCCCCAGATAATTGTCCAGATCATCCTGTTTATCAGGAATAGAATGAAGTAAGATTAACCTGGTGCCCCACTCTCCAAATATAACTTCTTCTTTTTTATTTTCACAGATTTGTTTTACACCCTGGACAATTCGATTCCAGATCATATGTTTTTTTCGTGAGTTACTGTTGGCATTAGAATCCTTAATCAATTCAAAGATAATTACACAGAATGGTCCTTTAAGGTCCCAGTGCATAGCCTTTGCTCGGGAAAGCATCACATCTTCTGATTCAAACCGTCCATTCAAAAGATCATAAAGAAGGTCATTCTGGTATCGGCGTTCAACTTCAAAGATAGACTGCTGGTTTAAAATCTCCATTGCTGCTACCGTCACTGCCCTTTCAATACTTATCAGATCAATAGCTTCCAGCTTTCGGACTATCTCCCAGACAAAAATATAGCCATAGTTATCCTGACCAACCAGGATAGGAATTGACATTTGCCGTATCTCCCTATTATTAACCTGAATCAAGGTCTCTTTAAAACGCCCCACTTTCTTTTTGCCGGGCAAAAACCTTTCTTTTAGCTGCAGAACCGGGTTCCTCTGGTCAACTTCAAATAAATTTTCTTTCTCCATTTGACCCATAAGGTCCAGAGCCTGAACTTCAAAATTCTGGTTTAAGATAGCCACCGGATTCTGTACAAGCCTGGCCAGAGTTCTAGCAATTTCCTCCAGACCGCCACCTTTCAATACCACATCCATTAACATCTCGTGAGTATCGAGAGATTTTTTTAAAAATACTGCCTGAACATTTAAAATTTCACTTAAAATAGAATCCATAAGATCAGAAAAGGAGGCTTCAAAGGGAAGTTCTATCAACGGAAAACCATATTCATCAGCCTGTTTAAGCATAATTGAGGGAATTTCTTCAATATAACGCCCTGGTTTAATAGCAATACCTGCAAGTCCCCGACCCGCCAGAGTAGGAATTAATCGGCGCTGCGCTTCTTTGTCATCTCTAATAGCAAATACAGTGGTTAATAACAGTTCTCCCTCTTTGACCCACTTGACAATATCCGGTACTTCCATAATATTAACAGATTTAATAACCCGATTTATTCCTTTCGTTCCCGCTACAATCTTTGCATTCTTCAAGGGTTCAAGCCGTAAGGCTTCCCTTACAGTAATTCCAATCTCTCGTTTCATCAAGCTACACCTCTTTAGTCTAGATTCTTATCCTAAAATGGATAACAAAACTCCTGCAGCAACGGCAGAGCCGATTACACCAGCAACATTTGGACCCATGGCATGCATCAGAAGAAAATTTTTCGGATTCTCTTTTTGACCAACTGTCTGAACTACCCGTGCAGCCATGGGTACTGCTGATACTCCTGCAGCACCAATCAGTGGATTAACTTTACCACCACTCAATCTGTACATAATCTTTCCAAATATTACTCCCATAGCTGTACCAAAGGCAAAAGCTACAAGACCAAGCCCTATAATCATAATAGTTTTCACAGTCAAGAACCTTTCTGCGGTAGCTGTTGCACCTACAGAAAGTCCTAAAAAGATAGTTATAATGTTCAGCAAATCATTCTGAGACGTTTTTAAGAGTCGATCAACCACACCCGATTCCCGCATCAGGTTACCAAACATCAGACTTCCCAGTAATGGTACAGCAGACGGTAAAAAGAGTCCAACTATGATAGTTACCAGAATAGGAAAAAGAATTCGTTCTGTTTTAGAAACAGGGCGAAGTGTCTTCATCACTACCTGCCGCTCCTCTTTGGTGGTCAAAGCCCGCATAATCGGTGGTTGAATAATGGGAACCAGGGCCATATAGGAGTATGCCGCTACCGCAATTGAACCCAACAAATGAGGAGCAAGTTTTGCTGTTAAAAAGATGGCAGTTGGACCATCAGCACCACCAATAATCCCGATTGAACTGGCTTCAGTGGGACTGAACCCTAATATCAAAGCACCTAAAAGGGTGAAAAAAATTCCAAATTGAGCCGCCGCACCCAAAATTAATGTTTTGGGATTGGCAATTAGTGGCCCAAAATCGGTCATAGCACCAACTCCAAGAAAGATCAGGGGAGGATAAATTCCCAATTTAACCCCTTTATAAAGATAATAAAGAAGTCCCCCCACACTATCACCTACCGGGCCATCCATAATTCCTGACAGAGGTAAGTTAGCTAATAGCATACCAAAAGCTATGGGTAAAAGAAGCAGTGGTTCATATTTCTTTTTTATGGCTAGATACATCAAAAAGCAGGAAATTATAATCATTCCGCCCTGACCCAGTGTGATGTTCGCATAACCAGTTGAGTTTAAAAAATCAAATAGCCTTGTAATCATTTATTCATCCCCCTCAAATTAAGTTCTAGCCAATCACCACTAATATATCTCCCTCATTCACGGTAGCACCGGAATTCACAAGAACTTCCTTCACTTCTCCATCAACTGACGTCATAATATCATTTTCCATTTTCATAGCTTCTAAAACTACAACCGCATCACCAGCCTTAACTCTGTCACCAACTTTAACTTTTACATCTAAAATAGTTCCGGGCATCGGAGCTTTAACCTGCTCAGTTCCCCCGGTTATTGCTTTTTTGGATTGAGGTTTTCGAGGCGTTTCAGGAGTAGAAGTAACCTCTGGAGCTTGAACTGTAGTTGTAGTTGCAACTGTTGTAGAAACTCCACCAATTTCATTCTTTTCCCTAACTTCTTCAACTTCCACCTCATATATCTCGCCTTTTACTTTAACCTTAAATTTTCTAACCATTTTATATCCACCTCTCTAACTAATTTTTTAAATATTTAGGAAATTATACATTTCGTAGGTTATGGATAACATTTTGCATAGAAATATCTGATAAACTGCAAAGAGCTAATTTTGAGCGACATAGTAATTTTTCATTAAAACCATCTTAAATAGGATCGAAGAAGAAGTAAGGCCTCATATGAGGATGTAATGAACTAATCAAGGGTCAGAAGAACACGTTTATAATGTGCCTTATTTCGATTGAGCTCGAACTTTAGATGGTTAGAAAAATTCTGGAGCGAAAAATTAGTTTTTTGCAGTTAATAAGATTGAACACCCAAAAGATATTTTATTCTTCTCTACTTAATTAAATCAAAACGTCCTTGCATTTTCCAGACATTAGAAACAGGGGTAATGGATGCAATCTTAAAATTTGGAACATATCCTTTTTCCTCTTCCATCAGCGCGGCAATAGCCCCAGTTATTACCGCAACCAATTCAATATCTTCAGATGAATTATGGGGAGAGTTTTTTTGCTCAACTATTTTATTCTTCTCAGTCGAGATACTAATCTTGAAATTTTCCCTTAAATCCACAACTTTTTTCAATACATCCAAAAATATTGCAAGCCCGGTCAGAGCTAAAAATACTGCCCCCATTCCAAAAAAAGTCAATTGTAGACCTAAACTTATATTGTCCATTATAATTACCCCTTTCAGCTTCTATTCCCATTTCCCCAGGATTATAATGGCATATTACCATGTTTCCGCTGGGGCTTTGAAACCCTTTTATTTTCCAACATTTCCAGACTATTAATCAAGCGCATCCGGGTTTCTTCAAAAGACAGCACATCATTGACAATTCCAGCTTTTGCGGCTACATATGGATTAGCAAACTGTTCCCGGTATTCAGCAATCTTTTTCTGACGAACCATTTCGGGATCCCTGGCAGCAGCAATCTCTTTTCTAAAAATAATGTTGGCTGCACCTTCAGGTCCCATAACTGCAATTTCAGCAGTTGGCCAGGCATAGACCAGATCAGCCCCCAGAGATTTGCTACACATGGCGATATAACCACCGCCGTATGCTTTCCGTACCACCAGAGTAATCTTGGGAACTGTCGCTTCTGTATAAGCATAAAGAAGTTTAGCACCGTGTCTTATGATTCCACCATATTCCTGACTGACTCCTGGTAAAAAACCAGGTACATCTACCAGAGTTAATAAGGGAATATTAAAGGCGTCACAGAATCTGATAAAGCGTGATGCTTTATCAGATGCATCAATATCCAGACAACCGGCTTTATGCATCGGTTGGTTAGCAACAATCCCCACAGTCCGACCATTTAACCGCCCAAATCCAACTATTATATTTTTCGCAAACCGGGCATGGATTTCCATAAAATCCCCCTGGTCTACCAGATGATTTATAACCTTTTTCATATCATACGGTTTATTGGGGTGGTCTGGAATCAGGTCTTTTACTGCATTTTCATCAAAAATTTCACCATTTTTGGCAAGACCCATTGGCGCATCTTCCAGATTATTTGATGGAATAAAGCTTAAAAGACGGCGGACCTGTTCCATACATTCCTCTTCACTACTGGCGGTAAAATGGGCAACTCCACTTTTAACTGCATGGGTTATAGAACCGCCCAATTCTTCCATAGTAACTTCTTCACCGGTTATCGATTTGATCACCTCAGGACCAGTTAGAAACATCTGACTGGTATTATCAACCATAAAGACAAAATCAGTTAAAGCAGGGGAATAAACTGCACCTCCAGCACATGGCCCCATGATAACAGAAATTTGTGGAACTACACCGGAACAGAGAGCATTACGGGCAAAAATTTCACCGAAACCATTCAAAGCCAGAACCCCTTCTTGAATCCGCGCACCACCGGAATCATATAACCCGATGATAGGTGCACCCATTTCTTTAGCCATATCCATAATTTTGCAAATTCTAGCAGCATGGATTTCACCCAGAGAACCGCCCATAACGGTGAAATCTTGGGCAAATACAAAAACCAATCTGCCATGAATGGTACCATATCCTGTCACTACTCCGTCACCAGGAGCATCTACCTTATCCATCCCGAAATCGACACATCTATGACTCATAAAAGGATTTACCTCTACAAAGCTATTTTCGTCTAATAGCAGTTTGATCCGCTCCCTCGCAGTCAGCTTACCTTTACTATGCTGTTTTTTAATCTTCTCCTCTCCTCCACCCTTCATTAACCGCTCTCTTTTATCGTATAATTCTCTAATTTTTTGTTCTTTGAGCACCTTCAAATCCCTCCTCATAATCTATCGGCCTTTGAAAATAAAAAAAGCCCTACTGATACCCCTTAGCTAAAAGGAGTAACCAGATAAGGCTTCACTCTTTCACTAAATCACTCAAAGATGCTTCCACATCTTTGGCCTTCGTATATTAAATTTAAACTTTAACTTCACTGGATCACTATTTCACTAAAATCATAGATGCATGATTCCGAGTCCAGCTCGCTCGTGATTGGAAAGGACATGAATAGCAGATTCACCATACATGGCCACAGCCAGCCATTTATCTCCTACCACAATGGCAACTTTCATAACAATACTCGATTGAGTTGGAAGATCAAACATCATACCTCTTTCAGCCTCAAGAGTAGCATGAATCAGAGGATGAATATGGTTACTTTTCTTTTCAAGGATACCGGCATTTATAGCAGCACTAACCACTGATTTCACAACTCGACCTTTGATATCTCGTAAAACTCCACCAACCTCTGTTACTACTGTATCATAGTTGTACCGTTCTTTTAAGTATGTTTTAATCTCTACCTCTTCCTGTCGGTTAGAAGTTAGAGCCAATAACATAGCTGCTTTTCCAACCTGCATCTTATCATTTTTAAAAAAATTAACTTTGGGCTCTTCCACAGATAACACGTTCCCTTCCATCCCGGAATCCATAATTTCATAATTTATTATAAATCATAATTAACCAAATTTCAATTATTTTTTGAAAAAGACCGGGAAGAAATCTTCCCGGTCAGAAGTTGACTGAATTATTAGAACTTTCACCCAGATTGTCAGGTAAAAGTTTATTCAAAACCAGACCAGCCAGACCGGCCAAACCCATACCTGCAAATTCCAGGTTACCAACATGAATGGTTGCTCCACCAATGCCGATAACCAGAATAACACTGGCAATAATCAGGTTTCTGGATTTGGTCAGGTCAACATTATTCTCAATCATTGTCCTTACACCAACACTGGCAATCATACCGAAAAGAAGGATAGATATTCCACCAATAACAGGTTTAGGAATGGTGGAAATCAGAGCACCTAATTTTGGAACCAGAGAGAGAATCAACGCAAAAACTGCAGCAATCCGCATGACAACAGAATCATATACTTTAGTTAAAGCCAGAACTCCGGTATTTTCAGAATAAGTAGTATTAGGTGGTCCACCGAAAATACCTGCCACAGAAGTCGCAATACCATCACCTAACATAGTAAGATGAATACCTGGATTTTCAACAAACTCTTTACCTTTGCCAACAGTAGCACTAATAGCTAAAATATCACCAACATGTTCTACCATGGATACGATGGCTACCGGAGCAATCATCAAAATTGCACTCCAGTTAATAGCTGGTACAGTGAAATTAGGTAGACCAAACCAGGCAGCTTCCTTTAATGGAGTAAAGTCAACAATACCAACAAATAAAGCTGTGATATAACCCGCAATTAGACCCATCATTACAGGAATTAGTCTAAAGAAACCGCGGGTAAATACACTAACAAAGGCAGCAGCCAATATTGCAACCAAAGCTACAAACAGATTTCCAGAAGCCATATCGATAGCAACTGGAGCCAGGGTTAAACCGATAACCATAATTACTGGGCCAGTTACAATGGGTGGGAAAAGAGAATTGATTAGTTTAGGACCTACAAGATAGATTATAAAAGCCATTGCAGCATAGACAAGACCTGCTACAATAATACCACCTTGAGCTGCTGGAATACCCATCTTTTCAACAACAATCGAAATCGGTGCAATAAAAGCAAAGGATGAACCTAAATAAGCTGGAACCTTCTTTTTAGTAATCAAGTGGAAGATCCAGGTTCCAACACCAGCGGTAAATAATGCAACTGATACATTCAGGCCAGTCAAAATCGGTACCAATACTGTAGCACCAAACATGGCCAGAGCATGTTGCATACCAAGCAAAATCATTTGACTAAAAGGCAATTTTCTCACATCATAAATCGCTTTTTCATCCTGCATAAAAATTTCCTCCTTTATAAGACTGTAATATCCTGACCCATCACCTAACCTGATTCTTCCTACTCTCTACTCAACTCTTTGCTATCACCCCGCTTTTTGAATAATATTATCTATTTAAAAAACGTTATAAACGAAAATTTATTTTCAGGAAAGGCCCTCCCCCCTAAGGGAGAGAGCTCTATTCTATAACTATTTATTATTCTTCTCTTTTTCTTCATTAGCTCTCTTTTCTTTGATGGCTTTCAAAACTTTCTCCGCTGTAATAGGCAAGCTAGTAATTCTTACACCAATTGCATCATATACGGCATTAGCAATGGCCGGAGCAGCAGGAATCATGGCAGGTTCACCAATTCCTCTAGCTCCATAAGGACCATCCTTTAAAGGAGTTTCAACAAACTCAGTAATAATTTCAGGACAATCCATGGCAGTAGGAATTTTATAATCCACAAAAGATGGATTCAATAGTTTACCATCTTTTAAGATCATCTCTTCCATCAGGGCAGTACCCATACCCTGGATAAGACCACCTTCTAACTGACCTTCACAGGTGTCAGGGTTAATTACACGACCCACATCGAAAACTGAAACCATTTTAATTACATCAACTTCACCGGTTTCTAAGTCAACTTCTACCTCTGCCCCGTGAACACCAAAGGTCCAGTGGTTAACAGGACGACCCTGACCAGTTTCCGGATCAAGATTGGTTACACCTTCAGGAATAAAGATACCTTTACCAATTACAGGCCCGCCTCTACCACTACCATCAGAGTAAACCAGACCCAATGCATAATCTTTTATATCTTTTTTCAAATTCTTATCTTTCTTAGAATAGATAAATCCATCTTCAATATAAAGATCCTCAATATTTACATTAAAGTCTTCTGCCGCATACTCCAACAGTTGACGCTTTAAATCTCTAGCAGCTCTGATAACAGCATTTCCTGTAGAATAAGTGGTCCGGCTACCTACAGTCTGCCATTCGTATGGGGTATAATCTGTATTCGGAACGCTAACATGAATTTTATCTACATCAATACCCAGCTCTTCAGCAGCAATCTGAGCTAGAGCTGTATGGGAACCCTGACCAATATCGGTAGCGCTGACCTGCAGATTAACAGTTCCATCTTCCAGTAAATATATAATTGCTGAAGAAGCAGCAGCCGGTGGGGTAGATGGGCCTTTATAAGCACCTGCAATACCTTTACCTCTTACTTTATATGGCTTGCTTGGAGCATCCTTTTTATCCAATTCCAGAAGTTCTGCGACCCGCTCAACACATTTTATATAGCCAACATCTTGCAATCTCTCATTGGTAACAGTAAGAGAACCATCTTTGAGACCATTTATCTTCCGGATTTCAACAGGAGAAAGACCAAGCTTTTCAGCAATGTTATCCATATGCTGTTCAATACCCCAGTGGATCTCACACATACCAAAACCGCGATAAGCACAACCTACAGGATGGTTGGTATATACACAATAGGAATCAGCTTTGACATTTTCAATTTCATATGGACCAGAGCAGGAATATCCAGCAGTTTTAACAATGTTTACCCCATAGTCATTATAAGCTCCGGCATCCCAGATATAAGTGATTTCCTGAGCCACAATTTTACCATCTTTTCTTACACCACTCTTATATTTAGCACGCAAGCCCTGGCGGTTTACAGCAGCCTGGAATTCTTCTTCACGGGTATAAGTAAGACGAATATATCGGCCCGGTACAGTCATAGCCAGAGCAACAACCATTGGCTCGATCTGTAGACCGGCTTTACCACCAAAACCGCCACCAATATATTCAGCTTTAACAGTAATCTTATTTAACGGAATATCGAAAACATGGCCTAATAGTTGTCTAACAGCAAAAGGAGATTGACAACTGGAAATAACTTCTAATTGACCATCCAGACTCATTTTTGCTATAGCAGTATGGGTTTCAAGGGGAACATGGTGTACCATTGGTACGGAGAATTCATCTTCAATGATATAATCAGCTTCTTTAAATCCTTTCTCTACATCGCCTTTCCGCAGCTTGAAATGCTCACTGATGTTGGTATGGGGTACGGGATGAATAAATACCGCATGATCATATTCATGTAAATTCTCATGAATAAGCGGAGCATCTTCTTTCATTGCTTCAATTGGGTCAAAAAGTGCTGGTAATTCTTCATATTCAACTTCAATTAGTTCAAGAGCTTTTTCTGCAATCTCTTCACTTTCTGCAGCAACAGCAGCTACAGCATCACCAATATAGCGAACTTTATCAATGGCAAAAACAGTTCGATCTGCCATATAAAGACCGGTTGTATTTGGAAAATCCTTACCTGTAATAACCGCTTCTACACCCGGTAAAGCTTCTGCTTTACTTGTATCAATATTTAAAATTTTTGCATGGGGATACGGACTTCTCTTAATTTTGGCATACAACATCCCCTCAAATTTCATATCATCAACATATTTGGCTTCGCCTGTAACTTTACTAACTGCGTCAATTCGCTTTACTCGTTTACCAACAACTTTCATAGTCAGCCTCCTTTCAAAATTCTCTTATTTTTGTGCTACAGCCTTAATGGCCTCAACTATCTTTTCATAACCAGTACACCGACACAGGTTACCACTGATGGCCTCACGAATCTCTTTTTCAGTTGGATTGGGATTTTTAGTCAAAAGTGCTTTGGCAGACATAATCATACCGGGAGTACAGTAACCACACTGCAAGGCTGCATGTTCAATAAAGGATTCCTGTATTTTATCCAATTCGGTACCTTTAACCAGACCTTCCACAGTTAAAATTTCAGCACCATCAACCTCAGGAGCCAGAACCAGACAGGAATTAACCGGTTCACCATTCATAATTACAGTACACGCACCGCACTCACCACCACCACAACCACATTTGGCTCCTGTCAAATCCAACTCTTCTCTAAGCATTTCCAGTAAAGTCATATTAGCTGGAACTTCCAATTCCTTATTTCTTCCATTAATTACAAAGGAGATTTTATATTTTTTCATGAAAACAATCCTCCTTCTCTATAGACTTATTCCCAACCCAGAATCTCTTCAATCCCACGTTTGACGAGAATCTGAGAGATTTCAGTACGATACTCTTTAGAAGCACGAATATCAGAGATAGGCGAAATATCACTTACAACAGCTTCTTTTACCTTTTCTAATAATTCGGGTGTAATAGTTACATCTTTTAATAGTGCTTCAGCATTTTTAGCACGAACCGGAGTAGGAGCCACAGCACCCAGTGCAATTCGTACTTCTTTTACTTTGTCCCCATCTTTACCAAGCACCAGAACAGCAACACCGACACTGGATAAATCAACAGCCTTGCGCCGGGCATGTTTAAAATACCGTCCTACTGCATCGGTTATAGGTGGAACGGTTACCTTTGTTACCATTTCTCCGATCTTAAGAACCGTTTTACCTGGCCCGGTAAAGAATTCACTAATAGGCACAACTCTTTCTCCCTCCGGACCAGCAATGGTCACTTCTGCTTCATAAACCAGCAGAGCTGGAGCAGTATCTGCCAACGGAGAAGCATTACAGATATTACCAACCAGAGTACCCCGATTTCTAACCTGCAGGGAACCTATGACATGAGCACCTTCAGCTAGAACCGGATAATACTTTTGAACAATTTCAGAGCCAGCTACCTGATTTAAAGTTACAGTCGCTCCTATAGTCAAACCTATTGTTTCATCATACGAAATTTTATTTAATCCAGAAATTCTCTTAATATCAACCACATATTTTGGCTTCCAATAACCATCCCGCATTCGCACAATCACATCAGTACCACCACATAAAATTTTAGCCTCTGTACCATGTTCACTGAGGAACTGGCATGCTTCCTGAACGGAACCTGGAACTACATATTCAAAATTAGTGAGTTTCATTTTAGCCACCCCCTGTTAAATTTTAAAAATACAAACTAAACAAAATATTTTAATAATTAAATTTACTTTAACATCTTTTTCCTCTCTTTATTTAACAGTAGTGTATAATAGATTTTTAAGACATCTTACAAAATAAAAACAGGAATCCTCCTTGGAAAGTTGAAATTAATTACTGCTATATAAGGAAGTATTAACTCAATATAAAGGAAATACTAACTCAAATGGAGGATTCCGCTATGACTAGTTTCCCAAAGATAGATGTATAACTTAGTGTAGTTCATAAAATTATTAAAGTTCGTAAAAAACATATAAATTTTCAAGGAGCATATGGGGTAACAAGATAATCATTTACATAAAATTCTGATATCATCTTAAATAATTTTTTCTTTACAATATAACTTTTTACCTTTAGATAAGAAATACAAATGTTTCAACAAATGTTTAGAAAATTCTTATAAATCAAAATCCTTTCTTGCCAAATTAAAAAAACATACTCCTAAATAGTAAGGTGGAAAAACTTAAATTACCGATAATACCTGTTTCTTTATTAACTGCAGGAAAGTCATCTATATTTGATTAAACTGCAAAAAGTTAATTTTGAACGCTATTGAAATTTTTCGTTAAATCATCTTAGTGAGATTTCAGTCGAAATAAAGCCTCATCATAGACTGCGGTAAAAGTCAATAGGTAATTAAGAAAAAAATTAAAGAAATATTATCCTTAAATAATATATTTTTCCATATAAGTAACAAAAAATTCTTATCCCCCTGAATTAATAGAATTTTAGTCTGAAAATTCTTCATAATATCCAATCCTTTTGATCAATTTAATCTTGTTATTGATACCCTCAGCAAAGCCATTGATTATCTTAAAATAATTTAGTATTTTTTCTTCTTATCTTTGTATTATCTTTTTTACTTGGTAAAAAGGTATCAGCTTGCTTTTTATTACTTCTTTATACCTCCTTTTTAGAGCTCTGGTGGCTTCTTTTACATCATCTAGCTGCAATAGGTCTCTGAATTCCTCTTTTAATTCCCAGGCCTTTTCTAGAGCTGGACTGAGTTCAAATAATTCGATGAGCTTTTCATGATCTTCATCTGTCAGTTCTTCAGCTCGTTTTTGGAGTAATAAACTCATCCTTGCTCATCTTCCCAACAATCAAAGTAGTTAATTAAATTATCCTTTTTGCGAGTAGGTAAAATGTCAATTAACTCCCGATTCTAACTACATATTTATGGCGTTTTAAAACTGCAAATTCATCGATATTGATGGCTTTTAATTAACTAAGTTTTGAAAGTTGTTGTTCAATGAGAGGGTCAATTACTTTTTTAACTGCATTATTAACAGCTGTATAACTTAACCCGTTTTCTCTAGCAACTTTAGAATAATTCTTGCTGACAGTTTCTTTAGCAAGATATTTATCAAAGCATTTGGTTTTACGGGCATATTTATCAATGCTTTCATATTTTTCAGGAATACCCCTCTTATGACAATAAGGACAACGATATCTTTTCTTTAGAAGTATAATGATTACTAGTTTACCTCTTATAGGGATGTTTCTAATATTTTGCCATTTTGTATCATAGATTTTATTAGTGATATTACCACACCGAGGACACACAATGTGATTTTTCTTTGCTTCAGCAATAAAAATATACCTGTCCTCCGTTGAAATAATTTCAGTTGCAATAATGTCTGACAAATCAAGAAATTTTATAATATTATTATCTTGCATTTGCTGGACTCCTTTCTTTGGTTTTTAGTTCGCAACTAATTAATTCAACGGAGCCAGCAAATGCCTTTTGATTTTTATAATTTTTTCTTTACAACATTAATTATAGACCTTCTTTTTTTAAAAAACTCTTGACTTCTACTAGCAGATCTGTTCCTCTGTGGAAGCAAGTTATGCGCACCTCCTCTTTTTCAATAATCTCCAATAATCAATCCAGAAAAGTCAGCATATACGTTAACCCCATATCAATTCCAATTATAACATCCGCCTCTGAAAATTCTTTCTTAAGTCCTTCAGCTAAATAATTCAGATGTAATATTTTATTTGTTGTTTTTTAAAGACTTTGATATTTGAAAAATGCATATGTGCATCTATTATCTTCAATAATTTTACTCCCTTTTCTCCTTTCCCTCATCTCCCCGATACTATAAGGTAAAACCACTTAAATCGTAACACTACATTTCATCTCAGTTATCTCATCTTTAATCAAACCATATATTCTTTAAATCCTTCAGATAAACCTCTGGTAAATATTCTTCAGTAAAGATCAAAAAGATCGGAGGAGTAAAAACTTTATCATTATTTTTAGCAATAATTTTATTCATTCCTAAACCTGCAATAACCTCATTATTTGCAAAGGCTATCAAATTTGTTGAATTTTGCCCGGCAAAGAATAATACTTTTTCTTTTCTATTCTCTGATCCAAATAACACAGGCGAATGGGAATGTATTTCTTGATTTATTCCAGCTTTATACTTTATCATCTCACCACTTAGATTTCTTGAAATAAACCAGCTTTTTGTAATTTCAGAATCTGGCTTCAAAAAAGCTATAGTATAAAAATCAACAAAGTTAAATAATGATCCGGTGTTTTGAATAATTTCCGTCGTAAAACAGAGAACAGGAAGACCTGGTAAAAGCAAATAATACTGATTCAATTTAAGTCCACAATATTTATCATTTTTCTCTAACTCATAGCTTATTTTAATTCCACTCCATTTATTTTGATAATTATCCTCTATATCAACAAAATTAACCATCCTTTTTTCTTCTAAAATTGATGAAAAGATTAAATCCATTGGAGCACTTACTAATCCACCAGTCCAGGGATTCCACCATGATTTGGGTTTTGGTTTTGGAAAAGATGAATCAAGCCATTCATGATTATTATAGATAAGTGAAAATAAAGAATTTGAAAAGGATGGCGCAGCTTTTATTTCTAATACTCCATTTTCCATAGAATAAACATCTATCCCATCCTCTTTAGATATTTTTCTTTTAATCTCTCTATCTTTAATTTGAAAAATAGCTATTTTTCGTTGAAATTCTATAATATTAAAGTTAACATCCAGTTTTAACAGATCCAAATCTATATTTTTCTTTATATTAATTAAAAACTCTGTTTCTCTAATCTGGTCGCTTTCAGTATATTTTTTTTCTACTGGCTTAAAAGAACTGGTCTCAGAAATTAAGGTAATTTTACCGTTAAAATATGTCTGTTTATAATCTCTTATCTTTACTTTAAAACTATCTTTAACAAAAGGATTACCACCATTGACAATCATATCAAAATGATCAGAGGGGGATAATTTTTCTGAGTAGACCTTTTTTAGAGCAAAATCCCTAAATTCCTGCCAATTTTTAAATGTCCCTAAAGCTATATAAATTGGTTTAGTACTTTTATATTCCTTAGCAGCCAATTTACCAAAATTGTGTTCAATGGTTATTAACTCCTCATTTAACACTACTCTATAATCCTTATGCCAACAAAGTCCTCGTGTTATTTTATCACCCTGCGAAAAAATCCAATTTTCTGTTACTTTGCTACCTTCCCAATAGTCTATAAGTCTACCATATGAACCCTTAAGCTCAATAATTCTATTCTCATAGGGAATAACTGCCCTGAAAAAATCATAAAAAATACTTTCATTTAGCCATATTTCCTGTTCTGTTTCATTATTTGCTAAATTATAAACCTCATAGTGATGTTCAAGAATTCCATTGGCATAAAGTTTTGATACCGAAACAACTTCAATATTTTCAAAATATTTCGACCTATATACCGCTTTTAAAACCATCGCATCATTTTCCTTAAAATACTCAACCTTTTCTACTCTTTTTTTAGAAAATTCTGTTGAAAATGGTCTCCCAATTTTAGGATAATTTATAAAGATATTATACAAATCTTTAATAAAACTTTTTATAGTTAATTTATTATTGAATTTATTCAGTTCCAGGGAATAACTACCATTACAAATTATCCAGCTATTTTCAGTTTCACCCCCAAATCTACCAGTCCGACCTTTAAAAGCCGCACTTAAATTCTTTCTGAAGTTTATTATCTCACCGTTATTTAACTGTACAGTTACTGGAATATTTGCTGAATAAAAAGAAAAATCTTTCAAAATATATGGAATAGTAATTAAATCCTTACCATTTCCCTTTAGCTTGACATTAAACTTTTTCTTAAGAAACCTGATATTTTCAGAATCAGATAATATAAATACAAATTCGGCCTCTTCTTTAAAATTATTCACTACTTCAATATAACATTCAGATTTTACATTTTTAAAAGATTCATAATCAGGAACAATCATTGAAAGTTTAGCTGGAAACATAGGGACAATCCCAACCCTAAATAAAGCTTTTTTACCATTTATCATAATTTCTGCAGAAACAGCCGGATGAGTACGCCACTTACTCTGTTCTTCAAATATTTCTCCTACATAAAATTCACCTTCAATAGTTTTTTCTCCAACAACTTTCATTGATTTATCTAAAGAAAAGATAATATTTTTATCATTCAATCCTTTAATAGAAACATTTAAAGGTTCTCCTGTTTTATTTAAGATTTTATAAAAAACCTTATACTTTCTCCCAAAAATCAGATTTTTATTTTCTACCATAGCGCTGACCATATAATCATCTGTCTCAATTAATCTTATTCCACGGCCCAACCTTTCAAACTCTACCCGCAACCTTTTACCATTCTTTTCCCATAAATATTCATAATACTCAAAACCATTTTCAATTCTTCCATCAGGCTCAATTAATATCTCTCTTTTAGCATCATTATACCAGTGGAATGTTTCAAAATAATCTTTTAAAATCTCTGTTTGTAAAACTGTGGGAATAAAATTCATAAAATGGATCATTCCATCCCGTTTTTCCCAGAAAAAACCACATTTTTTGTACAAAGGCACAGCCTTGGTATTTCCAGGCCATGTATAAAGATCCAACCTGGGCCAACCAAGTTCTATCGTCCTTTCAATAGCCCTTATTACTAAAGACTTACCTATCTTTTTCCCATGATAATCAGGCCGAACATTTAAAAGTGATATATATAATCCTCCTTCATCTTCTTTATATTCAGACAGTCTGCAATATCCGATAACCTCTTTACCCTTAACAGCAAGGAACACATTTAAAAAGGTCAAATTTTCATGTTCCCTTAAAATAGTTTCCTCTGTTTTTACTACATTATTTCCTCCCCAATTATCAGTACTTTTATTCCACATTTCAGCTATTCCTTTAGCAAATAAAGGACTATATTCTATAATTTTAATATCCTCCATACTATCCCCTCCCAAAAATTTTTATGTTCCGTCAAATTTTCTTCCTTTTTCAAGGGATAAAAACTTGATTTTTCCTTGAAGAATTTTCATAAAAAAGAAGGAATCCCTCCTCCTAAAGTAGTAAGTAGTAGTCGTCCAAAACCACAACTCAACCCCATGATTCATTTGGTGGTAAACCACCTTTAGCAGACTATAGATTCCACTGGTCAAATAATTGAAAACAAGGCACAACTCATTAGATGGATCATTAAACAAGTCTCTAAGCTTCAATAAGCCTTACAAGCAAAAAACAGGACGAAGCCCTTTAACCTTAGCAGGTTCCTTAAGTAATAAAACTTATTAGAAACTTTGATCTCCTTATTCTTGCTTGAATGGTTAATTGTTACTTAGCTCTAAACATGATATTTCTTATTCTACCTAATAGAATGGTCTTAAACTACTATCTACTTCCATTTTTTAGGAAACTGTATATCTTATTTGACGTTACCAAAATGCACTGTTCTGTTATTTATATTCAGGTTGTTGAAAAAATGGAGGTGAACATAATTTGCTTCCACAGAAAAACTAAATATAATTTCTTCCGCTACCGGACGCTCCGCCATCCTGGCTGCGCGTCCTGAAAAGTCAAGGCTTTTGTTGTCCTGGCTCCAGCCTTGACTTATACGCTTTAGAAATTATATTTAGTTTTTCTGATTTCTAAAGCCGAATACCAATGCACGGGCAAATCTTTAAAAAGAAGGGTTTATCAACAACCTCTGTTAGTTATATTGCTCTTTAAAGACTAAAATTTTTTATTATATATATATTATACCAAAATAATCGATGAAAACAAACACTAAAATTTCTAGACTTAGTTAGTTTTTAGTTTATTTAAATTGGCCTTCGACCGTTTTATTGGTGCCAAGGCCCAATGTTATCTATACCTATACAATTTACTTTTGCTTCATACAGGTTCCCAAACCTTCAGCATTAGCTACCAAATTTCCAGGGATGTTTATTATTCAAGTTCAAATTGATTTTTAGACTCTTTTAAAATATCTTTATAAATGGCAATATGCCGATCTTCCAGATGATCAAAGATCTTTGGCGATTTAGTTCCATAGTTGATATATTTAAGAAGGTCTAGATTAAGCTTAGCCTTAGTGAGATTGAAAAAAATGGCCTCATCATAAGATATGATGAGCTAATCAAAGGTCAATAGTGTGCCTTATTTCGACTGAAATCGAACTTTAGATGGTTCGAAAAATCTCTTTATGAAGCGAAAAATTAGTTTTTTTGCAGTAAAATCATATTTTATTTGCAGAAAACGAAATGGACGGTAACCTCACCGTCCATCATTAAAATCAATTTCATTATTTAAATTCTTTATCTTAATTTATAAGTAACATCCAGTTCTGCCACCTGCTTTAAGGTATAGTAAATGGAACAATATTTTTTTGCCAGTTCAAGAGCTTTTTCTACTTTTGATTGATTTTTACTATCTGTTTCAATGGTAAAGACCACTTTAGCCCAATCAAGATGAGTAATTCCTTCTTTCTTTTTCTCACCGGTAATTTCTACTTCAATCTCTCCAAACTCTATTCTTTGCTTGACCATTATATCCCGAAGAGTCCAGTAAAGACAATAACCCAATGCCCCCAATAACATCTGATAAGGAGCAACACCGTAATCATCATGGGTACCTGCCAGCGGGATAGTTGGCCCATGTTCTGTCTCCATCTGTCCTCTACCTTTTTCCTTCTGCAGAGTCAATTTTACTTTTAATTCAGCCATATATCCCATCCTTTCTTTATTTTATTCCGTTAAAAAATATTTTCTAAACCAATCAATAAATCAGGGTGAGGATATAGCCGTTCTATACTTATACTTTGACAAAAGTGTTCCATCTCCTTTTTATATATTGCCTTTTTCTTTCCCCTAATGTATAATTATTTTATATAAGATTAAACTGTAAAAAGCTAATTTTGAGCGAAATAGAAATTTTTCGTTAAATCATCTTAGTAAGATTTCAGTCGAAACAAGACCTCATCACAAGATGTGATGAGCTAATCAAGGGCCAGAAGGGCCCATTGATTAGTGTACCTTATTTCGAGTGAAATCGAACTTTAGATGGTTCGAAAAATTTCTCTTGAAGCGAAAAATTAGCTTTTTGCAGTAAAATCATATAAGTAAGCGCTTATTTCTTTTAAAAAGGAGGAAATCTAATGAAATCAATACAAAATATAAAAAAAGACTGTTGAAACTCTAAAAAAGATGTTGGTCAACACCATTCAGAAAACTGCATGATCTGCGGAGGAAAATTGACCTATCTGAATCAGGGCCAGAAGTTTACCTGTCATCTCTGCGGTAAAAAAGAGATTGGCAATATTTACTGTAATAAGGACCACTATATCTGTGATACCTGCCACGGCCATTCAACCTTTGAACTGGTACAAAAAGACCTTTTGAATAATCACCTCACCGATCCTTTACAGATCGCAGAAAAGTTGATGTTATTGCCTCAGATTCCTATGCTGGGCTGTGAAAATGCCTGGATTGCAGCAGGAGCATTGATGACTGCTATTCGCAACGAAGGAACTCTACAAATCACCAATGAACAGATCATCGAAGTCCTTAACCGTACCCATCGTCAGGCCATTGGAGGTTACTGCGGGTTAACAGGAGCCTGTGGAGTTCCTATCGGTATAGGCGCTTCCTTTAGCATACTTTTAGATGCCGCCTGTCCCAAAGACAGAGAAACTTCTTTGACTATGCAGTTTCTAGCCCAGACCATCACAGCAGTAGCTGCCGAAACCGGGCCATGTTGTTGTAAAAACTTTGTCAGAACTTCCCTTAAAGTTGCTGCTCGAATATTGAAGGAACATTTTCAAGTCTATCTTCCACTGGCTCAAAAAATAGACTGCACCTATGTTGAGCGCCATCCTCACGGATGCCGGAAAGAAAAATGTCAGTATTATAAAAGTTCTCAGGAGGAATAAAAAATGATCAACAAAAAGGATAACAAAGATAAGGTATTTTACAGCATCTATGACTTCCCAATTGGAAAAATCTTTATCGCTTCCACCCAACGGGGAGTTTTAGCACTTTTTCTTAATCATGAAAAAAAGTTCTTCTCCTGGCTCAATCAACATTTTGATAAAAATAACCTCTACCATCTTCAAGAGTATAATGACTATTTGGCAGACCAACTAAAAGAATATTTTGCCGGTTATCGCCAGTCTTTTGAGGTCAATCTAGACCTTAGAGGAACCGAATTTCAAAAAAAGGTCTGGCGAGAATTGCAAAAAATTCCTTATGGAAAGACCGTTACCTATAAAGAGTTAGCTTTAAAGGTTGGTGGGGCTAACTATGCCCGGGCAGTAGGCGGAGCAAATAACAAAAATCCTATCTCAATTATCATCCCCTGCCACCGGGTCATCGGAAGTGACGGAAGCCTTATTGGTTATGCTCCAGGTCTTACAATAAAAGCCAGGTTACTCCAACTTGAGCAATACGGTCAGACCTTGTTTAATCTAAACTTTCAATCTCAGAAATAGCTTCAGCCAGCTTCTCAGAATAAAACCGCATATAATTCTCGATCTTATGACCGTATTTTGGCCACCAGATCCCATTCAAATACTTTTCCGGAATCCAAAGTACCCGACTTAATATATAATACCAGATAGATATTTTAGGTAGTTGTGGTTCATTCGTAAAGTGTTTAGAGTATATTTGGGGAAAATATCGGTAAAGAAAATAGACCAGTTCATCTTTAAGCTGAATATATTTTTCAAGTTTCCAATCTTTAAAAATCCCCTCCTGAATAAATTCTTCTCCCATTGTAACTAATTCTCTATAACGGGATTTAAATTCCAGATACTTTTCCCGAATTTCATCAGTAATATACTGCATTGATAACCACCTCTTTTAATTTAATGTAGTTTGATAATCCCTAGAGTATATAAATCCTCTACCGCAAGAGGTGAAGTAGCCATTAAAGAATACTCTTCTGGATGACCTGGATCATCTATATCCCATACTGCTACTGTCATCGGATAGATTTCATCTGAAAGATCTAACTCCCCAATTTTTACTTCCATCCAATATCCATCCCTTGAAGGCATCCACTGGGCATGAATAGTATGAGTAGGCTCTTTTAACTCTTCACCATCCCACTCCATTATCAGGGTTTTCATTGGCAGAATAAAAATCCCATACCGGTAGACTTTCTCATCATCCCTAAACCAGATTTCAATATGATCACTTGTTTGTTTTGGATTTATACCTGACTCCTGTGCATAAATCCGATTTTCATCTTTAACTTTAATACTTAGATAAAGGGAGTTATAACAATAAGCAAAACCTATAGTATAAGATAAATCAGCTTTTCCACCCCATTGATCTGCTCCTTCAATGATCTGTTCCTTTTTTTCTATTGCAACAGTTTCAACTAAAGACCAGACCTTTTCAGAAAACATACCATCTACCCGGAGAGGGCTTCGGGTTTGAACTGCCTTAAAAAGAGGCATTTTAATAATAATTTCTTTTTCTGACCCCAATTTGGGCTTTTTTAGAACCTGACCCGCTATCCTTCGTACAACCTGGCCGTTGGCTAAAAGATAAGTCTCTTCTCTCCCAATTAAAGTCAATTTATCCCCACTATAACTATATAAATATGTAAGTCCAGGCTTTGAATCTGTTGGTTTACGGCTAATCTGAATCTGGGAATTCTCTACAGTAAAAAAGATCTCTCCATCATTCTGGAAAAATGAAGGTAACAACGGTATCTGCAGTGGTTCACTTACAATTTCATTTTTCTGAGAAATAATCCAAACCCGATTACGTAACCCTTCAATTCCCTTGCCCCAGATAATAGCATCTTTTGGGAAACTACCATCCAAATCAACTCTAAATACCCGATAAGCCCTGAACCCTTTCTCTTTTAAAATTTTCTTAATTGTTTTCCCCATCTCCATAGGTGGTAATATTGCCAGTTCACGTGCATCCTGAGCACCTTTAGGTTCATCCCAGATTTCATATATTTTAGCTATGTATTCATAAAAAATTTTATGCTTTCCCATAGGTAATTTTTCTTCTTCTTGAGCAGCTCTTTTAAAGGCTTCAAAAAAGGGTATATACAATTCGGGATATTTCTTATTACTCAATACAAATTTCTTACCGTCCCATGTATAAATATCAACCCAATATGGCCCAGTTGATAAAGAACCTTTGACTTCACGATAGACAAACAATTCTTCTATTTGATCTAAATCCAGATCAAGAAACATTCCCTGGTTAAAAATCTCATCCTCTTTTACAAAATAACTTCCTCCACAGCTATTGGTCTCTCTTTTATAAAGAAGCTCCAAGCCCCGATCTGTTAAATTAAAAATAAAAATGTAAGCCCAGCCATTTCGGGCCGGATCTGCTCCAACTACAGCCAATTCTTTCCTACCATCCCAGGTAAACTGATGAAATGACAGGTAAAAATCTTTAAAAGAATTTGTCAAAGGACCAGCATAGAACCATGCGTCAACAGGTTTATCCCCGGAAAAGAGAACCAGTCCCCAATTTTTAGCATATCCCTTTCCATCCTCCATCGGTTCAACCCAGAGAACCACTTTATCTGAACCATACTCAGATTTTTCAATCATAATCTCTGTTTCGAGATTTAAAAATTCTTGAATTTGAGCTTTTAAAGATATTACTTCTTCAGCCTGGACTGCCCCGGTTATAATCAGTAAACTTAAATTAAATATAAGAATCCTGTATTTTATCTTATTTAAATTCATACTTAACCCACCATCCAGATTAAAAAACTTAATCTCAGCAAATCAATAATTAAACTGTAAAAAGTTAATTTTGAGCGACATAGAAATTTTTCGTTAAACCCTCTTAGTGAGATTTCAGCCAAAATAAGGCCTCATATGAGGATGTGATAAGCTAATCAAGTTACTGAAATCGAACTTTAGATAGTTCGAAAAATTTCTTTTGAAGCGAAAAATTAGCTTTTTTGCAGTAAAATCATCAATGATTTTACTACAAAAACTAATCTTTTTTAGCTCACAGATATGACTGCATGATCCTGATTTTCAGTCTGGTATAATTTTATTCTTCGTCTATTTAAATTATCCTTTTTCTTAAAGATAAGTTTCCAAATCTATTATGATATATTATGTATCCCTTTTAAAGATATAGCAACCTTTGCTAAAGTAAATTCATCTTTTTTCAACTTCTTATATTTTCTCTGTTCTCTAATTTATTCCCTATTTTTTAACAGACCCTCTATTCAGAATTTTCCTGTTATGAGCAAAATCCCTTGACAAATTCAAAAAATAGGAATATAATATATAAGCCGGTTTAAAAATATCTGGTTGTCGGTATAATTTCAAAAACCAGATATTTTTTTCTTTATCAGTAAAAGGAGGGAGCATATGCTAAAAGAACACCCCGCATATCAAGAGGAATTAGACAGGCTAGAGATGACAAAAAAAGAGGTGGAAAAGGCAATAGAACTATTTTCCACCCGGCGGGACCAGTTAAAAGGTGAGATAGTTGAAAACCTTAAAGAGTTCAGAAGAAAACCAGATGAAAACAGTCAAACATATATTAATATACTGACCGGTATTCAATTCGTTAAATTTTATAATGAAAAATTAAATGGACTTGAACGTTCACGAAAAAAACCCTACTTTGCAAGAATTGATTTCACCCCACAGAATGGGAACAAAACCCAGGTATGCTATATCGGTAAAACCGGTTTGACACGGGAAGAAGATAATTACCCGGTCATCATAGATTGGCGCGCTCCCATTGCCAACCTTTATTATGAAGGCCGACTGGGAAAAGCCAGTTATAAAGTTCCCGATAAAACCGCAAAAAAAGAATATATCATCGAAGGAAATCTCACTCTCAAACGTCAGTTTAACATTGAAGATGGGGAACTTAAAGAAATTTTTGATATTGATATCACTACAAATGACCCCCTTTTACAAAAATCCCTCGGAGCCCACGCTGATAACCGTTTAAAAGATATAGCTGCCACCATACAGGCTGAACAAAACCGAATCATCCGGGCCAATTTAAAACAACCCCTCATTGTTCAAGGAGTAGCGGGAAGTGGTAAAACTACAGTTGCACTTCACCGGATTGCCTATTTAATCTATACTTATGAAAAAGTTTTTGATCCTGAAACCTTTATGATCATTGCTCCTAACCGTCTCTTTTTAAATTATATCTCTGAAGTTTTACCTGAATTGGGTGTAGAACGGGTAAAACAAACCACATTTATTGATTTTATGTTAGAGCTTCTTGACAGTAAGATTAAACTAGCCAATCCCAATCAAAAACTTACCTTCTTTGTTAATAATCAGGACAATAATAAAGCAAAACTCTTAAAATTAGCTTCCAAATTCAAAAGCTCTCTAACCTTTAAAAAAGTTATTGATAAATACCTGAATGATATTGAAGAAAATTTCATTCCAAAGAAAGATTTAAAAATTGAGGGTGAGACAATTATAACATCCAGTGAGATAAAGAGTATCTTCCTTTCGGAATATAAATATTACCCCATCTACACACGAATCTCCAAATTGAAAAAACGCTTAAACCGCCTTGTTAAAAAGAAAGTTAATGAGTTGATCGAAAATGAACAGGCTAAAACCGACAGGGAAGTTGACAAGTACTATTTATCCAATTCCAGTTCAGAAAAAGAACGTCAAAGGATACTCAAAATTATAGAAGAACGAGATAGAAAAATTAAAGATTTAGAAAAACGTTCAAAAACCCTGGTCAAAGAATATCTGACAACCTTGCCACAATTAAATCTGCTGGATTATTATAAAAATCTAATCACCGATCCGGAAAAATTAAATATCTATACTGGTGGACATATACATGATAAAATCCTTAAATTTATTGCCCAACATTCGGCTCAAATTTTTGATTCAGGTCAAATAGAACTGGAAGATCTGGCTCCACTGGTTTATCTTAAATACCATCTTTATGGCATTGGCAAGCGTCCTAAGTTAAGTCATGTTGTAATCGATGAAGCTCAGGATTTAAGTCTTTTTCAGTTATATCTTTTAAGAAAGATCAGCCGTACCGATTCTTTTACCATTATGGGGGACCTGGCCCAGGGTATTCATTCCTATCGCGCCATCAATAATTGGGAAGATGTGATACAGCGAATTTTCCCTAAGTGTAATGTCAACTACACTACTTTAGAGAAAAGTTACCGGACTACCATTGAGATCATGAATCTAGCTAATCAATTGATTAAACATTATCCAAATAAAAAAATCACTCAGGCTAAGCCCATTATCAGACACGGTGAGTTACCATATCTCCTTAAAAATCGTACTCCTGAAGAAATTGTTCAATTTATCTTAGAAGAAATTAGAAAATTAAAAGATAAAGAATTTAAAACTATAGCTATAATAGGTAAAACCATAGACGAATGTAAAAAAATTTATAACTATTTCCCTGAAAAAGCCAAAGTTGAACTAATTACAGAAGATATGAATGAATATGAAGGAGGGATAATGATTCTCCCTTCCTATCTGGCTAAGGGTCTGGAATTTGACGCCGTATTTATTGTCACTTTTGAGGAAGAATATCAAAAAGAAGAATTGGATATCAAACTTTTATATATCGCCATGACTAGAGCCCTCCACCGACTCTATCTCTGCTCAAAAGGAGAAATCTCGCCACTGTTAAAAAATATAGATAAAAAATTATATCAGTCTCTCAATCTCCCCAATAACAGCTAAAAAAACAGCGGGAAGTTCCCGCTGTTTTTTTATTACTTAAAACCCGACACAAGGTAAAGTTATAGTTACAGTTGTTCCCACATTTTTCTCAGAATCAATGATAATCTTTCCATTATGATAAGAAATAATCTCCTGACAGACTGCAAGACCCAGCCCATATCCATTAACTTTAGTAGTATAAAAAGGTTGAAAAATCAATTTCAATTCCTCAGAAGCAATACCTTCACCGTTATCGTAAATCTCAACCTGACAATCCTTTTCACCTTTTTTTACTCTAATCTCTACCAATCCCTCTTCATCCAAAGCCTCATAGGCATTTTTGATAATATTTAAAAAAACCTGTTTTAATTTATTTTCATTCCCCATAACCCAGCATTCCTCAGCTATATACAATTTTAACTGGCATCCCTTAAGATTAAACATATATTTCAATGCTTCATAAATATTCTTTATTAAATTAGTAAGATTAATTTTAGTTAAATATATATCTTTAGGAAGGCAAATATACCGGAAATTTTCAACCATTTCCGAAATCCGGTCCACTTCCTGAATAATTTTATCATATTCTGCTCTGTTACCAGATTTAATTTGCTGTAATTGTAAAAAGGCCCGGATATTAGCCAGAGGATTTTTAATTTCATGAATAAATGTCCTAAAGACCTCCTCGAAACTCTTCTCCCCTTTTGCAGTATTACAAAAAGACTCCTGTAAAATTAACTGTTCCTCAACCCTGCCTACAATAACGGACATCAAGTTAATCAAATATTCAAGCCCACCTTTTTCCTCAATCGCCAAGGTCAAAACCCCTAAAAACTCTCCATGAATAATAATTGGTTTACTAACAGCAAAGACAGTTTGTAATTTTTTATAATCATGTTCTTTTAAACATACTATTGACGTTTTCTTTGTAGTAAGAGCAACTCCAATGGCAGTAGTTCCAACATAACGCTCTGTCCAGATTTTGCCTGGAGCAAAATCTTTAACAAATTTCTTAGCACATTGATATACCTTTAGGATAACTCCATCAGAATCTATAAATCCAAGTGTATATTCCCGGTCTTTTAAAACTTTTTGTAAAGGCACTATAAATTTATCCAAAACTTTCAGTACATGATCTGTAGAATTAATTCGTCCTGCAAGTTCTTCTCTGGAAACCGACGGAATTTTCATATAATCTCTGGATATTTTATATTTTTTTGACTGTTTCCACAATTGACGAATAAATTCCCGCAAAATTTTCCCCTCCACTAAATTTATCTAAAATTATTTTCGACAATAAAATTAAATTTCCTTTCTAAGACTGTTATTTTTTTTCTTTATCACAGATATTTGAGGAAATTTCATAATTAAATTTTTAAACATCGCGAATAAATATATTATGTATTTTTAGAATATATCAACATGATTTTACTGCGAAAAGCTAATTTTTCACTTCAAAAGAAATTTTTCGAACCATCTAAAGTTCGAATTCAGTAACTTGATTAGCTCATCACATTCTCATATGAGGCCTTATTTCGACCGAAATCTCACCAAGATGATTTAACAAAAAACTTCTATGTCACTCAAAATTAGCTTTTTGCAGTTTAATCATCAACATAAAAAGAAAATAAAGACCCGACTACTATTTATAGCGCCGGGTCTATTTATCACTTAAATATATTGATTAAACCAGCCAACAATCTGATTCAATCGCTCAACTCTCAGTTCAGGTTTACCATTCCGTGAAAGATTATGATTAGACCCGGGAAAGATAGAAAGTCTTACAGTTCGGCGCAAAAACTTTAAGCAAATAAAAAGTTGTTCTGCCTGTTCCAATGGACAGCGATAATCATTTTCACTATGGATAATCAGAAGAGGAGTTTTAATATTTTCTACATAAGTGATCGGAGAAATACGGCTAAGTTCTTCCCGGTCCTTTATAAATTTTACTTTATGCTCCCAATCGGCAAAAAAATATCCAATATCACTAACACCTACAAAACTATTCCAATTAGAAATACTTCGCTGAGTCACTGCAGCTTTAAAGCGGTCAGTATGGCTAATAATCCAATTTGTCATAAAACCACCATAACTACCTCCTGTTACCCCCAGGCGGTTCTCATCTACCCAATCCCATTGTAGTGCATAATCAACACAGGCCATCAAATCCTGATAGTCTTTTCCACCATAATCTCCTCTGACAGCATCAACAAACTTTTGCCCATATCCCTGACTACCCCGTGGATTACAGTAAACTACCCCATACCCATGGGCAGCCAACAGCTGAAATTCATGGAAAAAGGAATTGGAATACATGGTATGGGGACCACCATGAACTTCCAGAATTAGTGGATAAGTTTTCCCTTCTTCAAAGCCAATAGGTTTCATTACCCACCCCTGAATCTCCCAGCCATCAGCACCGGCAAAAGTAAATTCTTCAGGACTAGATAATTCCAGTTCATTCAAAAGTTCACGATTTACATCGGTTAATCTGGTCTCATTTCCATTGACCAGATCAAATAAAGCCACATCACCCGGAATTAAAGGGGTAGTGTAAGCGAATGCAATCTTTTGTTTATCCACATCCATACTAAAGCCAAAAATCTGCCGCTCACCAACAATTACTTTCTCTACCGAACCATCCAGACCAAAGCGGTAGATTCCTGAACTACCCCTTTCACTGACTACTGCAAATATGGATTGTCCATCAAATGACCATTGGGGACCTGGAATCGATCCACCTGCCCGCAAATCACTCATACAATAATCACCAATACCAAAATCTTTATCTTCCGCCAAAGCGTTTATAGTTCCATCATCCAGGTTCACAATCCAAATTCGGTTTAAAGTAGCACCTTTGTATTCCATCCGGTGACCGAAGAAAGCAATTTTAGTTCCATCAGGTGACCAGGTTGGAGAAGATGCTGCAAATCCCTCTGGAATGATTTTTTTAATTTCCCAGGTTTCAAGATCGATAATAAGAATCTGTGACTCACCAGGATGATATTCAGGCTCATCCACTTCACAGCTCAAAACCAATTTTTTCCCATCGGGAGACCAGGCTGGCTTTGAGTAATGGCGATCATCATTGGTAATTCTTATTGGCTGACCACTTGCAAGATCCAGTATCCATACCTGAGATTTTTTATCATCCAGAAAGCCTAAATCATCGGATTTATATCGCAAATTATTGATAACTTTGACCTTTTTGGACTTTTCTTCCTCTTCCTTATTACGTTCTTTTTCAGTCTTTTCTTTTAAAAGCTTTTCATGCTCATCATCAGGAGAAACATTAGATAAAAAAGCAATACGCTTTCCATCCGGAGACCAGACAGGATCATAAGCTCCATGATATAAATGGGTTAACTGCTTTGCTTCACCGCCATAACGATTTATTAACCAGATCTGTTTCTCTCCACTCCGATTAGAAACAAAAGCAATCTGATCTCCTTTTGGTGACCAACAGGGACCGGAATCCACTTTATCAGTTGCAGTCAACTGAATAGATCTCCCTTTTTCATTTACTAACCAGATCTGAGACTGATATTCCTTCTTCTCATTAATAGTTGTCAATACAAAAGCAACTTCATTTCCCGCAGGTGAGATCTGAGGCTCTGAAACAAATTTCATCTTGTATAGATCTTCTGCTGTAATTTTTCGTTTTATTACCATTCAATCTTCCCTCCCACTAAGAAATTTTTACTAAAGTTTAAATTCGCTAAACTCATTAATTCTCCTTGTAAATTAAAATCGAACCCTAGATAGTTCGAAAAATTTCTTTTTAAAGCAAAAAATTAGCTTTTTGCAGTAAAATCATTCTATAAATATTTTAAAAAAATACTTCTCCAAAGGAAGGATTATTATTTCGGACTCCGAAAGTAATAATAGTTATGAAAAATTTGAGGAAGGTGACAGACATGAATAATCTAAATTTGAAAATAAGCCACGCAAAAACTCAGGATATTTCCCGCAGTCAAATTCGATATAATATCCTCCGGTTAGCCTGGCCCGTAATTGTAGAGATGGGATTAATCACACTGGTCCAGATTTTTGATATGATGATGGTTGGTCACCTGGGAGTTGATGCCTTAAACGCCATTGGATTGACCCTTCAACCACTGATGTTGGGAATGATTATCTTTAATGGTCTGAGTGTGGGAACTACTGCTTTAATCGCCCGTTTTATTGGCGAAAGAAATCGAGAACAAGCAAGTCGTACTTTTCAACAGTCCCTTTTGGGTTCAACTTTCCTTGCTTCTTTAATGAGTATCGTTCTGTATTTCATCGCTCCCCATATTTTAGTAATAATGGGAGCAGAAACTGCAAGAGTGGTTAAATTGGGAGCAGGCTATATTCGGTGGTTGATACCTGGGCTTTTTCTGCAATGGATCTTTATTGTAATCTCAGCAGCTTTGCGTGGAGCCGGAGATACTAAAACCCCCATGTACGTCAATATTGTGATTAATATTATAAATATTCTGGGAAATTATCTATTAATCTTCGGGGTTTGGATTTTTCCACGAATGGAAGTTTATGGTGCCGGACTTGCTACTTCCATTGCCAGAATAACTGGATTTATACTCTTAGTTATACTCCTACACCACCCTGAAACCATTTTAAAACCTAATTGGAAAGAATTTTTTAAGATAGACTGGTTTATAATGAAACGAATCATCCGGATTGGTATTCCAGCCACCCTTGAACAAGCCATTCTAAGAATTGGTCAAACCCTTTATACACGGGTAGTCAGCACTCTGGGATCTGTAGCTTTTGCCGCCCATACCACAGCTATTAATGCAGAATCTATCTCTTATATGCCGGGGTGGGGATTCTCAGTAGCTGCAACCACCATGGTGGGCCAAAAATTGGGTGAAGGTAAACCTGATGAAGCTGAAGCCAGCGGAATCGAGTCCTTAAAGTTTGGATGTGGAGTTATGGCCTTCATGGGAATTATCTTTCTAATTTTTCCTGAATTTTTAATGCGACTTTATATAGATATGTCCGATCCTAATGCCAGAGAATTAATTTACCTGGGTGCCCGAAATTTAAGAATTGTTGCTCTGGCTCAAATTCCTATGGCTACACAATTTATTCTGGCTGGTGGTTTAAGGGGAGCTGGTTATACCAAACCCGTACTTTACAGTACCATGATTGGCGTCTGGGCCGGGCGACTTCTTTCAGCCTATGTCTTTATCTTCCACTTTGGCTGGGGACTTGTAGGGGCCTGGATAGCAATGTGCATTGACTGGTTTTTAAGAAGCGCCTATGTAGTTTATCTGTGGAAAAAAGGTGAATGGAAATTTACTGAAATCTGATAAATACCTAAAAACCCATCTCCTTTCTGGAGTTGGGCTTTTATATAAAAAGTCCCGGATCGGATGATCCGGGATTTATTTCAAAAGTGGGGGAAATCATCATTATATATATACTTCTTATTTCATCCAACGTTTAGTTTTATTCTCTCCTCTCAATTCTTTCATATAAGACTTCGCCAGCATAATCATATAGGGTTCTAACATCATCATAGTAATCCCTTCTTTCCTTTTATCATTTAATATTAACCCTCTTCTTAAATTACGTGATACTTTGGGTGTTAAAGGCGAGCACTAAGCATTCTTCTAATTTCCTCGGCTTCTTTTCTCCTCTCTCTCAAAATCTCTACTACCAGATCATGTTCAAAAAACATCATTCACCATTCACCTCCCGAGGAAATGTTAACTCTTATTTAATCGCCAATTAACAAAATGTTAATATGGCGTTGTTTTTCCTTATATTTCTTTTTTCTTGTCACTTTCATTATATACATAACTGTATAAAATGTCAACCCTTTTTTAAAAGAAAATATTAAAAAAATTAATATCCGAATAAATATAATTAATTTTAACATTCTTAAATTTCAGAAAGTTTTTCGTGTAATATTAATTTTCAGAATATTAAACCTAATAACCCCCTATCATCTTTCCTGATAGGGGGTCCTTACTATTTGATAAATTTGCGGACGCCCCGGCCGCCCAGATAATTAAAATTCTTTCCCTGATAAGTATCCCGTTTCTCCATTGTTTTATCCAGTTTTGCTTTAACCTGTGCCCAATGATGGCCCCAATTACAAAAAAGAGTACGGTCTTTTGGCGCGCGCCCAAAAAATCGTTGAATAGCAATATTTGGATCAAGGTATTCAAGAAATGCAATAACCCGTTCAATATATTCCTCCATCGAAATTATTTTCAGCTCTCCTCTCTCATACTCTTCTGCCATTAACGTACCTTTAACAATATAAAGGGAATGAAGTTTAACCTGTTCAATCCCTAAAGCAGAAATAATTTTGGCACTTTCAATAGCATCTTCGATAGTATCCCCAGGTAAATTGAGTATAATATGTACACAGATTTCAAAGCCATAATTCTGAATCCGTCGTACTGCATCAATAAATTCTGCCAGAGTATGGCCACGACGTATATAACGGAGTGTGTGATAATTTACAGTCTGTAAGCCTAACTCAACTCCAATCTCTATACCTTTCGCTTCTTTTATATCTGCCATTATCTCAAGATATGCATCATGGACACAATCAGGTCGGGTAGAAATATCTATCTCCACAATATCCGGAATACAAGCATCAATAAGATAGTGGCGAAATTCTTCAAGGGGTAAATATGTATTGGTAAAATTTTGGAAATAAGCAATAAATTTTTGAGCCTGGTAATTCTCTTGAATATATTCCATATTTTTAATCAATTGTTCTTTAACTGTCATCTGATTTGAAAGGCTTTCAAAGCCAGCTGCTTCATCTCCGCAAAAAATACAGCCTGTATTTCCCAGAGTTCCATCCCGGTTTGGACATGTTAAAGGCAGATTGATGGGAAGTTTATAGACTTTTACTCCATATTTTTCCTTTAAATACTCTGAATAGATTCTATATCTTGGCTTATTTTGCATATAAATCACCCCATCTTATTCTATCCCATTAACCTTTTTTCAAAATAAATTCTTTGCCCACTCAAAATTAAACCCTACATAAGAATTTATTACTTTTCTGTGGATCTTCAACCTGTTTTAGCAAAATCCATAGTCCAATCATAACCAATAATCCGGTTAATATAAATGTAACCTCGTAATTAAAAATATCTGTAATAATTCCGCCAGCAAAGGATGCCAGAGTTATTGATAGTCCAGATATGGAATTAAATAAACCAAGAAATGTTGGGCAATCTTCTGGAGCACAAAATTCGGGAATAATGGCCATCAATGAGATTCTATTGGCCCCCTGAGCTACACCAGCAAAGATAAAGACCAGATAGTAAAAATAAAGATGAATTCCGATGGCTGCTATCAATACAGCGGCAATATTCAATCCTGCAGAAATAACGATAATCTGCCGATGTCCAAAACGGTCACTCAAATGGCCCCAAAATGGGAAACTGACAGTTTGAAAACCCAACAGTAAAGCTGTAAAAATTCCCACTTGTACCCCTGCTTGTATCTGAGTCAATCCCAACCTTTCAATAACAGATGCTGTATATAAGGCATTTGCCATAACATAAAATTGAATAAAGATCAGTGCCATAATATAAAATCGAAAATTTTTATGCTGATGCAAAATGTGGGGCAATGATTGAAAATATTCCCTAAAATTTACTCTCTTTTTTGCATTAGGATAATCGGGTTCTTTTAATTGTATAAAAAAAAGAAATGAAATCATTACAGCAACAAATGTTAGTGCAAAAAGCAAGGCAAAATTATAGGGAAAATCAAAAACCTTCAAAACCCAACTGGCAATCCCTGCACCAATCAGTTCACTAACTCCACAGGCAAAACTCCGATAGCCAAAATATCTACCACGCCGATCTTCAGGAATCATCTTTACGGTCAGATCAAACCAGGGCGGAATGCAAAAACCACAGGCAAAGGAATAGATACCATAAAAGAAGAAAAAACCTGTAAGGAGCCAGACACCAGGACCATTAGCAAAAATATAGACAAAAACTGCTAAAGCTAACCAGGGAAGCCGTTGAAAAACTCCAAAAAAAGCAGTTAACTGTTTTTTACTTTTGACCCGTTCCACATAATTGGCAATAAATATCTGGGGAAGATAGATTCCAAACATGGAAAGAGCAGTAACCAAACTGATTAAAACTTTAGAATTAGTTAAGTTTAACACAAAGAGAGGTAAGATGGTATATAGTGATACAAATCCCATTCCCAGTGCAAAATTTGCCCCATCTATAATACTAAACCAGTAATTCCAACGGTAATACCTTTCCACTTCAGCATTAAATCGTGACATTCGTTCTTCTAATACCTGTTGCATAACCTTCCTCTCCTTTTTATATGATTATTTCCACTTATAATCTATCATCCTTTTTACTTTTTCTACCATTTCCTGTGTACTCATCTCCCCAGGATTCATCCAAATGATCTCTTTATCCCGTTTAAACCAGGTTAACTGTCGTTTAGCAAAATGCCGTGTATTCCGTTTCAATCGATAGATGGCTTCCTCAAGATCATACTCACCTTTAAGATAACCAATTATCTCTTTATAACCCAATCCCTGCATAGAAACCAAATCCGGAGAATAACCCTCATCTAAAAGTCCTTTAACCTCTTCAACTAATCCGGCTTCGATCATCAAATCAACCCGTTCGTTGATTCGTTGGTAAAGTTCTTCCCGCTCACGAATAAGACCAATTTTGATAGTATCGTATCTTTTAGGCTGCTCTTTGGCTCTTTTATGCCAATAGGTGGCCGTTCTACCGGTCTGGCGAAAGATTTCAAGCCCACGAATGATTCTTCTTAAATCATTGGGATGAAGCTTTTCTGCCAATTCCGGATCAACTTCTTTCAACATAGCATGAACTATTTCATTTCCCCTTTTCTTTGCTAGCTGATGCATTTTTTCTCGAAAATCCCAATCAATTTCCATTTCAGGAAAGATAAATCCTTCTATTACCGCCTGTATGTAAAGACCTGTTCCTCCAACCAGCATGGGAATAGCACCTTTATAATAAATTTGAGGGATAATTATTTCTACACGTTGCTTAAAATCTGCCACAGTAAATTCCTGATCAGGTGGAATGCAATCAACCAGATGATGCGGAACCATAGCCAGTTCCTCAGGAGACGGTTTAGCTGTACCAATATTCATTTTTTTATAAATCTGCATTGAATCTGCTGAAATAATTTCACCGTTAATCTCCAGGGCCAGCGTCAGGGAAAAATCCGTTTTCCCAACCGCCGTAGGTCCTACAATAACTAGTAGAGGATACAATATTTTCACTCCTTTTATTTTATTCAAATTATGATTAAACTGCAAAAAGCTAATTTTGAGCGACATAGAAATTTTTCGCCAAATCATCTTAGCGAGATTTCCAACAAAATAAGGCCTCATCACAGAAGGTGATGAGCTAGTTCTAAGGGCCAGGAGGGCCCTTTGATTAGGAAGCCTTATTTCGGCAGAAATCGAGCTTTAGATGATTCTAAAAATTTTTCAAGAAGCGAAAAATTAGCTTTTTGCAGTATAACCTTTAATTATTGAATTAACAATATAATCATATCCATCTTCAAAAATAAAAATTCCATCAACATTAGTGGTTTCCGGTATTAAAGAATTTACACCAGTTTCTTCTTCAGCCTCTTTAATTGCACATACAGTTTTCCTTATATTCTTTGAAAAGCCTTTAACAGATCCTGTTCCGAAATATGAAATAGTATCGGTCTTCCATGGGGACAGAACCTTGGATTTTCAGTGCGACTTAAATCCTGTAGCAACTTAACCATCTCACCCTGTTCCAGATACTCACCTGCTTTTATAGCTCCTTTACAGGCCATTTCGGTGATCAGTTTGTCATACAGCCTGGCTCGATCTTTAACTTTCTTCTCCTCCAAAAGCAAATCAACAATCTCTAAAAATAGATCTTTATCAGAACGTGCATCAACCCGGCGAGGAACAGAACGGACAATCACTGTCTTACCGCCAAAATTCTCAACCTCATAACCCAACTGCACAAAAAGCTCTTTATTTTTCTGAATAACCTGAACTTCCTGTAAAGTTAATTCCAGAGTAAGAGGGATCAATAATCTCTGAGATGGAAGACCTTTATTTCGAAAACTCTCCATCAACTTTTCATAAAGCACCCGTTCATGAGCAACATGCTGATCTATAACATAAAACCCATCTTTTCCCTCTGCAATTATATAAGTATTGTGAATCTGACCAATTGGCCGAAGATTAGCAATAAAAGTTCCTGCTTTCTTAGAAGAATCCGAAACCCTGTTTATTGCAATTTCAGCTTCACTATTTTCACTAAAATTTGCTTCTCCTGTTTGGCTTTGATTGTCTTTGGTCCTATATTCAGATTCAGGACTACGGTACATAGGATCCCAATTCTTTTTTTGATAACCCAGTTTTGCTAAACGTTCTGCAACTCTTCCTGCTGATATTTTACTATCTTGAGTATATATCACATCTCCATTTTCTTTCTTTTCATCTCCACCTGTTTTAATATTTTTTTCTCTGCACTCATCAAAACCAGAATCAATATCATTTCCACAGATATTTTCTACACTATCTCCCCTACCTGGATCATCTTCAAAAAGAGAACTTAACTCAAGCTCGTCCTTTTTCTTTTGTCGATTTTGAACTTTCTCCATTGGTTTAAAGGTAGGAAGATAGTTTTTTGTTTGCAAAGCTTTGCGTATCCCTTTTGTTACTACATCCATTACAATCTCAGGTCTACTAAACCTGATCTCAAATTTGGCTGGGTGCACATTCACGTCCACATGAACAGGATTTATCTTAACAAATAGAAAAACAATGGGATGACGATTAGGAGGTAACAAATTATAATATGCCTCACTTACACCGCGGCTCAAAAGTGTACTCCGGACAAACCGGCCATTTACATAAAAGGACTGGTGTTTTCTAGAAGAACGGTAAACTGTCGGTATTGTTACATAACCCCAGACCTTGACATAATTCTCCTCATAATCAACTTCCACCAGATTATCCACCAATTCCCGTCCAAAAATACTTAAAATCGCATCTAACATGCGACCTGTACCAGGAGTACGGCTTACCAATCGCCCATTATGGATTAACGTCATAGCAATCTGTGGTTCAGCTACTGCTATCCGATTGAATATATCACTAATTTGACTTAGTTCTGTGGTCGTAGTCTTTAAATACTTATATCTAGCAGGAGTGTTGTAAAATAAATCCTCCACTAAGAAATCAGTTCCCACTGCCATACCAATATCCCGCAAGTCTTTTATCTCTCCACCCTCTAGCTTCAATAAAGTCCCAACTTTCTCATTAGCAGTTCGGGTTTTAAGGGTGACTTTGCTAACAGCTGCAATACTCGGCAAAGCCTCTCCCCTAAAACCCAAAGTACGGATAGAAAAAAGATCAGTGGCTTCCCTGATCTTACTTGTGGCATGACGTTCAAAAGCAATCACCACATCTTCCCGGTTTATTCCTTCTCCATTATCAATAACCCGGATGGAAGTACGGCCACCATTCACCACTTCAACTTGAATTCGGGTACTACCTGCATCTATTGAATTTTCCACCAACTCCTTTACCACCGAAGCCGGTCGCTCTATTACTTCACCAGCGGCAATCTGGTTGGCTACACTCTCATCCAGAATTATAATTTTTTTAGAGGCCACAAAATCACTTCCCTTCTGCCTCTTTCTTCAATTGATAGAGAATATTAATCGCATCAAGCGGGGTTACATTCATAATATCCAGATCCTTAAGTTTTTTGATCACAGGATGTTCCTCCATGGCAAAAAGAGATATTTGCTCAGGTTGTCTAAGTTCCGGCTTTATAACATTCCTCTCCTCTTTTCGCTCTTCAGTAATAGCTTTGTCTGAATGTTCTTCTAAAACAACTTCCTTTGAAGCTGCAACTTCTTTTTTGCTCTCCACCAGAGAATGATCATTCTCTGTCTCAAGATGGTTGAGAATCTCTTTTGCCCTTTTCAAAATCTCCTGAGGTAAACCCGCTAATCGAGCAACCTCAATCCCGTAGCTCTGGTCTGCAGCACCGGGAACAATCTCATGGCGAAAGACTACTCCCTCTTCATCATTTTCCTCAACAGCGACATTATAATTTCTAACTCCCTCTAAATAATCCTCTAGAACTGTTAGCTCATGATAATGGGTAGCAAAAAGAGTTCTAGCTCCTATCCGCTCCCGATTATGAATATATTCAATCACAGCCCAGGCAATACTCAAACCATCATAGGTACTGGTTCCCCTACCTACTTCATCTAATATGATCAAACTTTTTCGAGTAGCATGGTGAATAATATTGGCTACCTCATTCATCTCCACCATAAAAGTACTCTGGCCAGTAGTTAAATCATCACTGGCTCCGACACGGGTAAAGATCCTATCTACCAGTCCAATCTTTGCTTTTTCTGCCGGAACAAAAGAACCGATCTGGGCCATCAAAACAATCAGTGCCACCTGTCGCATATAGGTGGATTTACCCGACATATTTGGCCCGGTAATAATGGAAAAACGAGCAGTATCACCATTAAGATAAGTATCATTAGGAACAAATGGCTCATCCAGCATCTCCTCAACTACTGGATGCCGCCCTTTAATAATCAAAATTTCATCCTCCAAATCCACCGTCGGACGACAATAATTATTCTCAATGGCCACTTTGGCCAAAGAAGCAAGAACATCCAGTTCTGCAAGAACATCTGCGCTTTGCTGAATCCGTTTAACCTCTTTTGCTACCTGATTTCGTACCTCAACAAATAACTCATATTCTAATGCCACACTTTTCTCTTCTGCACCCAGAATCTGAGACTCCTTTTCTTTTAACTCTGGTGTTATAAATCTTTCACTATTGGCCAGAGTCTGCTTACGAATATAATCATCTGGAACCATATCCAGATTAGCTTTGGTTACTTCCAGATAATATCCAAAGACTTTGTTAAATCCAACTTTAAGAGATTTAATCCCTGTTCGTTCCCTCTCCTTGTGTTCAAGCAGAGCAATCCAATCTTTACCATTTGCAGCCGCTTCCCGTAATTGATCCAGTTCTTCATTAAATCCCTTCTTAATCAATCCACCATCCTTAAGCCCGGTCGGTGGATCATCAACAATGGCAGTCTCAATCAACTCTGTTATATCAGACAATAAATCTAACTGGGATTCTAAACTCTTTAAACGGGATGAGGTAAAGTTTTTTAGCAATTCTTTAATCTGAGGTAAATGAATAAGTGAGCTTTTCAATGCTGCAAGATCCCTTGCATTAGCAGAACCATAAACGATTTTTCCTAACAACCGTTCAATATCATAAACATTTTTAAGAATCTCCCGTAAATTTTCAAGTTCATAAAGATGATTAATAAATTCATCCACAGCATCAAGTCGTTCTTCAATCATCTTCAGATCTAATAAAGGTTGATGGATCCACTGCTTTAACTTCCGACCCCCCATCGCCGTAACCGTTCTATCCAATACTCCCAAAAGACTTCCCCGTCGCTTTCCATCACGAATGGTAGCCGTCAATTCTAAATTTCGACGGGTTGCTGCATCCAAAACCATATATTCCTGGGTTGAATAAGTCTTTAAATAATTGATATGGGTTAAATTCCGTTTCTGAGTTTCATTCAAAAATTCCATAATAGCTCCGGCAGCCATAATCCCAGCCTTCTGTTTTTCACACCCAAATCCATGCAGGGAGTTAGTTCGAAAATGATCAATCAACAGCTGATATGCCTGTTTAAAGTGAAAATTTTCTTTTAAAGAATTGACAACTACCCCCAATTGATCAACTAAAAAAGTATAAATTCGCGGATTATTTTTAAGTTCGGACGAGAGGATCACTTCGGCTGGCTGCACTCTGGATAATTCATCGATTACTTTACCTTCTTCCCATTCAAGTTCAGTTACAGCAAATTCTCCCGTTGAGATATCCACATAAGCAAAACCTACCCTTTCCTGATATAAGACAGCAGCTCCAAGATAATTATTCTTATCATCTTCTAAAGTCATATTATCCAGAACAGTCCCTGGTGTAATTACCCGAACTACATCGCGGCGTACCAGACCTTTTGCTTCACTGGGATCTTCCAACTGTTCACAAATCGCTACCCGATAGCCCTTTTTAACTAGCTGAGCTATATATGTATCAGCAGAATGACAGGGAACCCCAGCCATTGGAATCTTTTTTCCGCCCCCTTTGTTACGGGAAGTTAAGGCGATTTCAAGTTCCCGGGAAGCTATCTCAGCATCCTTACCAAACATTTCATAAAAATCACCCATCCGAAAGAATAACAAACAATCCATATATTTCCTTTTAATTGCAGTATACTGCTGCATCATTGGTGTCATTTCTCCCAAGTTAATACACCCCTTTGGTCTTTCGTTTCTAAGAAATAATTATATCACAGAGATTCGGAGAAATAAAGTAAAAGAAAAGTGGGAAGAATTTGAGAAAAAAGCAGGAAAAGCACTATCCAAAAGAGAAGTGATAGTAAGATTAGTCTATATAAAAAGAAAACACTTAGTAATCTATGGAGGTCGATTATGAAAAAGTGGTTATTTTTAGCTAAAACCATGTTCATTCTAATTATTGCAATTGGAAGTCTTAACATATCTGCCATTGCAGAAGAAGAATCAAAAATAACTGAACAACAATTTCGGGTACTGTTACATTTTGATGATAGTTATACAGGAGTTTATAAAAATGCGTTTCCTTTACTGGAATCATATGGTTATAAAGGTACAATCTTTGTGCCTACCAATTTTATCGACCGGCCTAATCATATGAGTTTAGAACAACTTATAGAATTAAAAGAAGCCGGTTGGGAGATTGGCTCTCACTCCCGAAGCCACCAGGATTTAAAAGAATTAGATTTAAATGCCTTATATGACGAAATTGTTGGTTCACGCAATGTTCTTGTTGCAGCTAAACTGATAACCCTCGATAACGCCTACTTTTGTAGTCCAATGACTGTTTGGAATTCATACATAGAAGCTCTGGTTAAAAATAATTATAGAGCTGCAAGAACTGAAGAACTGATTATTTTTGGAGTCAAAGAACAACCACACCAATATACTCTCGTAATGTTAAAGAACACTTCATTAAATATCATTGAATATTGGATCAAAAGAGCAAAAAATGAGAATGCATGGTTGATTATGATTTTCCACGAAATAGCTGAAGACGGTAACAAATATTACTTTTCACCGGTTAAATTAAAACAAGTCCTGGACTTACTTAAAAAATATGGGGCAAAAATATCTACCATTCAAGAAGCTATCAATGAATGGGAAGAAATTATTAAAAATAAAAAGAAATAATACAGGCAAAGTAGCAGGCGTTCAAAAACATGCTCCTCAGGTTGTTGAAAAAGTGGAGGCGCACATAACTTGCTCCCACAGTTTATCAACAATCTCAGGAGCATGTATCCAAAAACATGCTCCTTTTAAATTTATTCCCCGTCGTAAATAAGCCAGAACTTTTCAGATCCATACCAACATATAATAAATTATCATCTTACAAGCTTAATTATCATACCTGCAGGAGCAATATAAATATGTTCCTTAAAATTATACTTTATCAACTGCTTTTCCAAAAGATTATAAATATACAACTTAGATCCCATCTTATCCCGGTTTATCCAATAAAATTTCTCATTTTTTATCCAACCTGCCGTCGAAAAGTTATCAGTTATATCTAACTCTACTTCATCCTGCCAATTCTCTAACATCGTCCCGTATACAAATTCACCCTGCCTTTGAATCAAAAGACCATAACGACTCTTTCGTAATGATTCATCCAGTTCCCGTATAATCATGGCCAGATATTGACCATTTGGACTAAAAAAATATTTAGTTACCCTGGAAGAAGAAGCTTTTAAAGCATAGACCTCTTCCACCTTTTTTTCGTTAACACTATATCTTTTTAACACCCCCAGAGAATTTACAGTACCCCAGGTGTATTCTTCTACATAGTAAATTTGCTTATTATCTTTTGACCAGGTAATTGGGCCAGCAGCCTTCAATTCACCAGAATACTCAACACACGGAATCAAAGCAGATTCTTGATCTGATGCTTTCAGATCAAGCAGAACCAGGCTGGTGGGAACTTCCCATTCTGCATTCATCAAAAAAGCTAAAAAGCGATCATCATAAGAAAATGATGCTTTTGTCATAGAGCCTACACCTTTAATATGGTGGGTCAGTTTATTATTTACAGTATCTAAGATAAGTAAGTCTTCTCTTAAACGAAAAGCCAATCTACTTCCATCATAATTAAAAGCTAAAGGCTCCAACTCTTCGGGAAAACCTTCAGAAAGGTCTACTCCTTTAGACCATTTTTTCTGAACAAAATCATAAATATAAATTACTTGTCTCCTCCTTTTTGTGGGCCTGGTTTCCTGAAATAAAATGGCAAATTTAGCACCATTCTCAGAAAAGATCATCTTTTCTGCTTTCAAATGTATTGATTTTGGAATCTCAAGCTCAATCTCCGGTAACTCAGCCTTTACAGTTATTCCAAAAATAAATATAATAGATAAAATTATACTAATAAAAAACAAATACTTTTTTACCACTCTAAAAACCTCCTTACAATTACAACTCCCCATCGTGACTATTTACAATTGTTCTTCATCGATAATCACAAAACTCTAAAACCTTTGACAATCTCACCATAGAGATTCCAACTTTGTGCCCGATTAATCCTGATATTGACCAACTTCCCAGTCAAATCCTCGTCTTTTTTATCAAAAAGTACTAATTTATTGGTTCTGGTCCGGCCCTGGAAGCGTTCGGGATTACTTTTACTCTCACCTTCAACTAAAACTTCTACAATCTGTCCCTCAAGTTTTTTATTTTTCTTTAAACTCTTTTCAGCTTGAAGTTCCATCAACCGCTGAAGACGTTCTTTTTTAACTTCTTCCGATATCTGATCTTCAAATTTTGCGGCAGGGGTTCCGGACCGTGGTGAATACATAAAAGTATAGGCTGCATCAAACTCGACCATCTCAACAACCTTCAATGTCTCAGCAAAATCTTCTTCTGTCTCGCCAGGAAAACCAACAATAAAATCAGTAGTAATACTGGCCTCAGGTACGGCTTCTCTAATCTTTCTGATCAATTCTAAATAACTCTCCTGGGTATAACCCCGGTTCATTTTCTTTAAAATCCTACTTGAACCTGACTGCATTGGTAGATGAAAATGCTCACATACTTTTTTACTATCACGAATAGTTTCAATTAACTTATCGGAAAAATCACGCGGATGAGATGTCATATAACGAATCCTTTTAAGACCTTCAATCTTGTCCAATTCTTTAAGTAGATCCGCAAAACCTACCTTGCAATTTTTAAAATCCTTCCCATAGGAGTTGACATTTTGCCCTAAAAGGGTAATTTCAATCACCCCGTCAGCTACTAATCTTTTAACTTCCCTGATAATGTCTTCCATAGGACGGCTCCTTTCACGGCCGCGCACATAGGGGACAATGCAATAAGTACAGAAATTATTACAGCCGAGAATTATAGACACCCAGGCCTGGAAAGGTGATTTTCGTTCAGATGGAAGTTCAGGTATTAACTCCCGACCTTCATCCCAGACTTCTACTATCCGCTTTCTTTTCTCAATTACCTTACGAACCAAATCACCCAATTGATGAATATTATGAGTTCCAAAAATCAAATCTACATGAGGATATTTTTTAAGTAATTCTTCAACCACATTTTCCTGCTGCATCATACAGCCAGCAATGCCGATAATCAAATCAGGTTTTTTTCTTTTCAGAGCCTTTAACTCTCCAATCTTTCCAAAAACCTTAAGTTCAGCATTTTCCCGCACACAGCAGGTATTAAGAATGATAATATCGGCTTTAGTATAATCGTCAATAGAAGAATAACCTAATTCCCGTAATTGACCTGCTAACCTCTCAGAATCATGTTCATTCATTTGACAACCGTATGTAATGATATGGTAAAATCCCTTCATTGTAAACCTCCCTACCATATATTTCTTTACCTTAGTTTTGATCATCAATCTTAATTTTATAATAAAATAATTATAAAAACAACCGAAATTGAATAACCAGACAGATTTATGCCTTAAAAAATCTTTCTCTCAAACGTAATTTACTTAGTTAAAAAGAATTGATTATACCGCTTTTCTGTGATATTATACAAATGAACAGTTATATATTAGCAAAGGAGTTGGAATTAAAATGAAATTACCAATAGCAAAAGAAGGGATTCCATATATTTTGATTTTTACAATTTTAACTCTTATAACTTACTTACTTCATCCTTATATTGCAATAATCCCATTTATTTTAACACTATTTACAACCTTTTTTTTCAGAGACCCGTATAGGGAAATTCCTTTTGATGAAAATCTTTTAGTCTCACCAGCAGATGGAAAAATAATGTCTATTGTTGAAATTGATGAAAATGATTATATTAAGGATAAAGCTATTAAAGTTAGTATTTTCCTTTCCATCTTCAATGTACACATAAATCGTATTCCTATCGGAGGTAAAATTGACTTTCATAAATATCGACCTGGTAAAATGTTACCAGCTTTTAAAAGTCATGCTTCTGAATTAAATGAACGCAACTCCATAGGAATTAACACAGGAACAATTAAAATTCTGATTCATCAGATTACCGGATTCATCGCCCGCCGAATTGTCTGGTGGGTAAAACCGGGAGATATAGTAAAACAAGGTGACCGTTTTGGCCTTATTAAGTTTGGTTCCTGTACTGAGATTATTGTACCCAAGGATAAGGTTGAAATTCTGGTACAGCAGGGCGATAAAGTTATTGGTGGTAAAACTGTTATTGGAAGGGTGATCTCTAAATGATCCATATTAACATAAACAAGCACTGGATTCCCTGTACTTTGACTATGACTAACCTCTTTTTGGGAATATTGGCCCTGCTACATGCTTTTCAAGGTAAATTTAATATTGCAGCATTTCTAATTATCATCGCGGCATGTGTAGACCGCGCAGATGGCAAAGTAGCCCGTCGATTTAACTTAACCAGTGATTTTGGTAAAGAACTGGATTCTTTATCTGATTTAATCTCTTTCGGCGTAGCTCCGGCAGTAATAGCCTGGGGATTAAGTTTAAATGAGCTGGGTAATATCGGCTATCTTTTGACTGCATGCTTTCCTATCTCTGGTGCATATCGTCTGGCCCGATATAATGTAACTGAATTTGCAGGAGTTTTTCAGGGAATTCCCATCACTGTAGCAGGTGGTTTACTCTCTTTAGTTACTTTAGTCACTAATCGATATGATTATCATTTTTTATTTTATCCAGCCATCATTTTAATTCTTTCTTATTTGATGGTCTCTAAAATTCCTTTTCAAAAAATATAAATGATTAAACTGCTAAAAGCTAATTTTGAGCGCCATAGAAATTTTTCGTTTAACCATCTTAGTGAAATTAAACTTTAGATGGTTCGAAAAATTTCTTTTGAAGCGAAAAATTAGCTTTTTGAGTAAAATCATAAATATACTTTTCAATTTACAAAAACCACTAACTTTAAAGTCAGTGGTTTTTTGATTTATTATTCCCCACCGGGTATGAAATTTAATAATTTTTTTGGTAATTTAAGTTAAAAATTAATTTTTTCCGCTCAACGGACTTGCAAAAAACTGATAAATATAATAAAATATTTATGGTGAGATTTTATATAAGGAGGTGACGACATAAGTCAGGAGCCGCAAATTTTTAGGCAGAATTTTCGGAATTATCAAAAGATTTTAAAAAGGGGGCATTTTTAGAATGACAAAGAAAAAAGGTCTTCATCCTACTGCTTATGAGGCTATACCGGGTGAAGAGTACCAACCATACGTTGCAGCCGAAAAGGTATTACCCGAGTTTACTCTCACTTCTATCATTTTAGGTATTCTCATGGCTATTGTTTTTGGTGCTGCAAATGCTTATCTGGGACTCAAAGTTGGTATGACCGTAAGTGCTTCGGTACCGGCTGCAGTAATCTCTATGGGAATCATCAGAGGTATTCTTAAAAGAAATTCTATTCTTGAAAACAACATGGTACAAACTATCTGTTCTGCTGGTGAATCTCTGGCTGCAGGTGTTATCTTTACTATTCCTGCTCTTATCATCTGGGGTATTCAACCTAGTATTTTCAAAATGTTTTTAATCGCTCTGTTAGGTGGTTTAATTGGTGTTCTTTTCATGATTCCACTCCGTCGCCACTTAATTGTTGGTGAACATGGTAAACTTCCATATCCAGAAGGTACTGCCTGTGCAGAAGTACTGGTTGCCGGTGAAGTAGGCGGAACCGGTGCAAAAACAGTATTTACCGGTCTGTTTATTGGTGCTTTATATAAACTATTAGCTGACGGATTTAAGTTATGGCCAACTGAAATTGAATGGTCCATCCCCGGACTTAAGGGTGCTGCAGTGGGTATGGATGTTCTACCAGCTCTCTTAGGTGTTGGTTTTATCATTGGTCCACGAATTTCTGCTCTGATGTTAGCCGGAGGTATAATGGGTTGGTTAGTATTCATTCCTCTGATTGCTGCTTTAGGTGAGCACTTAACTGTTCCTTTCTATCCTGCATCTCAACCCATCTCTGAATTAGGTTATTGGGGAATCTGGAATTATTATATTAGATACATCGGTGCTGGTGCTGTTGCTTTAGGTGGTGTAGTAAGCTTACTAAAATCAATCCCAACCATCTGGAGTTCATTCAAAGGAGCCGTTGTTGGTTTTACTGAAAGTACTGGTGGCAAAAACTTAAGAACCTTTGATGATATGCCTATTAAATGGGTTATCGGTCTGCTTATTATTGTCTTCTTACTAATCGCATTTATACCTCAACTTCCTGTTGGTCCGCTGGGAGCTTTCTTTGTACTGGTCTTTGGTTTCTTCTTTGTTACTGTTTCTTCCAGAATTGTTGGTATTGTAGGTAGTTCCTCCAATCCAGCTTCAGGTATGACCATTGCTACTCTGCTCTTTACTACAATCCTCTTTAAAGCTTTCGGTTGGACAGGAGAATCTGGAATGATTGCTGCCCTCAGTGTAGGCGCACTGGTTTGTATCGCTATCGCTATTGCTGGTGATACTTCTCAGGACTTGAAGACCGGTTTCTTAGTTGGTGCTACTCCGAGAAAGCAGCAGTATGGTGAAATTATCGGTGTATTAGTTTCAGCTCTGGTAATCGGTTTCACCCTGATTCTCTTACATGAAGCTTATACCATTGGTTCAAAAGAACTGGCAGCACCACAGGCTACATTGATGTCTTTAGTTGTTGAAGGTGTTATGAAAGGTACACTACCCTGGGCCCTCGTATTAACCGGTGTATTTACTGCATTGATTGTTGAACTCTTCGGTATCGGTTCTCTGCCATTTGCAGTTGGTCTCTATCTGCCAATCCATCTCAGTACACCTATCATTATCGGTGGTATTATCAGAGGTCTATTAAATAAATTCAGTGCCAATGATAGCATCTTTAAATCAAAACGCGAAACTGGAATTCTCTATGCTTCAGGTTTAATTGCTGGAGATGCTCTTCTAGGTGTTATTCTGGCTATCTTTGCATACTTTAACGTAAATCTCGGATTCGGAAATAATATTTTTGGTAAGTTAGGTGGAATTATCTTCTTCGCCCTGCTTGTAATCAGTATGATGATGTACTCCTGGTGGGCTAAGGAGGAAGATATTGATCAAAATACTAACATCAGTGCATAAGAAGCATTAAAAACAAATTATAATTGAATTGAATTTATTTCGGGGGATAATCATATTATCCCCCGTTTCTTAAATTTTTTAAACAAGGGGTTTTGGAAAATGACAATCTTTAATAAACTAAAAGGAAACTTACTTGAAATGATACCAAAAAGAAATGAAAAAGTAAAATGGACAAAATCTAAAGAAGGAAATTTAACTCTAATCATCAATCGTCAGTCATGGATTGATCGCTTATTTCAAAAACTTTTTAAAACACCCAAGCAGACTACTTTAGATCTTGACAAAATAGGTAGTTTTGTCTGGTTACAGTGTGACGGTAAGCAGAATATAAGGCAAATTGCCAAAAAATTAGAAAGAAAGTTTCCAAAGGAAGCTGCACCAATATACGAAAGACTTATTACTTTTATTCGTTTACTCAAAAAAAATGGCTTAATATCTATTCATACAAAAACAAAATAATTTAATTGGAGTTGGTCTGAAATGGGTAACTTTTTACTTGGAATACTTCTATTTGCCATAGCTACTTCAGTTCTTTACGCCTGGGGTTATGTAAAATCTCAACGCCACTCCCAACAGATTCAAATTAAATTTAAAAAGAAAGCCTGGAATGCATTATTAAATATGTTGATGGAAAAGGATGAAATCGAATTCAAAGTATTGAAAGAAGGATTACGTCATATTGAAGTTAAAGGAAGTTTTCTTTCAGGAATAAAAGTTAAAGTTCAACAACCCGGTGAATTGGCTAAAACCTTACTTATGGAAATGGAACAAAAGGGTATTTTAAAGATTCATTCCTGGGGAGAAATCCTCAAATATGAACTAAAAGACCATAATCTTAAGGAGGTACAGTAATAGTGAGTGAATTACAAAAGGCTGCTCAAATAGCTGTTAAGGATTGTTTAGGAATTAAGACAGGAGAACAGGTAGTAATAATTGCTGATGAACCATCACGAAAAATTGCTAAAGTTCTCTGGGAAGAGGCCAAAAACCTGGGCGCAGAAGCAATTTATGTTGAAATAATCCAACGAAGTAACCACGGAGAAGAACCACCTAAGGCAGTAGCTGAATTAATGAAAGCTGCTGACGTCTTTATCGCACCTACTTCCAAATCTCTTTCCCACACCAGGGCCAGAAGAGAAGCTAATCAGGCCGGAACCCGTGGAGCTACTCTTCCCGGCATTACAGAAGAGATTATGAAACGTACACTCACAGCTGATTATCAGAAAATAAAAAAACGTAGTATTGAATATGCCGAAAAACTAACCCGTGGAAAAGAAGTCCGCATAGTAACTGAAGCAGGAACAGATATTACAATGTCAATTGATGGTAGAGAAGCCCATCCTGATACCGGTATTTATACTGAAGCCGGAGTGTTTGGCAATCTTCCAGCTGGTGAGGCATATATTGCCCCAGTAGAAGGTACAGCAGAAGGTGTTATTGTAGTCGACGGAGCTATGGCTGGTATCGGTGTATTAGACGAGCCTATCAAAATGAAAGTTGAAAAAGGATATGTTACTGAAATTACCGGAGGCAAAGGCGCCAAAAAGTTAGAGGAACTTCTGGCTAAATACGGCAAAGATGCACGAAACATCGCCGAACTTGGTATAGGTACCAATGACCAGGCTATCATCACCGGAAATGTATTAGAAGATGAAAAGGTAATGGGTACTGTTCATATTGCCATTGGTGATAATAAAAGTTTTGGCGGTAAGATTGAAGTGGATAGTCACCTGGATGGGATTATCAATAAACCTGATTTATACATTGATGGTGAAAAGATTATGGAGAAAGGAAAATTACTTTAAAAATTAAGCTAAGTCGATAAGACTTAGCTTTTTTCTTTTTAATGTGATATTTATCATAGACAAAGCAATTAGAAAATTATATAATATTTTTTGAATATTTTAAATCATGAAAGGAGAAATGCCGATGAAGTTCCAGGTTAAAACTCATAAAAACCCCAAAGGTTTATGCAGGACCTGTCCCCAACGCTCTCAACGTAAATGCGACCTCTGTGCAAAAAAAAGAGAGAGATTATACAAATCACAAATAGAATATTTTGAAAACTTAAATTTAAAAAGTTCATAAAAAAGCGCTGAAAAATTTCAGTGCTTTTTTAATTTTATTTGACCAAAAAATTTTCCAATTCATCTGGATTATAAATCAAACTGGCCTACAATTTAAATCAAAACTACCCTTCTATAAAAAATCTCCACGCTTTAGCTAATGCAGATGGTTAATTTCAGACTAATATTAAAGTTGGTCCAGCTCAGGTCTAATAAATTTTAACCAGAAAAGTTTAATAAGCAAAATCAACGGTAAAACCAGCAAGATTCCCAAAATCCCTGCCAGACCTCCCCCAACCAAAATTCCGATAATAATCACAATAGGACTCAATTTTACCTGCTTACTTATTAAAGTAGGAAAGATAATCACAGATGTAATTTGATTTATGAAAAATAAAATAATTCCAACCAATAAAGCCGTTAAAGGTGACTTAACTAAAGAAAGTAAAATAGCTGGAATAGCTGCAATTAGTGGACCCAATACTGGTATAAAATTCAGTACGCCACCTAAAATAGCAATAATCAAAGCAAAATTTATATCAAATAAATATAAAGTTATCCAGGTTGCAACAGCCACAATAATCGCAATAATCACCTGGCCCCTAAAATAGCAGGATAATATTCGATTATATTCGGAAAAAAACTCACGAATTTGAGGGATTCTGGATTTCGGAAAGATTACATTAATCAGTTCTGGAAAATGTTCGAAGTCACGGAGAAAATAGAAAAAAAGTAGAGGAATAAAAACTAGACTAACTCCAAACCCCTGTGCTTTTTGAGAAAGCATATTCAAAATTTTTGTAGTTATACTCATAATATTTGGACGATACTGAAGCAAATAGTTTTCTAACTCCAGCTTTTCAAAAAGCTTTATATCATTCTCTTCAACTAATCCCAAAATGGTATCATAAACTGTAGGAATTTCCTTAACAAATTGAATAATTTGGGTAACCAATTTTGGGATCAAGGTCGAGAAAATGAAGATAAAAATGGCCAATACCAATAAAAATATAGTATAAATTACCAGATGACGATTAACTTTATATCTTGTAAAAAAAGAAACAACCGGGATAAAGAGATATGCCAGAAATCCTGCAATAATTATATAGGTTGCTACACTGGCCAATTTGGTAACAAAGAAAAAGCCTAATATGATAAACCCTAGAATAATAAATGTTGTTGGATATTTTCTAAGAACTCGATACATCTCTTTAATCCCCCTTTAAATTGAACTCGTTAATTGCACCTTAATTAATCCATACTATAATTAAACTGCAAAAAGCTAATTTTGAGCACCATAGAAATTTTTCGTTTAACCATTTCAGTGAGATTTCACTCGAAATAAGGCCTCATCACAGGATGTGATGAGCTAATCAAGAGACAGGAAGGCCCATTGATTAGTGTGCCAAATCGAACTTTAGATGGTTCGAAAAATTTCTTTTGAAGCGAAAAATTATCTTTTTGCAGTAAAATCATACTATGAAAAATCTAATTCAACCGGGTTATTTTAAAATCTATTCTACACCGCGATAAAAATGCCCTTTTGTAAAACCTTTCTTTTGCAATTTATTAATAAGTCTTTTTTCTTCTTCTTTTAAAGGCAGTTCTGGATGGTTTAGTTTACTTAAATAAGCTTTAACAACCTCAAGTCCCTCCTCCTCCTCTTCAATCGTTAAATTCATCCGAAAAACTGAAAAATCACTTGCTATGATCTGTTCCATATGCTCTAATAAAAAGAGCGGCATGGAGTTTAAAATCTCACTTCGGCAATTTCTACAGTATGTCAATACCGGAAAAATCATACCCTTTCTATCTAGCAGTCCATAAAGAATATTATCACGGCATGAATATTTTCCTTCTTTAAAAGCTCCAACGGGACAATATTCGCTTATCATTACTGGGAGATATCCATAAACAATTACTTCTTTTTCAATATCAATCCACTGGTTCAACTCTCTCATTTCCTTTAAGTTAAGCTCCGGTGAAATTGTAACTCCCTTCGCACCAGCTCTGGTCCAATAGGCTATAGTAGCTTTATTAAAAACATTTAATGAAAAATCAATGATAAAAGGTTTTTTAAACTCCTTTATTAACTCTGCTTCACCTAAATTTCCTATAATAAATCCATCAAGGGATGAATCCTCTAATGCTTTAATCCTTTCTTTTATAAGTAACATCTCTTGATTTCGCGCAATTCTGGGAAGAACAGCAAAGACTTTTAATTCTACTTGACGGTTATGACCTTTTAACTTTTCAACTTTTTCAGGAGTTAACTTTTTAAGATCAAGATACAGCCTATCAATCCCCACCTCAATAAATCTATCTGGATTAAAGTGATCACCTTTAAGATATACTGCTAATTCCCGCAACCTATTAGATTGGGCCTTTGGAAAAGTGAGAACATCCTGATTAATAGTTGTTAATGGTCGCAGAGGGCGGAAATTACGGATTCGTTCCTCACTTAATTTTTTAATAGCTTTCCGACGCAAAGCATTTAATCTGGAAATGGGAACAAAAATACTTTCATCCATCTTTACCTTCAGGTCTATCAGTTTAAATGGAGTATTACCAAGCTTATTAATCTGTTCTCTTACCTTATCTGCGGTTAGAGGCTGTTTTTTAGCTTTTTCTACCCGTTCCTCACTTTCAAGTTGAACATAGTTCCCCTTCTGATCCCATAGATCTAATACAATCGGTTCTCCTACTTTAAAACTAATCTGACCAAAAATATCAATTTTGCGTCGATAATCAGCATAAGATTGGGTGATTTTTTTTAGTAGTTCTTTTTGGGAAGTACGATATACCGGATCACCCTTCTTAATTTCCCCCTTGATTGATAGAGTAATAAGATCACCAGAATCGTTAGAAGAAGGAACAATCATTCCTGGATTTTTTCCCTTCTCTGTCCAGATTTCAATTCCATCTCCTTCTTCAAGTCGGTCATAAAGCCGGATTTTACAAAGCTTACGGCGCGGATTATAGGAGATTACTTCTCCTACTTTTACACCCCAATTTTTAGGCCTTAAAAGACTCATCATTTTGCTTCCAGATTTACCTTTATAATAACCAATACTAAAACCTCCGCGATTAAATATCTGGGTAAGATTTTTTAGATCTTTAGGATCAACAATATAATTATCAGGATCATTAAAAGCCAGATCAATATATTTACGATAAATTCCAGTAACAGCTGCTGTATATTCTGGTCGTTTCATCCGTCCTTCTATTTTAAAAGAATGAATTCCCCTTTCAATTAAAGCGGGCAAAATTTCCAAAGTGCAGATATCCTTAGGACTTAAAAGATAATATGGTTCATCAGAGCCAACTACTTTACCGGTATTAAAATCTACAAGACGATAAGGAAGCCTACATGGTTGGGCACACCGACCCCGATTACCACTTCTACCACCGATTAGACTACTCATCAGGCATTGACCTGAATAACAGACACAGAGTGCACCGTGGACAAAAGTCTCCACTTCTATCGATATGTTAGTAATAATTTTACTGATCTCTTCTAAAGTTAACTCCCGGGCCAGCACCACTCTTTTAAAACCCAAATTCGCAAGATATCTGGCCCCTTCTAAATTATGAACAGTCATCTGGGTACTTGCGTGAAGTTCCAGATCGGGAAAAATTTGACGAATAAGTTGGGCAGCACCTAAATCCTGTAAAATAACCGCATCCGCTCCCGCTTCATAAATCTCTTGAACAAAATCCAAAAGAGAAGTGAGTTCCTCATCTTTGTAAAGAGTATTAATAGTTATATAGACCCGCACTCCATATAGATGTGCGTATTCAAGAGCTGTTTTAATTTCTTCAATAGTTAAATTCGCAGCATAAGCTCTAGCACTAAAAGCTTTACCTCCCAGATAAACAGCATCACAACCGTTTTGTACTGCTGCATATAAACTTTCTAAACTCCCAACGGGAGCTAAAAGTTCTGGTTTCTTTTGAGAATAAAATGAAGCTCTCATTTTTCTATTCTCAAACCCCATTTCTGTTATTTTTATATTCTTCAAAAATAATATTTCCTGCTCTAACCGCAATATTCCTTCTTTACAATATTAAAAAAAGTAGGTGCCCATACGAGCACCTGATGTTAGTATGTTATTCTTCCTCTATTTTTTCTACATTCTCTTTCCGAATGCTGAGAACTTTAAAGTTTTTGTTGTTGACAATCCGGTAAGTGGTTTTGTTTATTTTAATAACAACACCCTCTTCCCAATCACCTAAAACATTTTTGTAACGTACCCGGTCATCAACCTGAATCAATTCTTATCACTCCTTTTCCATTTAAACTGTAAAAATAATACTAAATATTAGAGTGCTTTTGGCTGAAAGATAACCTTTCAGATTAATTATAACACATTTCGTCCGAATTGTAAATTTATTAGAATAAATTTTACCTATAATCGAAAAAACAAAAATATATCTATATTAAAAAAATATTTATTTATAAGAATTTTATAAAAATGAGTTACTTGGACAAAATCTATTTTTAAAGTATATTTTCCTGTTTTATATAAATTATATAAAAAAAATAGCCTATATATAACCGGATTATACACATGTTAAAAATATTTCTGCTAATTCGGGATCAAACTGCTTCCGTCTACAGAGCCAGATCTCCTCTTTTGCTTCTTCTTTGGTCATTGGAGGTCTATAAACTCGATAAGTCGTCATAGCATCAAAAGAATCTGCAATAGTGATAATCCGCGCGTATAATGGAATATCTTTATATGTAATCTGATCTGGATATCCTCTGCCATCAAAATATTCATGATGATGACGAACTGCAGCGATAATAGCAGGTGAAAACCGGGCTTTTTTAAGAAGCTTTGCACCAGTAACCGGATGCTGTTTAATAAATTCATACTCGGAATCTGTCAAACGAGATGGTTTATTTAAAATACTATCAGGAATCCCAATTTTTCCGATATCATGAAGTAAAGCAGCATAACGTAATTCTTTCTTTTGCTCAGGTGATAAGTTCAGCTTCTCCGCCAACTGATTAGAATAATTCATTACATTAAATGAATGATTAGCCGTATAATTATCTTTTAAATCCAAGACCAGAGCCAATGTATCCAATAGGCCGCTATTCAACTCCTGAAGTTCTTTAATTGTATTTTTTATAAGAAATTGTTTTTCAATAGAATTTACAGTCGATACAATCATCCCTAAATTATGAATATGTGTCTCATCAGCAGGACCGGCAATACAAAGACAACCTATAATATCACCTTCTGGTGAATGAATCGGAGCAGCAGAGCCTGTCCAGGAATGGAAAATTTTTAGATAATGTTCTTCTCCCCGAACCTGTATAGGAGTATCTATGTACAGAGCTGTTCCTATCGCATTTGTTCCCATATATCGTTCGGAAAAGTAGGCACCGGGAATAACATTACATCGAGTCAGATACCCTTTGATAGCAGAATTAGCTAAAGTCTTAAGTATATATCCTTCCCGGTCTGCAAGAATAATCACAAAGCGTGAACCTTTAATAAATTGATATAAATCTTCCATCATTGGTGTAGCTACCTGCAGTAATCCTGCATTATCCCGTAAAAGTAGATTTAAATCTCCAGGTGACAGTTTAGGTCCTGTTATCGAAAAAGGATCGATTCTGCATATTTTACATCGAACCCATGATTCGTAAATGGGTTCGCGAACTATAGAAGTATTCAACTCCTCATTATTTATAAATTTTTCCCAGAGATGAAACACTATTCTCACCCCAGCATTTTTTCTTTTTGTTAGGCGCCTATTATTATTTTATCATATTTTATTCTTTTTTCCAATATTAAATCGTAATACAAATAACTTATTTTTTATCATTAATTCATTCTGATGCCCATATAAGTTTATTAAATGCTCAATAATTTAACAAACCGGAAACCAAGTTATTTTAATATGAACTCTAATAAATATCAAAAGACCACTCAGCATGAGTGGTCTTTTGAAATTAAGGGAATTAAAATAATTCAGGGTGAATTATTTTCACCAATTCTTCCAGGCCATCAACCAACCTTGGCCCGGGACGGTTAACATTATTAGCATTTATCACATAAACCCGACCATTTTTTACGGCTTTTAACTGGTCATACCCGGGACGTTCAGAAATATTGCCTGGATCTGACCACTGATCTTTAGTAGCAATATAAATATCAGGATTTTTGGCCAGTAGAACTTCCAGACTATAAACAGGCCATGGACTATCTGCATCAGCAGCCAGATTTCTTCCACCGGCCAGAGTAATCAGATCATTAATAAAAGTATTTGGTCCAGCAGTGTATAATGGATCATGCCACACTTCCCAGAAAACCAATGGACGGTCAGCATCTTTTACCAGTCTCTTTACTGCTGCAATACGTTCTTTCAAATTCTCAATCAATAATGCAGCATTTTCCTCAACACCAGTCACTTTACCAATTTCCCAAATCATCTTCAGGACATCGTCCAGAGTCTCTGGATTGTAACCCAATACAGAAATCCCCAGGTTTCTCAATTGGTCGATTAACTCTTTAGAAGTTCCAAAACTAGCCAATACCAGATCCGGTTCTACAGCCATTATCGATTCCAGGCTTGGCTGACTATATCCCCCAACACTTGGAATATCGGACACCTCTTCGGGATAATCGCAAAAATCAGTCCGACCAACAACTCTATCACCCACACCCAGAGCAAAGAGAATTTCCGTATGGCTGGGAGCTAGAGAAACAATTCGCATGGGTTTTTCAGGAATGACAGTTAATTCACCCATATCATCAATTACTTTAATTGGATAACTGGCTTCTACTACCAAAGCATAGAAAAGAACCATTAATAATATTAAAATACTAACTCGTATTTTTTTCATTTTAAAACCTCCTCACTAATTTTAATTAAATAAAAAATCCTGCCCCCTTCTTTTGAAAAGGCAAGATTACAAACTTATCATCTCTTCTACCATCCCCTTTCTACCGAAGGTTTAAGGCTTCTAAATCTGGCAGGTCTCCTGGCTGTCAGATCATCGCTTCCCTTCACCTTCCCCGGAATCGAGTGGTATTTCGAAGGGTTACTCCCTGATCACAGTGGCGGGACCGCGCTGCAACGGGTAGAAACCTACCCATCCAAGCTTCCCTTTTAAGGTCTTTGTAAACCTGAAGTCACCTCCAGGCTCACTCAGACCACCAGATTTAGCATATTATTTAATTTTCATATAAATTATTATTCTATGTAGTAACTTAATCTTCCTTCTCTTTATCAAAATTTTTTTAAATTGCACTTAAATGTAACTTCATATTTTTCAAACCCGTTTTTCTCCCAAAAGACCACTCCTCCCGGATTATCAGTAAAAGTTTTAACATTCAAATGTGATATTCCCCGTTCCTTTAACCATTTTTTCGTGTATTGAACCAGGCGTCTTCCAATTTCTATTCCTCGATAATCTGCTTTTAAATATAAATCACTTATATGCCCATAGGGTTCTTGTATAAAAACCTCTCCCGGATAACGGATAGAAGCAATATGATATCCTACTAATTTTCCTTCATCTTCTACCACTATTACTAGATTATTAGATAAATTTATCTGTTCTTTAAGCCGTTTCTGGTATATTTCTCTGGCATTAGTCTTAAGTTGAAAAAAATCCGGCTCAACTTTCTGTAAATATTGTGTAAACTCTTCCCACAGAGTGAGAATGGCATCAAGATCCTCTTCATTGGCCTCCCTAATTTGAACCATATAAGCCCCTCCTTCATTACTTTCTCACATTTAACATTTTATGAAACTGCCATTTGAAAAAATTATATATGATTTTACTACAAAAAGCTAATTTTTCAAACTATTTAAAATTCGATTTCAGTAAAAAAATTTCAATAACGCTCAAACTTAGCTTTTGTTTGACCATATATTCAATACTTATAGAGACTAGCTTAAAAGTACCAGCCTAGATGAAATTAAAATCTGAATACTTCTTACCCCTTTAAGAATAGGAGTCCACTTTTATGGACTCCTAAACTTCAGTATAAAATTTTAGGATTTAAAATAAGTTCTATTTTTTTGCTTTTCCTGTTGGAGCTATTTCAGCAGCAGCTTCAATTAGATCCTGAGCCCGCTGACGCTGCTCTTCCTGTGAAATCCACCCCATAATTGCCGGCATAAAAACAGGAGGTGAAGCACCCATTTCGCGCTCAGGACATTCACCATTTGCAGAGGCTTTTTCTTTATATTGAGGCATCAAGTCCACCTCCCCCTAATCATGTTTATTTACATTTTAACCTCAGGAGAATTAAAATATGCTTACGGTAAGATGATAACTTTTTCATCTTTCCAAATTAACAGGGTTTGCGAAATTATTTTTTTAGGAGTATAATATTCTTAAAGACCAGGAAAGGATAATGTGGATATGAAATACGCAATTGTTTTTCGATGGATGAAAAATACTAAATATAGTTTTGTTCCATTAATTGCATCTCTAGAAGAAACTAAATATATTGAAGAGGTGGATCTTCTATCCATCCGCAAGATCAAGGATCTGCTTAAATTTGACGGTAAATATCAGGAACTGATTATAGCCTTTTCTTTTATGACCTTTGACTTAGAAAAGGTATTACAGGATCTTAAAGCTATTGATGAACTGGGGCTTAAAACTCCCTATAGCATTATTGCTGGTGGTCCACATGTTTCTGGTGATCCGGAGAGTGGAAAAATTCTGGGTTTTGACTCCATATTTATCGGAGATGGAGAAGCTACCATTCGCCAATATTGCGATGACCTCCTAAGTGGAAAAAGAAAAAGGATCTATGATGGAACCATAGATCCTGTAGATTTAAATGACTATCCACCTTTTGCCACTAAAAGAAAAAAACTTATGATTCCCATCGAAATTACCCGGGGATGTCCTTTTGGATGCTATTACTGTGCTGTCTCATATCTTTTCGGCCGAAAACCCCGTTACCGGGAAATTGAGCAGATTCTTGAGTATTCCCGCTGGGCTGTTAAGCATGGAAAGGTTATCTCCCGCTTTATTAGTCCAAATGCTTTTGGATTTCAATCTCCCAATGGAATTAAACCCAATATAGAAGCACTTGAAAAGTTGTTAGTGGGTTTAAAAGAAATTGGGATACAGGAATGCTATTTTGGTACATTTCCTTCAGAAGTTCGTCCAGAATCAGTAACCCCTGAAGTATTAAAATTAGTCCGGAAATACTGTGACAATAAATCTTTAGTAATCGGAGTCCAATCTGGATCTGAAAAAATGTTAAAAAAAATGGGTCGTAGGCATAGTCTTGAATCAGCAGAACAGGCTATCAACTTAACCCGAGAATTTGGATTGACGCCAATGGTAGATTTTATCTTTGGTTTACCTGGAGAACTGGAAGAAGATCGTAAAGCAACCATCGCCTGGATGGAAAAAATCCGCACCAAATATGGTGCTATTATTCATGCCCATACTTTTATGCCTCTTGTAGGATCACCCTGGGCCAACCTTGATCCCGAACCGCTGGATAAAGGCATGCTGAAAATCCTCGGTCAACTTTCACAAAAAAAAGAGCTCTTTGGTTATTGGGCCAAACAACAGCAACTGGGAGAAAAGATTAAACACTGGCGGGAGCAGGGATTTATCACATCCTAACCGTGCATAACATGGCAGAGCCCCTGATTAAAGAGGAGTAATATATGCTCATCATCGAGAGAATAAAAGACAGTCCTGCCTTCTTTGCGGTATTTAACTAATCGGTGATTTCGTAAAATTCTAAGCTGATGGGAAACTGCCGATTGGGACATATTCAACAATTCTGCCAGATCACAAACACAGAGTTCCGTCTGGGATAGAGCGTGGATTATTTTTATCCGGGTAGGATCACTCAGTGTCTTAAAAATTTCTGCCAGATGTTGATAGGTTTCTTCATCAATCTTATGATCTAATTTCTTAAGCAAATCATGGTGAATTTTACACTCTGTACAAATATCCATAGTGTGATCATCTCGACTTTGTTTCTCTTGATCTTTCATTTTAAAAATGCCTCCTTTTATCTGGCAATCATAGATGCCCATTCTAAAGTTATTCTTTCAGTTCGAAATATTTCTTAGTATATATATAACATATTCCATCTTTAAATTCAATAATATCAATATTTTTTGGTACTACATATGGTATAAAAAACCCGCCTTTTATCTCTCCAATAAATAAGAGAGAAATCCTGGCGGGGAAATTTTTTTAATCTACCCTAATTATACGAAGTGCATTGAAAACAGCAATAAGTGCCACACCTACATCAGCAAATACTGCTTCCCACATAGTAGCATGACCCATAGCACCTAAAAAGAGAACAAAACCTTTTACACCCAGTGCAAAAATGATGTTTTGCCAGACAATGGCCCTGGTTTTTCTAGCAATCTGTATAGCCTTTACCAATTTCGAAGGTTCATCGGTCATTAATACAACATCTGCTGCTTCTATGGCTGCATCTGAACCTAAACCTCCCATGGCTACACCCACATCCGCTCTGGCAAGAACAGGGGCATCATTGATTCCATCTCCAACAAAGGCCAACTTACCAGAAAAATCTCTACGCTGAACCATCTCTTCTATTTTTTCTACTTTTTCATCAGGCAAAAGTTCTGCATAAACCCTATCCAATTTTAATTCTTTTGCTACTTTTTCACCAATCTCCTGTCGGTCACCTGTTAACATTATCAATTCACGAACACCCAATCGACGTAAACTATAAATTGCCTCTTTTGCATCCTTTTTGATTTTATCAGCAATTATAATATGACCTAAATATTTACCATCTACTGCAACATATACAACAGTTCCCTCAGTAATTTGAGGGTTATAGTTAATCCCATGTTTTTGCATTAATTTTTCATTACCAGCAAGAATGTGTTTACCATCAATTATGGCCTCTATACCATGACCGGGAATTTCTTTATATTCTCCACTTTTTTCAATATGCATCGGTTCACCATAATACTCCAATATAGACTTAGCTATAGGATGATTGGAATGAGTTTCAGCCAATGCTGCATAATAAAGTAAATCCTTTTCTGAAATATTTTCTTCAGGTACGATTTGAGATACTTTAAATACCCCTTGAGTTAATGTTCCAGTCTTATCAAAGACAATAGTCTTGACCTGATTTAAGGCTTCCAAATAATTACTACCTTTGATTAAAATCCCCTGTCTGGATGCACTCCCAATTCCACCAAAATATCCAAGAGGAATAGAAATTACCAGTGCACATGGACAGGAAATAACTAAAAAGACCAATCCCCGATAAAGCCAATCAAAAAAGGACGCCCCAGGTATAAAAAGTGGAGGAATAACTGCAATTATCAGAGCTGCAAAAACAACAACCGGAGTATAATAGCGAGCAAATTTTGTAATAAATTTTTCTGTAGGAGCTTTTCGTGAACTGGCATTTTGAACCATATCCAAAATTTTTGTCACTGTAGATTCGGCAAAGGTTCGGGTTACTTTAAGAGTTAAAAGACCGCTGATATTGATATAGCCAGCCAATAGTTCATCATCAACCTCGACTGATCTGGGTACTGATTCTCCTGTCAAAGCAGAGGTATCAACCATTGATTGACCTTCAATAACGATCCCGTCCAATGGAACCCGCTCACCTGGTTTAACAACGATTACATCACCAATTTTAATTTGTTCTGGTTTAACTTTAACCAACTCACCATTACGTTCAATATTGGCATATTCAGGTCTAATATCCAGTAATGCCCGGATAGAACGGCGGGAACGGTTAACAGATATATCTTGAAAGAGTTCACCGATTTGATAAAATAACATAACTGCTACTGCCTCAGGATATTCTCGAATGATAAAAGCACCAATGGTAGCAATAGATATTAAAAAATTCTCATCAAAAATCTGACCTTTAAAGATGTTCTGTCCAGCTCGAAAAATCACTTCACCACCAATGATCAAATAACTTATAAGAAACAGAGATAATTCAATATAAATAGGAAGCTTCAGAAAAAGAGCCATAACAAAAAAACTTGCTCCAATCCCAATCTGAATTATTTTATATCTAAAATTCATTTCATCTTCGTCATTGTCTTCTTCTCTTTGATCATTATTTTCATAAACTTTGATATGAGGTTCTAAACTAGTCACAATATCCCGAACCTGGTCCATAATTTTAGAAACACCGGTTTTAAAAATTCTTAAATACATCTTCTGTTCTGCTATGTTAATAATTACATCATCTACTTCTTCTAAATCACGTACTTTCTTTTCAATTTTTGCTGCACAATTGGCACAATTTAATCCCTTTAAATAAACGATCTTTTGTACAACCTCTCTTTTTGTTGCTATTTCTGGAAAATTCATAATTTCGCCTCCTTTTATATATGAACAATTATTCATATATTAATTATATTAACTATTCTGCTTAATGTCAATGCCCAAATCTGGATTATAAAAAGATAGCTACTGAAGAGTAAAATACCCTTCGGAGATTAATCTTATTAACTCAGGCTGTTGAAAAAGGAAAGGTTTAGATAACTTGCTCTCACAGGGGAACAGAAAAACTAAATATAATTTCTTCCGCTATCGAACGCTCCGCCATCCTGGCTGCACGCCCTTAAAAATCAAGGCTTCCGCCCTTCTGGCTTAAGCCTTGATTTATACGCTTCAGAAATTATATTTAGTTTTTCTGGTAGTGCACGGACAAGTTTTTAAAAAAGAAGGGTTTGTCAACAAGCTCATTAACTACAAAGAGCTAATTTTTTGCTTAGATAGAAATTTTTCAAACCATCTAAAGTTCGATTTCAGGGTAATCCATCTCACTAAGATGGTTTAATGAAAATTTCTATGTCGCTTAAAATTAGCTCTTTGTAGTTTATTAGATATTTTTATACCAAATGTTATCCACAATATATTTCTAATAAAATCTCAATACAGTTTTGTTAACTCAATTCCAGTGTAAAAATGTTTCAAAATCTGATCAAAAGTAAATCCTTCTTTCGCCATTCCTGCAGCAGCTACCTGATCCATTCCAACATTATGACCCCAGCCACCTCCATAGAAAACAAATGCCGTTAGTTGACCGTTTTCATACTCTGGACGTATAAAAAACCTATTACTTCTTAAACCTCCAAGCTTAGAGCGTAGAGAGTGCTTTAACTCCACCTGACCTTTAGTTCCGACTGCCAGAATAGAAGTAACACTCCCTCCTCTTCCTCTACCTGTCACCTTTAATTCTTGTAAACGGCCTATATTCAGTCTATCTTCAATAAAACTCCGACTTACCCGCCTCTGCCAGCGATAATGAACCGGATTTGAAAACTGAGGTTCCAGAGAATAGGATTCAGGCACTTTTCTAAGCCAGCTTTTTAACTCAGCAGGTTCCAGAGGAAATATAGTCTCATTCTCAGATTTAAGGGTTGAAACACCTTTAAGATAAGGTAAATCCGTACCCCAGACATCTTTCACATCTTCTGTATGTCCTCCGGAATTGGCACTATAGACTGCATTAATAGGACGACCATTAAAGGTCATAATTAAACCTAAAGTCTCCTGAACTGCCTTATGGGTTTTATGACTCTCCCAACCAATACCGTTGTAAGCAGCACAGTGGACTGTATCACAGAGATCAAAACCTTCAGAACTGTGCTTACCCAGATTATAGTAAGTGTAGGTTCTGGCAGCTACTGTCTGAGCCTTTAATGCTTCTATGGGCCAGGAAGCAGGCATCTCAGAAGCTATAACAGAGTAGAGGTATTCTTCTACATTTAAAATGTTGACCAGTGTTAGACCATTAGTTTTGGGTAGAAATTCAACCTGGCCTCGATATTGACGATCCTCTTTACCAGCCCAGAAATATCCCTTGCCAAACTGGACCTGATGGATTAAGATAGGTGCATACTTTTCGGTTTTAACTTTAATTGGTCCAGTGAACTTTACTATTTTACCTTCTGGATACTTTACCAGTTCATAGTATCCTTTTTTCTGCTCAACTTTCCAGATCTCTCCTGTCCTACCTGTGGTAAGAAGAGTTCCATTCCTATCTTCGACCCGAAAATCAGCACCTACCCGGAAGAAAATCACCTTTTGAGGTTCTCCACCAAAAAGTCCAACCCGGATTAGCTTGATCTTTTCATCATCGGTTAATGGAGTAACCTGTCTAAAAGTTACCTTTTTCGGCAAATCCTCTGGAGTGGGCGGAGTAGACAGACGTTTAAACCGACCCGGAAATTTTTGTTCAAGCCAGTTAAGCTTCTCTTTAGAAAGCTGATCTTTTTTATTCTCACTTAAAGCTCTATCAAAATGATAATACGCATTATCATAATCTTTAATTTTCAAATACAGTAATCCTAACCTACGCTGAATCCCTTTTAAACTACCATCAAGCCGTAAAGCATTCAGATAATATTTAATTGCTTCTTCAGGTTGATCCATTAGTTCATAAATCCAACCTTTTTGTACCACTGCTAGAACATATCTTAAATCAGCTTTGATTGCCTGATTTACATATTGGAGGGCCTCTGAATAATTCCCCATCATTGTACTAATCTTGCTAAGATAATATGCCGCTTCCCGTTTAAGATAAGGGTTAACATCTTGAGAAGTAAGGACTTTTGTAAGTCCTTTTTTTGATATATCTAAATTGCCCAGATTAAAATCGGCAATTGCCAGATCCAATTGGACTTCTAAATCCATTGGATTATTATGCAGATAACTCTTATACTGCTCTTTTGCCATGGCATAATTCCCCAACTCTTCATATATGGTTGCTAGATACAAAGCTGCTCTTGAACCTGGTTGGTAACGGAGAATCTCTTTGTACTTCTTAATGGCATTGTCCAAATTACCGGAATAATAAGCTTCCTTTGCCTCCTGATAAAGATTCTCTATATACTCTTCTCCCTTTGCTTCTGGCAAAAATAGATAAACTATACCCAAAAATAGAATAATCCCTATTATTACGAAAAAAGTCCGATAATACTTACTGTAATTCACTACTACTCCCCCCCTGCCTTTAGTTATCTTCATTATATCCTACGTCTTAATAAAGAACAACAGTAAAAGGGTTGAAATCTATTTCCACTTTATAAGACTCAAGTCACTCTCTATTACCTATTAACATTTGACTATTTATTAAACTGATTATACTGCAAAAAGCTAATTTTGAGCGACATAGAAATTTTTCGCCAAATCATCTTAGTGAGATTTCCGACGAAATAAGGCCTCATATGAGGATGTGATGAGTTAATCAAGGGCCAGGAGGGCCCTTTGATTAGAAAGCCTTATTTCGTCGGAAATCGAGCTTTAGATGATTCGAAAAATTTCTCAAAAAGCGAAAAATTAGCTTTTTGCAGTAAAATCTTTATTCTGTTTATAAAAATCAAGGGCAGAGCGTTCCTCCATTATAGGAGAAACTCCCTACCCTCAAAAAAATTAGATATCCAATTCTTCAACTTGTTCTGCATTCTTCATAATAAACTCTCTTCTAAGATCAGCATTACTTCCCATAAGTTTGGCAAAAATTTCGTCAGCTTCAAGTTCATCCTCTATCTCTACAACCTGAAGTCTGCGTGTTTCAGGATTCATGGTCGTCTCCCACAGCTGGGATGGGTTCATTTCACCAAGACCCTTGTAACGCTGAACAGTATACTTTACATTACCAATCTCTTTTAAATATTTTTTTAATTGTTCATCACTGTAAAGGTAAGTCTCTTTCTTCCCATGAGTCACTTTATAAAGGGGTGGCTGAGCTATATATACATATCCACCATCAATAAGCGGTTTCATATATCGGTAAAATAAAGTTAAAAGTAAAGTACAGATATGAGCACCATCCACATCAGCATCAGTCATGATGATTATCTTGTGGTAACGGAGTTTGCTTATATCAAATTCTTCACCAATCCCACACCCTAATGCAGCAATGATGGTGGCAATCTCATTATTACTCAAAATTTTATCCAATCTGGACTTCTCTACATTGAGAATCTTACCTTTAAGCGGAAGAACAGCTTGAAATTGCCGGTCCCGGCCCTGTTTTGCAGAACCACCTGCAGAATCACCCTCTACTAAAAAAATTTCTGATTTCTCAGCCTTACGGCTGCTGCAATCAGCCAATTTTCCAGGTAATGAATGGCTATTTAGGGCACTTTTACGTCTGGCCAATTCACGAGCTTTTTTTAAAGCTTTCCGGTTTCGTACTGCCTGAAGAGCCTTTTCAATAATGGTTTTTGCTACTTCAGGATTAGTATCAAAATAATATCCCAGATAATCATAGACAATCGTCTCAACTATGCTTCTCATCTCACTATTACCCAATTTGGCCTTGGTCTGACCTTCAAATTGCGGATTTGGAAGTTTGACATTAATTACAGCAGTCAACCCTTCCCGGACATCATTACCCGTTAAAGATGGATCACTACTTTTTAATATATTGTTATTCTTACCCCAGGTATTTAAGGCTTTTGTTAGTGCTGATTTAAAACCAGTTACATGATAGCCCCCATCTACTGTATTAATATTATTTGCAAAAGAATAGATTCGTTCATTGTATCCATCATTGTATTGGAATGCCACCTGAATATGTTTGTCCCCTACCTGTTTTTCAACGTAAATAACATCTTTATGAAGCAGGTCGCGGCTCTGATTTAGATGTTCAACAAATGCTACAATTCCACCCTCATATTTAAATTCAACTTTTTGAGGTTCTTCGCCGCGTAAATCTATCAAAATCAGTTTCAAATTATTATTAAGATAAGCAGATTCCTGTAAACGATGGGCCAGGGTTTCAAATTTAAACTCAGTAATCTCAAAAATAGTAGAATCAGGTAAAAAAGTTATAGTAGTTCCACTTCTTTTGGTCTTGCCTACTACAGTTAATTCATTTTGCGGAACTCCCCTCCGGTATTCCTGTTGATAAATTTTTCCATCCCTATGAATCTCCAGCTTAAGCCACTCAGACAAGGCATTTACGACAGAAATACCGACACCGTGAAGACCCCCAGAGACTTTATAACTGTTATTATTGAATTTACCACCTGCGTGTAGTGTTGTTAAAACTACCTGAGCAGCAGGAATACCCTTATCAGGATGAATATCTACAGGAATACCACGTCCATTGTCTTCTACAGTTATACTTCCATCGGGATTTAATATAACACGGATTTCATTTCCGTACCCGGCCAGGTGTTCATCAATACTGTTATCGACTACTTCCCAGACCAGATGGTGTAGCCCTTTGGTTCCGGTACTACCAATGTACATCCCTGGACGTTTACGAACAGCTTCCAGGCCCTCTAAGATTTGAATCTGCGACGCATCATATTTAACTTCTTCGAATAAGGCCATTTTTAACACCTTCCCAAATTTTAATTTTCTGATATGACGAATTTTTATATTACTGATTTTACTGCAAAAAGCTAATTTTTCGCTTTATAATGAAATTTTTCGAACCATCAAAATGGGCCCTCCTGACCCTTGATTAACTCATCACATCCTCATATGAGGCCTTATTTCGACTGAAATCTCACTAAGATGGTTTAACGAAAAATTTCAATAGCGCTCAAAATTAGCTTTTTGCAGTTTAATCATTACTCTCTTTCTTTTTCTGGATATTTCTAAAATCTCCTGCTTATAGTGCAGTAATTTTATTATAGCAGATACTTCTCTCTTATACCATAAATGTTTACTGCAAAAAGCTAATTTTTCGCTTCAAAAGAAATTTTTCGAACCATCAAAGTGGGCCCTCCTGGCCCTTGATCAGCTCATCACATCCTCATATGAGGCCTTATTTCGACTGAAATCTCACTAAGATGGTTCTATGTCGCTCAAAATTAACTTTTTGCAGTTTAATCATAAATATTCTTTCACTTTTACGCAAAAGACTAGAGGAGATTTATTAGTTTCCGCGAAAATAAAATAACGTTATGCCATAGAAAGGAGTTAAGATACATGAAAAGTACTATCACATCTATAGCTATCGAAGATAAAATGAAGGATGCCTATTTAAGTTATTCCCTTAGTGTTATTGTAGGGCGGGCATTACCTGATGTACGGGATGGATTAAAACCTGTACATAGAAGAATTCTTTATGCCGCCCGGGATATGGGACTTACCCCGGACAAGCCATATAAAAAATCTGCGCGAATCGTTGGGGAAGTATTAGGTAAATACCACCCCCACGGTGATGCCGCTGTTTATAATGCTATGGTGCGGATGGCTCAGGATTTTGCCCAGCGCTATCCATTAATTGATGGGCATGGAAACTTTGGTTCCATCGACGGTGACAATCCTGCAGCTATGCGTTATACTGAAGTCAGACTGGCTCCCTTTTCTATGGACTTACTGGCCGATATTAACAAAGAAACCGTAGAATTTGTCCCCAATTTTGATAATACCCTTAAAGAACCGGTAATCTTACCTTCACGGATTCCTAATCTTTTGGTTAACGGTTCAAGTGGTATCGCAGTAGGAATGAGTACCGACATTCCTCCACATAATTTACGGGAAGTAATAGATGGATTGATTCAATTACTGGAAAATCCAGAAATTTCCATCGATAAATTGATGAAGACCATAAAAGGCCCTGATTTCCCCACCGGAGGTGAAATTGTAGGAATTAAGGGGATTCATTCAGCATACAAAACCGGGCAGGGCCGGATAACCATCCGGGCCAGGGCTAAAATTGAGAGCAAAAGCAAAACTAAAGATCAGATCATCATCACCGAGATTCCCTATCAACTGCAAAAAGCAAAACTCATTGAAGAGATAGCCGATGCAGTAAATAAAGAAAAGATTACCAACATTTCTGATATCCGGGACGAATCTGATCGGGATGGAATGCGGATTGTAATAGAACTAAAGCCAAATGCCAATTCTAAAATTATTTTAAACCAACTCTATAAATATACTTCCATGCAAACTACCTATCGAATCAATATGCTAGCATTAGTAGGTAAGCAGCCAAAAATTCTCAATTTAAAAGAAATTCTTGAAGAGTTTTTGAAATTCCGTAAAGAAGTAGTTATCCGGAGAACCCGCTATGAATTACGCCATGCAGAAGATAGACTCCATGTACTTAAGGGACTCAAAATAGCTATTGATAAATTAGATCTTATAATTCAAATTATCCGTTCTTCCAAATCCACCTCTAAAGCTAAAGAAAAATTAATTAAAACCTTAAATATAACCGAAATTCAGGCTGATGCCATTTTAAAGATGCAGTTACAGCGTCTTGTGGGAATGGAACAGGAAAAAATTGAGATAGAAATCAATGAATTAAATGAGAAAATCGCCAACTTAAAATTGATTCTTAACAATAAAGAAGCTCTTAAAAACCTGATTAAAAAAGAGCTATTAGAGATTAAAGATAAATATGGTGACCCCCGTCGAACCACCATCATAGAAGATGCTTCTAAAGCAGAAATTGATACCGAAGATTTAATCAAAGAAGAAGATGTTGTAGTAACCCTTTCTTACCGCCAGTATATTAAACGAACTAATGATCCAGATAATATCAGGGCTGGTAAAAAAGATTTTATAACCCATATCCTTAAGGGAACCACCTTAGATCGGCTTCTCTTCTTTACCCGTTCGGGTAACTGCTACGGGTTAAATGTCTATGAAATCTCCGAACATCATCCTCTTTCTACAGGCGATCCTTTGAATAATTATATAAAAATTCCTCTGGATGATGAAATAGTAAATGTCATCATGCTTAATAAGGAAACTAAAGAAAAGTTTATTACTATTGCTACAGCAAAGGGTATGATCAAAAAGACCATTGCCAGTGAATATGAATCCTCTATTACCCAAATTAAAGCTATTAATCTAGATGATGATGATTATGTTATCGGGGTTAAAGTAACCGATGGAAAACAGAATATATTACTTGGAACCCGTAACGGAATGACCATTCATTTTGCTGAAGAAGAAGTTTCTGCAACAGGGCGAAATACCAAAGGCTGTATAGGTATCAAACTTGATGATAATGATCAAGTAATTAGCTTTAATTTAACAGCAGAAGATCATTATGTAGTTGCCCTGACAAAAGATTCCCGGGGCAAGAGAACTCATATCTTTGAATATAAAATTCAAAAGCGAAACGGTAAGGGATTAAAAACTTTATCGAGTAATAACTATCAACTCTTAAATATAATTTCCGGCAAAAAAGATCAATATCTGGTTTTTGTCAAAGAAAATGGTGACTTAAAAGAATTGCAGATTAAAGATATTACTGAAACCCAACGTACCGGTAATATGTATTCACAAAAAGAATTAGGACATGATCAACTAATAGAAATCGTAGCAGTTCCTATAGTTCCAGAATGGGTGAAAACAGAAAAATAATAAAAAATGAGCTGAACAGCAATCTGTTCAGCTCTTATCTTTATAATGAATTCTCTTGAGAGATAGCATTATAAAGATGGTTTAAACTTATGCTTTTAAGCATATAAGGGTCAAGTCCTCTTTCCCCATCACTCTTTTCATCAAAATATCTGGTTTTTAATCTGGAAAGAAGTTCAATACTTTTATCATCTAATTCTCCTGTCATTTCAGCAAAAAGCAATAAACGTTCAAATCTAAGTTCCTCTCTCTCTAAACCTTCTTCAACCCAGATACGGAGCAAACTCTCCTGTGATAGATTTTTTAACTTAGATATTGTTTCAATACCTGACGCCAGTTTCTCTGGAACATGAATTGTTAACTTTATCATTCTTTCTTCTCTTTGCTTTTGCTCCATATTACCATCTCCTTTCAGGTCATCCTATCTATATTATAAATTCTTTTATGCTTTAATGCAAATTTTTGTTAATTAATACTATATTATTATATAGTTTGACAAATTTAATATATTAAAAAATTGTTGTATTTAATAATTCAGGCAAAATAGTATTTCTTTGCATATTACTTAATCTCTCTGTATGATTTTGCTTTATCAAACTCAAGACATTTTACCCAGAAAAGTTAGAGGTGTTTAAGAAAATTTAGTTTCTGGTCGTAACTTTAATAAATCTTCAAAATCAAAAGCAGTAAACTGTTGATAGTATAACTTCCGGTAAATATCACTGAATATTTTAATTTTAAGCAACATAGAAATTTTTCGCCAAATCATCTTAGCGAGATTTCCAATGAAATAAGGCCTCATCACCTCCTGTGATGAGGCCTTATTTCGACAAAAATCGAGCTTTAGATGATTCGAAAAATTTCTCAAAAAGCGAAAAATTAGCTTTTTGCAGTTTAACCTTTCATTCTTAAAAAACAAAAAAACCCCGGGCCAATTACCCGGGGATTAATTTCACGCTGTAAAACTACAGTTTTACAACATTAGCAGCCTGTGGGCCACGTTCACCTTGTACGATGTCAAATTTCACTCTTTGACCTTCCTCTAGAGACTTAAAACCGTCTTCTTTGATTGCAGAAAAATGTACGAAGACGTCATCTCCATTTTCTCTAGAGATAAAGCCATAGCCTTTCTGACTGTTAAACCATTTTACAACTCCACGTTCCATTGTTAAACATTCCTCCTAGAAATTTTAAAAATTTTAGTAACCCGGATTACTAATTAATTAAATCATATCATACATTGACGACATTGTCAAATAAAATTTTTATTTAACGGGCAAAAACATGGTTCCCAATTTTGACAGTAATCTTTAGTGTTCTAAACCAGTCCAGATTTTTAGCTGTTTTAGGATTATAGAAATATAATGCTCCAAAAGTAGGATCTTTTCCTTTCAAAGCATCCCGGGCTGCTTTATATGCAGTCGCATTGGGAGTTAGATAAATCTGACCATTTGCTACAGAAGAAAACTGGCCCGGCTGGAAAATAACTTCCCGGATAGTATTAGGAAACTGATGGCTTTTCACCCGATTTAAGACAACAGCTCCCACAGCAACCTGGCCCTCATATGGCTCACCACGGGCCTCGGCATAAATAACCCTGGCCAGCCACTCTAAATCTTCCTTAGTATAATCCGTAGACGTTTTTATATCAATTTTTATATCAACTTTTTGATCATTCCCCAAAATTTTTTTCATCATTTTGGCCAGAAGAATCAAAGCCAATGCTATAGCCAGACCTTTATACGCATCTTCTTCAGTTAAATCATCTGCAAAAGCAGGAGCCGATAAGATAATTAATAAAACCATCGGTAAAATTAAATTGACTATTAATAAATTTGCAATTGTTTTTCGTCTTTTTCTTGAAAAGAATCTCATTATTTTTCTCACCCCTACTTAAAGTTATATCACTATATTAATATATTAGTAATACTACAGCAACATAGAGATTTCCTTTTGCAAATAGTCCATAATAAAAAACCTCTGAATATTAATTCAGAGATCCTATACCTTGTTTACTAAAATCTTTTTAAAAAAAGAAATTTCTTATTCAATTAGCCAAATTCTAAAATATTAAAAGGCGATAAATCTCCACATAATTTTTATAAATTCTTGATTAATCAATTTCTTTAATCGCAAAATAATATCTAAGCATTCATACCTTTCAACAAGAAATTTAAATATAACAAAATTATAGTTAAACTGCAAAAAGCTAATTTTTCGCTTCTTGAGAAATTTTTTAAATCATCTAAAGCTCGATTTCCATCGAAATAAGGCTTCCTAATCAATGGGCCCTCCTGGCCTTTGATTAGCTCATCACATCCTCATATGAGGCCTTATTTCGTCGGAAATCTCGCTAAGATGATTTGGCGAAAAATTTCTATGTCGCTCAAAATTAGCTTTTTGCAGTATAATCATGAATTTGAAATGAACAATGAAAAAAGGGGGCCATGCCTAAAAGTAATTAATTACTTTTGAAACAGCCCCGTTACAGACTAAAGCCACTCATCGATTGCTCTTTCATAGGATAAAATCTCACTTTCACTAAAAAAGAGTTGAATCTCCCGTTCAGCACTCTCTTTTGAGTCAGAACCGTGAACAATGTTTTTAGTTTTACTAATACCAAAATCTCCACGAATAGTACCTAAAGAAGCTTTTTGAGGATTTGTTTCACCATTTAGTTTACGTACAACCTCAATGGCATTATCTCCCTCAAGTACAAGAGCTACAACTGGCCCGGAAGTGATAAAACGTATTAATTCTGGAAAAAAATCTTTATTCAGATGCTTAGCATAATGTTTACGAGCCATTTCTTCAGAAATCTGCATTAACTTCATGGCCACAATCTTTAAACCTTTTGATTCATAGCGTTTTAGAATATCACTAATAAGCCCCCGCTGAACACCATCAGGTTTAATCATCGCAAAGGTTCTTTCCAAACCACCCCACCCCTTTCTTTTTTACATTTATACACATTAATCAGAAAATTATACCCAGATTAGCGGATAAGTAAAGACAGAAGTAGGCCACCAATCATATAATACAACATTTCGGTATTTTTCTCTTTTAAATTAGCAATCTCCTCTTTTAACTGCGCATTCTCTTCCTGTAAAGCTTTTATAGCTTTAGCATTAGCCTCATCCTCAGCCTGTAAATTTTTTATCTGGGTATTCAAATCAGAAATACTAAAAGAAAGACCTTGAGCCATATCATTTTCTACCTGAGTAATTTGCTTCTTTAATGCTGTCAATTCTCCTTCAGCCTTTTCTAACTTATGCTCTAATTCCTTTAAGAGAATTAATTGATCAATAATTTCTTCAATCTGCTGTTGTTTGTGGGCAATATCCTCTTTAATTACCACCTGATTTTTCTCCAGTTGGGATAAACGACTAGAAAAGAGATTTTGTTTCTGAATGATATCTACCAATTCTTTACGAAACTCTACTGTTAACTCCCGAATAGTATTTACATCTATCTGGTCAGCACTAATCGTACCCTCTTCTAATCTTTCCAAAAGTCTTGCAACTACTTCAGCCAATTCATATCTAGAAACACTTTTATCTCCGCGAAACGTACTATCCTCGTACAATGAAATATATCCTTTATCTATCAACATCTTTATACTTTTATAAGCCCAATGAGAAGGATCTACATCTTTAATCTCACTGGCCCAACCAGGAGCATTATTTACTCCTAAAACCAATATTAAAATCAGTAATGCTATCCATAAACGTTTCATCCAAGATAACCTCCTTTTTATTCCTGAATTTCAATTTCTAAATTTTCTACTTTAAGAGGTATTATATCACCATTGACATTAGAAATTTTGACTTCATCAAAAGTAATTGTCAATAAACCAGGTTGTAATGCTTTAAAATAAACTTCTGCAAGGACTCCGCTTTTTTCGGTTTGTTCTGCTAAATTACCCATAATGGTAATTAGACCCTGTTTATGATTAATATTTGGGTTTATCCAGGGTAAAAGTTTTGTCTTTAGAGATTCTTTCTTAAGAACAAAAAGGGTTCCTCTGGAAACATACATAGCTTTAGCCACTTCAGGATCATAAGCTAATCTAATAGAAACCTCATGCATATCCTCAATGTTAGCTGCCATAAAACGAATACCAAAATATTCTCCCGTTTTAATCTCTTCTTTCAAAGGTACCATAAAAACCTGGCTAGTCAATTCAGGAATGGTCACATTTCCTATCAGAGAAATTTTTGGACTATTTAATGAACGAACTTCAACTCCAAAAGGTAATTTGCCGGAGATTAAATCAGAAGTTTTGATCATCCAGGGAATCACATACTCTTCACCGGGTTTCAAAACTCCAATATATTTGGACATCTTTTCCTTTTGTGCAAAATCCATTCCAGGTGGTAAAATTACCTGACCCATTACTTCATAAGCAGGAGAACCTCCTTCATTTTTCAAATGGAGTAAAAGATTAAAGGGATTAGGTTCAATCCGCCCATAACGAACAGAAAGATTTTCCGGATACTCTAACCAGGTTTTAAATCTAGGTGGTGGCGTAAAATTAACCTGACGCTGAACCTGATTATCATCTGTATTGCTGGCATCTACCTTTACTTTATAAACAATTCGTTCGGGAATCTTACTACCTTTAACAGGGACTACTTCCCATGCTACTTGACCGGTACTACCTGGTTTTAAATTCCCCAGATTTTTAACCGTCTCATTCCCAACTACTGCAAAACCAGCAGGTAATTGAATCTGAGCCGTAACGTCTTTAGCTACAATTTCAGATGTATTTTCAATATAGGCTATCACCGGAAAAGAGGTAGTTTTAGTATCAAAAATAACTTCTGCTGGAGAGGTAACCCCTACAGAGAGAAGACCGGGTACAATGGTAATACCTCCAAGACCATATTTGGTCGTATATGTCCGCGAATCTCCCGGGTCTAGATATTCAGGTGCCCAATAAAGAGCAATAGCACTATCCAGTTCATATTCTCCCTTACGCCAAAACTCTTCTCCCGGCTCAAATTGGAAGTTCCAGAGACCATCAGCCATGCTACCCCAATCAGCAAAATAAACCTTATCAGGAGTAGTCACATCTGGTCCTTTAATCGTTCCCTGAGCAGTTACTTTCGGATCACTTAAAGCATCAAAGGCCTGCCAGAAATCGGGTAAACTCCCTTTAATAAAATAAGTATCAGTGGTAATTGCTTTTTCACCAACACGGAAAGGGGCACCATCATTGGTACCTAACATCGTATCCAACATAATCCTTAAACCAATTTTATGTTTTATTTGGTCATGATTGGTAAAACGATATTTAATCAGCACTGTATCATAAAGACCTGTGGTACTACTTTTAGCAAAAGTTAAAATCTGTTCTACCTCTATCTGGTCAAAAACAGTAGTAGTCAGTATTGCGCTTTGTCCTCCCTCCTTAATAATCTTTGGAGGAACAGTCACCTCTCCATATTTGGCATCCCTTCCAGCCCGTTGTTCAGTTTTACCACCAAAGACATAATATTCTCCATCTATAAAAATGGTGGAATAAGATGTCCAGGGCCGGGGTCGTCCATAAATTAGCGGTTCACCATCATCACCCGGGGAGACAGGGTTTCCCCCGGTGATATCTATAGCAAAACGCCCCATATTTTCTTCATTTCCATTTACCACAATCTCTATATATTCATTGCCCAACCGGAGATTACCAAATTGATCCAGTTGGGCATAAACAGTATAGGTAATGGTCATAATCAAAATGATAATCCCCAAAAGAACGAATCTTTTTTTTACCATATAACCACTCCTTAGGATTAGGATTCCCTATAAATAATTAGAATATTACTCCAGAAATTTTAGTTCTCCTAAAATTACTCTGGTATCGCCATCTTTATATTCGATTGTTATCTCAATGGTATAAGAATAGGGATAAGGTTTAAAACGCCAGCCTGACTTAATGGTATTCAAAGCTACATTATCCAAACGAACATCATTGGAAGATTTGGTAATTTGCACATCTTGAACTGTACCATCAGCTTTTATCCTAACCAAAAGATCAACTGTTCCTTCTACACCTTCGTTGGCTGCATTTTTTGGATATACAGGTTTAATAGACCTGGCAATGGTCGCATTTGGATGGGAAGGTAGAGCGGGTTTTTTCTCCTCCTCTGACTCTTGAGCAGGTTCCGCCCCAGCTGCATCATTAGAAGTGGAAAGTTTACTATTTTCAACAGATTCAGGTACAGGTTTCATCTCTTCAGGCTCAATCTTTTCTTCTACCTTCTCTTCAGGTTTATTTTCAGATTTTGATTGTTTAGCTCCCGGAATTTCAATTATTTCATCACTATTTTCACTGGTTACTACCTGTTCAGCAGCAATATCAGAACCAGAATTTGTTTGATAAACATTTGTATCTGTTTCAGAAGCAGGTTCTGATTGAGGTTCAGAAACTTGTTCAGATTCAGGTTCTATCTCAGGTTCAGTTAATTCCGGCTCTGAGACTGACTCAGGAATAGATTCCAATTCAGAAGTAGATTCCGGTTCAGAAACAGGTTCAGGTGTTGATTTTCGTTCAGAAGCTGGTTTAGATGCCAATTCCGGTTCCTGTTTAGGCTCAGGTTCCACCGTTTCTAAAATTCCTTGATCTTTCTCTTCAGGTTCCGGCTCCTTAACAGGTGGTTTTTCTTCTATTTTCTTTTCCTCTATATCTTTTTTTTCTTCGCTTACCAGTATTTTTTCATCATCTCCAGGTTGTTTGCTGGATTTCTGTACCTTAGATACTTCAGTTTCCAACTGAACAAATTCTACAAAATACAATTTTCCTTCAGACTCCATAAACCCTTTGGTTGCTATAACATTAAGACCATAGGGTAGGAAATAAAGGATTCCCAGATGGATAATCAATGAGATGACGATATAATATTTTAAATGAGATGATTCTTTTTTACGTCTTCTCATAATTACATCCCCTATTTCTTTCTTTCATCTTTTTCTGCAGCCAGGGAGAACTTTGTTCCTCCCACCTGGCTTATAGCATCCATAACCTGAATTAACGACTTATACTTAGCATTTTCATCTGCTTTTATAACAATAACCGTATCAGGTTTATCTTCTAATTTTTGCCTGACCTGCTCTTTAAGTTCACTTAATGTCACAGGTTTGTCTTTCAAAAAAAGCTGACCATCATTAGCAATTTGAATCAAAATATTAACTGATTCAGTCTTAACAACAGCTGTAGCTTTTGGTAATTTTAAATCAAAACCATAAGGTGTTGTCTTAAAAGTAGTAAATAACATAAAGAAGACCAGTAAAAAAAAGATTACATCGATCATGGGTACAATTTCAATTCTCGGTCGCTTTTTTAATTTAGATTTGAACATCTTTTTCACCCCGATAACTTAAAAGATCTATAAGTTCTACACTCCATTTATTCATCTCTTTGGTATTTTTATCTACAATACTAACAAAATATGAGTAAAACAACATTGCTGGTATAGCAATGATAAGCCCCACAGCAGTACTAATCAGTGCAGCAGCAATCCCGCTGCTTAATTGTGCAGGAGCAGCAATACCCGCCGTCGTACTCAAAATATTAAAACTATCGATAATTCCAAGAACTGTTCCCAAAAGACCCAAAAGCGGAGATATGGAAGCAATTATATCCAATATGGCTAAGTTTTTTTCTAACTTATGAACTTCATGTTCACCTGCAACACGAATATGTTCTTCAATCACCCTTCTATCCTGTCCATAATGGGCCAAACCCGCAGCTATAATCTTTGCTACCGGACCCCGCTCACTTTTTAATTCATGGGCAGCCCGGGTAATCTCCCCTTCTGCAATCATCATTTCTATTTTCCTAAACATCCGAAAGTTATCATTTTTAATCCTGAAAAAATAGAACAACCGCTCAAGAACTACTGCCAGACCAATTACTGAACACGCAAGAAGTGGATAAATTGTAGGTCCTCCCTGTTTTATAAATTCCAGCATTTTTAAAAAACCTCCCTATGTTTTTTCGTTTTTCATAAAGAATTGAATTATAACTTCGACACTTAAATGATAATATCCTTCTTTATTATAATAAAGGATTTTGTTCAGGACTTTGGCCCTAATATTTTATTGAGCAAAAAAGAAAAGAAATCTTACATCTTTATAATGTAAGATTTCTCAAGCTGTTAAAAAAGAAAGATTTGTTAACAAATTCAGAAATTTTTCGAACCATCAAAATGGATCATCTTGGCCCTTGATTAGCTCATCACATCTTATGATGAGGCCTTATTTCTTCTTCCATCTCACTAAGATGGTTTAACAAAAAATTTCTATGGCACTCAAAATTAGCTTTTTACAGTTTAATCATCCGTTATAAAAGATTTTTAAACTGTACGGTGCTTGGCTTCATCTAAAATTTCCTTTAAAGTACTTTCCGCTACCTGTAAATTTCTTTCTCTGGCGATAGCCAGAATATTATTATCATACATTTCAGCATATCTAAAAAATTGTTGTTCTAAACGTTTCCACAATTCATTAGCCATAATCTTTCCCCCTCTTTTATGTAGATTTCTTTATTTAGTATCCACGTTCTTTAAGGGAGATATGCATTAAATTAAGTTTTAGTTATTATTAGAATCAGTAATTTCCTGTGGTTTAGCATAATCAACATAATATTCTATATCAGCCTCTTCCCACTTTTGTCTCAAAAGGGCAACTGCAGCATTGTTTTTCTTTTTGATAAGCAAAGTTTCATAAATTTCTTCTTTAACTTCTTCATATGGATGAACTATAGCTTCCTTTTTGTCAGTTACTTTAATAATATGCCAACCAAATTCAGTTTCAACTGGTCCGGTAATTTCACCAACTTCTGTTGAAAAAGCTGCCTTTTCGAATTCATATACCATGCGTCCGCGACCAAAGAACCCCAGATCTCCACCCCGGTCAGAGCTTGGACAATTAGAATATTTCCTGGCTAGATCAGCAAAATCTTCACCATTGTTAATTTTATCTAAAATCTCTAAAGCCTCCTCTTTTGTCTCAACCAAAATATGGGATGCCCGGACCTGTTCTTCTTCAGTAAAACGACGAATGTTTTTCTCATAATATTCCATCATCTCTTCTTCTGTAACAGTTAAATCTTGCCCAAGCCGTTCTGCTAATTTTTCATAAGATTTCTGTATAATAATATCATTCCTGAGATCTTCTAAAGTATATTTTACCTGTTCCAACACTTTTTTGAAGGTCTCGTCATCTGGATAAGAAGCCTTAATTTTATCAATCTCAGCCTGAACCTCTTCATCTGTTATTTCTATTCCATATTCAAAAGCAGTTTGAAGGAGAATTTCATTTCTGATCAACTGTTCTAAAATTTGTCTTTTAAGATTAAGTAACTGTTCTTTATGCTCCTCTCCTGTGAAATCCAGATTATAGGTTTGTTGCAAACGCTTAACCTGTCTTTCAACATATCGGGCATGAACATCTTCCAATATATAGGAATCATTCACCCTGGCCAAGGCATTATCCGGTATTTTGTCTTCTGCTTTAATGTAACCATAAACCCCAATTACTGAGATAAGTATGGCCACCACAGCCAAAATTAACATTCCTTTTCTACACATTTTTTACATCTCTCCTTACTATATGAATTTATTTAATACAATAATTCTATAGAAATACAAAAAAATCCTGCTGTTACCTCAAAAAATTTGTGATTCAACTTTTGCATCCAATCTCTCTTTTGCCTTCTTTAACTCTGTTAAAAAGGGGCTGTCTCAAAAGTAATTAATTACTTTTGGGCATGGCCCCTTTTTTCATTGTTCATTTTAAATTCATTGAAAATTTTTCTGTTAAGAAAATAAAAACCCATACCTGACATTCTATACTGTTGCAGTTTAGCCAGGTTATGGGCTATACACAGTAAACCCCATTCAATTTTTACTTTCTCAAGGCCACGAAGCAGAAATCTCCGGAATGACCAATTACCTTTGATCCTTCCAAAGACAGATTCCGCTTCAATTGCTCTTTGAGAACGGAGTTTCATACCTTTATCGGAACAAAGGTTTTCCTTTACCTTTTGCTTATATTCACGTAATTTAAAATTTATTCTTATTACTCGATCACCTTTGGCCTTGGTACAATTTTCTTTTAACTCACACCCATCACAATTTTCGCATTTGTAATATCTAATTTGTTTAGTATATCCATTTTCAGTCTTAATTTCTTTTGTCTTACAGTAAATGAGTCTTCTTTGAACAGGACAAATAAACTCGTCGTTTTCTTTATCATACGGCCAGTTTTCTACTTTAAATATATCATTTTTAAACTTCTTCTTTTGTTCTTTATGAAAAGTATTATACTTAACATAAATATTAGTATTGGCTTTCTCTAAGTAATCATAATTTTCCTCACTACCATAACCTGAATCAGCTATCACATTTTCCGGAATCTTACCTGTAACTTCTTTTACTTTTTCTAAATGAGGTATTAAGCATCTTGAATCTGCCGGCCTTTGATGAATACTATAACCAACTACAAACTGATTCTCTGTACCTATCTGAACATTATATGCGGGCTTCAATTGCCCATTTTTCATGTGGTCTTCTTTCATTCTCATAAAAGTTGCATCAGTATCTGTTTTAGAATAACTGTTTCGTCCATTTAAAATCTCTTCCTGCTGCTCATATTTTTTCATTCGAGGAAGACATTTATCTTTGAGCTCTTTAACTGTTTTTTTTAACTTCTTATCTTTGGAGTTCTTTTCTAGACGTTCTTCAAGTTCCTTAATTTTTTCTTCGAGTTTCTTTGAATCTATTTCTTTTCCTTCACCCATCTCCTCCAGGTCATTATCCCCATACAATCTATTCTCTTCTTCGTTGGTTTTCTCAATCTCTTTTAAAAGTTCATTAATTTTTGCCCTAAGCCTTGCTTTGTACTTCTTTGTCGCTTTTCTCCAGACAAAGCTATATTTGTTTGCATTAGCTTCTATTTTTGTACCATCTAAAAAGTAATTCTCTAACTTTACATATCCTTCTTCTATAAGAAGTTCCAATACTGATGCAAATACCTCATCAATAACATCTTTCATGATCTCTGATCTGAATCGGTTTATCGTCCGAAAATCAGGTTTATTGTTACCACTAAGCCACATAAAATAAATATTTTCCCGAAGTGCCTTGGCAATTCGTCTTGATGAATATATTCTCTGAGTATAGGCATATACTATAACCTTAAGCATCATTTTCGGATGGTAGCTGCTTCTACCCCCACCTTTATATTTTTCAAGCAGGGGTTCAATATTCATCCTTTCTATAGCTGAATTTACCACCCTTACTAAATGATTCTCAGGAATAAACACATCAAAACTCAAAGGCAACATTGTCTGATTCATATTATATTCAATAAATGTCTTTTTATTATGGTTTTTCCTCTTCATATTTATATTTTACCATAAAAAAAAGGTGTTATCTTTATAAAAATTTCTGACAACACCTTTCTTTTAATATTTACTTTTGGGGGTTATAAAGGGACTTTTGGGACAGCCCCTTCTTTAACTCTGTTAAAAACTGTTCAGGTAACTTAACCTGACCTAAACGTGCTCCTGATTTGCTTCCTGGGCCATGACAATCAGAACCCCCGGTTATGATAAGATTATTCTTTTGAGCCATCTTTAGATAATGAACTTTATCTTCTCCAGTATGTTCAAAATGATAAACTTCAATCCCCATAAGACCTGCTTCTATTAATCCCGGTATAATTTCATCTAAATTATTTAATCCCGGATGTGCTAAAACCGGGACTCCTCCAGCATTTAAGATTAACTTTATAGCAGCAAAAGGAGTCAGTTTAGTTCTAGGTACATAAGCTGGACAATCGCGTCCGATAAATCGGTCAAAAGCTTCACTCCAATCTTCAGCATAACCTGCTTCAATAAGAGCCTTGGCAATATGGGGACGACCTATTGCACCTCCGACGGCAATCTCTTTAACTCGTTCATAAGAAATATTTATTCCCATCTGATTTAATTTTTCCACCATCTTTTGGGCCCGATTAACTCTACTATTTATAAGTTCATCCAGAATATCATGCACTTCCTTTGAAGAATAATTCAAATAATACCCGAGAATATGAATCTCTTTTTCCTCATAGTCTGTATTTAATTCAATACCAGGAACTACTTCCAATCCAATCTCCTTTCCCCGTTTAAGAGCCTCTTCCACCCCATTCATATTATCATGATCCGTAATGGCAATAGCGGTTAAGCCTAATTTTTTCGCCTCATCTACAATTTCTGTTGGAGTATAAGTTCCATCTGAAGCTGTCGTATGTAAATGCAGATCAATAGCCATTGGCATACCTCCTGGTAAAAAAATTCTATCACCATTATATGTCCAGGCGAAAACTTAGTCAATAGCTTTTAAAAACCAGGTTGCAAATAAAAACACCTGCAAGAAAACCAGCCACATCAGCAATCAATCCAATGGGAATAGCATACCGACTATCTTTAATTCCTACTGCTCCAAAATAAACTGCAACAACATAAAAAGTAGTTTCTGAGCTACCTATAATGGTTGAAGCCATTTTACCCAGTAATGAATCAGGTCCGTGAGTTTGGAATATAGAATTTACAAAAGCCATAGAACCACTTCCAGATAACGGCCTTAAGATCACCAGTGGAAAAATCTCTTTGGGAATATTAAAATACTTAAGAATAGGTTCCACTCCATAGATTAGTAGCTCCAGCGTACCAGAAGCACGCAAAATATTAATGGTTACCATCATCGCCACAAGATAAGGAATAATATTTACCACCGTTTTAAAACCATCTTTAGCTCCCTCTACAAATGTGTCATATACTTTTACTCCTTTAATAAACCCATAGCACGGAATTAAAACTACTATCACCGGAATTGCCCAGGCAGAAATAGTCTGGATTAAATTTATCAAAACTCGTACCCCCTTAATCTTTAAGTGTCAACCGACATACCCTATCTACCAGAAGGGCTGCAATAGTTGAAATGGTTGTAGCAAAAAGGGTAGTACCGACAATTACCACTGGTTCTCTAGAACCAGCAGCAATCCTCAATCCGATCATGGTTCCCGGAAGAAGGGTGATACTCGATGTATTGATTACCAAAAAAGTCAGCATGGCTTTGGTTGCCCGAGTTGGGTGAGGATTTAGAGTCTGGAGTTCTTTCATGGCCTGAATTCCCAGAGGTGTAGAAGAATTTCCCAGCCCCAAAATATTTGCACTAAAGTTCATTACCATAGCTCCCATAGCTGGATGATCAGGCGGTACTTCAGGGAAAAGATATCTCATTAAAGGTCTCACTAGTTGTGCGGCCAGATTGGTAAATCCGGATTTTTCAGCAATTTTCATAATTCCTAACCAGAAAGCCATTGGCCCAATCAATTTTAGTAATATCTCCACACTATCTATAGCCGCTTGAAGAATACTTTGCGAAACAGCTTCCATCTTTCCATTGATAGCCCCAACAATAATTCCAAGTACAGTTAATCCCAGCCAGATTTTATTCATCATTTTAAACCCCCCTACCATCTTATGATAGGTAAGGGTACTTTATAACAAAAGATTTTTCAATAATTCTCTGCTCTCTTTAATAGTTAATGGAAGCTGTGACTCATGTACAAACCCCTGAAAGATCTGGGTCGGAATAGGTAGACTGTAATCAAAGGTTGCAATCCCTTTTTTTAAGATTTTATGATCACCGTCAGCAATAATTCGACCATCTTTTAACACCAAAAAACGCTGACCCCATTCAGCAGCAAAATTTAAATCATGGGTTGCCACAAGAAGGGTTTTACCCTGACAAAAAAGCTCTTCCATAATTTTAATAAAGAGTTTGCGCCCCGGGGGATCTAAGAAAGCCAGGGGCTCATCAAAAAAAATTATCTCCGGATTCATTACCAATACTCCAGCTAAAGCCACCCGTCTTTTCTCTCCATAACTCAAATGACGCGGATTACGCTTTAAAAGCTCTTTTATTTGCAAAAGCTCTACGACCTGTTTCAATCTATTTTTCTGTTCTTTAGAATCTATGCCAAATTGAACCGGGCCATAGAGAATATCTTCTTCCACTGTTGGAGCAAAAACCTGATCGTCAGGATTCTGGAAGATATAAGCCAATTTCTGGCGTAAGAATTCTTCAGGAACGTCTTTTAACCGTTTTCCCTTGAGATAAATTTCCCCTTCTTCAGGCGAATATAATCTCAATAGATTAAATAACAAAGTTGATTTACCTGCACCATTAGGGCCAAGCAATACAGTCTTTTCCCCAGCTTTAAGTGCAAAAGAAATTGTCTTCAATACAGGCTCTCCACCGGGATAACGAAAGGTAAGATCTTTAACCATCAAAATCGTTTCTGAATCCTTTGCCATTAAAAAATTCCTCCCTTATCCAGTAATATTATCACTCCCGACATCAGTCCCATTAACACTAATAATAACCAGTTATCGTACAGATTCTTATGACTCTGAACCAGTGTCCTAATCCTCAATCCTCTAAGACACATCGCCTGATAAATCCTATCACCCCGATCAAGTGCACGGATCAGCCCGGCTCCAATCACCTGGCCTAAATCAAGATATTCCTGCAAATTAAACCACCCAAGTCCTATACTACCACCCCTAAGCTTCCGGGCCAATTTAAGCTGGTTAATCTCTTCTTTTAAAAGTTCCCGATACCTGAATATAAATAATATGATTGCCCGAATAATCTGTGGAATCCCAAACTGGCCCATTCCAACTATCAAATCTTTTTCAGTAAAATTGGAAAAGACTATATTATTCAAAAAAACAATGTTAACCAATTTAAGCACCAATATTCTACCAAAAACCCAACCTCCTCTTTTATGGAAAAATCCAAGGATAACTGCTGTTAATAAAAAAGGGCTGGCAACACATAAACGCTGCCAAACCTCTCTAAATTTTTTTAAAAAGATATTTAAAAACAGCAAACCAAACCCAATGATAATGAGAACCTGCCAATGTCTAACTGCCAGTACTGTCAAAATCCCAATTAAATAAATCAACAATTTACTTCCCGGTTGAACCTTCATCATCGACAAGCAACCCTTTTTTTTATAATGATTTTTCCAATAACAACCAAAACCAGATATGTTACCAACACACCCAATAAACCAGCCAATCCAGTACTAACCAATTCACTACCGAAGGGAAGGGCATAATCAGCAAAGATAGAAAAACTATCTCTAGTATGTTCAATAAAACCCAGGTCTTCAGCCACACGCTCCAGACCATCGGGATAAGACGAGGCCAGTATCGAATTAAAAAAAGCCAGGATAAAGATAATTCCAATTACAAAATATAAATGTTTTTTGTTAAACACAGCACTCCCCTCCCTCACATTTCAAAAAATCTAATTTTTCAGGTATTACTTTTTTAAGATAAACTACCACAAGCAGAGTAATCAGACCCTCAATTAAACCTATCAGCATATGCCATCCTACCATTGCTGGAAGGACCAGATGTAAACCAATAGTTCCTGAAAAAGCCAGTTCCAACGCTGCAGCTACCGCTGAAATTACCGTAGCAGCCCAGGCAGAAATAAAGATCCGGATCTTATATGATTTGATTAACTTTTTCAATCCCCAATAAATCCAATAACCTGCAAATACCTGAATAACCGCCATATTGAGAATATTAGCACCTAATACCGCCACACCACCATCCATAAAGAAAATGGCCTGAATAATGAGAATAGAAGTTATAATCAAAGATGCAGCCCAGGGTCCAACCACAAGCATAGCCAAAACTCCTCCTAATAGGTGTCCCGAAGTTCCTGCAGCAATAGGTAAATTTATCATCTGCGCTGCAAATATAAATGCTCCCAATAGTCCCAATAAAGGGATCTGTTCTTCTTTAAAGTTGGCCTTCATACGTTTTAATCCAAATCCAAAAGAACCGCCAACAGCAAGATATGTACTAACACAGGTCTTAACATCCAAAAAACCATCAGGAATATGCATTTTCAAAATCCTCCTTCTCTGTTAAAATGCCTGACCATTTGTTGAGATAGTCAATTTTCCATATTTAACTCCCTTCAGTCCAATGAGCATATTTGCTACTTTTTTAACCTCACAGGCTCTACCCTGAATCACAATAACCTCCAGGCAACAGTCATGGTTCAAATGTAAATGAAGATTGGATTTAAAGAGATAATGATAATTGTGCTGAAGTTTGAGCATTTTTTCCGTCAATCCCCGTTGATGATGATCATAAATTAAAGTTAATGATCCAACTACCTCTCCGTCATCAGTCTGCCATTCTTCTTCAACAATCTTCTCCCTTATTAAATCTCTAATAGCTTCAGAGCGATTGGCATATACTCCATTGATCATTTTATCAAATTTGTGCAAAAGATTCTCATCGATTGATACTCCGAAGCGTACCAGATTGGACATAACTTACCTCCTTTCATTCCTACTGGTTTTAATAGCACGATTTTTATATTTGTGCTACAGTATACTTCGATATATGAACAACATATCCTGCGTAATCACTTAAAAAAGTTAGAAATAATGGGTCTATAATTAATGTTGTGAAGAAAAAATTATAAAAAATAAAAAGGCATTTGCTGGCTCCGTTGAATTAATTAGTTGCGAACTAAAAACCAAAGAAAGGAGTCCAGCAAATGCAATATAATAATATCATAAAATTTCTTGATTTGCCAGACATTATTGCAACTGAAATTATTTCAACAGAGGACAGATATATTTTTATCGCTGAAGCAAAGAAAAATCACATTGTGTGTCCTCAGTGTGGTAATATCACTAATAAAATCCATGATACAAAATGGCAAAATATTAGAGACATCCCCATAAGAGGTAAACTAGTAATCATTAGACTTCTAAAGAAAAGATATCGTTGTCCTTATTGTCATAAGAGGGGTATCCCTGAAAAATATGAAAGTATTGATAAATATGCCCGTAAAACCAAACGCTTTGATAAATATCTTGCTAAAGAAACTGTCAGCAAGGATTATTCTAAAGTTGCTAGAGAAAACGGGTTAAGTTATACAGCTGTTAATAATGCAGTTAAAAAAGTAGTTGACCCTCTCATTAAACAACAAGTTTCAAAACTTAGTCAATTAAAAGCCATCAGTATCGATGAATTTGCAGTTTTAAAACGCCATAAATATGGAGTTAGCATTACAGATCCAATTAATCGGGAGTTAATTGACATTTTACCTACTCGCAAAAAGGATGATTTAATTGACTACTTTAATTGTTGGGAAGATGAACAAAGACGACAGATTCAATCGATCTCTATGGATATGTGGCGGCCGTTCAAAGCAGTAGCAAATGCAGCATTTACTCATGCAAAAATTGTTATAGATAAATTTCATCTTGTAACTTTAATGAACAGAGCCCTTGATGAAGTTAGAAAACAAGTTCAACAAACAGTAAATAATCATCAGAGAAGAAAGTTTTTTCAAAGTCGTTTATTACTCCAAAAACGAGCTGAAGAATTGACAGATGAAGAACATGAAAAGCTCATCAAATTATTTGAACTCAGTCCAGCTCTAGAAAAGGCCTGGGAATTAAAAGAGGAATTCAGAGACCTATTGCAGCTAGATGATGTGAAAGAAGCCACCAGAGCTCTAAAAAGGTGGTATAAAGAAGTAATAAAAAACAAGCTGATGCCTTTTTACCAGGTAAAAAAGATAATACAAAGATGGGAAGAAAAAATACTAAATTATTTTAAGACTAAGATAACCAATGGCTTTGCTGAGGGTATCAATAACAAGATTAAATTGATCAAAAGGATTGGATATGGTGTTCCAAATGTTATGAATCTAAGGAGAAGAGTATTTAATGCAATGTTAAGTTATTAAATTTAAATGTTTATTTCAAAATCAATTTACCAATCAATTCAACGGAGCCAACTTATCTTTCACAACATTTGACGGAGAGCCGAAATAATTTTTAAAAAATTTATGTTCAAATTTCAACTTAATTTCTTGAAGTAAATAAACATTAAAGACAGGTTCGAAAAAATCATGTTAAAAACCCTCTCATCAGACATAAGAGGGTTTTTAACATAACTTTTATTCTGTTTCTGTTTGACCCGCTCTGGAAGTGAATTTTTCCGCCTTTTTTGCCAATTCCTTTAATTTCTTATTTACTTCTTTATGTACTTCTTCTGCAGGTTTTTTCATCATGATTTCAATCGCTTCATCAATATCTTTTACAGAATATATGTGGAATTTACCATCCTTTACTGCTTCTATAATTTCTTTATCCAACATTAGGTTTTCGATGTTTTGGACGGGAATGACCACACCCTGGGTTCCAGTAAGACCTTTTGCTTTGCAAACTTTGTAGAACCCTTCAATTTTTTGATTAACTCCTCCAATTGGCTGAACTTTCCCTTTTTGATTCATTGAACCTGTTATCGCAAAATCCTGTCTGACGGGTATTCCAGATATAGCAGATAGTAGAGCAATTAGTTCTGCACAGGAAGCACTATCTCCTTCAATACCTCCATAGCTCTGTTCAAAAGCTAATGATGCCGAGAGGGTTAGAGGTTTATCTTTAGCATATTTACCCCCAAGGTAACCGGATAAAATAAGTACTGCTTTATCATGGATTTTCCCACTCATTTTTGCTTCTCTTTCTATGTTAATAACACCTTTTTCACCAAGAAAAGTTCTAGCAGTAATCCTTGAAGGCCGACCGAAGGAGTATTCTCCGGTTTGATATACTGATAACCCATTGATCTGACCGACTTCTTCACCTTCTGTATCAATAAGGATATGTCCATTTTCAATCATTTCTTGAATTTTTTCTTCCATAAGATTCGATCTATAGATCTTTTCTTTTATTGCTTCTTCTACATGACTTTCTTCTACATATTTGCTGTTATCAATTTCTGCCCATGCACTGGCTTCATAGAGAATTTCTACAATCTCGTTAAACCTTGTTGTCAGTTTTTTCTGGTTTTCTGCCAATCTACTGCTGTATTCCACAACCCTGGCAACCGCTTCAGCAGTAAAATGCCTTAATCCTTCTTTCTCACACTGGAAAGAAATAAAGCAAGCAAATTTTTTCAAATTTTCTTCGGTTTTATCCATTTCAACATCAAAATGTGCTTTAATTTTAAACAACTTTTTGAAATCTTCGTCAAAATCATAAAGGAGCTGATATATTAAAGGATTACCGATTAATATTACTTTTATATTCAATGGTATCGGTTCAGGTTTTAAAGTCGTTGTGGGAATCGTTCTAAACTGTTCACCAATATTTTCGACACGAATCTCCTGATTGGCTAGAGTCCTTTTTAATGCCTCCCAGGCAAATGGATTGGATAAAACATCTTTTGCCTGTAATATCAAATATCCACCATTAGCTCTGTGAACTGCTCCTCCCTTAATCATAGTAAAATCAGTTACCACAGTACCAAATTCACTTTCACCTTCAATTTTACCAAAAAGATTATAATATGTTGGGTTCGTTTCTATAACAACAGGAGCACCTTTTGTTTCTTTATTATTGACCAAAAGGTTAACCTTATAACGGGTAAAAAAGGATTCATCTTGACGGGTTTTTACAGTTAACAGCAACGGATTTTCTATCTCTTCTTCAGCTTTAAACTTTTCTAAGTTTTTAATTATGTCTTCCTGTACATCATTTAAATATTTTAAGATCCTGGGATAATTCTGATAGTCATCTTTCAAATGGTCTATTATGGGTTTTACAATAGAAAGACATACTCGTTCCTCTAACTGTTCGATTTCTTCTCTTGCTTGTACCTCCAGCCTTCTAATCTTTCTCATGATCTCTTCCATTTGAATTTGAATCTGTTTGCTTTTTTCTTTAAAATTGTTTTTCTCTTCTTCTGTCATTTGTTCAAAATCTTCCTGACTAAGAGGTCGGCCATCTTTTAAAGGTATGGTAAAAATACCCTTCCCTGTTCTTTGAAGCAGAAAACCTTCCTTTTTTAGTTCTTCTTCAAATTCCATTATCAACATGTTTGATTGTTCCTGATATTTATCCATTATTTGATTTCTCTGTTTTTCATACTCTTCACTTTCAAATGTTTTTGGGATATCTGTTCTCAGCTCATCTATTAGTTTTTCCATATCTTCTTTCAATTTTATTCCAATACCAGCAGGAAGATTAAGAGCCTTTGGAATTTCAGGATTATCAAAGTTATAGATGTAACACCAATCATCAGGTACTGGATACTTTCTGGCTTCATTTTTAATAAGGGTTTTAGCATAGGTTGTCTTTCCAGTTCCGGTTATTCCAGCCATAAAAATATGATAACCTTTTTGCTTGATTTTAAGGCCAAAATTCATTGCCTTAACAGCTCGTCTCTGACCAATGATCCCTTCCTCAAAAGGTTTTAATTCTTCAGTTGTTTTAAAATCAAATATTGAAGGGTCACATGTAGCTTTTAACTCAGTAAAATTTAATTTTTTCATTCTTTAACACCTCCAGAAACCATAGATTAATCTTTTAGATTCCCCTCCTTTCTACTCTACCCTTGCCTAATAAATCTTTCTACCTTTATTTTATCATATAAATGTTTTTAATTCTATTATTTTGAACAAAATACTTTTCTATTACCCTACTATGACCCACAAAGTTATTTATAACCTTCAAAAACATATTTTTTGCATTAAAAAAAAATCCCGATTTTCGGGATAAATAATTTAATAAATTATTATTACCTGAATAGTGGGTGCAAACCATAATATTGATAATAATCAACCTGTATTCGCCCATTGTAGAGTTTCCGCTTTTTATTTGCATATGTTCCAAAATACTTCTCAAAATCCCTAAATGAAGTAAGAATATAAAATGACCATGTACCGTCTCCTAACTCTGCAAAAACTCTTCCCATCTCCTGATATAATTTTTTGACCTTATGTCTATTACTTAGACGCTCACCATAAGGCGGATTACAGATAATATATCCATATTTTTTGCTCGACTTTAATTCAGCCACAGGCCGCCGGTGAAAATCGGTATATTCTTCTACTCCGGCCCTTGCAGCATGATAACGTGCCAGTTTTAATACTTCTCCATCAATATCATATCCTAGAATACGATAGAAATTATCATCCCATTTGATAAGATCCTTAGCTTCTTCTCTAGCCTTTTTCCAGAGTCCACTGGAAATCAGCGGCCATTTTTCAGCAGCAAAATCCCGTTTAAGCCCAGGTGCAATATTAGCTGCCATCATAGCAGCTTCTATGGGAATGGTCCCCGAACCGCACATAGGATCAACCAACGGATAATCAGGCATCCAACGGCTTATATAGATCATTGCTGCTGCCAGCGTTTCCTTCAAAGGCGCTTTAGCACTTAGATTTCGGTACCCTCGTTTATGTAGGCCTGCTCCCGATGTATCAATTGTCAGAGTAGCCACATCTTTATAAAGAGTTACTTCAATAGTAAATAACGGGCCATTCTCCTCAAAATGTTGTATACCATAGTGCTTACTCATCTCTTCGACTATAGCCTTTTTAACCACTGACTGACATGCTGGAACGCTGTGTAGTTTAGATTTAACCGATTTCCCTTTGACAGGAAATTTAGCATTTTTAGGTAACCATTCATGCCAGGGTAGTGCTCTAGTTTTGTCAAAGAGTTGGTCAAAATCAGTAGCTTCAAATTCTCCCATCTTAATAAGAACCCGATCAGCACAGCGAAGCCATAGATTAGACCGGCAAATCGCCAATTCATCCCCATAAAATACAACCCTACCATTTTCAACCTGCACATCAGAATAGCCTAAATCTTTTACTTCCCTTGCAACAATAGCTTCTAATCCAAAAGCAGCAGTAGCTATTAATTCGATTTGAGACATAGTAAAAACTCCTTTTTGTATAATTTTTTAGTACTATTTTTTATATTTATAAATCATGTTTAGAATCCGGCGTCCCACCATAACTAATTCTTTTCTTATATTTTTTAAGAGTCTCCTCCAAAATATTATCCAGATAAATATTAGAAGAATTAGCAATACAGATTAACGATTTTACTGCAAAAAGCTAATTTTTCGCTTCAAGAGAAATTTTTCGAACCATCTAAAATCCGATTTCAATCGAAATAAGGCACACTAATCAATGGATCATCCTGACCCTTGATTAGCTCATCACATCCTGTGATGAAGCCTTATTTCGATTGAAATATCACTAAAGATGGTTTAACGAAAAATTTCAATGTCGCTCAAAATTAGCTTTTTGCAATTTAATCATTAATGCAAAGAGAAGATCTCCCAGTTCTTCTATCATAAGGATTAAAATTAGTCTTTCTATAATCGGTAACTTTAAGAATCTTTTTGCCATCTCTCCTAACTCCGAAATCAGATCTAAAAGACGGTACTCTACTTTAATGTCCAGATTATTTCTCTCTACAAAATCTTTAACTTTCTTTTGTTAATGGTCCTTTAATAAATTATTCCTTCCATCTCAAATTTTCTCAATAGGCTCCCCGGCATAGGGTATGGGCCAGCGACCCATTCCAGTCCCTATTCTTAAGTTCAAGCTTTACGATAGGCTGCATAATCGCCATATTCTTACAACTCCACCCTTTTTGCCCTTTATCCAGAATTCTCCACTAAAAAAAACTCCAAAAGATGGTACATCCCTGGCTACAAAAGTAGAAGTACGTAAGCCTCCATGAACAACTGATTCCTTAATTTCTCATCCATCTACTATCCTGATCAAACCTTTCTAAAAATTGATTATCCTGAGATCGATTCAAATCCAAACGCAAATATATTTTCTCTAATGTCCGGGAAGATTGATTGGAAAATATAATCTGACAAACACCCGTCAATTGTTTTCTATCTGGATAAAAGAATAACTCTAAATTATATTTTGCCACTCTCTTTTCCTTCTGATTTTATTCTTCTCCAAAATACTGCATTCCCAAAGCAGAACTGATCATAATATAACTACTCGCTTCCTTCAATTGCTCTATAAACTTCCCTGATTTTTTTAAAATCTTCCCAAACATCCCGCTTTTTTCTCTCGTCCCTAAGCAATGCCCCAGGATGATAGGTTGGAAGAAATTTAATTCCGGCTTTCTCAAACCACTTTCCCCTCATTCTGGTTATACTGCCTTTTGGATCAATAGTTCCCTGTAAAGCAGTAGAACCCAAAAGAACAATTATTTTTGGACGAATAATGAGAATCTCACCGGCAAGTATAGTTAAACATTTTTTCATCTCTTCTGGAGTTGGTTTTCTGTTATAGGGAGGGCGGCACTTAACAACATTTGAGATATAAACTTTCTTACGTGGAATCTCTGCTGCTTCAAGGATTTTATCCAAAAGTTGGCCTGCTTTACCCACAAAAGGCCGACCCTGTATATCCTCATCTCCCCCTGGCCCTTCCCCAACAAACATCAGTTTGGTATGTGGATTACCTTCACCAAAGACTACCTGAGTACACCCGGCCCTTAAATGACATCTGGAACAGGAAAGATACTCCTTACGAAATTCTTCTAACTTTGCTTCTTTATCAGGAAATATCTCACCCTCCAGATAACGGTTCAAAAAATTTCTGGACAAAAATAACATTTGCCTTCTCCTCCACAATTTAAACTGGAATTTATTATATCATAATTTTACTGCAAAAAGCTAATTTTCACTTCATAAAGAAATTTTTCGAACCTTAGATGGTTTAACGAAAAACTTTATATATCGCTCAAAATTAGCTTTTTTCAGTTTAATCATATTATATTATATCATAAAAATAAGAGACTGCCAAAATAATCAGGCGGTCTCTTAGTGAGATTGAAAGTGAAGTGCCATATTCATAGTATTTGATAAATCAATCCATGACTCGAAAATCCATGGATTATACTGAAATCGAACTTTAAATGGTTTGAAAAATTTCTTCTATACTATAAAGTGAAAAATTAGCTTTACTATAAAGTGAAAAATTAGCTTTACTATAAAGTGAAAAATTAGCTTTTTGCAGAAAAAAAGACTGTGGTCAGAAAGATAACTGACCACAGTAAAGTGTCCATAGAATATTTCGTTCTTTAAATAACCTTCTCTAAAACTATATATCCTTCTTCATTTATTGTTCCACCAGAAATCTCATAATTCTGGTTGACTTCTTCATCATCTCCAATTTCAATTTCTTCACCATTTTCAATTACCAGGTTATTTATAGTTACTGTATTATAGCCAGGAGCTGAAATTTCAAGTTTATATGTTCCAGCTGGAATTCCTCTTAATTTAAATTTACCAGGTTCTGCAATCTTATCCTCCTCTTCTTCATCATCCATTTCCTCCCACAAAGCCCAGGTAGAAGCTACCGGAACCGAATTTTGATCCTGTTCTTGATATACTGGATATAATTTAACTGTAACTAATATATCAACAAATGGATTATAATCCACTGTACTATCTGCAGCAATAACTTTACCTTCTATCTCTCCAGCCTCAGCTTTATCCATAGCGCTTACAGCTTCTGTATTTAAAAAATATTCTCCCGTTTCTTTATCTTGCTCAATCAGTTCAGTTAAGTCAAAGTCAATCAGAATTTCCGTTATCGCCTCTTCTGTAATTGTAAATAGATATTCAATCTCAATAGCCTGTTCATCACTTCCCAAAATACCATCTTCTTCGTCATCCTCCTCTTCTTCTATCTCACCTACAACCAACGGATAAGGAGTCAGTGGATCATCATTATATACAAAATATCCAGATTTATCCAATACAAGCCAGATTTCTTCATAATCTCCCACTGGAACATCTGATGAAGGAAGTACTAATTCATTAATTCTAAGGTCCAATAAATTAATTCCATAAGGCTCTGAAGTGTAATCACCTACCTGAACCCATTCTCCTCCACCTACAGGTTTGAGAAAAACCTTTAAAATGTTAACATGAACTTCTTTATAAGTATTGGCAGGTGCATCCACAATTGATAAAACCAAATTTCCTGTCTGGGGTAAATTAGAACTTACATCATTCAACCCAGTTAAAGAAGTACAACCCGCAACAAAAGCTACAACCAGGATAAACGATAAAATTGTAACTATTTTTTTGATGTTCATAATTATCCTCCCCTCTTATATTTTCTAATTTAATTTTGCCTGTTAATCTTATTTCAATCAGTGACAGGTATCACATTGTTTAGAGAGCTAGGTTTTTTCACTATACATTAAATGATAATACTGCAAAAAATCAATTTTGAGCGACATAGAAATTTTCGTTAAACCATATTAGCAAGATTGAAGTCGAAATAAGGCCTTATCACAATTATAATTAATAAACCAATCCATGGGGCGGTGATCCATGGATTACACTTAAATAAAACTTTAGCCAAAATAAAAATCCCCGCTTCGGGGATTTTTTTAAAAAACAGCAAAAAAATCTTATTAATTCCCGGCAACAGCAAAGCAGTGGAAGAATAAGCACCAATAACTACGACTATCTCCATTCTCGCCCAAATTTTTATATTTCTTAAAAATTCGGGCCTCATCTTTATACACATGCTAGTGCTTTCCGGTTGTTTTCTTATCAAAGACCTGTAACTTATATACATCACCAGACTTTGAATCTCAGTCTAAGGATCTTTGCAAATAACCAACGACATTGTCATATATTTACCACCATCCCGGGGCCAACATTTGAGAATTGGCAATTCATCTAAATTAATATGCTCTCTATTTAACACCTTTTAAACTATTAATAATTACGACTAACTATATAATAAAGCAAATCTTCAAGAAATCTTGCAGGTTTTGAAGATGGCAATTTCTCAATCTCGGCCCTGGCTTTTTCAGTATAAAATTCAATAACCCTTTTTGTCTTTTCTAAAGCATCGGTAGAATGAATCATTTTAATAATTCTGTCCTTATCTATTACTTCTTCCTTTAAAGCTTTTCCAAGCTCCGGACCAACTTCTTTATCTTCCAGAGCAAAAATTAGTGGTAATGTGTACACTCCTTGACTAAAATCATTACCTACTGGTTTTCCCGTTACTTCCTGATTGCTGGTCACATCAAGAATATCATCAGTTATTTGAAAGATCATCCCTAAATAATGACCATATTTTGCCAGTACAATCTGGTATTTTTTCTTCAATTTTGCCTTAAAACCCCCAGAAAAACAACTGGCCTGAAAAAGAATGGCAGTTTTTCTGCGGATCCTTCGGAAATATTTTAAATAACTAACATTTAAATTATACCTATTCTGATATTGATCAATTTCTCCCTCACAAATATATTTAACCGATCTAGCAATCCGTCTTAAAAATTCCTGGTCAACTTTTCCAGATAAAAGTAAAAAAGATTTAGCGAAAAGATAATCCCCAGTAAAAACAGCAATATCTTTACCATATTTAGCTTGAGTAGTAACTACACCTCTCCGCACCCTGGCTTCATCAATAATATCATCATGCACCAGAGTTGCCATATGTATAATCTCTATAGCAGCAGCAATAGGAAATAGTTCTTCATGAGAAATTCTTCCAAATTGACCGGATACCAGGACCAACGCAGGACGAATCCTTTTTCCTCCTGCTTTCACCAATTCCTGGATAGCTTCCCTGATTAAAGGTTGCCGAACTTCCAGTATTTTTAAAAGATAGAGTTCAAACTCCTCTAATTGTTTCTTTAAAATAGGATATTTATCCCATAATTCCTTCATTTTTTATCACCTGCTTAAAATTTCCCCTTTAATGTAGGATCTAATACTCGCTTTAACAAATTTACAATCAAACCGATAAAATATCCGGTTATCACTCCGCTGACCATTAAAATGGGTAAATATGAAAAAATACTCACTGTCTCAATTAAAAGACTGGCAATGAAAATCTGGCCTATATTATGGGCCACCGCTCCAAAAATACTTATACCCTGAATACTGAAATATTTCCGAAATCTCCAATAAACAAATCCCATAACCAATATACTTAAAATAGCTCCAGTTCCACTATAGAGAAAAACATACGGACGTCCACTCAAAAATGCAGCCATAAATGTCCGAAATAGAACAACTAAAAAAGCTGTTTTAAATCCAAAATAAATTATGGCAATCAAAGAAACAATATTAGCTAACCCCAATTTAACACCTGGAGCTATATATGGAAGGGGCAGCATCCCCTCTACCAACTGCAAAACTAAAGCCAAAGCTACAAGAATTCCAATATAGGTTATCTGTGTATATCTGGACATCGATATAACCCTTTCTATCATGAACTAATAAGTTTTAACATCTACTTCATCACTTTCAATGTCTTCACCAACAATTTTAACAATCAACTTATGAGGCAAACAGACCAGCATTTCTCCAGGTTTCTCTATCCAACCTTGCAAAACATCGATCTGTTCTGGGCAGGTTGCTTCTGCAACCCGTACCCGGTTTTTAAAAATCTGAATCAGATTATAATTATATTCATCAATCTCAACTTTATATTCTACCAATTCTTCTTGAGGAAGATCAAAAGTCTTTACAACAACACCATCTACTTCAATAATAATTTTCTTTCCACTTCCATCGGGACTTTGAAATTGATAAAAGGCATATAAACCTACAGCAACCAATAAAATAACCAGAATAAGAATTTTATCTCCTACTTTCATTTTTTTGAATACTCCTCATTTATAATCTTCATTTTATCTTCGATACCTTCTGACATTAAGACTTTTTTATCATCAGTAATCACCATTACTTCATACCCCATTTTTTTTGCTAAAGCCATTCCCTTTTCTGGACCAAGTAAAAAAACAGAAGTTGAAAGAGCATCAGCATGGAATGAGCTGTCCCCAATAACAGTTGCACTGATTAAACCTGTTCTTGCCGGATATCCAGTTTTAGGGTTCAAAATATGATGATACCTGATACCATTCTCAATAAAATATCGTTCATAATCTCCGGAAGTAACCACAGCCTGATTTTCTAAGCTAATTACAGCCATCAAATCATCCCGCGGAGCCCGTGGGTCCTGAATCCCTATCCTCCACAGGGATTTATCGGGTTTTTTCCCATAAACCATCACATTTCCACCTATATTAACATAACCACTTTTTACTTTGTGTTTTTTAAAGATATCAATTGCTAAATCAGCAGCATACCCCTTAGCAATACCACCCACATCAATCATCATTCCAGGTCTGGAAAGATAAACCGTCTGATTTTTTTCATCCAAAATAATATTCTTGTAATTAATAAGAGGTAACACTTCTGCCAATTCTTCCTTAGTTGGGACCTTTTTATGTCTAGTACCAATTCCCCAGAGTTGAACTAAAGGACCAACACTGGGATCAAATAATCCATTAGTCATCTCAGCATATTCTTTTGCCAATTTAATAACTTTAAAAGTATCTTCACTCACCTTGACCGGTTTTACACCGGCATTTGAATTGATTTCATTAACTTCACTTTCGGTAATATTAATGCTCATTAATTCTTCGATACGTTTCAATTCAGCTAAAACTTCATCAGCTATTTTGGCTCTATCAGGGCCATAAACCTTTACAGTCACTAAAGTCCCCATTATAAAGCTTGTTCTTGTGACAGAAAGCTCATATTCAGAAGATTTTTTACCACAACCAGCCAGAATTAAACTGAAAATTAGAATAAATATGACTGCTATTTGTTTTACCTTCATAATATAAAAGCCTCCGTTTCCCTAAACACTATGCAAATTTATTCAAACACAACTTTAATAAAACATAAAGATAACACTAAAACAATTATGATCTTACTGCAAAAAGCTAATTTTGAGCGATATAGAAATTTTTCGATAAACCATCTTAGTGAGATTGAAGGAGAAACAAGGCCTCAACACAGGATGTGATGAGCTAATCAAGGGCCAGGAGGGCCCTTTGATTAGGTAGCCTTATTTCAACTGAAATCGAGCTTTATATGGTTCGAAAAATTTCTCCTCAAGCGAAAAATTAGCTTCTTGCAATTTAACTAATTATTATTATATCATACTTGTACGAAAAATTGCCACCCCTACACTAACAAAAGATAAAATGAAAGAGTCTCTAATAACGAGACTCTTTCATTAACAGTAAATTTGTTACTCAAACTTCTTACGAACCCCAGCACTATCTAAAGCCTGTAATAGTGCTTCATAAAAACCAGTACTGAGATGTGTAGCGCCAGAAATAGTATCTACATGTACGTTTTGTCTTTTCAGAGCCTGTTCTGGCAAGCTTTTGAAAGCCTCAACTGCTGGAGCATGGGGATATTTATCGCTTTTAGCAGCCATCAGAGTATCTATATCTTTAAGTTTTTCATTTTGAGTAATAAAACGAATATCTACAATTTTATCTCTGGCGTCATTTAGAGTAACTTCAACTAAAATATGGCCATGAGCATAATCACGGCTCAAACCGTAAAACTTATTGCCCTTGTAAGTACCGCTGGCCATATCCAGAGCCATCTGAACAGCCTTATTATAATCCTGGTAAGAATGGGTAGCACCAGCTACTGCATCAATATCAGCAGACTGGGCTTTAATAACTTTCTGAGGATACTCATAGAAAGCTTTTTGACCTGGTTCATATTTATACACATGCTTAACAGGGCTCAAAATTTCTACATTGGTTATGAATCCTTTAACAATTGCAACAGCAATTACAACATCACCGTGTTCATTAGGAACATAGCCAATGTATTCACCATCTTTGTACTCAGCTGCCAGAGACAGGTTGGCCAAAACACCTACCATCAACATGATTACTAATACAATTATTGAAAATCTTTTCAACACATACACCTCCTTTCTCTAATCAATTTTGGATGTAAATTCATAGTCCATTACTATAAATTTACGATATTTTTATTTCGCCATACAAAGGATTTTTCCTGCCTGTGTCGAATAATCTTTAATGAAAATTTAAAACTTTTTGTGAAAAAATTATTTAAGTTTTTTGTAAGCAATAAAAAAATCTTATTTTTTTTCTCCATTAAATCCTACTAATCAACTATGTTTTCAGCAAAAAGTATTTTTCGTAATACTGCTCATTCTTATATATAATAATCAATTTCCATTTTTAATATGATCAAATAAAAAGGAGGTTGATTTAATTAAATGAATAAGTTAAAAGAAATTGTCATCCTGGGAGCAGGTTATGCAGGTGTTACGGCCGCTAAAACGCTTCACAAAAAGTTATGTAAAGACCCGACTGTGCGGGTTCGATTGATTTCTCAAAGCCCCTTTCATGTACTGTTAACTCAGTTACATGAAGTAGCTGGCAACCGGATACGACCCAGTGATGTCCAGATCTCCTTGAAAGATGTTTTTGAGGGAACAAAGATCGAAGTTGTAGAGGATCAGATTAAAAGCATTGATTTTGAAAAACAAATCCTTAAGGGGAGCAATGGTCAGTATAATTATGATTATCTGATTATTGGTACAGGTAGTGAACCTACCTATTATGGTATCCCTGGTATGAAAGAGCATAGCCTTACACTCTGGTCTTTAGAAGATGCTAAAAAGATCAAAGCTCATATCCGCTCTATGTTTATAGCTGCTTCTCAAGAAGTTGATCCTAAAAAAAGAGAAGCTATGTTAACCTTCGTTGTAGGTGGCGGTGGTTTTACCGGTATCGAAATGATAGGAGAATTAGCAGAATGGGTTAGAGATCTCTGTCAAATTTATAATGTAGATCGGGATGATGTTCGCCTGATCGTTGTCGAAGCTTTGCCAAATATTTTACCTGTCCTGAAAAAGAAAGGCCTGGTTGATCGTGCAATAGAATATTTAACCAATACACTTAATGTTGAGATTAAGACCAACTCACCGATCTGTGAAGTACATCCTGAGCATATTGTTTTAGAAAATGAGACTATTCCCACCAGAACCTTAATCTGGACCGGTGGAGTCAAGGCAAACAACTTTGTGAAAAATCTTGGCTTACCATTAAACAAGCGGGATAGGATTGAAGTAAATGAATACTGTCAAACCTGCTATGAAAATGTATATGCTGTAGGAGATAACTCCTTTTTTATAGATGAAAAAGGAATGGTTCTCCCTGCATTGGTTGAGGCCGCTATGCAAACCGCTAAAACTGCTGCTAAAAATATTGTAGCAGATCTTAAGGGTCAAGAAAAGAAACCTCTAAAACCAAAACTTCATGGTGTCATGGTTTCTATCGGTGGTAACTATGCAGTGGCAGATATAATGGGAATCCCAATGTGGGGGTTTGTGGCCATGATGATGAAACATCTGGTTGATATGCACTATCTGTGGGAGGTTAATGGTTTTAAATTAGTCTGGGAATATATTGCACATGAATTTAGTGAAATAAAAGGGGGAATCGGTGTGTTAGTACGTCATATGTCCAAAAAAATTAATGCTTTCTGGTTGATATTGCTACGTATAATTATCGGCCTGCGGTTCTTAACAGAAGGTATTCATAAAATACAGGATGGTTGGTTCGGTGAATGGGAAAAGTTAGCATCCGGTGCTTCTTCTGTGCTGTGGGGCGAGGGTACTCCACAGTGGTATGTTTCTTTGATGAAGACTTTTGTTGTACCTCACCAGATCTTCTTACAAAAAGTAATTGTAATTACTGAAATCGGTCTTGGTCTGTTGCTGATTTTTGGTCTCTTTACAGTTCTGGCTGCCTTAGGTACTATGGCAATGAGTGCAAGCTTTATCATGGCAGCATGGGGCGGCCCAATCTGGGATCCATTAATGCTGTTCGTCGGTTCCTTTGCTCTTTTAGGTGGAGCCGGTCGTGCTTTCGGTTTAGACTATTATGTACTGCCCTGGCTCTTTAGCCTCTCCAAAAAACCAGTATCATATCCAAAACACATTACCTTTGAACAATAAAAGCGACAGAAATTTAGAAAGCTAACTCCTTTTTGGGGAGTTGGCTTTTTTATTGAATGGTTAAACTGCAAAAAGCTAATTTTTCGCTTAAAGAGAAATTTTTCAAAGCATCTAAAAGCTCGATTTCAATCGAAATAAAATGGTTTGGCGAAAAATTTTTATGTCGCTCAAAATTAGCTTTTTGCAGTATAATCTTGAATTGTTTGAATACTAAATTATCGTTTAGGAAAGAATATTAGAAAAACTCAAAAGAGGTGAAACTAATGTTTAAACACGAAAAACACCTACTTCACGAAGTAAAAGTAGATCGCCCCAACCCCACCTATGCAGCCATGTTACAGGAACAGCTAGGCGGTGCTAATGGTGAGCTAAAAGCCGCACTCCAATATCTTGCCCAGAGCTTCCGGATTAAAGACAAAGAAATTAAGGATTTATTCCTGGATATTGCTGCCGAAGAATTAGGTCATATGGAAATGGTAGCTACAATGATTAACATGTTGAACGGTCATGATGTAGAGGGTCAAGTAGTAATGAGCGGAACTATCGAACCTCAGGTATTGAGTGGGCTTACCCCCATGCTTACCAACGCTTCCGGTGCTCCATTTACCGGAAATTATATTAGTGCCACTGGAGACCTGGCAGCAGACATTCTTTCAAACGTAGCTGCAGAACAGGGAGCAAAAGTGGTATATGAATACCTCTACAGGCAAATCAATGATAAAGGCGTAAGGGAGACAATTGACTTCCTGCTTAACAGAGAAGAAGCCCACAACGCTCTCTTCCGCGAAGCATTAAATAAAATCCAGGGTAAAGGTTCGGGTAAAGACTATGGTGTTGACGAAGATGCTAGACTGTACTTTGATCTTTCCGCACCCGGTCAGTACTTTAAAGATCCCCAACCCACAAGTCCAGGTTTCCAAAACCCCAGGCAACACTAAAATGTTAAATTTAAGCCCCTGCAAGACAGGGGCTAAATAATTTTTATTGAGGAAAGGACTCCTTTTACATTTACCACCTCCATCCTCTTCCCATCATACCGGAGCCATGACCCCATCTGGTATAGACATTAAATCTTTTTTGATCAGTTGGCCATCCAAAACATCCCCAGAAACCGCCCGATCTCATAAACGGACCCCAACTGCCGGGTCTTTCTTTATATATGTTATAATGTTCTTTAAGATACTCTGCCTGCTTTTCAGTAATCCAGCCATCTTTCAATTGTTGGTCAACCCAGGCATTAAATTCTTCTTCTGTCCATTCCAGATTTCTTCTTTTGAACTTTTCCAACATGTAATCAGCCTGTTTTTGAGTTAACCAACCATTTTCCACCTGATCTTCAAGCCATTTTGCATAATCTTCTTCAGAGAGAGAATTCATAAAAGCTCCAGGTCCAGCTCCCCAGCCTCCATGAGCCATCGCAGGCATAACAACCAGACCCAAAACACCCAGAACTACACCAACCAGTAATAGTTTTTTCATTACTCTCACCTCTCATTTTTTTAACTATAATATTAAGGCACAAATATTACAATATTATGACAAAAGTATTAAAAAAGTATGACTAATTGGATTATTATCATATCATTTCAAACTCATACACCTCTATTATTTATTCACCATGCTGCACAAGGAACAATTTCCTGGGCAATAAAAAAGACCCGAATAAGCGGGTCATTTAAAAATCCAGTTTCATCCATTTGGCTTTCACTGTATCCAGAGAGTTGATCTCTTCTCCCAATGCTTGAATATCTTCATCTTTGCCACAGAGTTGCAAAATGATCAAACCCTCTTTGGCACAATTATCAACTTCATGAATGCCCAGACGGGTTTTAATAATGCACCCATGTTTTGTAATCAGCTCCTGAAATTTGGGCGCATCTATATTTCGATTGTTGATCTTAATTGCCATAATTGTGGAACATTCCACTTCTTTTCACCCCCTTGACCCTATGTCTTTTCACTAATTTATTATTTCCAAAAATTCAGCAAACATTTCATCTACTAAATTTTCTCATAACCTTATATCTCATTTAATGGAGTCAAGATTGTAACTGTACCCAGGTAGGTAAAAAGTTGAAAGTTATTATTAATTCAAGATTTTACTATACACCCCTCTTAATTAAATTGTAATAAATATAGCCGAGCTTTTAAAGTGAGTAGTCTGGCAGATGCTCTTCAATTTTTCCATAACTATTATGTCTATAATGTCAAACTCCCTCTTACACAGAAACTGTAGAAACGAACGGTCGGAGAGAAGACTTGAAGTTTTTCTTTAAAAGAAAAATCTCTTTTTTATTTTGTAATCCTTTGTGCTTTATAAAATCAAGATCGTCTGCTATTTTGTCAAGCCTATTGATTGTTTCTGTTTTAAATTCCGTTAAACTGGCAACTTGATCAGCAATAGCATCAATTTTTTTCGCAATATGCTCCTGGTTGATTTTGAGTTCCTTAATATCAGCTTGTATAGTTACTTGATTAGCTTCTAATTTCTCGATTTTTGAATACATTTTAACCTGGTTTTCTAATACTTGGTGTAATATTTTTTAATATTATCCATAAAATTATTCTTTCTATAGATAATATAAAAAAAGTTCTATAAATAATTTCATTTTCCTTCTTGATAAAGAACAATATGCTCTACAGATACTTTTACTGTGGTCAGTAATCTTTCTGAACATTCTTTCAACACCCGATAAGCACTGGTACCTTTAAAGCATTTAACAGCCTGGGAAATAGAAATAAAATAAACAGATGTATGTGATCAGGACAAACTCCCAAAACTAAGATTTCAAAACCTTTATCCTCCGCAATCTGGTATAAGGTTTTGATAGTAAACTCCCGAACATCATCAACAAGTGCTTTTCGCCTATACTTTGGAATCCAAATTATATGGTAGGTGGTTTAATACACACAATTTCTGTTATGCTTGACATTCTTCATACTCACACTCTACACCATGCAGGTATATCTTTCAAGAAAAATTTTCTTAAATTGCTTTTGCTCCTCCGACTGAAGTCGAAGGTTTCCAGGCAATAGACTTTATTTAGGAATTTATTCTGTTTTAACATTAACTACGTCAACCTGCCATCCCTGATTTAAAAAAACCTCTTTTATCTACTCAGCACAATGCCTGAAATTCCCATTCCACTAAAATAATAGGTTAAAAATTTGTTCGTCATCCTGATCACCGCTTGTTCTTATATCTTCCCGGTATAATCTTATAATTTCCCTGCCCAAATACTGTATTTTTTCCTACATAGCAATATTGTCCCAAAACCAGATAGGGTAAAAATGGGCCAAGCTCCCCCTCATATATAACTTCACCAACAAGTCCTGCCATCCCTATTTTCTGATTTTGTCTAGTAGAATATCTGCTCCAACTAACAAGTCTGGTATTATCCCTCACTAATTTTACCTCTGATGCTTTCTCCAACATAGTCGGAAAATCCAGATTCAATTCTCCCTCTCCATAAAAGAAAACAAGACTCGATAAACGGCGGAAAAGATTTTTCATCAACAGTTCAAACTCCAGTCGTTTGACAAATCGCCCATTTGCCTTGAGCATCATAGGAGTCAACAGCTTAATCCGAATTTGATCTGTAGGCATTTCACTAACCAGAGCATCTATTTGGTTCATTTCCATACATAAATCAATGTTATAAACCAGATTTAAATATTCAGAATAAATCCGCTTCGCCTTACCAGTCATAAGATTGGTATTCCATACCTCTGATATGATAAACTTTCCTTGATCTGGCCCAATCCCAACCTGGCCTACTTTCTGCCAGCTAAGAATGATAAAAGGCAGATAAGTATTGATCTCTCCAAAAAAACGGAACCGTAAATTAATTTCATCACCTGGTAAAAATTCCATCTGTCTATTAGTTTTTACCTCTAAAATATATGGACGGGGTTTGGTTAAAAATCTCCTGGATGTCTTTTCTAATTCTTCTCTATCCATTACAGGTTCAAAAATTTGTCTGTATGCGCATTGATCTTCATATCTACATCCTTTACAAATATCTTTTTCAGTTAAACAACATAATTTACGCAACTCATTTCCAAAAGCTCCGCGAAAATTTGACTCTGGATGTTCAGGTAAACTCATTTTTGTTAAAACTGTTAGAGAAAAGTCAAGCTGAGTAATTTTTAGATTCATACTTTTAAATCTCCTTTTCATGATTTTACTGCAAAAAGCTAATTTTTCACTTCATAAAAAAATTTTTCGAACCATCTAAAGTTCGATTTCAGTCGAAATAAGGCATACTAATCATGGGTTGTCCTGGCCCATGATTAGCTCATCACCTTCTCATATGAGGCCATTCTTTTCAATCTTACTAAGATGGTTAAAAGAAAAATTTCTATGGCGCCCAAAATTGGCTTTTCACAGTTTAATCTTTCATTAATTTCAAAGGAAAATTGGTCTGCCATACACAAAAGCCTGACCAATAAAAGATAGTAAAAATAATATTTGATCTCATTCTATATGACTTGAATTGAACAGCTAATATTTTCTCAACTCAAAATTAAAGAGTTTATGAAGGTATATAATCTTCGTTGAAAAATATGATCAACTAACCTTTACAATCCGAAGAGTATAAGAATGTCACTATAAGTATCCGTTGTTCTCAGAACTTATAAAGACTTATACTGCAATATTCAGCGTCTCCTTTTCGGTGTTTTGGATTATATTTAAAATAATTTCTTCTTTCTGTTAAAAAATCCTGCTTTAAATAAAAAATGATTTTTACTGCAAAAAGCTATTTTTCTACTTCAAAAAATTTTTCGAATCATCTAAAGTTCGATTTCAGTCGAAATAAGACACACTAATCAATGGGTCATCCTGACTCTTGATTAACTCATCATCTCCTGTGATGAAGTCTTATTTCGACTGAAATCTCACTAAGATGATTTAATAAAAAATTTCAATAACACTCAAAATTAGCTTTATTAACTTTTTACAGTTTAATCATAAATATGAAAAATTCTTCACCTGATAATTACGTTTAAATAAAAAACTGACCATTCACGGTCAGTTTTGTAAATTTTATAACTAAGACCTAAATATATAGGTCCATTAAAAGACCACGGATGGCATCTACTTGCTTGATTATCTCCAATGAATCTTTCTGTTCTTCCAAAAATAATTTTCGTAGTGTCTCAAGGCCTTCATCAATTTCTTTAATGATGGTATAGCTTTTCATAGACCCGCGATTCCAACTGAATGTCTGGTTTATCTCAAGAAATTCTTCATTAAAAATCTTAAGGAATTTTTTTACATAGTGCCTATACTCAGAAAGATTTTTGATCGTCATATTCTTTTTTAGCTTTTTTGCCTTCTCTTCAATAATTTCCATTAGATAATCCAATCGGGCAGTAACATCCATTTCCCGTGCATCAATTAATACTTTTTTGAACTTTCCTTTAACAGCAGGAGCCGGTTCTCCGGATTTTCTATTCAAATGAAGATTTTGCCGAAGACTTTTGCCTGGATCAATCTTCATGCCATTAACCTCCTCATTCACCTATGATAAGCATGATCATGTTTGCACCATTTTCACATCTGTTAGTAAGTAAAATTGACTTAAGTCATCATAACTATATCCAGTAATAAATAGTAATCAATCCTTTAGACACCCTCTTATTTCTTTTATTATACCATTGATACCAAAAAATTGCCAATAAAAATTATAAAAGGCCCGTAAAATACCCATTAAGGGTGAATTACAGGTCTTTTCTTATTTTGGATAGGCCTTAAATTTTATATTTAAAAACAATACAACTATTTTCTACCATAAATTTTTTTGAGATAGATTAAAGATTACATATCTTTAAAACTGGCTTTAAGTTGAGCTATTTTTTACGATTTTGAAGCATATTTTATTTTGATATGATAAGCTGAAATAACAACTCCAAACGCAAAAAATATACCAATAAAATAAATTTCATTTTCTTTTGCCGCAAATAAAGAATATATTTGCGATATGAAGTTAATTAATGAATAAATCGAAAAGAAATAAATAGTAAAATTACAAAATAATCTTAATATCTTTTTTGACCATGTAAAGGTCTGTAATTTAAATAAAACAAATCCCCCACCTAACCCCCACAAAAAAAGTACAACTGCTATTCCACATTCTGATAATCTTTTATCAAATGTTCTTACTCCTAATAGTAAGTGTATAATTATAGATAGTAATAAGATTAAAGCAATACTTTCATAAACTACTTTTTTGTTTTTTTCAGTAAATATATCAAACAATTTATATTCCTCCTCCCACTTGCCCTTAACGATAAGCATTTCAATTTATTATTTTCAACTTCTATAACTTTTGTCAAATCCCTTCTTTACGTGGGCAAACAGATAAAAAGAATCTAACAGAAACAAATAGACCAAATGTAAACTTCAATAGATCTGATATAACATAAAATAAAACCTGTAAAATACCTTTATATCGGTATCTTACAGGTCCATTCATTTACTCAAAAAATGCTTTAATTTTATTTAAATGATTTTTCTACAAAAAGCTAATCTTTCGCTTTAAAAGAAATTTTTCGAACCATCTAAAGTTCAATTTCAAGCAAAATAAGGCACACTAATCAACTTCAATCTCAATAAGATGGTTTAATAAAAAATTTCAATAGCGCCCAAAATTAGTTTTTTGCAGTTTAATCATTTAAATTAGCTTTCAAACATTGGCAACATCATCAAAGAAGTTATGGACTTTGTTAATATGACATCTTTAATTTTAACGATAACTTTCCTCTACCGCAACTGGTGCTAACTTTATCCACATTCCAGAATCTATTACGCCTAAACTTTAAACTTCTGCACCAGCATATGCAGATTCTGCACTAATCCACTCTGTTTCTGAGCAATTACAGCAACCTCTTCTACTGCTTTTGTTGTTTCTGCAATACTTTCTGAGATTTCCTGGGAGTTATTAGCAGCCTGATCTACAGTAATAGCAACTGACGCAATGGCTTGATTAACCTGTTCAATAGAAGAAGAAATTTGTTCTGTCGTTATTGCCAGATCCTCTACCAGACTTCTAATAAATTCAACATCCTGCAAATACTGTTCGCCTGTTTTCACCAAAATCTCATAATCAGAAGCAACCTTTTCATTTATGAATTCTAAAATACTTTCTGCATTCTTCAAAAGGTTCTGGAAAGCAGCTTGAACCTGCTTTGTAATTTCCTGAATACCTGCTACAGTTTCAGCTGATTGTTCTGCTAACTGACGAATTTCATCAGCTACAACGGCAAAACCCTGGCCCTGTTCCCTTGCTCTTGCAGCTTCAATAGCGGCATTTAAAGCCAATAGATTGGTCTGATTGGCAATTTCAGAAATAATACCCGCCATTTTCTCAATTTCTTTTACCACTTTACTTTCCTCAATAGCTTTTAAAATGGCAGCCTGTCTTTCTTCATACATTTTCCGTGCAATTTTCCATGACTCTTCAGCATTGGTTTTCATTTCGCTGACCCGACTTTCAATCTCTTTTACAGAGCGGTTACTTTCCTCAGCTTTTTGGGCCAGATCTTTTGAAGATCTATTAATTTCCTGGACAGAGGAACTTATCTCTTCTGTTGAAACACTTGTCTCTTCCATACCAGCAGCAATCTCCTGGGTACCAGAATTAATACTCTGAGTCTGAGCATTGATCTTTTCAACAGCAGCACTCAATTCCTGACTGGATACACTCAACTCACCCATATTGAGTGTTACCTGTTCAATTATTGCTCTTAAATTGTTACGCATCTCATTAAATGCTTTAGCTAAAATACCAATTTCATCTTTACCTTTGTATTTCATTTCTTCTACTGCCAGATTACCGTTGGCAATTTCCTGGGCAAACTCTACCAACTTAGTTATGGGGCTAATGATACTTTTAACAATTATCATTGCAATAAAAAAAGCCACCAAAGAAGTTACTACCAACATAATCAATACAATTATACGAGCTTTCCCAGCATTATTAGAGGCATGTATGTAAAATTTTTCTGCATGATTTTGAGCAAAGTTAAGCAATTCATTTATTTTGCTATCTAGTACTGCAACCTCTTTAGCACTTTTTTCCTGGATAATCGCTGCCTCTGTTTTATTATCATTCATTGTTAATCTAATAATCTCATCTCGAATCAGCTTCCAATCTTTAAAAGCCTGGTAAGCCTCATCAATCATTTTTTTATCTCCAAGAAAACGTTCATAAATAATTTCAAAACTTTTGTTTACTTTATCTTCTAATTCATTTATCTTTTTTATAGAATTTTCTATTTGAGAATTATCAGTAGCTAGAGCAATATCTTTCATCTCTTTATACATTTTTGCTATATTAGACTCAATTTCTAAGGCTGTATTACTAATAGTAAAAGGATGTTTGTACATAGTTTCCATTAAAATTTCTAAATTACGTAAATAAATTATTCCCATTATGCCCATAATACAGGTTAGCATTATCACCAATATAACACCCAGCACCATCTTCTGCGATAATTTTAAGTTTTTTAACATCTTTATCAACCCCCTAAAAAACAGCATTCGACAATTTTCCCGTTAATCCTTCCTGGTTTATTTGAATAATTTGCTTCATTTACGTCAGTATTCATGTGCGAAACTTTCTTGCCTAAAAATATGGCTGTGGTAGATAATTACCCAAAATAAAATGCCTCGCATGGGATTTCTCTAACTCCCCATGCGAGGCTCCCCATTATATATAAGAATTTACCTATAGTTGCCAGCCAGCCTGAAAACCATTAGCAACTGCGTCTATAATCTTACCAACCTCCGAAGCGTCTCCGGCAACCTTTACCGGGATACCTTGTTTCTCTAAGGCTTTCTTAAATTCCCTTCCTACCGGTGATTGACCAATAGCCAGAATCACCTTCTTTGCTTTTATGAAGTCCTGTCTCCCATCCTTGCTAACCACCGATACACCATCAGAGGTTATCTCTGTTACTATTGTATCAGTCCGTACCACTATGCTCAACTCATTAAAGCTTTGCATCAGATCGAAGCGGCTAATAGGTTCCATATCTGTTGCGATATCAGGTAACATTTCCAGTATAGTAACCTTAACTCCCTTTTCTGCAAGGTAATGGGCAGTTTCACAACCCACTAATCCGCCACCTACGATAACAACTTCTTCATCTGTTCCAAAAGATACCTTACCTGATAGAACATCCCATGCCTGGATGGCAAGTCCTTTTTCTGGTCCTGCTCCTTTGATCTTTGGCTCTACAGGTAGTGAACCGGTAGCAAGAATTACGTAATCTGGTGAAAGCGCCACAATGCTTTCAACGGTTGCAGGAGCGCCAAGTTTGACTTCTACACCAACTCTTGAAAGCTCTTCCTCAAGCCAACTGTGGAACCAACCAATTTTGGCTTTTCCCGGAGGTACCGCGGCAAGCTCTAACTGACCTCCTAGACGCTGCTCCTTCTCGAAAAGCGTTACCTGATGACCTCGTTTCGCAGCGGTAATAGCAGCTTGCATACCTGCCGGCCCTCCACCAACAACAACGACTTTTTTCTTTACAGGGCTTTGCTTAATTTTACTATAAACAGCCTCATGACCCACCACTGGATTAACGCTGCAACGTAATCGAAGATTCTTGAAAACACGACCACCTATACATCCAACGTTACAAGAAATACATTTACGGATCTCATTGGAACGTCCTTCCTGTGCTTTCTTGGGCCATTCCGGATCAGCTATCAACCCACGGCCGATAGCAACGAAATCTGCCTTTCCATCAGCAATAACCTTTTCAGCAAATTCCGGTTCGCGAATTACGCCTACTGTAATTACCGGGATCTTTACTACTTTCTTTATTTCTTCAGCAAGATATACCCGCCATCCTTGCTCGAACCTTGATGGCTCAAGAAGTGTCGGCATGGACTCATAAATTCCTGAACTCACATGTAATACATGTACTCCGGCCTCTTCCAGCATCCTGGCGACTTGTTTACCTTCTTCCAGGGTATTGCCACCATCAATAAACTCATCAGCACTAAAGCGGAAACAGATGGGATAGTCATTTCCAACAGCTTCTTTAATTCTCCTGATTATCTCAAGCGGAAAACGCATTCTTCTTTCAAAGCTACCACCATACTGGTCAACACGCCGATTTGTCCGTGGGGACATGAATTGCCCGATAAGATATCCGTGAGCACCGTGCAGCTCTATCCCATCGAACATTGCTCCTTTAGCTCTTACAGCAGTGTTGACAAACTTCCGAATTATGTTTTCAATCTCATTGATTGTGAGTTCTCGAGGTTGAACACCAAGAAAAGAGCAGGGAACAGGTGATGGTGCCACCGGTTGGCGACCTTCTGTTATACCAGGAGTAGTCTGACGCCCTGCATGATGTATTTGCATAAAAATCTTGGCACCATAGTTATGAACAGATTCTGCCAGTTCGAAAAAGCCAGCCATGTATTTATCGTCATCCAATCGCAACTGACAGGCAACATTTTTACCCTGCGGGTAATCAACCTGGACATTTTCCAGAATTATAAGTCCTACTCCGCCTTTTGCACGTTCTACATAATAGTCAATAAGTCTTTGGCTTACCGAACCATCTTCGTTGGCAAGATTTGTTGCCATAGGTGGCATAACAATACGGTTCCGGATTGTTAAATTACCTATCCGACCTTCCGAAAAAAGATTAGGAAAACAAGCCATATTAACCCCTCCTTGATTTATTGCTAGGTTTAAAATAATTGATATTTAAAAGATTTTTTTGTGTTTGGCAAAAATCACCTCTTTTCTCTAGAATTTTTCTTATGAGGTATCCCCATAAGTAAACATTCTGTAACCTGTCCAAAGAATTTAAACAAACCAGCAGCTAAAACAACCCCATTCAACTTTAAATGAGAATTTTCAGGTTTAAAGTTATCATCCAAAATGAAAGGTAAGTTAATTATAAGCTATAAGCTCGTCGAAAACCTTCGTGAATAGCTTCTATGATCTTCCGAGAATTTATACTAGGCACTTGCAAAACCCCAAGTGTTTTTCTTCTAGAATTCCCTCTACGAGATGATCTCTGAGAGCATATGTAGGCATATCAAAAACTATTTCCCGAAAGCTAAAGCTTACTTAATCTATAAGCAAACCGGCCATTTATCCTATCCACTAGAATTTCCGTGGAGTTGTTTGTTACTTTTCTTGAAATATAGGGTAAACCTGATTTTTTTGTGAATTGTTTCACATATTAAAACAAAAGAAAAATTTAAATTTTAAATTAATATTCAATAACGGGCATTTCATCTATACTTATATCAGTATTAATTTGAATAATAGTTCCAATATCATATGCTTTGGATCATTTGATGAAACTCACCGACTTTTAATTACAGGAATTTGTTCCTTTTTGTGAACTGTTTCACATACTAAAACAAAAGAAAAATTCGAGTTGACATACAATAACAATCATTTCACCTATGATTAAACCGGTACAAGTTTAAACAACAACCCGATATGTATGAAATGTAATATTTCGGCAATATCATGAACATACTCTATAATTTCTTAACTACCGATGCCGATTTCGATAATATCAAAAACTTTCGGTACCTGGTTATGAATTAAAAACACTAGTTTTGCAAGCACTTATATTTATTTTTGGTGTAATTATAGCATAGTCATGTTTCTATGTCAAGATCAAGTTCTTGAGATTTTTATAGTAACTTAATACCGCACATTTTTTCTCCTTTTCAAAACTATCTTAAGCTTACTGCAAAAAGCTAATTGTTCGTTTCAAACTAAAGTTCGATTTCAGTCGAAACAAGGTATATTGATCAATGAATCCCCCTGACAAATTTTTTTTGTTAAAAAAGAGCCAACTTCTGACAAAAATAAAGTTGGCTCTGCTCACTTTATGTAAATCATTACCATAACTCGTTTCAATTTTATTCCTTCAACTTGGGATCTAAAGCGTCCCGTAAACCATCTCCGATAAAGTTAATACTCAATACTGACAGGATAACCATAATCCCTGGTGGAATCCAGAACCATGGCATATCCTCGAGAATCACGATATTCTTGGCTTCGGTCAACATATTTCCCCAGCTGGGAATGGGAGGTTGAACCCCTATTCCAAGGAAACTTAAAGATGCCTCTAACAGAATTGCATATGCCACCTTTAATGTAGAGGATACAATAATCGGAGCAAAAGCATTAGGGAGAATATGTTTAAAGATAATCCGGAAATCCTTTTCTCCTAAAGCCCGGGCAGCTTCAACAAACTCCCGTTCCCGTAAGGAGAGAAATTCTCCACGTACCAGACGGCATGTACCCTGCCAACTTAGAAGTCCAATTACAATCATTACGTTGTAAATACTTGGACCAAATACAACCATAACTGTAGGAGCCAGAATCAATGTTGGGAAACAATTGAAGATATCTACTAAACGACAGATCAAATTATCAATCCAACCGCCGTAATAACCTGCTATACTTCCTAAAATAGTTCCAATCAAAACAGAGATGGACATGGAGACCAATCCTACTGTTAAACTGATCCGACCACCATATAAAAGCCTGGTATAAATATCACGGCCAACACTATCAGTACCCAACCAGTATTTAGAATTAGGTGCACTTCTGGAATCCAAAATATTGGTTTTATACGGATCATGTTTGGTTAAAAATGGTGCAAAAATAGAGCATAGAGCAATAATAGTTAATATAACCAAACCAATTAAAGCTAATTTATTCTTCTTAAAGCGTTTCCAGACCAACCGCCATGGAGATTCCATATTACCTCTCAATTCTTGGGCTACATTTCTTACTTCCTGAACTTCAGCCATTTACTCTTCCCTCCTTAATTAATCATATCTGATTCGTGGATCAGCTAATGCATAACTGATATCAGCAATCAGATTACCTAGATAGACTAAGACAGCGTAAATAAACATATAACCCATTATAAGTGTATAGTTTCGACTAAAAATTGCTTGTACATACATTTTACCCATACCTGGCCAGGAGAAAATTCTCTCTATAAGTACTGAACCAGACATTAATCCCGGCAGAGAAAGACCCAGAATTGTAATAACAGGAATTAAAGCATTTCTAAATGCATGTTTATAAACAACTACCTTTTCTGCAAGGCCTTTGGCCCTAGCAGTTCTGATGTAATCTTCACGAATAACCTCTAGCATACTGGATCTCATATATCTGGTTAAAGAAGCAAGTCCACCAAAACCGAGACAGAACATTGGAAGTATAGATCGATATAATAACATAAAAAAGCCATTATTACCATCTGGAGAATAAAAACCACCAGAGGGAAAAATGGGTATCTTTAATGAAAAACTATAAAGCATCAACAATGCCAGATAAAAGGATGGCATAGAAATACCAAGGAAAGCAATTATTGTTACTCCATAGTCGAACTTAGAATATTGTTTTGTAGCAGAGATTATACCTATAGGTATTGCAAATATAAAACTGAACAGCAGAGAGCCTACACTCAAAAATAAAGTAGCAGGCAATCTTTCCAGAATCATTTCGGTTACAGGTCTTCTGGCTGAGTCCATTGAATATCCTAAATGGCCTTTCAAGACCAGATTTTTCAACCAACGGCCATATCGAACAATAAGTGGATCATTCATTCCCATTTTTTCTAACTTATTCATCAAATCTTCCTTAGTAATACTGGGATCTTCTAATCTTGCTAATGGATCTCCTGGAGCTGCATTAATAAGAACAAAAACAATAAAAGTTATGGCTAAAATAATTGGAATAGACTGCAATATTCTTCGAAGAACATATTTACGCAATTTTTTTACCCCCTTTTTTGCTGCATTCAAAAGTAGATGTGGCTTAATAAAAGCCACATCTACTTTTAATAATCAATTATTATTTGCGCCGAAACTCCTTAGGAATCCAGACGTGCTCTAAACCTCTCCAGAATGGATTTGCTGCCAATGGATTTGGGTCGAAACCGCGGACTCTCTTATTAACTGCATGGATATAAGTATTAGCATACATATAGATATATGGCAGATCTTCATTCATAATCTTTTGCCATTTTACATAGTAATTCTTTCTTTCAGCTCTATCCAGAGTAGCTCTTGCAGCTTCAATCAACTTGTCAGCTTCTGGATTGCTATAACCGGTTCTATTCCAGGAACCCTTAGAATGCCATACATTATAAGGATCTGGGTCAGCACCTAAACTCCAACCCATGAAAGTAGCTTCATACTCACCAGCATTAATTTTCTCTCTCATTGCATTGAACTCTAGACGAACCAGATTTACTTTAATACCAACTTCTCTCAGGTTATCCTGAACCAGAGCCATTAATTGATCAATAAATTCACTACCGGAAGAAGCCATCAGTTCAAATTCACATACTTTACCATCTTTTTCATAGTAACCAGTCTTCTTATTAAATTTCCAGCCATCAGATTCCAGAAGTTCTCTGGCTTTCTTTGGATTATACGGATATTGATTTAAATCGCGTGGGTTAGCATAAGCCCAACTTGCTTGAGAGATTGGAGAGTTAGGAACAATTGCAAAACCGTTCATTACCTTGTCAACAAAGCCTTGACGGTTTATACCATAAGCAATAGCTTGACGAACGATTTTATTAGAAACAACAGAGTCTTTATTTGCTACACGGAATCCAATGTAACCATAACCGTTCCGGATTTGCTTGTGCAGAGTAACATTTTCCATTTTCTTAACTTTTTCAAACTCATAACCTGGGATTTCTGCCCAGTCAATTTCACCTTTTTCCAATTTGATCAGACGAGCGTCATCACCTAAATAATGATAAATAACATAATCTAGATATGGACGACCATTATGATAATCTTCAAAAGCTGCCAGTTTACAATACTGGTCAGTTACGTATTCAACAAACTTGAATGGACCAGTACCGATTGGCTTACGGTTAAATTCAATTTTATCAATATCAGCTACTGGGACATCCTTCAAAATATGAGCCGGCAGAATACCCATATACATAGCACTTACCAGGAATGGAGCAGTAACTTCTTTCAGAGTAATAGAAATGGTATAATCATCAATAACTTTAATTCCTTCAACGGTATCAGCTTTACCAGCTTTATATTCTTCAGCTCCAAGAATAGTCATAAAGTTAGAAGCACGTACACCTGGATAGTCTGGATGTAAGATGGTCATAAGTGTATAATAAACATCTTCAGTAGTTAACTCATGGCCATCATGGAAAAGTACTCCTTTTTTCAAATAGAAAGTATAAGTTAAGTTATCATCAGAAATTTCCCATTTTTCTGCTAATTTAGGAACTGGTTCAAAGTACTTATTAGTAGTAATCAGACCATCAAAAACCAATTCCCAGATGTCATTATCATAAACAGTCTCAGAAAGAATTGGGTTAAACATACCTTCTGGAGCCTGGAAACGAGCCAGATGTAAAGTACCACCATAAATGTACTCATCAATTTCTTCAACTGGACCAGAAGCAAAAACATTTAAACTCAGAACTAAAATAGAGATTACTACCAAAATCAAATTTTTCTTCATTTTTTCTCCTCCTCCTAAAAGTTTTTTAATACAACCTTCCCTCTCAAACTAAAAATCCTTTTTTAATTAACCCCCCCTTTCATTCCATATATCGATGTAGAATATCTATCATAATATTACGTAAATTTAGTCAATTCTTTATTCTACATAAACATCAAATATTCCTTTTTAAAAATTATTTTTTTTGAAAAAATTACTTACTTATACTTTAAGTGTTTAAAGCGTTAAAATAACTAACTTCATGATATCTTTGCTTTTTTACAAATCTTAAAATTTCAATATCATCATTACTAGTCTCAACATCTACTTTCAGTATATATTGCCATAGAATTTCTATAATAATCTTCCATTTAAAGAATACTTTTTTTACCAACCATCATCAGTAATAATGATACTGGTCAATATCAATAGCTTATGATACAATTACATAGTATGATCTTACTGCAAAAAGCTAATTTTTCGCTTCATAAAGAAATTTTTCGAACCATCTAAAATTCGATTTCAGTCGAAATAAGGCACATTAATCAATGGATCCTCCTGGCCCTTGATTAGCTAATTACATCCTGTGATGAGACCATTCTTTTCAATCTTACTAAGATAGTTTAACGAAAAATTTCAATAGCGCTCAACATTAGCTTTTTGCAGTTTAATCATAGTATGCAAATCATCTACTCTTAAAGGAGGGTTTCAATGCTCACACCTAAACAAATTCTGGATATTGCATCATATGCAGGTGAAATTATTCTTGCCAACGGTGCAGAAATCTACCGGACAGAAGATACCATTATCCGGATTTGCCAGGCCTATGGAATAAAATATGTTCAGAGCCTGGTTACACCCACAGGGATTTTTATTTCCATTGACGATGGAGACAATATCTCAGAAACGGTAGTGAGAAGAATCCATCGGCGGTGTGTGAATTTGACCAAAATCAGTCAAGTCAATGAATTCTCACGGAAATTACAAAAAAATCCTATGGACTATGCCACAGCTATGAAAGAATTAGAAAAAATTAGCAATGATAAAAATGAATATAGTTTAACCGCCGTTATTCTCTGGATTTCTCTGGGCTCTTCCATGAATGTAATTTTGATGAAAAAGAGCTATATCAACATCATTCCTGCATTATTAGCCAGCCTGGGAGCCCAATTAGTCGTTAAAATTGATTTCTTAAAAGATGTAAACTTTGTACCGGAAATAGTTGCTGGATTTATCGCCGGGTTAATCTCCCTTTTTTGTTATCAATATGGATTAGGAGATCATTTGAGTACCATTATTGTTAGTTCCATCCTCCCCTTTGTACCGGGAGTTTCTCTCACCAATGCTATCCGTGATGCCATCAATGGAGATCTTATCTCTGCCAACAGCCGCGGGATGGAAGCTGGTTTAATTGCTATTAGTCTGGCTATTGGTGTTGCACTGGCACTGGGGGTGTTTTATACATGAAAATAATCACTGAATTGTTTGCAGCTTTTGTAATGGTACTGACCTTTGGAATTCTATTTCAAGCACCAAAAAAAAGCCTATGGCTTCTAGGCCTTACCGGTACTATCAGTTGGGCAGGATTTTTGCTCTCCAAACATCTGATTGGTAATGTTGTCATCGCTTCATTTATCGCTTCTATCCTTGTGGGAATCTGTGGCGAAATCTTTGCCCGAATAATGCGTCTTCCCGTAACCGTCTTTGTCATTGCCGGAATCATCCCCTTAGTACCGGGAATTCCCGCTTATGATACAATGCTCTTTCTGATCAAGGGCCAATACCTTGAAGGAGTCAAGACCGGAATTGATACCCTAATGATTGCAGGAGCTATCGCTCTTGCCATAGCCATTGTGGGTGCTATTCCACCCAGGATAAAATCATAACCTCCTGGCTACCTTGACCAGGAGGTTTTGTCATCTCATTCACTTTAAAACCTGTTTTATCACCCTTAAGAAATTCTCACCCATTACTTTAGCTATATCTTCCCGGCTAAAACCTTCTTCCAACATTCTTTTTGTTATTAGAGGAGTTTTACTGATATCTTCCATTCCACGTGGGGCTTCTACTATACCATCAAAATCGGTTCCAAGACCCACATGATCAATACCGATCAAATCTTTTATGTAATAGAGATGTTTAAAAATATCATCCACATCCGCCCCTCCACCTTCACGCAGGTGTCCTGGAGCATAGCAAAGCCCAATTACACCGCCATTTTCTTTTAAGGCCAATAACTGCTCATCGGTCAGATTGCGCCGGTGATTGCAAATAGCTCTAGCATTGGAATGAGAAGCCACTATCGGCGCTTTGGACAGTTTTATTACATCCCAGAATCCTTCTAAAGCCAGGTGGGAAACATCCACGATAATCCCCAGATCATTCATCTCTTCTAAACATTCACGCCCAAAGTTGGTAAGCCCCCAGCCTTTCTCCTCATCAACACCAGCAGCAAGTAAATTACTATTGCTCCAGGTCAGCGTAATCAGACGTACTCCTAACCTATAAAAGTTTCTCAAACAGCCAATATTCATCACTCCATCTGCACCTTCAATGGCCAGTAAAATGCCAATTTTGCCCTCCTGCCGGATACGCTCAACATCTTTAGCTGTCAACACCAGTTCCAGATCAGGTGAAGAATCCACTAACTGATAAATAGCATCTATTAGCTCCATAGTGCGTTTAAGAGCACCTTCAGGCTTGTAATGTTGCTCCACATAAACTGCAAATACTAAAAGATCAACCCCACCCTCACGGATGCGGGGAATATCGCTGTGCCCACGGTTATTGCGGATAGTATAATCTAGCCTACCATTCACAATAGAAAGAATCGAATCCAGATGGGCATTGACTACAAAAAGCTCTTTATGCAGGGTCAAATAATCCATGCTTCTCCCTCCTACGAATATCCAGATTTTGATTTTATCTTATCATAGAAACCCGAAATAATCCAGAAAAAAACGGCATGGTCCTTAATAAACCATGCAATTTCAGGTTGTTGAAAAAGAGGAGGTACACACAACTTGCTCCCACAGAGGAACAAAAAACTAAATATAATTTCTTCTACTACCAGACGCTCCGCCATCCTGGCTACGCGTCCTTAAAAGTCAAGGCTTCCACCCTCCTGGCTTTAAGCCTTGACTTATACACTTCAGAAATTATATTTAGTTTTTCTGGCAGTGCACGGGCAAGTCTCTAAAAAAGAAAGGTTTGTCAACAAGCTCAAAATGGCATAGTTTTTAATAAAACATGCCATTTTTTATAAAATTCATTTCATAATCTTACTGCAAAAAGCTAATTTTTCACTTCATAAAAAATTTTTCGAACCATCTAAAGTTCAATTTCAGTTAAAATAAGGCACACTAATCAATGGGTCCTTATGACCCATGATTAGCTCATCACATCCACAGATGAGACCATTCTTTTCAACCTCACTAAGACGGTTTTTAACGTAAAATTTCAATCGCGCTCAAAATTAGCTTTTTATAGTTTAATCATTCCATCCGTTTTGCCGCTTCCTGTACAGCTTCAATAATCTGCTGATAGCCAGTACAGCGGCAGAGATTACCCGAAATCCCCTCTTTAATTTCTTCTACAGTTGGATTGGGATTTTGATCTAACAGTGCCTTAGCACTTAAGATCATCCCGGGAGTACAATATCCACACTGAACAGCACCTTTATCGATAAAAGCCTGTTGGATGGGATGGAGTTCACCATTCTCACCCTGTACTCCTTCAATAGTAATAATTTTAGCCCCCTGGGCCTGACCAGCTAAGACCAAACAGGAGTTGACAGCCTGACCATTCATGATCACAGTACAGGCTCCACACTCACCTACACCGCAACCTTCTTTTGTTCCGGTCAGATTCAATTCATCTCTCAAAACATCCAGAAGACGTGCATTAGGATTAACTTCCAACTCATATGGCTTATTATTAACTGTAAATTTAAGTTTAATCTTCTTCATTGCTGCCCCCCCAATGCTTTACGGATTCCTCTTCTTGTTAAAGCTTCAATAACCGGCTTTTTATACTCAGTAGACCACCTGTAACCGCTTATTCTAATCATCTCTTCTGACACCTTTGATCCTGCCAACTCAATCAGCTCATCAGTTGGCTTCTTACCCAAAAGTACTTCTTCAGCACATTTTATTCTGGATGGTACAGGTGTAGTTGAACCAGGAGCGATTCTGATATCTTTGATAACTCCCTCAGCATCACGATCCAGAATCACTGCCACATTCATTCTGGAAATGGCTAAAGCATTCCTTCGCCCCAATTTAATAAAAGCGCTAGATGCAGTGGCAGGTAATTTTTTGAAAGATACTTCAACCAATAACTCCTCAGGCGGCACATTGGTTTTATAAGGTTTGACGTAGATATCGGTAATCGGTACCCGGCGTTTACCTGATACAGATCTGAAAGTTAAAACAGCATCCAGAGCCACCAGCACCGGTACCGTATCTGCTGCTGGCGAAGCATTCATGATATTTCCACCAATGGTACCCCGGTTGCGGATCTGGGGAGAACCTACACTATTGGCCGCATAAGCCAGAGCAGGAATTTCCTTTTGAATCAGCCCAGATTTAACTACCTTAGCATGGGGTGTAGCAGCACCAATCCGTACCCACTCGCCATCATCTTTTATATAATTCAAATCATCCAAATGGGCAATATTGATCACAACCTCCAGATCTTTGGGGCCCTCATCTTTTCTCAATTCAACAATCAAATCGGTCCCACCTGCCACAACCTTTGCCTTTGATCCATAAATATTCAAAAGCTCTAATACTTCATCAACACTCTTTGGTTGAATAAAATTAAATTCTCTCATTTCCTGACCCCCTTTCTAGTCAATTTGTGACCTAAAAGAACCCGTTCTAAATTACACGGCAGATTACGAATCCGTTTACCTGTTGCATGGGCAATAGCATTAGCGATAGCCGCTGCAGGAATTTCGGTAGAAGGTTCACCTACACTCTTAGCACCATATGGTCCAAAAGAGTCATCTGTCTCAACGATCATAACATCCATCTCAGGAATATCCATAGCTGTGGGAATCAAATATTCATCTAAGTTCAAACTCTTTACAAACCCATCCTCCACTTCCATCTCTTCTAAAACACCCATACCCTGGGCCATGACAATTCCGCCATATACCTGTCCTTTGATATTTTCCGGATTGACTGCTGTACCCACATCATGAGCAGAGGTAACTTTTACTACTTCAACTTTACCTGTTTCAGTATCAACTTCTACTTCAGCAACTACAACACCCCATACGTAAGTTGGAAAAGCTTCACCCTGATTAGTATGGTGATCTAAGTCAGCAACACCGGGACTGAACCAACTTAAAGCTGCCAGCATAACCCCAATAGATCTGGCTTTTTCAACAACTTCCATATACGTTGTCGACAGCTCAGGATTAGAAGTTGAATAAATTCTTTCATTTTCAATTACCAGTTCAGAAGGATTACAGTTTAACATCTCTCCTGCAACCTGCAACAATTTGCCTTTCACCTCTTCTGCTGCCATGACCATAGCTTTACCACCAATCATAGTACCACGTGAAGCAACAGTTGGGCCACCATCGGGAATAATTGTAGTATCCACATTTGGATAAACAATCCGATCCATGGAAATTCCCAAAGTTTCTGCAACAATCTGGGAATGAACAGTCTTTAGACCTTGACCGTTCTCAGTCAGACCACTAATAATAGTCACACTTCCATCAGCCTGAATGGAAACCATTGCTCCAGTAGCATCCAAAGCTTCACCGCCCAGGCCGGCACCACGGAAAGCGACTGCAAGACCTATACCGCGCTTAATTGGCCCGGTGTTGGTTTTAGAATATTCTTCTCTCTTTCTTAAAAAATCAGTCTTTTCTGTCACATCTTTAAGCATTTTAAGAAGTGGAGCAGGGATGGCTCCTGGACCTAAAGGTTGACTACTTGGGGTAGTATCCCCCGGTCTTAAAGCATTGATCTCACGGATCTTAAGGGGATCTAAACCTAACTCTTCTGCAATCTCATCCATTAGAGACTCTACAGCAAAGATGCATTGTGGAGAAGAAAATCCGCGCATTGCTCCACCGTAAATGGTGTTGGTATATACCCCAAATACCTCTGTTTTGATGTTGGGAACCCGGTATGGTCCGGTAGCATGGATTGAAGCACGCCAGTTAGTAAACTGTGCTTTGTTATTATAGCCGCCCCCCTGAGCTATAACAACTGTCTCCATCGCTGTTATCCTACCATCTTTTTTTACACCCACTTTAAAGTTAAAGCGATATGGATGTCGTTTGGAACTTTCCAGCATAGATTCCTCTCTACTCAGAACAATCTTTACCGGACGGCCGGTGAGAAAGGCTGCAACAGCTGCTCTAGCAGAGAGAACCATAGCACTTTCATCTTTTCCTCCAAAGGTTCCTCCCAAGGTACTCTGGACAACACGCACCTGGCTCATATTCCAACCTAAAGCATCAGCTACATTGCCTCTGACAGAAAATGGATTTTGAATAGAACCATATATGGTTATAAATTTTTCTATGGGATCTGGAACAGCCACTACCGCTTCCGGCTCGATATAAGCATGTTCAACAAATTGGGTCTCATAAGTCCGTTCTATAATTATATCAGCTTCAGCAAAACCTGCTTCAACATCACCTTTAATAAGGCAATGACGGCTGTTATCAATAATATTTCCTTCTGCAGATTCATGAATCTGTGGAGCATCTTCGGCTAATGCCTCATCGATAGTAAAAACAGCAGGTAATGGTTCATATTTTACCTTTACAGCTTTCCTTGCCTTATCAGCTATAGCAGGATCTTTAGCCACTACTAATGCTACTCCATCACCGATAAATCTCACCTTATCTCCTGTAAGAACATGAAATCCGCCAAAAAGAGTATTAGAACCAGGAATATCTTTGACAGTAAGAACGGTAACTACCCCCGGAATCTTCTCTGCTGCAGATGTATCAATATTTAAAATCCGGGCATGGGGATGTTTACTATATACAGTTCTGGCATATAACATTCCATCAAATTTTAAATCTCCACCATACTTTGCTTTTCCAGTGACTTTCTCTTTGATGTCGACCTTGGGAACAGCCTGACGTATATACCTATACATCATAACACCTCCTATTTTAATTTCTAAATTTTAAGACAATATTTTAAAAAGATAAAATTTCTACGAAATTTATACTACTTTTTTGTACAACTTTGACCTCTTAGCCTTGATAAACCGCCCCTGACCGATTTGCCCACAAAACTCTCCATTTCTAACCACTAATTCTCCCCTTAAAAAAGTCATTACAGGATATCCCTGAACCTCCATTCCCTCATAAGGAGTATAATCAGCTTTCGAATGTAAATTAGAATGAGTAAGGGTTACTTTTTTCTTCGGATCAAAAACTACCAGGTCAGCATCGGTACCGGGCTTTAAACTGCCTTTTTCTGGATAAAGTCCAAAAATTTTAGCCGGTTCTGAAGAAAGAATTCTTACCAATTGAGGATACTCTAATAATCCCTGCCCTACACCAAAGTGATGAATCAGCGGAAGCAGCGTTTCAGAACCGGGTAATCCCGGTAGAATAGTCAAACAGCAATCATCACTCAATTTTTGCTCAAGAGTAAAAGAACAATGATCTGTAGCAACTACCTGTATATCCCCAGCCTTTAAACCTTCCCAGAGAGCCTTTTGATCTTTTTTGGTGCGCAAAGGTGGTGTCATAATAAATCTTTGCGCCATCGGCTCTTTCAAGCTTCCTTCGTCCAATAAAAGGTAATGAGGAGTAGTCTCAGCATATATCGCTCCACCCCTTTGTTTTACCCTTTTAAGAGCCTCATAACCAGCTTTTGATGATAGGTGAGCAATATATATCGGAATTCCTACTTTTCTGGCCAGTTCTCCCACCTTTTCTATAGCAATCTCTTCAGCTTTTGAAGGACGAATTTTTGGGTGCATATCGGGAGAAAGCTGACCTCTTTTTTTAAATTCCTCTTCTAAACGCATAATTATATCATCATCTTCAGCATGGACTGTTAAAAGAATCTCCAACTCTTTTAACCGTCTAAAGACATACTCCCATTGCCCGGTTGGAATCATATAACCTTCCCGACGGTAGGTGGTAAAAATTTTAATGCTGCTAATCCCCATCTTTACAAGATCAACCATCTCCTGACTTATTGTTTCATCAAAATGGGTGATGGTTTGATGTAATGTAAAATCTAATACTGTTTTACCCAGAGCTTCGTCAATCCTTAACTGCGCAGCTTCCTTAAGTGAATGATCAGGTAAATGATCAGCATAATCTATAAAAGTTGTCACTCCACCACAAGCTGCAGAGATAGAACCGCTGACAAAATCATCTGCCGTTATTGTATTCCGCGATTTTAACTGATAATGAGTATGAGCATCAACAATTCCGGGCATTATCAATTTTCCCATTACATCAATAACCTCACAGTCTGTATCCAATTCCTCTACATCAAATTTTCCAATCCGGGCAATCTTCTCACCTTCAATGAGTATATTGCCTTGAAAAGTACCTTCATCTGTAACAAGAATGCCGCCTTTTAATAGTTTTTGCACCTTCACACCTCCATTCGAGGTATTTAAATATCATTTAACTTTAATAAATATATTCAATAAAAATTAAGGTAATCCTCCTTTTTTCAAATTTTTTATAACTTTCAGATGATTTCACTGCAAAAAGCCAATTTTTCACTTTATAAAAAATTTTTCGAACCATCTAAAGTTTGATTTCAGTGACTTGATTAGCTCATTACCTCCTCATATGAAGTCATTCTTTTCAATCTCACTAAGATGGTTTAACAAAAAATTTCTATGGCGCTCAAAATTAGCTTTTTGCAGTTTAATCTTCAGATACATAAAAAAGCCTGTTTGCAGCTTCTGCAAACAGGCTTTTAAACATATATAAGTTACTTTCTTATCTAGGTTCGACAATTAATTTAATTGCTGTTCTTTCTTCTCCATCGATTTCAATGTCTGTAAAAGCCGGGATACAGATTAAGTCAATACCACTTGGAGCTACAAAACCTCTAGCAATAGCAACAGCTTTAATTCCCTGATTTATAGCTCCTGCACCGATGGCCTGCAATTCAGCAGATCCCTTTTCCCTTAAAACTCCAGCCAACGCTCCAGCAACTGCATTTGGACTTGATTTAGATGATACCTTTAATACTTCCATGCTAGTTAAATACCTCCTCTTTTTGTTAAAAATTCCTACTTCTTATGTATATATTTATTTAGTCAAAAATTTTAAAATTCCTGCTTTTGCTCAAAATTTTTTTCAAAAAATTTTTTCAATTCTTTACTAATGGCATTTTATTCAGCACATCCGGAAAATATGACTAGTCATTATACGAATTTTCCTGAATTCTTTGAATATCGCGGACTTTACCGGAAACTTCAGTAATATCTAAAATAATACCACAGAGCTGAACATCTCCCTTAGCCACTTCAAATTGCTTTGGCAATTGAGTAAGAAACTTCTCTATCACTACATCTTTTTTAACTCCAATGACAGAATCAATAGGTCCTGTCATCCCTAAATCGGTGATATATCCTGTACCACCTGGCAAAATCCTTTCATCCGCTGTCTGGATATGGGTATGGGTACCAAATACCGCTGTTGCCCGACCATCAAGATACCAGCCAAAGGCCATCTTCTCTGCTGTTGCCTCAGCATGGAAATCCACAAGAATGAAATCTGTCTCATCCTTGATCTTTTCATAAATTTGGTCAAAAGTTCTAAAGGGACAGTCAAAATCACCCAAAAAAACCCGCCCCAACATATTAATAATACCAATTCTTGCTTCCTCATATTCAAAGATTCGATATCCCTTGCCTGGAGTTTTAGGTGGATAATTGGCAGGACGAACTAACGGTAGTTGATCATCATCAATAAACTTAAAAATTTCACGATTATCCCAGGTATGATTACCTAAAGTGATAATCTCTATTCCATAACTTAAAAGTTCTTCTGTCACCTTACGGGTCAATCCCACACCTCCAGCCGCATTTTCGCCATTGGCAAGAACAAGGTCAATCTTGTGCTTTTCTTTAATCTTTGGCAGCAATTCTCTTACCGCTCTGCGACCAGGACGGCCGACAATATCTCCGATACATAAAATTTTCATCTAATTTCACCCCTAATTCTAGACTGTTTCCAGTATTACTTATTCTGGTAAACTTATTTTACTGATTTGCTTTCATAATTTCTCCAAAACTTCAGGATTCACCTTCTTTTAAATAAAAAAATCTCCACATACTGTGGAGATTATACACCATTTTTCTGAAAGACCATTACTTTACCGGCCTCCCTAAAGCCAATTAAATCCTGCTGTCTCTGATATTGCAATCGGGTCAGTAAATCATCAATTATTTTTTCCTGATTTTTAAGATCTTCTAAATCCTGATTTTCATCAACTTCAGTTAATAAATAAGTGCCAAATTCACTGCTAATTAAATGAATCAATAAAGAAATTTCACGTTGACTGATGGTCTTAAAATCACGGATTACTTCAACAAAGGAATAATCTCCATATGACTGCAGCTGCAATCGAATACTGTTAGGTTTTTTATTCTGGATAAATAAAAATGTCTCAATATTTTTAATAAGTTCTTTCTGCAGAGTAAAAAACTCTACCTGGGTCAATTTCTTCTTCAAAAGAAAAGAAAAAATAATTTCCTGGGTTTTTGGATCAGTCTTGATCATGTTGATCTCAGGATACCGAATCAAAATTGAAATCATAAGTTCTATACTGTCGTTTATTCCATCATCTTTTTGAAATTGATTTGTCATAAGTTCCACCTCTCCACTATTCCAGCGCTTATCTTCTCATACTATTCGCTACTGAAAGCCCAATTCCTGCTTTTTGTAGAAAGAAATTTATAGGATTCTAGTCGTTTTTTTCCATATGAATAAGGCTTCTCAAAATGAGAAGCCCTTTATTTTCGAAATTTATTATTTAGCTTATTTTGCATAATCAACCACACGGGTTTCACGTATAACGGTAACTTTAATCTGACCTGGATAATCCAGATCCTGCTCAATATTTTTAACAATATCCCGCGCCAGTTTTGGAGCAGCCTCATCATCAATTTTATCAGGTTTCACCATAATCCGAATCTCACGACCAGCTTGAATAGCATAAGCTTTTTCAACCCCATCAAAAGAATCAGCAATCTTTTCAAGGTTTTCGAGACGTTTAATATAAGACTCTAAAGTTTCTCTTCTTGCTCCAGGACGTGCAGCAGAAATAGCATCTGCCGCAGCTACCAGAACAGCCTCAATAGTCTCTGCCTCAATATCACCATGATGTGCAGCAATGGCATGAACTACGGCTTCAGACTCGCCATATTTTTTGGCTAAATCAGCCCCAATCTGTACATGGGGACCTTCCACTTCATGGTCAACAGCCTTACCTAAATCATGCAAAAGCCCAGCACGTTTAGCAACATTTACATCAGCACCTAATTCAGCAGCCATTACACCTGCCAGGTGTGCCACTTCAATAGAATGTTTTAATACATTTTGACCATAACTGGTCCGGAACTTGAGACGGCCAAGCAGTTTAATCAGTTCGCTATGCAGGCCGTGAACACCAGTTTCAAAAGCGGCCTGTTCACCCTCCTCACGAATCCTTGATTCAATCTCTTTGCGAGCTTTCTCAACCATCTCTTCAATCCGTGCCGGATGAATCCTACCATCTATAATCAACTTTTCTAAAGCAACCCGTGCTATCTCGCGACGGATTGGGTCAAATCCTGATAGAATGACTGCTTCTGGAGTATCGTCAATAATTAAGTCAATCCCTGTCAAGTTCTCTAAAGCCCGAATATTTCGACCTTCCCGGCCAATAATCCGGCCCTTCATTTCATCATTCGGAAGATTTACCACGGAAACGGTCGTTTCTGCCACATGGTCGGCAGCACAACGTTGAATAGCAAGAGAAATAATTTCACGAGCCCTTTTTTCTGATTCTTCAATGGCCTGCTGTTCCTTTTCTTTTATCATTCTTGCCAGATCATGCTCAATCTCCTGTTCAACATTGCGCATCAAAATTTCTTTTGCTTCTTCCGAGGTCAATCTGGAAAGACGTTCCAATTCAGCAATCTGTTTGTCTCTCAATTTTCCAATTTCTTCTTCCATCTGACTAACCTGACGTTCACGCCGTTGTAACGCCTCTTCTTTCTTTTCAAGAATATCTGCCTTACGCTCCAGATTTTCCTCTTTTTGCATCAATCGCCGTTCAAAACGCTGCAACTCATTTCTTCTTTCACGGCACTCTCTTTCAATCTCTTCTTTAATTTGATGTGCTTCTTCTTTTGCTTCAAGAAGTACTTCCCGCTTCCTGGACTCTGCAGTACGATTAGCCTCTTCTATAATCTTAGCAGCTTCCTGTTCTGCCGACTGTATCTTAGCTTCCGCAATATATTTCCTAATCAAATAACCAATTGCCAAACCAATTGACAGGGAGATAGACATATATAAAATAGAGAAAATAAGCATCACCTCCCCTCTCCTATTCCATTGTCTTATCGAAAAAACATTATTCTTCATGATTGGGGTTGAGCTTAAGAAAAAGCATCTCGAATCTATTTTATCTCTTTTTATTTTAACTGTCAAGAAATCAATTTTTAATCTCTTCTTTTAATACCTGCTCAACCACATTTTCTATAACCTGATACCGAAAACCTTTCCTTTCTAACAGTTTCCATAATCGGGCCTTAACAGTCTCAAAATTTTCACCTTGATAAAGTTTAATTTTCTTTTTTAATAGTTCACAGGCTATATCAAACTCACGTCCTGGAGTATATTCTACCGAAATAATATCTTCGATAAGATTATGATCAATTCCTTTTTCCTGTAGTTCTTTTTTTACCAATATTGGTCCTCTCCGACCCGAATTTGTCCGGTTTTTAACCCAGAGTTCGGCAAAACGCCGATCATTTAAATAATCCAGTTCTTTAAGCCTCTCAATAACTGCCTTAATTACTTCACTCCTATAACCTTTTCGCCTTAAATAATCCCTAACTTCTTTTTCGCTCCGCTCCCGATATCTTAAGTATCTAAACACCTGTTTTTTGGCTTTCTGAAATTCCGGATTATTTTCCCTCATTTTTCAACTCTCCATTTTATTTTTCCAAACCCAGGTAATTTAATAGCCCCTGAATATATTCAGAGGCTTTTTATGCAGATTCTTCATCTGAAGAAGATTTTTCTTCATCTGAAGTAGCTTCTATCAATCCCAACTTTGTTTTCAGCTCTTTCTCAATCGCCTGTAAAATATCCGGATTCTTTTTCAAAAATTCTTTTACATTCTCCCGGCCTTGACCTAAACGTTCATCTCCGTAAGAATACCAGGAGCCAGCTTTGCTAATGATCTCAGCATTTACAGCTTCATCTAAAATACACCCAATAGAGGAAATTCCCTCACCATAAATGATATCAAACTCTGCAGTTTTAAAAGGTGGCGCAACTTTGTTCTTAACTACCTTAACCTTGACTCTGTTACCAATATAATCATCACTACTGGAGCTGGCTTTAATAGACTGGATCTTCCTTACATCCATCCGGACTGAAGCATAGAACTTCAAAGCCCGTCCACCTGGAGTAACTTCCGGATTACCGAACATGACACCAACCTTTTCACGAAGCTGGTTAATAAAAATGCAGACAGTTTTAGATTTGGATACAGAACCCGAAAGTTTTCTCATCGCCTGCGACATCAATCTGGCCTGCAAACCAACATGACTATCTCCCATTTCTCCTTCAATCTCAGCTTTAGGTACCAATGCTGCTACAGAGTCAACTACAATGACATCAATTGCACCACTACGGACTAAAGCTTCACAAATCTCTAAAGCCTGTTCACCAGTATCAGGCTGAGAAATTAAAAGATTGTCAATATTTACACCAATTGCTTTCGCATATTTGGGATCAAGGGCATGTTCAGCATCAATAAAAGCCGCTATTCCGCCCCGTTTTTGCGCTTCAGCAATTATGTGCAGAGCTACTGTAGTCTTACCGGAAGATTCAGGGCCAAAAATCTCAATAATTCTACCTCTGGGTACACCTCCTACTCCTAAAGCCAAATCCAGAGTAATAGCCCCAGTCGGAATCACTTCTACTTTCATAGATGCAGCTTCCCCTAAGCGCATAATAGAACCCTGTCCAAATTGTCGTTCAATCTGTTTGACCGCAATCTCAAGGGCTTTTTCTTTATCTTTGGTCATCTCATTCACACTCCTTATGCCCTAAGTATCAATTCTATTATAGAACATTTGTTTGGCTTACGCAAGAAAAATAATTACTATTATTTCAAACAATCTCTTTCATACTCACCATACCATCTTTTAACTATAAATTTCATCCTAACAGGGGTATCTCCTTTAAACAGGTATAAATTGGTCCTTGAGGTCGCAGATCACTTTTCATAATTCTTATAGACTGAATTAAATCAGTCCTGGTAGGCTGGACCTTAATCTGGCTTAATAGCTCACCAACAACCCGTAAATTGGTATCCCTCCTGGAACGGGCCAGGGTCAGATGTGGGCTATAGGGCTTTTTTTCAGGAGCAAATCCCTGAAAAGTCAGTTCCTTTTCTACAGCTTCCTGTAGCTGAATTAGTTCCTTTTTCCCACGATCTACTCCTAACCATATCACCCGCGGTTTTAATATCTCTGGAAAACCCCCAAGACCAGCAAATCCTACTGAAAATGTTTTAATTCCTTCAATAGCTAATGCCAGTCCCTCTGCCATTTCAGGTATCCTCTTTGACTCAACATCCCCCAAAAACTTAAGAGTTAAATGAAAATTACTATAAGGCACCCATTTAAGATTTCTTAAATCTCTTTTCAACCTCTGTTGAATCTGAATAATCTCCTTTTTTAATTCCTCACTAAACTCAACTGCAATAAACGTCCTTATCTTTGCCATTTTTCTCCTCCTTAAAAAAACACTTATTTTATCTATTTCGTGATCAAAAAATATTTTCCTTTTTAAAATTACTATCTCATTGTCAAGAATACTTGCTCTTTCACAATCAATAGACTGATTATACTGCAAAAAGCTAATTTTTCGCTCTTTGAGAAATTTTTAGAACCATCTAAAGCTCGATTTCAGCCGAAATAAGGCTTCCTAATCAAAGGGTCGTCCTTGGCCCTTGATTAGCTCATCACATCCTGTAATGAGGCCTTATTTCGGCTGAAATCTCGCTAAGATGGTTTAGCGAAAAATTTCTATGTCGCTCAAAATTAGCTTTTTGCAGTATAATCATAGACTGTGATTAAGTCTGCAATATTTTAAAAGGTTAGACTAACCTCTATACTGCTCTTTCCGGGCACTAAAATAGTTAGTTCCATAAACACCAAGAATGATCAATAAACTACCAACAGCATGATACCAGTAGAATGAATCACCCCGAAATAAAACCCCTGCTATAATTGCAACAACAGTAGTCAAATTACTGAATACAGCAGAACGGGATGCTTCCATTCTGGAAAGCATGTAATTTACAAGAAAAAATGCCCCAATAGAAGAAAGTATTCCTAAATAAAATACTGATAAAAGCACCTTACCATTGCTTAAGGGATAAAAATATTGGTTTATCTCTCCTGCTGCAAAATGTTGAATAATAGCAATAGCATTAAAGGTAATAGCTCCAAACCACATCATCATAAAGGTAATCTCAATAGGCATAAAAGAGATAGAAAGTTTTCTTGAAAGTATGTTGTAGATTCCAGCAGCAATTACAGCCCCGAAGAGAAATAATAATCCGATGATATTTCCCCCTGTATCTGAGGTTCCCTTCATCCAGACAATAAACATTACTCCACTTACTGAAAGTATGATGGAACCAACCTGAAAGATGGTAGGTCGTTCCTTTAAAAAAATTGCAGATAAAAAAGTCACAACAACAGGAATAGTAGCAATGATCATTCCACCTTCCGATGCAGAAGTCATCTTAATCCCTATAGTTTCAAAGATAAAATAGATCACAGGTTGAAAGAGCGCCAGGATCATGAGAGTTCCTAATCGTTTCCCCCGAAAATTAATTTTTATTAGACCAGTAAACTGTAAAACGGTCAGACCCAATGCTGCAAAAGCAAATCTATAACCTAAAAGATGCATGGGTGCAATTTCATCCAATGCCTGTGCAGTAAAGGTAAATGATAAGCCAAAGATGAATGAAACTATAATTCCTGCTAAAATAGGCATTAAATCACTCTGCTTGTGCATTAGCTATTTCCCTCCCCAGAATGAAGTTAAAATATACCTCTTCTATCATACCTTAAGTCCTATCAATATTCAAGATAGTTCGGAAAACAAAATTTTTATAAGAAAAATTTCTTGATAGCAGAGATGAAAGTATCCATAACGATATAATTTTCTTGATAATAAAAAATACAGACACCTAAATGCCTGTATTTCACTCACCAACTACACTATTATAACGTGTTTCCATATCTTCAATTGTCTGCTGCATCTCTTCAGGAGTAATAGTCTCATTCTCTTCATCCAGAATATGAGGAGTAATATAAATAATCAATTCATTCTGGTTTTGGTTAGTAGTTTTTCTCTGAAACAGCTTACCAATCCACGGCAGATCACCTAAAATTGGCACTTTGGAAACAGTATCGGTCTTAACATCCTGGATTAGACCACCGATAATAATAGTCTCACCACTCTTAACCCGGACAGTGGTATCAATCTGTCGCTGGCTTACCTGAGGTGGACCATCAGAAGTAGCACCACCCAGATTGCTCACATTAGGATGTAGTTCTAAAGTAATTTCATCAGTACTACTTACCCACGGAATCACATCTAAAGTTATACCAGCATTAATACTCTGATACTGGGTCTGGGGCTGTTGATTATTATCGCCGGCCGGTGTTGTGGTCTTATAATACTGAACCGTTCCTACATTAATCTTGGCCTGACAGCCGTTCAATGTTGTAATCTTCGGCCTTGCCTTAACTGTCACAACACCCTGATCAATCAAATTCTCCAGATGAATATAAAATTCCGGTGTTAATTTAATTACTGAATTATATGTTAATTTACCCAGAACAGTATCTAAAAGAACCGTACTACCTTCCTGCGCGTCAGATTTAATTCCCAACTTATAAAGTGGACCATTATTCTCATTACGTGAAACTTCAATAATAATCGCTTCAATTACAATTTGCGGTATCTTTTTATCTATTTTTTCCAGATAAGCCTTCAGCTCATTAATATCGTCCTGTGTTCCAATAACAGCCAGAGCATTAAGCTCTTTTATCACTTTGATATTGGTAGCAGGAAAAATATTTGGCAGCATCGCAGGTACTTTCTCTGCCTGAAGATATCTAAGATGAATAACTTCATTACGGATTAATAGAGATGATGACGGACTATTGATACTCTTATCCCCAATCAAATAAACATTTCCGACTTTTTTATATGTATAGCGGGTACCTGATAAAATCATCTCAATGGCATCATCAACAGGAATATTCTTAAGCTTAAGATCCACCAATTGATGGTTTCCACCAAATAGAACAATATCTATACCACTCTGCTCTGCAATGGCCCGGAGCAGATCAGTCAAATCCCCACTTTTTACATCAATTGATAAGAGACCTTTAGAGTAGTTTACTACCATCTGGCGCCCTTTCTGGCCCACCATGCCGGTAGTGATAGTATAAATACCTTCTCTTTCCATTAAAAGCAGGTTGTTAGCAGAACATAGGGATTTTAGACCTTCATAAATATCTACCAATATCAAATTAGCATTTACCTGACCATTTATGCTCTGATCATAAATAATATTTAACTGACCTTTTCTGGCAATATCATTTATAATCCGTTTGATATCTATATTCTGGGCAACAAGAGTTAATTTTCCATCTTCCACTTCGATTAAATAAGGTTCTTTTAGCGGTTCCTGACTTATGATATAGGTATTACTATTCACCTTTTCATAATAATAGTGATAGACTTTTAAAAGAGTCTCTAAAGCATCCTCTACTGTCACATCTGTCAGAGTTAAAGTTACCTGACCTCTTACTGACGAGTCGGGAACAATATTAATTCCGCTCTGCTCTCCCATCATTTTTAAAACATCCCGTATATCCCCTTCTTTAATACTTAAGGTGATTAAACCTTCAGCAAAAACGGTTGAAAAGAATGATAAAAAACATATTATGACAATAGTCAAAATTGTTTTTCTCTTCAACTTAAAAACCTCCCAATTCTAATTTAAATTCACCATCAGGACTTTTTAAAAGTACAAAATCCTTTTCAATCTGCATAACTTCATATTCTCCCAATTTATCACCAACCTTTACGGTCTGGCTTGTTTGATTTTGTTTATGTGCCAGAATAGCTGTTGGTTCTTCTCCCAAAAGAACCCCTACTGCAACCCAGGGACAGACAGGTTTTATAAGAGTTACTGGAGTAACCGGCTGATCTTTAGGTTGGGGATTTGTTGGGACTGTCCGTTTTTCAGGAAGAGATTTAAAGAAAAGCCGTCCCTCTCTTAATACATTCCAATAATCATTACCATAATCAATCTTTTTTGGAAGTTCTATCTTCAAAGTTTCTATATCTTTGTTTGTCTTAACGCCAATTTCCTGGCCCTGTACTATTTGCCATCTTCCATCAACGTAAATAGAAAATTCCAAAGCCAGGTAAGAAATACTTATGAGCAGAATAAAGATAAGTAAAAGAAGGATACGGCGATTTCGACTATTCCTATCCTTCATCTCCATCACCTTCTTCATCAATAAGCAATGTAGAAACAATCATCTTTATCTGCAAAAGACGATTTCTCTGATCCAGATCAATCCTTAACCGATTGACATTAATAGCGATTGGAGCATTTCTAATCTTAAGCAAGAGTTCTGTCAACTGAGCTGGTGTTCCTTTTAAAGTCAGATTCACCTTCAATGCTTTATAACCATCTACCATATTTATACCCATAGGGTTTTTACTAATAATGTTGACTCCGCTCTTTTGAGCAATCTCCTCTACCTGGGCCAGAAACTTAATCATTGCCTCTTTTTCACCCATATTGGAATAATAATGAGATTTAAGTTCCTGATATGCCCGGTTATATGCCTCATATTTCTCCAAATAATCCCGTTCCATACGTACAGTACGCACTGCCTGAATATATAACCGTTTTGCCTCGCGTAATTTGGTATTTACCCATTCAAATTCTTCCCAGGCAGGTAGCAATCCCCAATAAACCAATGAAAATATCATCAGAAATCCCATCCCAAATATCAAAGTCCGTTTTTCACGGGGTGTAAGTTTACTCATCTACCCCATCCCCCTTTCTTTGTGGGTCAACCAGAGTAGCAGTAATACTGAATTCTTCTATCATTTTCCCTTGATCTTCTCTCGGGGTAATGGGGGATATAAACTCAGGGTCAGAAAAATAAGGCGAATCAGCAAGTCGTGCACTAACTTTGGTGGCAGACGGCGCTTTACCGTGCAGTTCACGTAACAGATTATCTTCAAAAACCAGAATGTTCACTTCGGTATCCTCCTGTAACAACAGATGAAGTTCCCTTAGCCAGATAAGATAATCTCTATTTTTCTGATATATCTTCTCTAATCTATCAAAGTTATCTCTAATTCTGGAAATTCCCCCTTTAAGTTCTTTTACCTTTTCTGTACGGGGAATAAGTATGTCCAGACGTTCCTGATAAACCTGAAGTTCTTTAAGTTTCATCGTATAATTTAAATATAAAGTCCCGGCATTAACGATTAAAATGGCTATCAGGGTCAAAATAATCGCAATTTTAAGCCCTTGTGAACTTTCTTCCACCGGAACCTGTAAAAGACTAAATTCTGGATATTTGCAGTGAAAATAAATAGCACCCAATAATTCAGGTTCTGGCCCAGTCAATTCCATCAAATCCCATCGATTAAGATCAATCCCCCGCTCAATCAGTGCTTCTTTCAGTTCATCTTCATTGATTGGCTGCCCACTATAATAGAATCGGCTAAAATAATTCATAAAATCGGGGTATACCACCAGCTGTCCCGATAAAGTATTTAATTTTACTAATCGATTTTGAACTCCATTTTTATTAAGATATGCTGTTATGGCTAATCCCCTTGGAATCAAACGAGTGACATAAATCCCTGCTCCACGCAAAAACTCAACATCACGATTTAATTGGTCGGGAACAACAAAAACCTTTACTTTTGTCTCCTTTCTTGATTTATGTAATAAAATGTAATCAAGTTCAACCTGTTCTATTGCATATGGAAGTGTTCCTGATAGCTCAAAATAAAGCATAGATTTAATTTTATTTTTGTCCACCGGAGGAAGGGTTATATCACGTATTATAACCCGTTCCTGCGGCAGAATTAATATAACCTCCTTGGGGCGATATTGCTGAATCTTTTGGCCTACTAAAGAAACTTCTTCTTTTGAAAAGATCTCATTAACCAGAACTTTCATCCCGGTAATTCCTTTTTTTATTACGGCCAATTTAATTTTTTCTGCCCCTAGATCAATGGTGGCAAATACTCTTTTTCTTTTTCGCATAATTTCACCTACTTTTTAAGACTCTACCCAGGATAAAATTTTTGTTCTCCACTCTAACACCCGTCCCTGGGCAACTTTTTCAGGAATTCTCTCCACCTCTACCACAATAGTTTTTTGAATTGAAGATGAAGCAGATTTAGCAAAACTTGTGATCCGAAAATACTTAGATGTAACATCAAAATAAGGAAATAATTTTTTAAAGTATTCCTCACCTATTGGTCTTTTCAATATATTCAGATTTTTAATAGTTTCTTTATCCCTTATAGTTGTAATTGTTGTCACCCGATCCTGGGGAATATCAAGACTATCCATCAAAATTACCAGTATCTCTTCATCAACAAGATTAATATTGATATTTCCCTTAACGTCGATTTCATCACGAATTTCTTCTAAAGTAGAAAGATCCAGACTCGGTACTTTTAAGAGAAGATCATCTATTGAAAGCAAAGGTTGGTCAATCTTACTCAATTCCTGAATTACCTGATTCGCAGTCCATTCTGAAATCTTTTTTCTCACCATTATCTCTTTTAATATTTCATAGTCATCTGTATTTAGATTAAACTTACCATAAAATGTTATTTGATCTTCAATGGTCTGAAAATCCTGTTTTCCAAACTCCTCCAACTCCTGCAGTAAATAAAACGGAAACTTCTCCTTCCGCCATCCAGCAAACTCCTTACTGAAATCTACAACTATATGGCTAAGTACAGGTTCACCTATATAGTTAATGTTAAAACGACTACCTATATCTTCAATCACTACTTCAAAAGTTCCCCGGTCTTCAATCTGACCCTTAATCGGTATCAACCAGTGTTCCTGTTTACCATCGGCAAGGGTTTTATCTCCCTTAAGTTCTGCCAATCCTCTGGCAATTCCTGCCTGGGCAATAAATTGAACCTGGTTTTGTTCCATTAAATTCCGGGTCAAAAAACTCTCAAGTTGTATATCCTCAGAAAGAGAAATCATAAGAAAGCTTAAGATAACAATTGTCCAGAGAACCATAATCAAAGCAATACCATCTTCAGATCTCAATGGTTTCATTTTTCACTAATTCCCTTCCGCTCAATATAAATTGGAAAATCAAATCTATATACTTCATCATCCTGGTCCGTAAAAGTAAACTCTATTCTGACCATTAAAGGTACTCTTTTTTTATCATCACTGTGCCAATAGTTATCCCAATAATGATACTCGGGATGATAAAAGTAAAAATTACATCTTTTAATCTGGGTCAACAAAGGTATCCGCTGATCATTTTTAACCATAAATAATGTCTCATCAAGCGGGGAATATTCATAAAGTATCTCATCTACCCTTCCCGAATCAAAATCCCGGGTGAAAAATCGAACCTGATACATATTTCCTATAAAAGGATACCTTTTAGAAGATGATCTAAAAAAAGTGGAACGAAAATCCTTTTCCATTTTATTAATGGCCAACTGCAGGTCAGTATAGCTCCAACGGGAATTATCAATATAATCCCAAAAAGAAAAACCAACATCCATAAGACTATATAAAGTCAGGATAATTATGGACAGGATCGTAACGGCAACAATAATCTCAATAAAGGTAAATCCAGAATATGATCTTAAAATTTTACTCATAGGTTCCACCTTCAATCAGTGTTGTCAATTGATATGATCTTGGACCTTTACGACCCCGCCACTCCACAATGATCATTACCTGCCTTACTCCATCACCCACATCCTGATTCATCGACTTCCAGGTAACCTCCAAGTTTCCCAATTCCTCAGTTCCAGCTGAACTTAAATCAACCTTATGGATTAGCTGATTTAACTTCTCTTTGGCAAAAGAACTGACCAGTTGATATTCCCGCATCTGCTGTACAAGACCACTCATCGATATATAACCTTCTACAATCACAGCAAAGGAGATACCTACAATGGTCACAGCAACCATAATTTCTATAAGGGTAAAACCTGTGTTTTTTGTAAGTACTTCTTTCATAATGTCGGACTCCGTTCCATCTCAATTTTCCCACTGATGGGATTAAATTTATAAATTAGATATTTACCTTCATTGGTTTTAAATGTTAATTCTGGATGTTTTGCAGTACCATCAGGATAAAAGGTCTGAACAATCCGGTCTTTATCATTCAAAAGAATTTTCATCCTTAAATCTTCATATTCTAGAATTTTGCCCCTGTAGTGAAAAATACAGAGGCCATTAGTATAAAAGGTGATATCTACCGGTTCAGCATTAAGGATAGCTTCAGCCCGGGCTTTCTCTAAAAGATGAAATACTTTCTGACCTTCGCGGGTCCTTTCAACAGAAGCAAACATTCGATGAAAGTTGGGAACAACAAGGGTAAACATTAAAGACATAATAACCAACACAAAGATGATCTCTAAAAATGTAAATCCTTTTTTACTCTTCCAGATTAGACCAATTGGTAATATCTGCATCTTCCCCGGTACCACCTTCCTGGCCATCTCTACCTAAAGAGTAAAGATCATAACTATCGGGATTATGTTCACCAGGGTATTTGTAAATATAATCATTCCCCCAGGGATCTTTAGGAATATCCTTTTTAAAATATGGACCATCCCAACCTTTTGGAATAGGTGAAATAGTAGGTTTTTTCACCAGAGCTTGAAGACCCTGCTCAGTTGTAGGATAACGTCCGCAATCCAGGTAATACTGGTCTAATGCCAGTTCTAAATTGTTAATCTGGTTTTGAGCAGTAACCTGTTTGGCTTTTCCAACCCTACCAATAATCTGAGGAACCACCACCGAAGTCAGAAAGCCAATAATAACTACTACAATCATAATTTCAACAAAAGTAAAACCTTTCTGATTTCGTAAACACTGTTGTAATTTTTTCATTTAAACATCCCTTCCTTTCTTTCAATGTAATTATTTTTAAAATGGCATCTGCTGGAGCGAAAATATAGGCAGAAGAATCGAAATTACAACAAAAAGTACAAAAATTCCGAGTATTAAAATAACCATCGGTTCGAATATGGTTAAAAAGGCATCCAGACTCCGCTTAACCTCTTTTGCAAAAGTTTCTGCAATCCGAGTCAACATCCCTTCCAGATTGCCAGTCCGTTCCCCAACACCGATTAGAAATACTGCCAATTCAGGAAAATCCGGTTCATTTTTAAGAAAGCCAGAAAGGGTTTCACCTTTGCGCACAGCTTCATATAGATTATCTAAAATTCTTATAAAAACCTGATTATTAATAGTACTTTTAGCAATCTCCAGACCTTTAAGCAACGGTACACCACTTTCAAGCATGGTTCCTAAAATGCGGCAGAATCGGGAAACGGTTAACTTAATTCTCACCTGACCAAAAAAGGGAATTTTATTTTTGATCACATCTACCTGATATTTACCATCTGGGGTTTGCTTATAGTAAATATAACTTGAAATCACTGCAGCTAATCCGATTAAAATAAATAACCAATAGTTAAGAAAAATGTTACTAATACCGAGTAAAATCCGGGTTGGCAGTGGTAAAGTCTGGCCTAGATCATTAAAAAGATTTACAAACCGCGGTATAACGAAAATAAATAGGACAACCACAGCAATTAAACCCATTGACATAACAATAAAGGGATATACCAGAGCTGATTTAATCGAACCGCGAAATTCTTTATCCTGTTCAATATAATCTGCCAACCTCTGAAAGCAGAGACCTAAAACACCACCACTCTCACCGGCACGAACCATATTGACGTAAGATTCATTAAAAAGATCGGGGTGTTTAGTCAACGCCTGAGAAAGGTCTGCTCCTCCCTGAATATCATCACGAATCTCTTCAATCTTTTTTTTAAATTCCAAATCTCCAGTTAATTGAATTAAAACTCCAAGTGCATCATCTACCTGAATACCAGAGTTTAAGAGATCAGCCAATTGTTGAGTAAATCTCAATAGAAAATTTTGTTTAGAGCCACCTATCCGGCTTTTCCGTCTAAATTTTGGAAGATCCTCACTAATCTCTACAGGGACCAGACCCAGTTCGTTTTTGACCTTTATAGCCGCCTGTTCTACAGACTCTGCTATAATTTTACCCCTCACAACCTGACCCGTACGGTCAACCGCCTGATATCTATATTCAACCATCAAATTCTCACCTCTATACCTGAGTAACCCGTAGAACTTCTTCTATGGTAGTTATTCCCCGTTTTACCTTTCTAAGACCATCTTCCCGTAAAGTAACCATACCCTGCCCACAGGCAACTTTCTTAATTTCATTGGCATTCCGTCTTTGGGTAATCATCTCTTCAATTTCAGGGGTGATATTCATCAATTCATAAATTCCTATCCGTCCCCTATAACCACTATAATTACATTCCTCACAGCCCCTACCACGGTAAAATGTGATGTTAAGATCGTCAGATAATCCAATGGCCTTTATTTCTGCCAGATGGGGCTTATACTCTTCTTTACAATTGGAACAAATTCTCCTTACAAGACGCTGTGCCAGAATACATCTCAAAGTTGAGGCCACAAGGTAATCTTCCACCCCCATATCTATTAAACGGGTAATAGTACTTGCCGAATCATTGGTATGTATAGTAGAAAAGACCAGGTGACCTGTTAAAGCTGCCTGAATTCCCATCCTGGCAGTCTCTAAATCACGCATCTCACCAACCATAATTATATCCGGGTCTTGACGCAAAATAGAACGAAGACCTGTAGCAAAAGTAAAACCAATCTTTTCATTTACCTGCATCTGATTAATTCCCGCCAAATGATATTCTACCGGATCTTCTACAGTTAGAATCTTTTTCTCAGGAACATTCATCCGATTTAAACAGGAATAGAGAGTAGTTGTTTTACCACTGCCTGTAGGACCTGTTACCAGAATAATTCCATTTATAAAGTTGAGATTTTTATAGACCTGTTCTAAAGTATCTGGTTCAAATCCCAGCTCTTCCAGATTTAGCAGAACAGAGCTTTGATCTAATAGACGCATAACCAGACTTTCACCATAAATAGTAGGAACTGTTGATACTCGAATATCAACTTCTCGACCGGCAATTCTAATTCTAATCCGTCCATCCTGGGGCAAACGACGCTCAGCAATATCCAGATTGGCCATGATTTTTATCCGGGTAATGATTGCAGGAAATAGATTTTTAGGAGGTGGAGTCTTTTCATAAAGAATTCCATCAATACGGTAACGAAGTTTGACATGGTCCTCAAAAGGTTCTAAGTGAATATCACTGGCCCTCTCTTTTAAAGCTTCACTAATTATTAAGTTTACCAATCGAATGATAGGAGCTTCCTGGGCCAGATCCTCTAGGTTCTCAATATTTTGACTAAAATAAAGGTCACTTCCTGCATAATCATCCGAGTTGATGCTTTCTAACATCCCCTCGATAGTCTCACCCTCTGAGTCCAGAAATTCCTGAACAAATTTGTCAAGCTCATCAGATTCATAGGTACGAAAAATCAATTTTTGGTTGAAAAAAATTTCTAATTCCTGACGGATTTCTAAAGATAATCCCTCAGGAATGGCAATAACCGGTTTTCCTTCTTCCAACCCCAGAGGGACCACCCTATGTTTTTGTACATAATCCCGAGGTAAACGATAACCTACCTCAGTTATATTTTTTTGAAATACCATCTTAATTCCACCTTTATCCATTTCATATTATTTTTCCTTCGTTTGTTGTAAATTCCATTTATTTTTAGATTCTTCGTAAATGGTTTTTTTCCTGCTTTTTTTACCTAAATTCAAAAAAATTTTATATAATTTTCTAAACAGCGAATAACTATTGAGTATTTTTTGGTTCAACAGAAAATTTATTTATTAGGTATTTCCAGAGATGGTAAAGAGTATATTGAGAAGTAGAATACTTGATCCATTCCCGCTCACCCCAAAAATGGAAATCGTATAAATCAACTCGACCGGATTTATCCGCAATGGCACAGTAAACCAAACCAACAGGTTTTTCAGGAGTACCTCCACCGGGGCCAGCAATTCCGGTAACCGCAACAGCTATATCGGCTCTGGAGTTTTCCAAAACCCCTTCCGCCATAGCTTTTGCCGTTTCTGGACTAACAGCTCCATACCTGACAATCACATCTTCCGGAACTCCTAATTCTTCAATTTTAGCTTCATTACTATATGTGACAAACCCTCGCTCGAAATAATCTGAACTTCCCGGTATATTGGTAATCCTATGACCAATCAATCCACCAGTACAGGATTCAGCAATCGCCAATTTTAAACCATGTTTCTTTAAAATTTTTCCCACAACCAATTCCAGAGTCTCATCATTCTCTCCATAAATATACATACCAAGCCTTTGATATAGCTGATCCACAGTATCTTTCAAAAGAGCTTCTGCCTCTTTTTTACTGGCAGCTTTGGCAGTTACTTTAAGATAAACTTCACTGTTCCCGGCAAGTGGAGCAATCGTAGGGTTAGATTGATTCTGGATTATATCTTTTACCTTCTCTTCCATTGCGGATTCACCGATCCCGCATATTCTAAGCAGCCTGGAAAGAATTATTCCCTTTTCGGGAAGCTCTTTTTTTAAACGCGGCAATACTTCTTCCGTAAAGTTTATCTTCATCTCCCGCGGTACACCCGGGAGAGCCACAAAAATGGTATTATTTACTTTCAAATATAATCCCGGTGCAGTTCCCACTCGATTTTTAATCACTTCTGCTCCTTCTGGCAAATATGCCTGACGCAAATTATTGGGTGTCATCTTGCGCTTAAACTTTTTAAACTTTTCGTTAATTTGATCCGCTAATTCTTGATAAAACCTTAATCTCCGCCCCGTTACCGCACTTACGACTTCCCTTGTTAAATCGTCTTCTGTGGGTCCGAGGCCACCGGTAATAATAACCAGATCAGAACGTTGATAGGCAGTTTTAAAAACCTCTTCCATTCGCCGACGGTTATCACCAACAGTACTAATATAATATAAATCTATCCCCAGATCTTTTAGCTGATTGGCCAACCATGTCGCATTAGTATTGATAATATCCCCTAAAAGGAGTTCTGTTCCTACACAGATAATTTCTGCTTTCATGATTCCACTCTCCTTATGTAAATAGTTCATCTATAAAAGTATTATTCTTTAAAAATCTAATAAAATCCTGTTTTTTGGTTAATTACACTGATAACAAATTTAACAAGTCAATAAAATAAATTGGCCTTCGGCTACAATATTTTTAATGCCAGGAAATTATCCACAGTTGTATAATTTTCCCTGTATTAAAAAAAACGGGCACCATAAAACGGTTACCCATTTTTTCTCATCTTTACTGTTCTGTGATGAAGAAAACGAATATAATCTGCATTGGAATTTACGGTACCCTGGAGGTGTGTATGCTGTTTCTTTAATATTTCTATATAATCTACCACATCTTTGATTATCTGTTCGCCCAGCCATTTCCATTAACTATCATGGCCCAGAACACGGATATAGTTTGCATACGGATCTGCTGTTCCCTGTAACATGGCATGTTGTTCTTTTAAAATCTTTACATAATCCAAAATATCCTGTGTAATCCGCTCACCAGGACAAACAATTGGGATGCCAGGAGGGTAGGCCATTAACATCTCTCCACTGATTTCTCCAACCGCCTTTTCTAACGGTACAGTCTTTTTGGTACCATAGTAAGCTTCCCGTGGACTAACTATCAAATCTGGCATCTCCGGTAATTCAGAAATCTTTTTCGGGTCCTGAATTTCCCGTTCTGAAGCGATAATTTTTAATGCTTCAATCAAACGATCCACAGATTCCTTAGTATCACCAATAGTAATAAGAGCCAGAACTGTGTTCAGTTCTGCCAACTCAAGACCAATACCAAATCTGGTCATCAGCTCTCTCTCTAAAGTAAAACCGGAAATTCCTAACCTACCAGTATAAATACTCAGCTTGGTTTCATCTAAATCATAAATTCCATATTTACCCACAAGAGAATGATCAAAAGCATATATTCCCTCAATCTTGTTAATCTCTTCTCTGGCATAACGGGCCAATTCCAGAGTCTTTTCTAAAAGCTCATCACCATAAAGTGCCAACTGTTTTCTTGCTACATCTAAAGAAGCCATTAATACATAGGATGGACTGGTAGTTCTGGTTAAATTTAAAGTTTGTTTTACATTTTCTTCAGGAATCCGATTACCTCTAAGCAGTAGAACTGAACTCTGGGTCATCGACCCTCCAGTCTTGTGTAAACTGGCAGCACTCATATCTGCTCCTACTTCCATCCCAGTCAATGGAAAATCATCATGAAAACCCATATGAGCTCCATGAGCTTCATCCACTAAAACTACTGCTCCCTTCCGGTGGGCGGTACGGACAATAGTCTTCAAATCAGAAACCATTCCATAATAAGTAGGGTTAATAACAAAAACCGCTTTAGCAAATGGATTTTGTTTGAAAGCTTGTTTAATTGTCGAACTGGAAACCACAGTTGTAATTCCCAATTCGGGATCTATTTCAGGATAAACGTAAACAGGTACAGCACCGGATAAAATCAAACCTCCTATTGTGGACTTATGGGCATTTCGGGGAATAATAATTTCTTCACCAGGTTTGACAGCACTGCGAATCATTGCCTGTACCCCTTCACTGGTCCCATTCACTAAAAAATAAGCATGTTCAGCCCCAAAGGCATCGGCCATAAGTTCCTGCGCTTCCCGAATAATACCAATGGGATTAGCAAGATTATCAGTCTCCGGAAGACTGGGAATATCAATGTTTAAAACCGTTTTACCCAAAAAATCGGTAAACTCTTTTAAACCTCTACCGTGCTTATGGCCAGGTACAAAAAAAGGTATTATATCCTTTTTAATATACTCCTGTAAAAATGAAAAAATAGGTGTTTTACTGTGATCAAAATCCGTTCTTTCCATTATAGCCCTCACTCCTTTAAACCACTATGTTAAAGAGTGTAATTTTATAATTTCATAGAACCTTTTCTTTTACTTTTCCCAATCTCCATCATTGTAAAATCTATTTCTGGAAATGTCAATAGATTAAGAGATTATTTTTTACACAGAAAACCTGTAAAATATTAATTAACAAAAAACCTTTAATGATTATTTAAGAAAGTTTTCCATACAAAAAATAATAGGTAGACAAGTTACAAACTGTCTACCTATTCCAAAAACTTGTTTTATAATCAAACTGCAAAAAGCTAATTTTGAGCACCATAGAAATTTTTCGTTTAACCATACTGAAATCGAACTTTAAATGGTTCGAAAAATTTCTTTTGAAGCGAAAAATTAGCTTTTTGCAGTAAAATCATTTTATTTAATTTTATTTAAAGCCTGATCTAAATCAGCAATAATATCTTCCACATCCTCAATACCAACAGATAACCTGACCAACCCATCGGTGATACCTGCTTTCAATCTTTCTTCCCGCGGCACTATAGAGTGGGTCATAGAGGCCGGATGCTGAATCAATGTATCAACATCCCCTAAACTAACAGCTAATTTACAGAGTTGAACATTATTCATTAATATCTTACCTGCTTCAATACCGCCAATTAGTTCAAAACTCATCATGCCACCAAATCCAGTCATCTGTTTTTTGGCCAGTTCATGCTGCGGATGGCTTTTTAAGCCCGGATAGTAAACCCGTTCCACCTTTGGATGATTTTCAAGGAATTGAGCAATCTCCATAGCATTTGCATTACATTTTTCCATTCTTATGGCTAAAGTTTTCAATCCCCTGATCATCAAATAACACTCAAATGGTCCAATGATTCCACCTATATCTTTAATAGCTGTCATCCGGCAATGATCAATAAATTCCTGGTCACCAATGATAACTCCTGCCACTACATCGCCATGACCATTGATATATTTCGTCGCACTATGTAAAACAATATCCACTCCCATTTCCAAGGGCCGCTGAAAATAAGGTGACATAAAAGTATTATCCATAACTACCTTACAATTATATTTTCTAGCTAGCGCTACCACACCTTCAATATCAGTAAGACTCATAGTCGGATTGGTAGGAGATTCGATATAGATAACTTTTGTATTTTTCCGGATAGCAGCTTCAATATTTTCAAGTTTAGTAGTATCAACAAAGGTTGTATTAACCCCGTATTTCGGTAGCATTTCGGATAAAAAAACATGGGTGCAACCATAAATGGATTCACCAGCGACAATATGATCACCCTGACGCACTAAACTGAAGAAAATTCCAGAAACAGCAGCCATTCCAGAACCGCAAACAATAGCATCATCTCCACCTTCTAAATCAGCAATCTTTATTTCCAGAGCACGCTGGGTAGGATTACCTAAACGGGTATAAATATAACCTTCCTCCTCACCAGCAAAGCGTCTGGCTCCCTGATCCACATCATCGAAAACAAAAGTGGATGTTTGATAAATAGGTGTTGTTAAAGCACCTGTTACAGGACACGGCTCACTTCCAACATGAACAGCCCGGGTTGCAAAGCCCCAGTTCTTATCATGGTGATGCTTTTTCTTCATTAAATTATATCCCCCTATCACAGTCAAAATTTTATGATTTTTTTGATTTCACCATGATAATTATGCAAATTTCATGCCAGATAACCAAGAAAGCCTTAAATTCAATATTGACAGGACTATCAAACGTTCTCATCCTGATTATCCAAAGGGAATTGTAAATTTTTTTTTACAGATAAGAGATTTATTGTCCAAATTATTTAAAGAAAACAGCTTCAGTACAGAATATAATCCTTGTAAAGTTTTTTTTACAGAACGGAAAATTTTTTTTACACTAATTATAGAAGATTATATTTTTTTAACTTGTTTAAAACCGTAGTATGGGAGACTCCTAATACTTTTCCCATCTGTCGTGAACTGTTGTATTCTTTTACCACCTTTTGCAGCAATGAGCGTTCTGCAGCAGCTACAACTTCTTCTAATGCAGTAATCCTGTTTATTTTGACTTCAACTGCTGCATTACTTTTATTTAATTCCGGTTGTTCTGGAAAAAGATCAGACCAGGTTATTCGATTATTATTCGTTAGATAAACAGCCCTTTCTATGGCATTTCTCAGTTCCCTTACATTACCAGGCCAATCATATTCTAAAAGCCCCTTCATTGCCTTATCTTCAATTTTTAGATCGGATTTACCCACTTCCCTTGAAAAAAGCTGTAAAAAATAATCGATTAGGAGAGGAATATCTTCCCGCCGCTGACGAAGGGGTGGAATATTAATGGGAATTACATTTAACCTATAATAGAGATCTTCTCTAAATTCCTTATGCTGAACCATCTTTTCTAAATTTTTATTAGTAGCAGAGATAATTCTAACATCCACCGTCTGTTCCTTCGAGCTTCCCAATCTCCGTACCTTTCCTTCCTGAAGCACACGGAGAAGTTTTACCTGCAAATGGGTTGGTAATTCCCCAATCTCATCTAAAAAAAGTGTTCCGCCCTGGGCCAATTCAAATAACCCCTGTTTACCACCTTTTCTTGCACCTGTAAATGTTCCTTCTTCATATCCAAAAAGCTCACTCTCAAGTAAAGAGTCAGGTAGGGCACCACAGTTAATGGGGATAAAGGGCTTATCTCTACGCATACTGGACATATGGATGGCCCTGGCAAAAAGTTCTTTGCCGGTACCGCTCTCACCACGGATTAAAATAGTTGAATTACTTCGCGCCGCTTTTTCAGCCAATTTGACTACCTGCTGCATAGCCTGACTTTGATAGATAATATCATCAAAAGTAATCATAGATGGTTGGGTCATTTTATAAATCAACTGCCGGACCTGGTGAATATCTTTCATTACTGCGACTGCACCAATCACATTACCGTGTTCATCCCGAATAGGGCGACCACTGGTCAAATAGTGGGATCTCCCCTCTGGAGTATCAATCATCATCTCTTTATTATCATAACTTTTACCCTCTCGAAGACAGGAAATAATGGGTACTTCTTCTCCTAAAAATTCCTGAATCGGCTGATTCAATAATTTTTCTTGAGGGCAGTGAAAAATTTTCTCAGAAGCTGGATTTAAAGTGGTAATTCTTCCTTCTCTATTGATAGCAATAATCCCTTCACTTATAGAATCGAGTACAGTACGCAACTGCTGTTCTCGCTCTTCTTGAGGCATCACTTCCACAGATTCAATATTGTAAACCTCCGGTATCTTAAATAATTTTTGTTTTAATTTTTTAACAGTAGTCTGATTTAGCCGTTCTATCTTTAAGTGAATCTGTTCCGGTATTACTTCCATAGAAATTATACTGATATTCTCTTCTGCAAAAACTCGTAATACATCATAAACCATCCCAACCCTATTTCCAGTGGTTATTTTCCATCTTATCATTCTGATTTGCCTTTCCCCTCCTACCCCAGCTTTTTATGAGTTTTCTTCTTTTAAATATTTCGGGATTTAATGAGATCTCCCTTTAAGTCAAAAAGAAATATTATGATTAAACTATAAAAAAGTTAATTTTGAGCTCCATAGAAATTTTTCGTTTTGCCTTTTTGTAAGATTGAAAAGAATGTCCTCATCACAGGAAGTGATGAATAAATAAAGGGGCTGTCCCAAAAGTAATTAATTACTTTTGGGCATGGCCCCTTTTTTCATTGTTCATTTCAAATTCATTGAAAATTCTTCTGTTAAGAAAATAAAAACCCATACCTGACATTCTATACTGTTGCCAGTTTAGCCAGGTTATGGGCTATACACAGTAAACCCCATTCAATTTTTACTTTCTCAAGGCCACGAAGCAGAAATCTCCGGAATGACCAATTACCTTTGATCCTTCCAAAGACAGATTCCGCTTCTATTGCTCTTTGAGAACGGAGTTTCATACCTTTATCGGAACAAAGGTTTTCCTTTACCTTTTGCTTATATTCACGTAATTTAAAATTTATTCTTATTACTCGATCACCTTTGGCCTTGGTACAATTTTCTTTTAACTCACACTCATCACAATTTTCGCATTTGTAATATCTAATTTGTTTAGTATATCCATTTTCAGTCTTAATTTCTTTTGTCTTACAGTAAATGAGTCTTCTTTGAACAGGACAAATAAACTCGTCGTTTTCTTTATCATACGGCCAGTTTTCTACTTTAAATATATCATTTTTAAACTTCTTCTTTTGTTCTTTATGAAAAGTATTATACTTAACATAAATATTAGTATTAGCTTTCTCTAAGTAATCATAATTTTCCTCACTACCATAACCTGAATCAGCTATCACATTCTCCGGAATCTTACCTGTAACTTCTTTTACTTTTTCTAAATGAGGTATTAAGCATCTTGAATCTGCCGGCCTTTGATGAATACTATAACCAACTACAAACTGATTCTCTGTACCTATCTGAACATTATATGCGGGCTTCAATTGCCCATTTTTCATGTGGTCTTCTTTCATTCTCATAAAAGTTGCATCAGTATCTGTTTTAGAATAACTGTTTCGTCCATTTAAAATCTCTTCCTGTTGCTCATATTTTTTCATTCTGGGAAGACATTTAGTCTTGAGCTCTTTAATTGTTTTCTTTAACTTCTTGTTTTTGGAGTTCTTTTCTAGACGTTCTTCAAGTTCCTTAATTTTTTCTTCGAGTTTCTTTGAATCTATTTCTTTTCCTTCACCCATCTCCTCCAGGTCATTATCCCCATACAATCTATTCTCTTCTTCGTTGGTTTTCTCAATCTCTTTTAAAAGTTCATTAATTTTTGCCCTAAGCCTTGCTTTGTACTTCTTCGTTGGTTTTCTCAATCTCTTTTAAAAGTTCATTAATTTTTGCCCTAAGCCTTGCTTTGTACTTCTTTGTCGCTTTTCCCCAGACAAAGCTATATTTGTTTGCATTAGCTTCTATTTTTGTACCATCTAAAAAGTAATTCTCTAACTTTACATATCCTTCTTCTATAAGAAGTTCCAATACTGATGCAAATACCTCATCAATAACATCTTTCATGATCTCTGATCTGAATCGGTTTATCGTCCGAAAATCAGGTTTATTGTTACCACTAAGCCACATAAAATAAATATTTTCCCGAAGTGCCTTGGCAATTCGTCTTGATGAATATATTCTCTGAGTATAGGCATATACTATAACCTTAAGCATCATTTTCGGATGGTAGCTGCTTCTACCCCCACCTTTATATTTTTCAAGCAGGGGTTCAATATTCATCCTTTCTATAGCTGAATTTACCACCCTTACTAAATGATTCTCAGGAATAAACACATCAAAACTCAAAGGCAACATTGTCTGATTCATATTATATTCAATAAATGTCTTTTTATTATGGTTTTTCCTCTTCATATTTATATTTTACCATAAAAAAAGGTGTTGTCTTTATAAAAATTTCTGACAACACCTTTCTTTTAATATTTACTTTTGGGGGTTATAAAGGGACTTTTGGGACAGCCCCTCTAATTTATCTTAAGCCACCTCTTTTAACATTTTCCTCAATTTATCACCGGTAAAACTCTCTTCTTTAAGAAGTTTTTCGGTAATGGTCAGGATAATATCTTTATTTTCGATCAAATATTTTTTAACCCGTTCTTCCTGTTCCTTAAGAATCCGGGACATTTCTTCATGTTTTAAATTTACTGGCAAATCTTTTTCAGTTACAACACCCAATGATGTCATACCAGAGAAAATAATCTTCTTTGCCAGATCTGCTGCCTTTTGAAAGTCATTCTGAGCACCGGTACTGCGGTTACCCAAAATCAACTCTTCTGCTGCTGCACCAGCAATGCAAACGGCTATCTGATCTTCCAGATAATCCTGGGTATAAAGATAGAAATCATCTTGTGGATTATGACGAACATAACCCAAAGCCTGTCCTCTGGAAGTAATGGTAATGTTTGAAACTGAACCCGGGCGAACCAGTTCACTTACCAAAGCATGACCAGTTTCATGAACAGCAATACGCCTCAATTCCTCTTTTTGAGGTTTACGGTTCAGCTTCTCACCCATCATTACCTTATCTATGGCTTCTAAAAAGTGTTTTTGACTAATCCTGGTTTGATTCTCTCTCCAGGCCAGGATAGCAGCCTCATTTGTCAGGCTCTCCAGATGAGCACCGGAAAAACCAAAAGTTTCCCGGGCAATCTGTTCTAAGTTAACATCATCAGCCAGAGGTTTATTAGCAGTATGAATTTTTAAGATATGAAGTCTACCTTCTTTATCAGGTAAATCCACCTTTACAACCCGGTCAAAGCGACCCGGGCGAAGAATAGCTGGATCCAGAATATCAATTCGGTTTGTGGCGCCTATAACCAAAATTCTCACTTCATCATCAATAGAAAGTCCGTCCATTTCAACTAAGAGTTGATTTAAAGTCTGGTCATATTCCATATGACCTGAGTGACTACCACGTTTTCCACCCAATACCTCAATTTCATCAATAAAGATAATAGCATTATTTACATTAGTTCTTCGGGCTATTTCACGTGCTCTACTAAACAACTGCCTTACCCTTTTAGCACCTACACCAGCATACATTTCGATAAATTCACTACCTGAAGCACTTATAAATACAGAACCTGTTAAATTAGCAGCAGCTTTAGCCATTAAAGTTTTACCCGTGCCTGGAGGCCCAGTTAACAGAATTCCTTTAAGCGGGCGAATTCCCAGGCGTTTAATTTTTTCTGCATCTTTGATGAAATCCAGAGCTTCCATAAGTTCTTTTTTTGCAGTTTCCTGTCCACCAATGTCATTAAAGGTGACTTTAGGAATGGAAGTATAGGATTTTTTTGCTTTAATGTTACCAAACTTATCCGACATACCTCCACTTCTTGCTTCCATTAAGTTTAGTAGAATATATGACATTCCTACAAAAAAAAGAAATGGAAAAATATTAATACCTTGAATACCTAAAAAAATTAGAACTGCCAATCCCAGACCAATTCCAATCTCCTTTACCATTGGGATTCACCCCTTTCTTCCTTCATATATGCCAGCCCTTCAGCTTTGCGAGGCACTACCTTACAAAATACTTCACCATTCTTAATCATTTTTACATATACAAAGTTGTTATCAACCTGAACATCCAGATCCTGAAGCTGAGCTTCTAATCCAATAGCCTCAAGCTGAGCAGCCATCCAGGTAAATTTTCCACTGGCAATCCCCTCATAAATTACAAAATGCATTCTCTTATAAAGTTCTTTCATATCTTGAGAAACCTGATTCTCAATCTTTATCTCAATCCGCCCACTTAACATCTCCTGTGCAAGCCTGTTCACTTCCAGAAATGCATCTTTCAATTCTACATCAGACCTCATTATCAAATATACTTGTTTTCCATTTTCTGTCTCAATTAATTTTACATCTTCAATTCCGTCAATAGAGAGGACCTTTTTTTTAAAGGGCTCTTCCAAAAATTTTGTTTGCACCATATATTGAGTACCAAAAATTACAACAAGTCCTATTATCAATGCAATAAGAACAACCACCGGACGAATTCCTTTAAGGAACACTTTCAGGTCCTCCTTTCAATAATAAACTGTATTTACATTTACTGTATTCGATAATACAAAAAGAAAAGAGCAATTGATGCTCTTTTATACCCAGTCCTCTCATCGGAATCTATTATAGCATGGCTTTTGAAAGAAATCCAGCCAATTCATTATGTAAATTATGGAATTTAACGATCTCAAAATAATCCTAACTAACCCAATAAAAAAGGACCCCTACACTAGAGGCCCTTTTTCTATAGAAACCTGAATCCTAAAACCGGATTCAGGTATTTTTATTCTATTAATTGCTTACATCTAATACGTAATCGACATCACCACTATAAGAGTAAACCTTGATGGTATAAGTACCGGTCACTGTTAGGAAAAATTTAATATCTTCCTGACACTCAGTTCCTTCAGAAGATGCAACTAAGTTTCCACTTGGATCATACAGGAACAGATTAAAATCTGGAGCTGCTCTTACTGGAGTTACCTTACACCAATCGGAAATTATCAGGTTTACACCAATTAAGTAATCCAAAGTATCAACATAGATGGTGTACAGATCATAATCCCCACTATCAATCAGAGAATCAGTCCATGCTTGATGATCTGGTTGAGTAATACCGATACCGGGAAGGTTAGCTACAACTTTAACTGCGTAAATTAACAGTATGTCTTCAGCAAGATTATTACCTTCAAATCAATCATAAGAAAGTTTACAGACTTTGCAAGGAACTAAATATCTTAAAACCACAGCGTAAAGTTAAAAAGAAATACCCTCGAAGATTAACAAAAAGGGATAAGATAGATTCATCAAATCAACTCTAGGAAATAGATATAAAATATAGCTACATACATGGTACTGAGCAATTTTTCTTTCCATTATCACTGATAGATGTTTTTGATCGTCAAGTAATCGATTATCATTTAGGATTACTATGTACTGCTAAAAATGCCTGTAGAGTTCTTAAGAACTCGTTGAGAATAAGACAGTTAATTAAAGGGATAAAGATACCAAAAATAAGAACAGATAACGGTCCCCAGTTTATTTCTAATGAATTTGAAAACATATATAAGGTATTAACATGGAACATCAAAGAATTCCTGTAAAAACACCAAATATGAATGCCCATATAGAATCATTTCATTCGATACTTGAAGAAAAATGTTATAGTCGTAATAAGTTTAACAGTTTTATGGAAGTATATGATATTGTAAGTGATTATATGAAGTATTATATCTCTCACCTTACCGTAATTCTAAACAAGCCTTTATCCTTCTTCATGATGCTAAAAAGTATCATGGAAAACCAAATTCCATTGTTTCTGACAGATTAGCCGCTTATCGTGTACCAATCAAATCAATCTTTGATGGCTCAAAACATATTCAAGTAAAGTCTTTTTAATATAATTGAATCTTTCTTTGGAACTTTTAAAGATTGGTATAAGCAACGTAAAGGTTTTAATAACTTTGTTTCCGCTAATCAGCTTATCTTTATGTTTATTTATTTTTATAATTATGTTAGGCCTAACTCTGCACCAAATAACCTAACCCCAGCTCAAGTTGCTGGATGTAACTATTCTGACAAACAACGAAAACCCTGGCTGCTAGCTGCTTAAAGTAAAAAATTGAATATTGAGGAAACACTACGATTTTTAAAGCTCATCTTTCATATTTACTTAACAGGTTCTATTCTTTCAGAAAGATAAAATGTACTTTGTTTATTCCATTTAATATAATTTAAGCTTTATTTTGGTATAGTCACTTTACCTTTATTATAACTTTATTCAACATACTTGTCAAGAAATTTTTTGCAAAAATTCTATCTTAGAGTCGAAATAAGTTTTACTATAAATAATATTTAATTTTTTCAATTATAATATTTTATAGGAAAATTTGTTGATACAAGACTGAATGTTATCCATAACTGTACAATTCCCCTGGCATTAAAAAGGCCAGATGGTTTCTCACCCATCCGGCCTTTTATTCTTAAGTTGTTAATTTAAGAAGTACAAGACGCGCTATCAATTCCTGTTCCAGATTTAATAAATCTGTATTGAAATCCAAATGATAGTCTTTTTCCTTAAAAAACTCCCGCTCCATTCCTCTCAATTCATCCAATCTGAGATAAATCTGCCAAGCTTGATCAGAAATTAGACCTTTTAACTCTTGAGAAAGCTGGTTGACCCTCAAATTAAGAAAGCTTTCTAGATATAATATTTGTAAATATCTGACCCGTTGAATCAAATTAACCAGTGACTGACGTTCTCTATAAGAAATTCGGGATTGAAGTAATTCGTTGGCCCAATATCCGATTTCCACAAGTTCATTGACCATTTCTTCTTCTATTTCATACTTTAGCAACCTTTCCTCAAGCCTATCTAACATTTCCTCCATCTCAACAATCTGTTGATGATTAACACTAAGCAGATTTTGAGCCATCTCAAAAAACCTCCTTTAAATTTATAATAAGGTACTGCAAAGGTAGGCTAATTATTGCAATGGCTCTAACATACTTCCTGGCTATCTATGTTGCCTAAAGACAAAATATTAAATATTTATTTCCTAAATTTATTTTATACCATCATTTTTAATCGAACAAGTGTTCTGTTTTTGATTATCAGAAATTACGACATACTATCTACACCGAACTCAATATTTTTAACTATACCTCATTTTTTCTATTTTAACTCCGATTTGCCTTTTATCTACCCGTAAAAAATAAAAGTACCGGTCTTAAAAAACCGGTACTAATAACAGCAAATTTTTAATTAGAATTAAAATAACCCAGCTCATTCCACCAGCCAGTATATCATCCAACATAACTCCAAGCCCACCGTGAAACTTTTGCAATTGACGAACAGGGGGTGGCTTTAAAATATCAAAGATTCTAAATAAAATAAAACCAGCAATGAGATAATAACCAGTGAAGCCGGCAACTGCAATCCATTGACCTACCATCTCATCAAAGACAATCCGGCTATCATCTTTGCATCCTAGCTCCCTTTCAGTCAATTCACAAATCAGTACACCTGCAATGATACTAATTAAAAGAAAGTAAGAAGCATGCACAATTTTTATATTGGCCGCAATTACCAGAGCCAGTAATGAACCAACCGTCCCCGGAGCTTTTGGGCTTAAACCAGTTCCGAGACCCAGTCCCAACCATTTTACCAAAGTTTTCAATGTTTTTCACTCCTCAAAATATGCCAACCTTTAATCATATAATCTAACCCTGAAATAATGGTAATAAAAGTAGCAATCCAGATTAAAATTTCATGAGCATCAAATGGAATCTTAAAGATACTGATATCAATCATAACAGCTAAGATAGCAATAATTTGAGAAATGGTTTTCATTTTTCCCCAAATACTGGCAGCAATAACAACACCTTCCGCTGAAGCAATGGCTCGCAAACCGGTCACGGCAAATTCCCGGGTGATGATAATAAATGCCGGCCAGGCGCTGACCTCACCCAGACTAACCAGCGCAATAAGAGCTCCAGAAATGAGCATCTTATCAGCCAGTGGATCAATCAATTTACCTAATTTAGTAATCAAACCATGCTTTCGAGCAATATAACCATCCAGACTATCAGTTAAAGCAGCTATAACAAAAATAAAGATAGCAATATATTTAGCATATTCACCATAAGGCATATTAAATTTAACCAGCAAAAAAATCAAAAATAGCGGTACTAAAATAATCCGTAACAATGATAATTTGTTTGGTAAATTCATTTAATCTCCTCTCCCACCAGATCATATTCTAGCGCATCCACAATCTTTGCCATTATAAAATCTCCAACCTGTGCGTGACAGTTATAAACATAGACAAGATTATCGATTTCGGGAGCATCCCATTGGGTACGTCCAATGACTATCCCCTCTTCTTCAGAATATACCTCTTCAACCAATACTTCTACCTCTTTATCAATCATTACTTCATTCTTTTCTAGAGCAATCTCACGCTGGATAGCCATAATTTTATTCCAGCGTTCTTTTTTTATCTCTTCAGGTAGATGACCCTTCATCCGGTCAGCAGGGGTATTCTCTTCCCGAGAATAGGTAAATACCCCCAAACGATCAAAGCGTATTCTCCGGACAAAATCAACCAACTGCTGGAAATCCTCTTCTGTTTCACCAGGAAATCCCACAATCAGTGATGTTCGAAGTACCACATCGGGAATTCGTTCTCTAATCTTTTTGATTAACGCTTCTACTTCTTTTTGTCGGGTTGGTCGATTCATTAATTTTAAAATACGATCAGAAGCATGCTGAATCGGTAAATCAAGATATTTACAAATTTTTTCTTCTTGTGCAATAATCTCAATTACTTCATCAGTTAAATAATCCGGATAAGAGTACATAATCCGGATCCAATGGATACCATCTATCTCTACCAGTTTCCTGAGTAAAGCAGCTAACATTGGTTGTCCATAACGTTCAATCCCGTAAACTGTTGTATCCTGAGCAACTAAGATAATCTCTTTTACACCCCGAGATACAAGCTCTTTTACTTCTTCTAAAATATCTTCTATAGAACGACTTTTAAGTGGTCCACGTAAAGTGGGAATAATACAATAGCTACAGCGATTATTACAACCCTCGGCAATCTTTACATATGCAGTATAACCTGGGGTTGTAATTATCCTGGGTAGATCTTTACGATATTCAAACTTTGGACGGATAATACCACCCAGATCTTGCCCCTTAAGCCCTTCCTCAATAACCTCTACAATCCGATCAAAATTACCAGTCCCTAAAATTGTATCAATTTCAGGAATTTCTTTTTTGAGTTCGTCATAATACCTTTGTGCAAGGCAACCTGTAACCACCAGGTATTTAAGCCGGCCAGAATCTTTTAATTGGCTCAACTCTAGAATAGTATCTATAGATTCCTGTTTGGCACTTTCAATAAAACCACATGTATTGACTATTACTACATCAGCTTCTTCTAGATTATCAACAATGTTAAATTTAGCTTGATCCAATAAACCAAGCATAATTTCCGAATCTACCTGATTTTTTGGACAGCCTAATGTTACTAACCCTACTGAAATCATACTATAACGACTCCTTTTAGCAAAATATATCTCAATTTTATTCTGTCGATTCATTCATCTCTTAATACAACTTCCCTATCCAACGATAAATTCAACATTATTAGTCAAAATCCTCTTTTAAAATTAAGATTTTTTCCTCCTGCAATATAGAAAAATAATGGCAGTAGCCATAAAATAGATCTAAATTTTCACATATAGGTAAAGCAATCTTTTTAAAGATTTTTACTTAAACGTCCTGATTAATCTAAAAACTGTTTCAAAAAATCAGGCATAAATCAGGATTCATGTTCAGTACTTAAATTAGAATTGTTTAAATTCTTTTGGAATTGAACAATTAATTTATCTAATTGTTGACTCAAGCTAAGTGCTTCAGTAAAATCTCCTTCATTGAATGCATTCATCATCTTCTCTCTTAAAACTTCTATTGAAAATAAAATTTTGTCTAAACACATGGAATATCCTCCGTCTTTAAAATATTTAATAATAATTTTTATTATTGTATCATTTTATCACTTATACCGTCAAGATTTTTCTATAATATAGTTAAAATTAACTTAATAAATGTTACTACAAAACTTTATAACAGAACTTTATAATATATCTTTATAAACATTTGACTATTTAAATAATAATATGATGATTACTGCAAAAAGCCAATTTTCATCCTAGTGAAATTGAAGAAGAAATAAGATCTCATCATAGAAGATAATGATTTGAAAAATTTCTTTTGAAATAAAAAATTAGCTTTTTATAGTAAAATCATATGCTTATTTATTCTGAAAGGGCAGTATTTAGATGTAAAAAGGGACCCAAATTAGGGCCCCTATTATCCATAAAATAGTTTAGAAAAACTTTATTTCACATGCATAAAATTCTTCTACCATGTTACCATAAATATGAGGTTTACAGTGGTTAAAGGAAGTGGATTCCAAAGCAGTTGAAAGATTACTATAGGCTCCTTAGACTTTGCAATAACCGGAGCAAAGATCACTGTAGACCTCCTTATTAATAAAAGCAGATTGTGCTGACTGGCATAATCTGTTTTTATTATTTCATAAGATAGAAAAGCCTAAATCCCAATTCGATCCTAAAAAAGCAATAACAAAACATGGCATTTTTATAAAAGTGCCATGATTCTTGTCATATCAACAGGGTGCGAAGAGGGAGATTCAAACTCCCACGCCCTAAGGCACTAGATCCTAAGTCAAGCAGAGTATATTCCGACTAGTATTATCTGGTTCTGTTAAATGTTGATATATCGCCATTTTCCCCGCCTTTTGTTCCGTCTAGACCCATCTACTTCTGTTAAGTTTTATTTATTTTGCCCCCAATTTGTCCCCAATTGGTGGCTTATTTCTTTAAAATAATTTCTGGTAAGACTTTCTTAATCGAGTAGGGTAACGCCGAGGTGATCAGCTTCGGCGTTATCCCTATCACAGAACCGTACGTACGGGCCTTATATACGGCTCCTGATAAACCTCAGTCACTACTCATAGTAGTGATGCAAAACACCAACTTCATATCTCTGTAAATTTACTAGTCCAATCTCATCAAACCATCTATTAGACAGTGCCATATTGATTAATGGACTGGCAGAGTTCTTCCATCTCGTTATCGAGATCTTTTTAAAATCTCCTTGATAGCCCATTCTTCTTAATTGTTTACGCAATACTTTCCAGATCTTCCATTCTTTTATATTCTTCATCCTCAGTCTTCGCCTTATCCATTCCATTAACCAGGCAAGGACTGCCTTACAATTTACTATCCTGAAATAGTTCGCCCATCATTTGATAATTGGATTTATCTCTCTAATTATCGTCTCCAGATTCTTTCCATGATTCCTTGGAGTAAGTCGCTTAATTTTCTCTTTAAACTTCTCTTAATCTTTTTAGAATGAATTGTGACAAATTTAGAGTATATAACAAAACCCAGATATGAAACCCCCTTATATACATTAGTTAGATGTGTTTTCTCCTTATTTACTACTAACTTAAGCTTTTTCTTCAGTATCTCATAAGTTATCTTTTGGTACCTTTTAGCTTCCTGATAATTTCGTGCTCGTTTTAGATTCCATATTTAATATACTTTGTCTATTATTAGACTGCACCATTTCTTCATCATTTCACCTTCTTTCACTATACTGCCTGAAGTCTCTCACTTCTTTGCAGTAGTTTCTTCCTGCCATTCTTATAACGTCTCTAGCTTAAAAGCAATCTTACTATAATTTCTGGCAGTACTCTACTTTGCAGACGTTAAAACCAGTAAGCTCATCACTCCCAGTTCTAACGTTCCCTTTGGCATCTCAGCCTCAGTTATCTTCATGCCCACAGCTAGATTCTTTGTCTCGCACACTTCGGTTTATCTTCGTCCCTTCGTAGACTATAGAAGCATTTGACTTTCTATGTCCCACTGCAACCCAGTGCAATGTCCTCTCAGTTTTATCTTCCAGTCTGTTACCAGCTTTCATAAGCTGAAAGTTTATAACTACTACGAACTCAGCTACCGCCCAACACCATATTTTCTCTCCCTCGTTTCTCCATTTGTTTGAGCTTACCTATCTATCAAGCTGATATTGGACTTCCCCGTTTAAGCCTGCCTGAATTTGAATCCATCTGTCCTAACTTCTCAGGTTATCTAGCTTTCAAGCTTTCCCACATTATGCAAGGTTACCCACCTGAAAAGCTAACCCCGGTTCGCTTTCGCTATGTTCCAAGTTCTCCTTCAGCTTCTTTCAAACCCCACCGTTAGTGACGCCTTTGCCTAAGGATTGTATTCACGCTGGTTAGGCAACAGGGCTTCTTTCGGCCCATCGGCTCAGTATGCCGGGCGAACACAAAAAAACAGACCTTTTAAAGGCCAGTTTTGAATTATTGTAATATTTTAAATGCAGTACCATTATAGATATAAATTCGGACATCTTTTAAACTAAGATCATATCTTTTTCTCTTATCAAGTAATCTTTTAGCAACTCGTTGTAAATAAATTCATAAATCTGATAGTTTGCCATGGTATCAAATCGTGCCTGTTTTTGTCCTTTTACTGGCATAATAGAAAACAACCTTATAATATTTTCATCAGATATTATTTTGTCTGGTGTTATTAAGACAGCTTTAAATTTCGACTTTGAGAATTTTCCCATTTTCCGATTACATAAAGTATTCTACATCTAGATTTAACTGAACTAAATACTTATCATTATCAATATCCAAGATTTTGTAAAAAGCTTCTTTTGTTTTATTATCTATCGGTAAATCTGTTATTTTATCAATTATTTCAGTACGATCCTGTTCTTATATTGTAAAATAAAGCCTTTCTATAGATTCAACAGGCTCTTTATGTTTTTCATTGGTAATATAATTATTGAACTCAAAATCTCTAAAAAAGTTATGTTCTTTGTCAATCATATTGTAAACTTGATTAAAATTGATTGAATATATTTTTCCATCATCTAATTTTAAATAATATTCTTGTTCATCTTTGGTATAATATTCAATATTATACTTATCTAATATCCACATAAGTATCTCACGCAACGCTTCAATATTGTAGTAATATTCATTGTTAACCGTTTTTGTTTCTTCTTTGTTTTCTTCAAAAATTACTTTAACCCCTTCATCGATTTCTTTTTTAACAACTGGTATATCAAACTCATCTATTGATTTTGCAGACATATACTGCTTCGCATCTGTTCCGACAATTTTTCATATTTGGCTAATTGATTTTTTTAATCCATAATATTTTGCTATCGTAGCTAGACAGGCTGCTCCACAATCAGTCATATCATGTTGTTTTACACAATAATATTTCTTGAAAACCCGTTTTAATCTTCTTATTAATTTGTTCATTGATTTATCTCCTTATTTTTAATCATTTGTAACACAGTTTCTAATACCTGATCTTTACCTTGAACTAACATTAAAGGATCTACATCGACTTTGACATCTGGAAGTACTCCTTTCCCATTATCATAGCCGGCTGGCCGTATATTTTGAGTAGTCGCTACCTTTAGTGTTAAACCAGAATAAGGTAACTCAATATCTACCGAATTACCATAATAGGAAGCATATCCCCCTGTTTCTTCTCCTACTAAAATGCCTGTAATAAAATCTTTAACCATAGCTGCAAAATTTACTGCAGCAGAATAAGTTCCTTTACCAATCAGAACATAAATACAACCGTTAAATTTATATTGATTCTTATTAGGTTTTTTTAATTCAGGTTTTTCAACTAATACCCTTTTGTTGCCTAATTTAGCTACTTGACTTAATTTAAAATATTCTCCATGCTCCAAAACATAATCTGATAATTTATATCTTGTTTCTTTTACAGTACAATAAGGTTTATTTGTTATATACTCATAGAGATAGCTAACTAAAATAGATGTACCCCCACCATTATTTCTCAGATCAATTATTAAGTTTTTGCATTTTTTACTTTTTATTTCTTTAAAAGATTTATCCACAAAAGTTTTAAATTTTTCTCCCCTCTCAGAATAGAAATTATTAATCTTTAATAAAGCTACACCCTCATCAGGATAAGATAAAGAAAAATCATTCTCCTTTTTCTTTATATCTTTAATTCCTTTTAAGAATACTGATTTTACTTCACCTGATTTAATTTTAAATTTAACTGCAAAAAAATCTTTTTTGCCATAATTAGCCCATAACCACATTGGAAAATCATCTTCAAGTCTTTTAATTCTAAAACCTTCCAGATCATAACTAATATTTTTTTTCATTGTTTCTAATATTTCTGAACTACTGACCCCATTAATACTTAATATTTCTGTAGCCACTGAAATATCACTTTCAGCAAAATCTTCACCTACAAATAACTTATCTCCTTTAATAACTACTTTTAAAGGGAAAATTTTACCACCTTGTTCTAAATAACTATTATATTCATTATAGATTGAAAGTTCGGTATGACCATCTTTAAAACTTGCTACATAGGGTGCCAATAATTTATATAATTCTAATTTACTAATTTCATCTTTTTTACTTATTTCCTCCTTTATTTGATTAAAATATACGTAAGCTTCTTGTTTACTATAATATTTATATAAATTCGGATGTATTTCTTCTAATTTTTCAAAGAGATACAAAGCATCTTCTATTGCTTCTTTAGAAGTTAATTTTCTTCCTTTAACCAATTTAATTTCTTCTTCTTCAACTTTAAAATTATAAAATTTTATAGAATTTATCATTTCTTCAAAAACATTATAATAATTAAAATACTCCTCTTCTGTTCCAGTGAAAGTTAAATCAAAAGCTGTCTTATTTTTATACACAGAAATTATAAACCCTTTTATTTGATACAATGAATTAGTTGCAAGTATTTTATAAGCAGGTTGACCATCAATAGAAATTTCTTCAACTTCAATTTCAGAAGCACTACTATGTAATTTTTTAATTTGATTTTTAAATCGATTTTGAAATTTTTCAAATGAAGATACATCTTCTGTAGTGACAACATCAATATCAAACCCAAAATATATGCTACCATTAATAGGAGCAAAACCTACTCTATTACCAGCTTCAGCTTTATTCCATTCTGCCGGATATTTAATTTTAAAGTATTGATTCGAATACTCTTTCCAAACTAATTTACTACTTGCCTCACCTAGATTGCTATAAAATAATACTAATATAACTAAAAATGATAAAACTAATATATTGAGTAATAACTTAATATTCATAGATGTATCCTCCTTTAAATAATTACCGGTCTGTTAAGTTATATGAAAATTGAACTAGCCTCCTTCCTGGTAGTACAATAGTTTTAACACTCCCAGGAGAGGAGACTAAATCTTATGTCTAAATTTAAATGTTCAATGCCCTAGATGCTTCTCAAAAGACCCCTATAAATTTGGTAAAGATTCTTTATTCTTTAGGTAGCTAAAAGTATCAGTGTAAACACTGTAAACGTCAATTTGCCCCTGGTACTCTTACACCTTTCAGATGAATGGCATGTCGATGAAACAGTAATTAAAATTAATGGTAAAAAGTATTATTTTTGGGTTGTTATAGATGCTGAAACAAGGTTTATCGTTGCTTTTCATTTCTCACCTTACCGTAATTCTAAACAAGCCTTTATCCTTCTTCATGATGTTAAAAAGCATCATGGAAAACCAAATTCCATTATTTCTGACAGATTAGCCGTTTATCGTGTACCAATCAAATCAATCTTTGTGACGGCTCAAAACATATTCAAGTAAAATCTTTTAAAGAAGATATCTCCAATAATATAATTGAATCTTTCTTTGGAGCTTTTAAAGATTGGTATAAGCAACGTAAAGGTTTTAATAACTTTGTTTCCGCTAATCAGCTTATCTTTATGTTTATTTATTTTTATAATAATGTTAGGCCCCACTCTGCACTAAATAACCTAACCCCAGCTCAGGTTGCTGGATGTAACTATTCTGATAAACAACGAAGAACCTGGCTACTAGCTGCTTAAAGTAAAAAAATTGAATATTGACGAAATACTACGATTTTTAAAGCTCATCTTTCATATTCACTTAACAGGTTCTTCATCTCGAAATCATTTTCTAACTTTATCCGTAATATCTTGAATATAATCGTTTATCTTAGTGGAAGCGTATTCATCATGCCTATATTGTCTAATTTTTAGCTCAGTACCTGACATATCACCAAAATATTCTTTAATAATTTTGCATTTATCCACATACCATTTTGCACAAGTTAAATTTTTTGAAAAATCCTTAATAATATCATCCTCAATCCTTTTGACACCATATAAAGTCAAATAATATAATTTATCATAATTTTTACCATTAACATGTTTTTTACTTTCATATATAATAAAACCCCTAGAAATCAAAAAACAAATACTATCATTAAGATCTTCATATACTCCATATAAATAACAAATCATTTCTTATCTTCTTAATTCTAGTTCATGTGAATTATAAATTCTCTTAATTATATTTTTAATTTTATCTCGATCTAAGTCATTACGTTCTTCAACAATCTTAATAATTCATAAGATAAATAATCTGGATATCTTATCAAAAAATCTATTTTTTGAATTTTTAACTCACTTTTTAAAACCCTTACTTTTTTAAGTCGTCTTCTTCATTTAAACTAACCTCCGCTTCATCTATCTCTAAAGAAAAAAAAATGCAAAATCAATAATATTCTAAGTCTAAATCTAATTATATTATACATAAATTTTGCTTTTATTGCAAATATAAGTAGAAAAATTTATAGACTCAGAAGATTCTTTTACATTTACCACAATAATTAACTCTCAATAATGATTGTTTTTGGTCATATAAAAATCCTGCATTTGATCGTATTTTTATTCATTAAATGTAATTCAAATTATAGCTTGACATGGAACTTCTTAGAAGTATGATCCAAGCTTCACTAAAACTGGGATTGAAACTAAACAAAAGTATAAAATTAAACTGTCCTAAACTTCCTTCACATGTGATCAGGTAACCTGCCTGGTCATTTTAATTCTATTCCTTCAAAGAAAGAATATCAAATTATCTATGGAATTTTTTCTTATGAATTACTCAACTGAAAGGAGTGGTGAAAGGGTGGCGTATCTAGAAAAGAGAGGAAAAAACAGTTGAAGAATCGAAATTGACGTTGAGCGGAACCCAGTAACCGGGAAACGGAAGCGGATCCGGAGAACGATAAAGGCCAGGAACAAAAGAGAAGCCCTGGCTAAAGCCAAAGAAATTGAAGTAGAAGTCCTGAAGGGGACGTATGTCGAAGCAAAAAATATAACTTCGCGGAGTATCTGAGACAGTGGATTCAGAATCATGGGGTCAACCTTAAGTCCTCCACGCTTGATAATTACAAAATAATCATCGAAAAGCATCTTATTCCTGATTCGGGTTAGATTCAGCTTCAGAAACTTCAGCCTATACATCTGCAGTCATACATTACTGAGAAGCTCAAAAACGGCCGTAGAAACGGAAAAGGCGGCCTTTCAAATAGATCAGTACAATATCATTTTAGGATTCTATAGAGAAGCTTTCCAGCATGCTGTAAAACTCCAAATAATACATCGTAATCCCGCAAATGCCGTTGACCCTCCAAAGCCAAAGAAAAAAGAAATGAAAACCATGAATGCACAGGAAATTAAAAAACTACTCAACACGACTAAAGAAATTTATGACTATACAACTTACGGACTAATATACATAGCGATATTCACCGGTATGCGACGAGGAGAGCTGTTAGGCTTAAGATGGTCCGATATAGACTTCAAAAACAAAACCGCCAGTATCCAGCAAACATTACAAAAAGCTCTTGAAGGCGGTTATCGATTTGACACTCCAAAGACAAAAGGAAGCATAAGAATGATTAGTTTGCCTGATAGTGTGGTAAACATACTTAAAAAAATAAAAAAAGAGCAAGCACAAAACCGCTTACTCCTGGGAGAAAGTTATAAAAATGAATATAATCTTGTCTTCACTAATACCGATGGGTCGCCGATCACCCCGGACGCCATAAGACATAGATTCAACAGAGTAAAGGAAAAATCCTCTATTGACGTACGATTCCATGATTTAAGGCATACTCATGCTACTCTCATGCTGGAGGCCGGAATTCATCCGAAAATAGTTCAGGAAAGACTAGGACACTCCTCCATAACTATAACTATGGATACTTATTCGCATGTCCTTCCAAGCCTACAAAAAGAAGCTGTTGAAAAGTTAGAAAAAATGCTCCAAAGTTCATCGAATTCTATCTAGTTATATCCATTTTACCCCCAATTTTGGGGATATAAATAAAAAAATCGGCTACTTCAAAAGTGCCGAGATTCAAGCTATATCAATAATTGGTGCGAAGAGGGGGATTCGAACCCCCACGCCCGAAGGCACTAGATCCTAAGTCTAAATATATTGAATACATTCAACTTAAATTATCTTAAATAAACTTTAATAAACCATTGAAATAACGCCATTTTTAAGAATCTTTCTATCCTTCAAATTTATTTAAATTAAACAAACTTAAATCAGTTTATTCCCAAATTATTCCCAACCTCTTCCCATTAGTGGAGTTTAAGTTGCAACCGCAGTTTTTTACCTGAACCAACCGTGTCATTTCGCCATTCTTAATCAGCCAAGTTGCATTATTAACTTAAAAATTTTATTATAAAGTTGAATAATCAGTTATCTAAATAATTGTTAAGGTATCAGACCTCTAATTCAAAACCACGCCCGAAAACAGGCGTGGTTTTTTCTTTATTTTTAATGAAAACCTTCTACCCAAAAACCACCCTGAAAGGTGGCTTAAACACCATCACGTTCTTTTTTATATCTTTCTATCTCTCTCCTGGAGAACAGACGTACACGGTCCTGATCCTTGAAAGGACGCAGCTTCCCTTCTTTGACTAAATAACTAATACCCTTCCTGGTGATTCCCAGAAAATCAGCTGCATCTTTAGTACTGAGCACATTTTCTTTTAGAAACTGTTCATATTCTTGATCATTAGCAAACATTGTCTCACCTCCTAATAATATCAACAACTATCAATACTATAGCTAATATTCCAGTAAAAATCGCTAAAGTCCAATTTTTATTCATAAAGTCTATCGCCAGGAAATCCCAACTTCCAGTCCTCGGAAGTTAACAACCGCTCATATTCACTGAAAGGCTTTCTTACTTACCTAAAACATGGAAAGACTTTTTTAATAAAAAAACCTCTGTAAAATTAATTCAGAGGTCTTGGAAAAAACAATACCTTATTTGCAAAATCTTTAAAAAATTATTTTGCTATAATTTAAGTTTCTATATTTCTATCACATTTCTACCACCCTTCACTAGGAGCAGGAGAAGGACCATCAGTAGTTACAGCCACATCATTATAACTTATTGTTTGCAAATCATTGGCTAAGACTTGAAAGGAAAGAGTGCCTGTTAAAATAAAAATTAGTAAAAATATAATAATTTTTTCATAATATAACTTCCTTTTTAAATTTCGTATTGTCAAAAATTAATCAGCAGGATCTGGAGATGGGGTTTGCAACACAAATAATTGCTCATTTGAAGTTAAACTTAAATCACCAGCTAAAACAAAATTGGACATAGAAAATAACAAAATCGAAATTAACAAAATTGTCGCAATTTTTTTCATCTTGATTCCCCCTTTTTATATGTAAAGTGAATTTCTTTATCGAAACCATTTGTTTTCTTTTTTCTCCAACTTTCCTTCATAATTTCTCTTGATTCCTGTTTAATCAAGTATGTTAAACGATCTATTTCATCCTGACACTCCAAACTTTCTCGAAAAGCTTGAATAGAGGTATATAGATCATATGCTACCAAATAATAGTCAACTGCTTGCATATAATCCTGATTAAATTCAGCTAACTCTGCCAAAATTCTATATGATTGTGCTTTTTCAAATAAATTATTCATCTTATCAGCAAGAAGCTCCGCTTTTTTCAAATATTCCATAGCTTTTTCTTGGTTGCCTAATCTAGCAAAAGTAGAAGCAATATTATTAAATAATTTAGGGTCATCCTGCATAAATTTTTGAGCTTCAAAAAATGTTTCAAGAGCTTGATCAAATTTTTTCTGAAACCAATAGGCTGTCCCTAAATTCACTAATATTTTTTTCTTTAAAATATTATCATCAAACAAATCAAATTTTTTAATAGCTTCATTACATCTTTTTGCAGCTAAGATCAAGAATGATGGGTCAGATTCAACTTTGAATAAATATAGATAAGCCCATGCTAAATTATTTATCGCTTTAATTTTTATGCTCAAATATTCATCTAATTTTGCTAACTCTTCAAAGATTTGAATTGAATCTTTATAGTCTCCTAATCTTCCCAGAATTAAACCTTTCAGATTAAGTAAATCATACTTTGTCTCACCCTCAAACATCGGAAAAGCTTCACTAAGTACCTGAATTGCAGCTTTATAATCATTTAATTTGTATAATCCCTTAATATAGAGATAAAAAACCTCCTGTTTATTTTTTGAATGAAATTTAGTTAAATACTTTGCAATAGATATATTTTCCATAAAGTTTCTATAATTTCCTTCTTTTAATCCTTGTTTAGCTTTTTCCAAATAAGGTTCAATATTTTCCATACTAACACCTCCAAATATTTTTTTATTGATCTTTTGACACTACCTATTTGATTTAATACGTATTTTTACTTAGGTTACAATTTTTATTATATCAAAAAAATCGTCAATTCACAATAATAAATTTCATTATTTTACTATTTATTATCTATATAAATTGCTTTGTTGTATCTTCTTTTTTCTGGCATTTTGGGCATTTAATATATTATAAAAACATTGACTTTCCTTAATAAAATTAAAATAAATAAAATTGAACTCAACGTCTTAACTCTTCCTTTGTACAGCTCTATGATTGAAAGCAAAAGTCACCATTCCCCTAAAGCTGACTTCAACTAAAAATGGTATGTTGTTATCAAATTTTTTGAGTTCTGAAAATTCATAGTTGCTTTAAAAATCAATTAAAAAATCCCCACCCTTCTGCCAGGAGAGTGGGGATTAAATTTTTTTATAAGAAAACCACACTCATTTTGATGGGTACTGTCAAGTGTTGACAAAAGTATAAGGTCAACAACTTGTGATAAACCCAGGTATAATAGCACCCGGGATTTTTCTTTTTAAAAATAAAAAATCCTGGATCTTATGATCCGGGACATAGGTTGTTAGCTTGGTCCTTTATTTGAAGTCTCCTAGCTAACGGAGTCTAGGTTGCAACTTAAGAATTGGAATTTATTAAGTAATCATCCGCAATTTGAATTTGCAGGGTTTCAGTCTCCTAGCTAACGGAGTCTAGATTGCAACGGAGGTTTTTCTTATGAAGTTGGGTCATTATGCTGCGAACTTTCAGTCTCCTAGCTAACGGAGTCTAGATTGCAACACAAAAATGAAAGCATATCTTAGAATAGATGACAAGCCTCGGTTTCAGTCTCCTAGCTAACGGAGTCTAGGTTGCAACCGCAGTTGGTAGTCTGAACAAACCGCGTCATTTCGCCATTCTTGACCAGCCAAAAAGCCAATTTAAAGCTCTCAGTTTCGCAAATCGATTTTCTGCACAAAAATCTGAGATTTACAAAAAACTAATATATTGTATTTTCTACATAAAAAATCATTATCCTCTTTTTTGATTATTTTTTTCTTTTGTCCAGAAAATAAGTTGCATTATTAACTTAAAAATGTTATTATAAAGTTGAATAATCAGTTATCTAAATAATTGTTAAGGTATCAGACCTCCAATTCAAAACCACGCCCGAAAACAGGCGTGGTTTTTTCTTTATTTTTAATGAAAACCTTCTACCCAAAAACCACCCTGAAAGGTGGCTTAAACACCATCACGTTCTTTTTTATATCTTTCTACCTCTCTCCTGGAGAACAGACGTACACGGTCCTGATCCTTGAAAGGACGCAGCTTCCCTTCTTTGACTAAATAACTAATACCCTTCCTGGTGATTCCCAAAAAATCAGCTGCATCTTTAGTACTGAGCACATTTTCTTTTAAAAACTGTTCATATTCTTGATCATTAGCAAACATTGTCTCACCTCCTAATAATATCAACAACTATTAATACTACAGCTAATATTCCTGTAAAAATTGCTAAAGTCCAATTTTTATTCATCGCGAAGACCAAAGTCACTAAAACCATCGAAAGTTTAAAAAGAAAATCTTTTCTCATAGATTTTTCGGGCTGGATGTGCTATAATGTATTTAGGGTGGGGAGGATTTCTCCTCCCCTTGGGAGCGTTTACTTCTTCAATCTAGGGTATCTTGGGGATTTACGCTCCCTATTATTTTTTGCTATGTTCTGTGCTTTTTCGATTACTGTTAATATTAATACGACAAGTGTTACAATTTGAATTAAAATCTGCAACCAGCCCATTATTGCACCTCCTTTCTATTTTTATTATAACATATGACTAGACATATGTCAAGTAATAAATAAAAATTTTTTCTTTTTTTTTAAAAACATATTGCAGAGAAAAAATAAAACCCCCACTCCCTGGCCATACCGACCAGGAAAGTGGGGGTTATTTTTTTAAAATTCTTTCGAATATTTAATTCTAAAACTATCTCCTTCCTTAAATAATCTAAACTGATCTTTTGGCACTCCCAGAACAACACTAGCCTTGATTTCTTCTCCATTTTGAAGCATCTTTTTGTATGCCCAATCGACCCATTTTTCCAAAACATACTTTGGAACAGAAATACCAAATTTCCTTTTAAGCTTGACATTCAGATACTCCAAAGCCAACATCCATTTTTCTTTCCCAAGCAATATTACCATTTTTTCAGCTGCTCTAACCGCCTGTAGGGCATATTTGCGCCCAATGGTATTCTTGAATAGCAAGAATACCAGACGCTTCCCCCAAATAGCAACACAAATAGCCACAGCCAAAAACACCAACACTACACCTGGAGAAATTCCCCATAACCAGTCAAAGAAAGTTCCAACAAACTCATTTACCATTATGATACTCATCCTTTCTTATATTTTTTTTAAAAAATTTCTACTCCATCAGCAATTGCACAGGCAACCCTTTCTGGATAAACAGATGCAGTCATAATATTTCTATCTCTCGGATTAGTAATAAATCCCAGTTCAATCAGTACAGCAGGCATCAGGGTTTTTTTCAAAACAATTAAACCGCGGGAACCTTTTATCCCGCGGTTACGCATCTTAAATTTCTTAATAAGTTGATTTTGAATCAATTCTGCCAAATATCTACCTTTAGTCGAGTGCTTGAAATACCAGGTTTCTACGCCGTTTGCCTCATGGTTTGGGTGAGAGTTGAAATGCAGTGAAAGGAAAATATCAGCTTCGATCTGGTTAGCAATTTCAGCACGCCTTGTAAGGTCTTCTGTTAGCCTCCCGGGGACGATCGCAGATGATGTGTACCTTGTTTGTACTACAATATGTCCCCGTCTCTGTAGTTCTCTTGATAGAAAATTACCTACATCGAGACAGAATTCACTCTCTTTTATATCTCCGAAAACAGCACCAGGCCACGGTTCTCCATGGCCTGGATCAATACAAATTATTCTTTTCATTCCGATCACCTCAAAGCTTGTACTTTTTTTTGGTATTGTTTAATTGTTGTTTAATGAATTCAGGCATAGGCACACCCATCTCTTCCATATTTTCTAAGATACTATAGGTTTCTGTAGCACTTCCCCAGAATAGAGCCACATTACGTAAACCTGGGACAGCTGCCATATCAAGAAGATGACAAACTGAAAGTACCACAGCATAACCTAAATATTTTTTCCGACCTTTTTCGTGGGAGATAAAAGACCTTGCACTTCCGGATAAAAATGCCTTAATAAAACCTGTTATTAAATCAAGAATCAGAAGCATAATGAATGCTTGTAAAGCAGTGTCAGGCTTTCCAAAGAGTTTAGTTAAAACCAATCCGACAAAAGAAAAAACCCCTTTGAACAATGGGGCTTCAAGTACTTTTTTGATACTGTCCATTATCTCTTGTATTGACATTTTGATCATCCTTTCTGAATCCTTTTCTCATAGATTTTTTGACACTACCTAAATCTCTTAGATATAAAAAAACCTCCCGTTGGGAGTCATAAAGAGAAACAACCACCTACCTAATAAGTATCTACTTCATCCCACTCTACTACCCATTTTTCTTTGGTAGGAATACTATTGGCTATAATCGTAAATGGTTCAGTAACTACTACAGCTACTCCATGTAGAACTTCCCATCTTCCAGGTAAAGTAAGAATCCTCTCCAAAGCTCTTAATCCTTGAGGGTCAATTTTCTTAGCTAAATCATACCATACTTTCCCTATTTCTATACTATCTTTACAATCCAAACTGCAAGGAAAATGAGAAGTTAACCTAAATCCTACATATCTCATCATTTGATGAGTTGCTATATGAGGTCTAATTTTTATATGTCTTTCTCCAATTTCTTTTACATTCTTTGATTTTAATGCGGATTGATACACAGGGTCGTAAAATCCATTACTCCATTCTTCTACAAAAAATCCACTACAACATTTTGGAAAGCCTAACAATTTACCTATTCCTTTATGATTTACTTTTTTCTGCATACTATGGGCTCGGAAATCTTCAGCATCTTCCAGATTTCTAGCTAAAACTCCATAAACATTAGAATTCATATCAAGTTCATCTACCGGAAAATGTTTATGACTAAATCCGGTATAAGACTTAGTTCTTTGAATAGGTAACCATACTAAACCATCAGATAAAATCCTTTCTATATCCTTATCATAATTACGTGGACTTATATGAAGTGTAGCACACTTTCTCTTTTTATGCTTTACCATTTCATACTCTAATCTATAATGCAAAGTTTTTGCTCGTTCAACAATACTACCCCACTCTTCTTCAGCATCTGGGTCATTCCAAATTATTTCCGCAGTAGGTGGAACATCCAACCCTACCACAAAATCTTTCTTAGCATCCATTTTAATCATCATAACTCCCCCTTTAAATCATGATAATTACTATCCAAATGTCTAATATGTCCGTCCAAATGTTCTATGGGTGAGGTAAACTGCTTACATCCATCTCCGTTTAAACCTTTTATTGGAACTCTAATCTGCATATGATTCTCTTTTTTAGATTCTTTAGCTTCCCTTCTCCAGGAGCTGGGACGTTTTGCTGTGTCATAGTCCATATATACAAAAGCTTTAGGTTGCATTCCAGTTATACCATATTTAGAAAGAAATGTAACCTCCTTATCTGTAGAGAGGACAATATTAGGCATAAGACGTTTAAGATGTTTTTCTACTAACTCAAATAAACCTTTCAATGCTTCACAAAATCTGGTTTTATTTCTCCAGTCATTATCAATTCCTGCTGATGGGCAACCTCCCAAACAATTTCTCCAGTATTTACAGCCTTTACATCCACCATCTTCTTGTGGAATTTTGGGTAAAATATCATATCTAATAAGTCCAAACCTTTTTTGAGAATCGTCATACCATTTATAATCAAGATACCTAGGATAAACATGCCCGTCTTTTCCACAAGTTTTTAAGCAAGTACCTGTTTTACCATCAGAGAATATTACCGGTTCAGTATGAGCATGGTAATACTGACATGCATTAAATGTACAAGTGCCTTGTTCTAGTCCAAGTAAATTAGATACAATATCATGGAAAGGCTGCCAATGTAATTCATCTTCTTCAACAAGAACTAACTTGGCCAATTCAGTCCACGCTATTTTAGCTTCTTCTGGAGTTAATTCATATTTCTTTGCTTGTGGATGAATTCCTACCATCATATTAAGCCTACCGCCATCAACTCCATATTTATCTCGAAGTTCTATTATCCATTCTTTTAATCTATTTAATCTATCTCCTACTGCATTCTTTTTATGAAGAACGACTATCATTCCTACACTAATTCCATTATCCTTCAACTTTTTAATGTTTTCATGTACTTTTTTTGTAATTTCTTCTGTATTTTGGCCTGGAACTTTTCTCAACTCGTTTAATGGATATGGACCGTCAATACTAATTCCAACAGAAGTTTTATACTTCTTAAATATCTTAATATATCTATCATCAATTAAATATCCATATGTCTGAATACTTGAACTTCCGCTCAATTCATAAGCTTTCCTCAGCAGTTTTTCTACTACTTCATGTCCTGCAGTCAATGCTTCTCCACCGTGAAGGTAAATTTGACCGGATTGACCTAAACTAGTTTTTTTCCATTCATATTCCATCTCATTCATAATAGCATCCAAATCAAAAGGCCTAACTCCTCTTCCATTTTCTCTTAAAGGAATCTCATAACAATACTCACATCCAGCTTGACATACAGTATTTGTTACTTTAATACTTAAACTCATCTTTATTAAACCTCCCTTATTATACTTCTAAATAAATTTAAAAACTTATATTAGCTATTATCTGTATAAGGAGCCGGTATAGGATTGTCTGCATGGGAAGCATTTAAATGGTCTGTATAATCATAATGTGGAGAGTCTGAATAATCACTATGGTTACTATGGTCTCTATCACTATGGTCACTATAATCTGTATGAGCAGTATCATAGTGGTCATTATAAGGTGGATATGCATAACTATCAGTATGATTAGACCAATCATCTTCATGTACATCAGTATGGTCGGACCAATTTACTCCTGTTACATCATTATGGTCACTCCATGCTGGCGAATACCATTGGTCAGTATGTGAATCACTATGTGGAACATCATTATGGTCACTCCATACTGGCGAAGCATATCCGTCAGAGTGGTTACTCCAATCACTATGAGTATCATTATAGTCAGACCAATCGGTATGAGCTGTATTATTATAGTCTGACCAGTCAGTATGGTCATCAAAACCAAAATCACTCCAATAAAGGTCATTATGGTTACTCCAATCACTATGAGTTACATCGTTATAATCACTCCAATCACTATGAACTGTATCATTGTGGTCAGAATAATTTATATATTCATCAGTGTAATCGTTCCAATCTTGATGTAAAACATTATCTGCCCAATTACCGTAATCATCAATGTAATCACTCCAGTTATTATAGTCATTCCAATCTGACCAATCTTGGTGAGGAGGGTCATCTGTATAATCGCTCCAATTGATGTACTCATCAGTGTAATCATTCCAGTCATTATGAGCAGAATCCTCATGGTCATCATGGTCTGAATAACTAATATCAGAATGGTAACTAGAACTTCTAGCAGCTATATCATCATGAAGGTTCATATCACTATGACTAGCATCCTCATGTGTTACTTCATACTTATATCCCTGCCAAGCAAACCATAAATAATTAACAGGGTCTATAGCCAGGCTTCCATCCTGCCTACTTGTAGGATAGCTTGTATTCTGCTTAACTCTAATAATGCGTTTATTGTAACTTGTATCGTGATAAACAATTCGCCCGACTTCTAAATAAAGAGTACCCGGGGGAGTATTCGGGTCATTTCCCGCAATCTCCCCCAGAATTTTATAATAATTAGCTTCGCCATACCTCCATATACATAAATAACTACCGTCTATCCAGATTTTACCTTGCTGACTATTCATAGTACTACACCGACCTTATCGGTAGAATAAATTCCTCAGCCTCTATCGACCCTTTAAAAAATCCTGTACCTTTTTGCGAATTAAGTTCTATCATTAATAATCCATTACCATCATAAGCTCTAAAACCATTAGCATCAATTATAGTACTACCACCACTAACTACTGATTCGTTATCAAAAAATGGTGCTTGCGATTCGCACCATGCTTTGATTTCTTCAGCTGTGTGTATTTCGTTCGATACCATTAATTCATCAAATAGAGCATTAGCAGCACTGCTGGTAGTATTATCACCTACCCACCATTTGTTGCCGGCCACACCTGTAAAGCTGTCAGTTATAGTAGTTTCAATAATTAATTCCCCATCTAAATATACCTTAAAATGATTACCGTTTTCTATTTGTACATCAAAGGTGTATTTGTTATACGGTTGATACCAACCAGCAGGAGGAATCCAAGAAGGAGCAGCAGACCAGTGATAGGCAGTCGAACCTTTAATATACAAAGCAATGTATTTGTCGTAAAACCATAATACAAATGAGTTGTTTTTATAATATTCTCCTACTGATAATATTTTAGGATAACTCGCTTGGTCTACCATACTATCTAAAGACTGTTCTGGTATCCATACAAAATGCCACGTAGTTTTGTTTACATCAATTATATCTGCTGAATAAGCCAAGTCCCCGCTTGCTCTTGTGCCATTTACAAAAGAAGTAGCAAAAGGTTTTTTCTCGAGCTGGGGATAAGCTATTTCCACTACATATCCTTCCCAGCCAGAACCCATGGCAAGACCAAATCCACCTGTTCCATTTACGGTCTCAGTTACAGGCCCAGAAGTCCACGTAATATATTGCCACTCTCCAGCTTTGAAAGTTATTACTTTAGAATCCGGAGTCGCTACATGATGTTGACCTCCAGCACTTGAATTGACATAAAAATCTATAGTTTTGGTTATATCTTTATTAACCCTCATATAGCAAGAAAATGTTAATACATCTCCTACTGCATAAGAATAAGGATAATAGTCGTAAATATAAGTACTAGATGAACTTGCTCCATCCTTTGTGCCTTTGAAAACCTTACCCCATTTTTCATCATCATACTGTTCAGTTTTCCCCCAGTAACTGCTATTCCAATGCGACCATTTACTCCAATCTTGAGCAGCTCCTCCACCAACAGTCGCCAATAAATTTTCCGTTCCCTCTTCTACTGCTACCGCTCCTCCAAATTTTCCTTCGTTTAGTCGCAATGTAGCAATTGGTGTACCTTCCGGCCTAATACCATCGGTAGATATTAACGAGCGATCAAAATGCCAGAGATGAGCACCTTCTGGTTTTGCTATTGGTAAAAATTCACCTGCTCGTATCTGCTCTGCTGTGATTGATTTGGCATGTATCTTACTACCGTTCAAATCCTGAATGTGTGCATCCTGCACAGCCAGGTTTTGAATATGTGCGCTGGTAATCGACGCATTAGCAATTTTTGCGCTGTCCACAGCTGCATTAGCAATTTTGGCATTATCCACAGCTGCATTTGCGATTTTTGCGTTAGTAATGCTGCCATCCTGAATGTTTGTTTCAGCAACGGCCAGAGAAGCAATTTTAGCATTAGTAACAGCTAAATCTGCTATTTTTGCAGTCGCCACAGCCAGGTCTGCTATCTTTGTCGAAATAACTGCAAGATCGTTAATTTTGGCTGATTGTACTGCTAAATCAACTAATTTACCAGTAGTAACAGCTAAATCATTGATTTTTGCTGTATCTACAGCCAGATTTTCTATGTGAGAAGTTTGCACAGCTAATAAAGCAATCTTAGTGGCAGTAACCGCTTGGTTAATTAAATGAGCAGTTTGTACTACACTATTTGCTATCTCGTCGCTGGTAATTGCATCAAGAGCAATTTTAACCGTAGAAATAGCCCTATCTACAATATCATTCGTATTAACTGCAGCGTTTACGACTTCTGACCAATCTACCCCACTGGCTGTTGTAACCTGAATTGCTGTAGTTTTGGTACTTTCACCGGCCAGAGTAACTGCTGTTACTTGAACATTATATGTAACACCACTTTCCGCCTCTATGCTGCAGAACGTTGCCTTCGTAAAATATTGTTTATAGCTATTACCATCATCAACATAAATGTTATATCCCAATAGATCCCTTCTATCTACCGGATTCCATTCAATAAAAATATGCTTAAAAGAACCAATTCCGACTACACCCGTTGGTTGTGGTACCGGCAATCCCTCTGGAAATATACCGTCATTTTCCATCTTACTGAAAGTAAATTCAGTTTTATCGTCTTTAATGTTAGGGGCTGTTTGTATAGCGGTCAAATTGCCAGGAAAACCCTCATACGGTATAAACTCCAACAATTCAACCTTTGTAACTAAATAGTTATCTTGGACTGCATGAGTGTATCTTGTTACTACTGCTTCTGTATTAATGTCTCGTTTTTGAATTTTAACTTTATTAGTTAAAGCTAAATAAGGTGCATAGCACGTTTTAAACTTATATAGTTTTCTGTCTTTGCAAGTCATGTGGTAAGTATATTTCGCTACTGCTTCAGCTAAACTATCAGTTTGAATGAATTTGTTTTTAATTTCTAATGGATTGTTGGGAGTAGTTGCTTCAGAGTAAATATATTCATTGCCGGATAATTTTTCTAACGGTTGGCCATATATTTTGAATTTTTGAATGTATAGATCTTCGGTACTGTGTAAGTTATAAAATCGAACTTTACCACCGGTCATGTCCAATTCAAGATCATATTGGAAATAAGCACTCATATCATTACCATTAGCGTCTTCTACCACTATTTCCGGTGCAGCTCCTTCAAGGTTAAGACATATTGGCGTTACTAGCTGGATCTTTATCCATGCGCTTGTTTCTCCAGCGGGTAACAACATATTAGCTTTATCATTTATTTCGTCATAACTGGTTTTATCATATAGCATCCAGCAAACTTGCCTCTCAGCTATATGAAATGTATCATATATTACACGTACTTCATCATTTGTAGCTGGAATTGATTTTACTTCTATTTTTCCTAAAATGTTATCGTCGAAGGTTACATTAATATCGTAAAAATCTTCTTCATTGAATGGCGAAGTTAAAACTAATACTCCATCATGATTTACAAACAACTTTCCACAAACGCTTTGTACCAAAGTAGAAAATTCTGCTAAAACATTTTTACCACGCTCTAAGTGGGCATATGGGATTGTAATATAATTACCGTTTGCATCAGTAATGTCTTCGAATAACATATCATTATAGCTAAAGCCCATTAAAGTGCCTAAATAGTGTGCCAAAGATTGATCAGGTGCGTCATTATTACATAAATACCAATTGGTTTTTACTTCATGGTCCTGGAATATATATTGTATGCCTCGTTTAATGTAATCATATGCTTCTATTCGAAATCTATGTTTGAGATTGTTATATTCTACAGGTGGGTTATCTGCATAGCCTACAAAAATTGTAATTTGTTCATTATTAAAAGTCTCTTCTACCCTGATAACATCTCCCTCTTGTATAATTGTAGAAATATCATCAGTTGGTGAAAGTTCAATATCAAATGTTAATGTATTTGCTGAAGAATGCCCAAATATGCCAGTTTCTTCGCATCTAATATCCAGGCTGGTTAGATCAATATATTGAGTGATATAGGCAGCTTTGGTAACATTATAAACGTCAATGTTATGCTCATTTCTTAAACTAAAGTCTTTACAATTACTTTTAAATGAATCTGTAACAACTAATGCATTTGCTGGCGTAATAATCGTTTCTAATGATTGCAATTGGGGTGTATTAGAAGGATCATCAGTTAATAGTTTCTGTTTAAGTAATAATTGTTGACCTACTACATACCCGGATATTTTTTCAACATCCCACTGCGCGCCATAAATAGTTCCGTCTGCGCGATAATAATTTCCTCTGTACACACGATCTTTAACTGTACTACCCTCACCGGTATTGAATGTCCAATATCCTATTAAACCTGTTTCATCGCCGGTAAGGTGTTTATCCATATCCGCTTGAATTTCTGCTTGAGTGCGCGCGATACCTCTCCAAAATCTTGCTTCATAAATCGTACCATCGAAATAACAAGTATCACTACCTGCTCTAGCGCTGCCAAACCACCAATAACTGTCAGCAGGTTTTAAGGGTTTACCTATTGTTTTTTGAACAGCCAGTTCACCATTTACATACACAGATAATACATAATTTTCGTCAAATGTATAAGTTATATGGTATACATTGTTTGGTGCATAATTATTTGGGGTCACTAATTGATGTAACGTGCCATCAATGTCAGTAACAAGCACATAAAACTTATAGCCACTCCACGCCATACGCCTGCTCCATGTGTTTGCCTGAAAAAGGAAATAGTTGCTTGCTTTGTCATTTGGCTTTACCCTCATTTCAACGGTCTCAGGTTCGTCACCTGTCAAAGCTAGATAAGATTGGCTTGGAATATAGACATAATCGTCAACACCATCAAATTTAAGGCCTATTCTTGATGCTAATGGATTCCAACCCGGTACAACACCTTGCCAGGTTTTCCCATCATCCAATGAACTATATAATTCGATATTAGTGTCTGTGGGAATGGCAGCAGTTTGTTTACATCTAGATTTTTGCGCTATGCCGACTGCTGAAATGTCTACAACTGGAGAAATCCGCTCTCCTCCTTCAATTGGGTAACCGGTATTAACAGTGAATCCAAAAGGTTGATTAGTGGGATCAGCATCAAATTCTTCCCACATAACAGCATCATATTCTAAAATCAATCCATTTTCTCCATCAGTTAAACCATAAAGATACATATATCCTGTATAATTATCTGGTGCTTGAAAAATCGCAACACCAGTCACCCATTTTCCCGGGTTGTCTGTAGGTTTGACATTCCAACTGAATTTTACAGAATATACACCATACACATAAAAGGCATATCCTTCACTAAACACCTGACTGGATTTCATATTAGCTCTTGCTCTGACAGATACCCTGTACCATTTACCTGCTATAACGCTAAGGGCGCCTGAAACTGCACCCTTCCAGCCAGAAGAGCCATCATGGATGAAAGCTAATCGTTTAGTTCCATGATAGCCACCGTCGGTTTCTACTCTAATGGTAGTTGTATTATAATGAGTAGCTACTTGCCACCCTCCACCAATATCTGTTTTAACAGCATTTGAATTATTAATATCTCCAATATGCTCACCCGCACAGTCTTCAAAAGACTGACTGTGCGGGAATGCATTTGTTAATTGCACAAGTTTAAGCGTACCTGCTGAGTTAATGACATTATTGAGGGTACCCTGTTGAAAATCTTCAATAATAGTTAATCTTTGCCCCATCGCCAGTACCTCCAATTTATTTTATACCTGAGGATCCACTGTTGTTTCTGTCGTGGTTTCTGTTGTAGTTTCAGGAATATATTCTCCCAAAAAATCTATTTTGTCTATTTGTTCTTCCTTATACATGGCTATATAACGCTGCCCTATTTTGAAGTATACCTTGGATCCATTGGCCGGCATAAAATTTTCTGCGATCACCTCTTTTTGCTCACCGCTGGTTAAATGCACTAAGAATTTATATAGCATGTTTACCCCTCCTTTCACGCCTGGTTCATTTCAAGCTTTCTTTTCCACGCTACAAACTCTTCAAATAGTGTAGATTTATCACCATCAAACATGTTATTGATTTTAGGTTCAAAATGATAGTGGTTATGTATTTGTTTGTTGCTATAATCCAGGTCCGGTTCAGGTCTTCTATACCAGATAAATGGTTGTATTTTAGATTTAGAATAATTTATGGAGTCAGTCAGTTCATCAATACTACGGACCAAACTATCAGTTGCTATAGTAAACTGCTCAATTGCTGTTGCAAATGTGTTTGCCATATCCCTACCTGCTTCCAGTGTGCTTGGTGCGAAATATGACTCCGTACCATACAATCCCTGGTCCAAAGTTACCCCGTTGCCTATCATAGGAATCGTGGTATAATTGAATCCCAGGCCAGCTGCTTTCAATTGCTGTTCCAGATCGTCCAGTATGTCTTGAATAGTCTCAAAATCTTCTGCTAAGTTCCCGGTAAAAGTAATATCTGATACATCAAACCACTTTTTAAACATCTCCTGATAAACTTCAGATTGCATAAAGGCTTGAATAAGCGCATCCTTAACATGAGTGTATATTGCTTCCCCCATTGCAGAACTGAAATCTCTAATATTCCCGGCTTCTAATGCTTCTGCTAAAGCATTTCTCAAAGCACCAGATACAGTTTGTGCTAATTCTTCGGCTTTTTGTTCTGCCTCTGTCATAGGGAATAATTGATCGATAATTTCCTCATCTATACCAGCTTCTCTCAGGGCTTCTTTATACTTATTAATTAATTCCTCCATCATTTGAGCCTGTTTTTCAGCCTGCCGGCCAACTTGAATCAACTGTTCAATATCAATGAGTGTGTCAAAATTAATATCACTGCCTTGAATAATTGCATTCATTATTGTATCTCTTACTTTAGTCAGTATCGGCTCTAATTGTTGGGCTATTAATTCATTAGTTGCCCATGTAAAAACTTGCATTAATGATTCCTTAATATGCCCATAAAGGGCTGTCCCAACTGCTATTGCAAGATCTTCACCATTATTAATAGCGGTAATAATACTATGATTTAACCCGCTTAAAACTTCTTGCAACCCTAATCCAAAAGATTCCTCAATTGTTTTAGCTAGAGTTTCCTTAGCCTTTTCTAATTCTTCTGTTAATTTTTGCAATTCCTCTTCATAATTTATACCTTCGTTAGCCAGATAGCCCACTCCAGCACCAGCAGCACCACCAATCGCAGCCCCAATAGTAGCTCCAATTGGGCCACCTATCAGAAAGCCAGCAATACCTCCTAACAAAGCACCCCAACCTGCGCCCTGTTTTGCTCCCTGTGCCTGTCGTTGGGCTTCCTGATACTGCGCGTATTCACGCGCCACTTGTTCCGCCTCAAGCTTTGTATTTTGATACAATTCCCGTGCTTTTTGCAAACTGCCACCTTGCCGGATTGCATCAGTAAGTTGTTCTACTACTTCTTGGAATTGGTCTACTGCTTCTTTAAACTCTTCGTATTGCTTTTCTGCATTTTGTTCAGCATAACTGATGATAGTATCACGAATAGTCTCAAAGAAAGATACCATAGCGCTTGTAGTTTCTAAGGACAAACCAGCCAATTTTTCTTCGAAGTTACCACCCTTGAATAAATTAGTAATTTCAGAAACAGCGCCCCATACGCCTTCTTCATGAGCATTTAAACTATGTATTGTATTAGTTATGCCTATTATAAAAGTTCTGGTGGTATCTTCAAATATGCTGGCAAAATCATCAAGGGTTGATTCTAATATATTACTCATCACATTGACAAATTCTTTCCAATAATTTGATTCTGCTTCTGGTGGGCCATTATTTCCTCCATTATCACCATTATTATACTCATTGATAAGTTTTTCAGTCTCTTCTCTAATGTTCTCTAATTCTTTTCTATAATCCTCAACAGTTTTGTATAATCCAGCTATAATTTGAGCAATTACCTGGAAGTTTTCTGTATCATGGGATATTTGAGCCAGATACCTCAAAGTGCTTTCTGCTGCTGTATTACCGGTAAGGCCTAATATTTCTAATATTGCTATATTTGCCTCTGCAAAACTGGCTCCCCCGCCCGTTCCTGCTCCGGTTGAAAGATTTATATAGCCACCAGATGCAAACTTCGGAAGTCTGTCTTCATTGATTGCTTCCAAAAGGGGTAACCATTTCCGGGTTGCTCTGGCATTGACAATATATTCACCGTTTGATACCCAGGATAAAATAGAATCACTAGTACCGGTACCAGGTCCGATAATTAATCCGCCATCTGCATTTGATTGAATGTTCCAGTTTTCGGGATTAGCATAGTTCGACCAATAACTACTTTGCATTACGGCTGGCTTTGTATAGTTATTACTAAACCAGTTAGCGGGGTTAATCATTGATTTAATACCTTCCAATATGGCTTCTCCTATTAACTTCCCCCATTTTTTGAAATTTTCCAGAGTCAAAGTATTGTTTACCCATTCTTTAACTTTCTCTACAAAGTCAACAAATAACTGATGTGGATCTAATTCAAAGTTTGCAAGTTCTGACCAACCTTTTTTGACAAATTCTACTACTGGGTTAATAACATTTTTCCTGATTTCCTCTTTCCAGTCTTCAGGGAGTATACTCCAGATAATCGCCCCAACTAATGCAATCTGGCCGAGACTCAAAGCCAATCCTACGCCTGATCCAAGTAATGATAAACCTTCAACATGAGTTATAAGATATGAGATTAAACTTGGTATTTTGATTGCAGACCATTTCACAAGGAATCCTATTTTCAGCACATTACCAATGTTGGAATTCCATATATTTTTTATTGCTTCCCATAGGTCTCCGCCTACTAACCCCTGATCTTTCATCCAATCAGAAAATGCATTCCATATGTCATTGACTGATTCCCAAATTATCTTAACCAGCAGTATTAAATCTCCCAGGTCTATACGGCCGTTATCATCCATATCTAATTGTTTTCCTATCCAGGCATCAAACTTTTTGAGCAAATCAATCGATTCACTCCAGATAAATCCGCCAAAATTCAGCACCAATTTTCCAATATCCTTAGCCTTTTCTGTCCACGTGGTATCCTGCCACCATAGCTTCAGTTCGTTCCACTTCTGGGTGATAAAGTTTACTGCATTTTCAGTCTTTTCCCTTATTCCTCCAATGTTCAAATACCAGGCTGCAGCTAATATTCCAATACCAGCAGTAACCATGCCAATTGGAGTCATTAACGTCATTATTGCAGCTGCAACCATAGTAAATAGGGCTACAGTTCCAGCTAATTTAATGGCAGATTCTATGACACTTTTAATTACCTCTTTATTATCTTTCACAAAACCTGCAATAGCACGCGCCCAGGCTGTGATCTGGTCCAACATATCCCTAATTTCATCTTCAAAAGTCATTCCTATATTCATTACAGCATTGATTACATTCTGTTTAGCCCGGTTCCAATGGAAGGCAATATTATCAATTGCTCTTTTGTAAGCTTCTTCCATTGCCCCTGCTGAATTTGCTACATCTGCTACTGTTTCTTTATACTGTTCTATATTCTTGATCATTGGGATAATAGCTCTCTGGGCACGAATATCAAGACCAAGATTTTCAAGAAGGTTAGCCTGTTCTTCTTCTGTTAAACCCTGTAGTTTATCGGCCAATTCTGTAACAATAGTTTCCAACCCGCGGAATTGACCGGTCATCTCATCAAAGACGTTAATTCCTAATTGCGCAAAAGAAGACTTCTGCTCAACTAAGGCGTCAAATGCCCGGGCAAGGGATGTGGATGCTTCTTCTGCTGAAAGACCTTGTTTGGTCAAGTAGGCCAGCGATCCATACATTTCCTCTAAAGTCGCATTGACTTTCCGGGCAGATGGTATCAGCTGGCCTTGCGCACTGGCCAGCTGTGCAAAAGTTATTACACCTTTTTTTACTGTGCTGAACTGAAGATCATATACCCGACTAAGTTCACTGATCTCCAGGTTATAAGCATTAATTGCAGCAATACCGGCATTAACAGCCACCTTTGTTTGAGTCATCCCGGCCTTGGCAGCCTTGCCGGAAAGCTCAAGAACTTCTATGGAATGGCTGGCTTCAACACCGGCAGAAATGATGTCATAGAGAGCACCTGTTAATTCCTTTGCACTTTCACCAATTTTATTTGATACTTCAATTACACCCTGACTGTATCTATCCAATTCTTCCCGTGATACATTCAATAATGTGTTTACATTTGACATTCCCTGTTGAAAATCCATATACATTTTTGACGGAATGCCTGTAAAGGCAACGATCGCTGTGAATGCTTTGAGAGCAGTATTTCGTAACATATGCATGGCATTATTTAGCCGGATAAATGATTCTTTAACTTTCTCTACTGCTTCTTTGATCTGTTTAGCATATGTAGTGACGGTTCTTGCAAGTTCTCTAAACTGCTTTTTCATTTTTTTAATCATCTGGATGGTAGCATCAATGCCATGCAATTGCTGACGAGCACGAATTATCATTTCGAGTACTGCTGCATCGTTCACCTAATTCACCTCCTATTTACTTTTTTCTTTCCTCTTTCTGTTTTTTCTCAATTGCTTCATTCAAATACCGGATTATCAACAATATTCTTTCTAAATCTGGAGCAGGCTGATCATAAAATCCGCCCGAATAAGGCAAAAAGGCCAACTCCAATTTTCCATTGAAGTTGACCCTGCACATCGCCCTGACTTCACTAATTTCCTGTGTTAAATACTTATCGTGGTATTCTTGCCCTTTCACATACGCAGAACAGGCAAGCCTTATTTCCCTTTCTTCCTGTTCTTTCCCAAATTACGAATTAAGTTGTTTTTTTCTTTAATCTCCTCAACAAACCGGTCAAATAAATCTGTTAACTCCCAATCATTTATGATAGCATGACGGGTAATTTCCTCATTTTTACTCCATGCTGTTAGCATGTTTTGAAGGATATAAATATCTGGATCCTTCTTTTCGGTGTAGTCTGCTGTTTCAACAATAATATCATCATCACCCTTATATCTCATTCTTGATGGCCGGTTCATATTTTCAACAAACTTCTTCATACCATAGGGCATTTTTAAACGTCCTTCAACAAATCTACCATCCTCGTGTTCTACACGGATTTTATTTTGATCTAACTCAATAACCTGAATAGGATCCTTAACCTGCTCTTCATTTTCAAAAGTTTTATCTTTTTCCATATGACATTCCCCCTATTTTTAAATTTAATTTTAATAACTCGCAACATCATTTGTTAAATCAACCACGACATTAGCATCTTGAGTGCTATCCCATAAAGCTTCACCGGCTAAATTAACCAATATCTTACCGCCACCAGTAATTGGTGCAGAAACTTCGGTTAATTTGGCTTTTGGATAAGTTATTTGTAATGTACTGCCTACACTAATACCTAACGGTAAAATTGCGCCACTTGCTAATTTATTTTTAAGATTCAAGTAAGTTGTTTTATCAAATTGAAGAGTCATATTAAATGTATGTTCGCTGTTTTCTGCATCCAGAGTACGTCTATACTGAGATAACCCGTAATCGTCTTCTTTAATTCCGTTGTTGTGCTGGAAAGAAAATTCGTCAACCAATGCAGTGGCATCAGCACCATCCAAAGTAACAGTTGTATCCCAGGCAAATAAACGATTACCTGTATTCGCTGTGGTAATTGCTGTACCATCAATTTGACTACCGGTAATACCTAATATATCTAAGTTACAGGTTAAAATTGCCTGACTGGTTAAATTCAAGCTCAATTGGCTAATACGACAATCTACAAATTTTTCATAATATCCTTCATCTTTTAACATTTTAATGAAGGTTAGCCAACCTGATAATGTTAAGCCAGGTTTAAAAGTATGAGTATAAGTACCGTCTTGATTAGCAACAGTACTGACACTACCCAATGCATGTTTTAGAATTAACCCAAATAAATTATCATCAACTTCTGCGCCAATCGAACCACTTACCGCGAATGCTGCAATATAACTCTCTTCTGCAAAGCGTTTCCCGGTAAGCGCTTCACTCTTAATATAATTGACAGTAGTTTCTAAGTTATTAGAAGTGGCCAATAATTCAGTTAATGTTGTTGCTTCAGTGCCCTTGGCTGTCTGCTCACCAATGGCAGTTACGCTATTCCTTCCTAAGGCTGCCATTTATAAATTCCTCCCTTCAATTTGAAATTCAGCCACAAATTCATTATTGTCATCAATTCGATTGCTGTGATAGATAACATTAATAGAAAAACCCGCGTTAACTGTACCGTTCAACTGCGGGTTGCCTTTTAGAATATCTTTGATCTGTTCAACTTTTTGAATGAAGGTGTCCATCTCTCTATTTTCGGGTGCCCTTTCCACATAAAAGATACTTGCCGAAAGAGTATCTTTGTACTCAAAGGCCAGGGTTTCTCTCAGTGTCTCAAAAATACTGTTGGGTTGTAGACAAAGAGCAGGATAATCTTCAGCCACGAAAAATTCATACATTGTTTTAGCAGCATAATTTATTAGAGTATTTGCTGATATAATATCTTTAATGGCATTGAGAAAAGAGTTCATCTCATAGTTCACCTCATTTCATAGTCCACCTCACTAAAAAAGCTGCAAAACTCTGCCATGCATCCAATAAAGAATTCTTCTCAGGTTGAGGATAACAGGCGCGATATTTAACTGCATAAATCTTTATGTCTTCATTGGAAAAGTCTGCTTCATCCAATAGCCCAATGACTTCATTTACAAAAGCCAATACAGCCATGTCTGGATTAGTGATGTTTCTTGCATAACAATTTACAAAAATTAATGTTTCATATTTACCTTTTCTTTTTTTGTAAGGTTGGTTATTGTCAAATTCAAGGGTTATTGCATATTTCCAGGTCTTATCATTCTTCAGATCGTTTATCTGGCTAATGGGCTTTATATGATTTACATCCAATATCCTGGTTAACTCTATTAATTTATTAGCTACACATTTTAACAATACATTCAACGACCATACACCAGCCTTCTAAATTCCATGTTAACATACGCATATACTTCATCTTTTTTTCTCTCCCAGGCTATAAGCATGTATTTAAAGGCTCTCATACCTGGACTTTCACCATATTGATACCATGACGGCATCATTTTTTTTGGATAATTTGAAGCAGCACCCCTTTTTCCGGTACCAAACTCTAAAAAAGGTGCGTATATTTGATTAGTTCCTACTACACCTTCTACCAATCCAAATTGATATCTAACAAAAGTATGGATACTTGACATCAACGAACCTGTTTTAATAAGACCAAGGCTTCTTATAACTAGCTTCACTTCTCTTTCAAGCTTCTGGGCAGCTCTCAACATAATCAATTCTATTTTGTTTTCAATCCTACTTTTGATTTGTTGTAGCCTGTATATTTGCCCATCATTTCCTCTAAATTCAACCTCAATCCATTGATTTTGCGCCATTTCTTATAACCTCACTAAATTACATCGGATATAAGCTCCTGCAATCTGCCGTGGTTTCCCAACAACTTTAAATTGTCCATCTACAATGTCACCCTCTTGAATTTGATCTGTCAGTAACCCTTTCATAACCAGGATGCCTGAATAATTATCACCCTTCTTATCCACCTCATATCGAACATTCTTTTCAGAAATAGAACATAGGTATTGTTCAATAACAGTGGTTTCAATATCTGCTGTATCGTCAAAATCATATGAAGAGACACTGCTGTTTTCTACCCTTCTGGTAATCTTTACAATCTGATTAAACCTGCCGTGAATACTCAATAGGCTTTCACCTCCTGGAATTTAATTGCCCTGGATTTAACATATTTTTCTTTTGCTTCATCTGTCAAATAGTCTTCCAGAAGGCTCAAAACTTCAGGCGGAATATAGTCTCTGGTTTTAAAAAAAGATCTTCTGTAATCACTGTCGTCTTCAGAACTTACTCCGGTTGCTTTAATGTAATGCCATTCGGTCCACTTACAGGCTGCAAGGGTCAAGTCGGGATTACTTTCTGTTTGATTAGTTAAATTTTCGATCCGGCTGTTTACACCGGCCAGAATAATGTTCAGTTTCCCATCAAATTGAGTAAAATCTTGTGGGATTGAAAGATAATCTTTAACGGTTTGCAATGTGGCGTATTCTGGCATACGACACCTCCTGACTCCACTTTAATACATATGAAATTTAATATCATTGTCAATGAACACCTGGAAAAAGCCTTTACTATATTTCAGGACTGTATCTTCTATATCAATATCATCCTTAATTCCGGCAAAGTCTAAAATCCAGTGCCAAATTTCGTGAAATAAATTTTCAAGAGCTTTATGCTGATCTAATTCTTTTGGCAGCCATATTCTTCTAGATGAAAACTCAATACGCCCCGCAGCTTCCCCATATTTTAATTCTTTATTGTATCGATCGACCAAATAAATATAATATCTGGATCCTCCAAGTCTTACCCATGCTTTGTGCCTCAACTTAAATTTTTTGAAGTTCCAATTATCTACCATAACCATTCTTAAGATCTTTGCACAATTTTTAGAAATAACATCTTCTACTTTATCGTCTACTTCCATATGGCTTCCAATTGCCAACAAAATAAGTTCACATAACACTTCTTCTTTCAAGTCTGGATGTAGGGATTTATTGATAAACATTTTGCATTTATTGTAATCAATGTATCCATAATTCCCCTGCAGTTCTTCTGTTTCGGCCGATACAAGTTCAATGCTATAAGTAATACCACCCACTTTGATTTTTTCGAGCATGTATATTTACCCCCTTATAAACAAAAAACCGCATCTGTTACTATGATGCGGTCAGAAAAATAGTGGTACCAGGTCCGAACCGTTTTTTTATTCATTAACTTCTCCCGACTTCAGCCGGGAGAAGTTAATGTCCTCTCTACTGCTCCTCGCTATCTTCACTCTGCTCAGAAACTCCAAGAGCTTCTTGGATTGCAGCAATGATTTGATCTTTTTTGGCATTGCCGAGTCCTTCCACTCCCAGCAAAGTTGCTACTTCTTTGAGTTCTGGAACATGGACGTTAGATAAATCAGCTTTTTTAAGAACCTTTATTAGCAGATCTTTAATTTCTTGCTTTTCTTTTTTCTCTTTTAATACCTTTTCCCTTAAAGCCTTTACTTTTGCTTCATGATCTTCAATAGGCATAAGGCCGGCAGTAGATTTATATGGTATGCCGGCCTTTAAACGCAAAATTCTTTCTACTTCAGATTTTGGAATATCTTTACCAACCTTTAAAACTTTTCCGATGGGATATGGCTTACCAGTTTCAGGATCCCTTCCGTATTGCCTTAATAATTTAATTTCTTGAATTTCATTCATTAATTTCACCCTCCTCACTCATCAAAGAACATCAAATTGCGCTATTGTAGAAGGTACAAATAAAGCAGGCATAGCACTGCCGACGCCTTTAAAACCTGCACTTGGATGTGCATCATCATCAAGGTTATCATAAGCTTTTATCGCTATACGTGGCTCCCAATTAGCTTCTCTCACAGGACCAACCAACAGCTTACCGACTTCTTTTCCTGCTATTTCTTTGTGCTCTGCCAGGAATAGCAATCTTTCTTCGGGAATCAACCTTTCATTAATTATGAAATTCTGATTTCCTGGATTGTCTGGATCCTCCCAATACACTTCTTTGTCATACACAATAAAAGGTGGCAGACCCATTAACTTAAATAATGTATCCATTTCTTCAGGCGATGCAGGACGATCACCATCTAAAGATAACATACTTTTAGTCTGGGGATGTCCTTGCAATGCAAAGAATATTTCCATAGATCCAACCATTACATCCGGTTCCCGGCCTTTGTTCTTACTCTTATATGTTTTTAACTGTTCCCGTAGAAAATCCCAAGGGGTAGAGTTAGGATCAGAAAATAGATCTGTACCAGTCAAAGTTACTTTCTGCTCGATACCAAAGTCTACACTTAATTTAAGGCCAAACTTGTTATAGTCCAGCCTGCCATGCGCAAGTACTTGCCAGCGCAGCCATTCATAAACATCCTGAATACCTTCCAGTAACCCGTCTACCATGCCATATAGCTTATTCTTCATGTTTTCCTTATATTTTTTATCATTGATTCGACGATTGAAGAAGTTATACATTTCTGCTTCGGTGATCATTGTTTTGTGTTTAATCAGCGGGATTCTACCGCTAATTTCACGCATCCGGCCAGGACCCTTTACAGGTGCTTCAGTGTCGTAGTTAACCAGATAGGCCATTGTGCGGTAGGATTCAATTTGCTGTACATGATAGTTAATGTCATAAGTCTCCTCTGTGGGCAAAAACCTTTGGCCAATATTTTCTTCAGGTTCGGGGTATGCCTCAATGTAACCTACCAATCGCTCTTCTGTAAATTCGGGAAATTCCTGCAAGAGATCATAAAAGTTAGGCATTACTTATCACTCACCTTTCTTAATTTTTCACTTAAAAAGATTAATTAAGATATACCGTTATAATTAGCTTTTATATATTCAATCATTGGCGTATGTTTTTTGAAAAACTCATCAACTCCATTACAGGCTGCTTCATATACTTTTCCATGGATTAGATCACCTACTACACCATCACCATCAGTACAATCAACAGTATCATTCGTTAGACGCGGATTAATTGGAACTGGAGTAATGGTAACTTCAACATTACCAACTCCGGTTGCTGGAGCTGTAGCAAGTTCTACAGAAGTAACATACTTTCCACTGGATGCAGTCCGTTTTATAATGAAATCAACACCTTCTTTTTTCTCGATACTGTCAACCGTGACTTTTATATTATCTTCCGGGTGTACTTCGGTTGTTAATGTAAATGTAGTTGTGGTTCCATCGCCATCAAATGTTTCAGTCACTTTCGTACTCTGATAAGGAACATATTTACCAGTAGTAGTATCTTTGCAAATAGCAGTAGCAACTTTTACAATTCTTTTCCCATCGGCATCAATAGGCACTTTGGTATAATCAATAGTAACACCGGCAGTGCCGTTCATACCGTGCTCGCCAGCTTTCCATTGTACACCGGTTACCCAATCGGTTGTTTTTGGTTGAAGATTGTTCATCAATTATCACACTCCCTTAAGATTTTTTATGGCGCCTTTCCCAATCTCTTCTACCTTCTTCTCTGGGATCTGGTTTGTCGTTTCCGCCCCCATTATTGCCATCATTTCCAGAATTGCCAGGCTCCTGCCCCTGGAACCGCGCAGTGGCAATTTGGTTAGCAATTTTGTGAACAGTTTCGATGTATGCAACAGCTTCCCGCTCATTGCTGGTAGGGATGTAATCTTCAATTTCTGTGATAGCTTCAGCTGGCCAGTTAAGCTCAACAGCTTTCTTTTTTGCAGCTTTTGCAATCTTCAGTTGCCGTTTAATCTCTTTTACAGTATCCTCTCTTATTTTCTCCGGGTCAACTTCCGGCTGATTGTTTTCGGGTTCGTTGCTATTTTGTTCATCCTCATTTTCATCATTATTTTCTTCTTCGTTTTCCTCTTCCGTTTTACCAGGCTTCATAAGATCTGTTATTTTACTAATGAAGTTGTTAAAGGTTTGATTGAGCTGTTCTATGGTTACATAATTTTGCTCCTTACTGCTCTGGTTGTTATTATGCTCCTGGCCAGACTGCTCATTTTGATTTTGCCCGGAATTCTGCCCGGATTGACCGGATAGATTACCCTGATCACCTGCATTATTCTGACCGGTATTACTTTGGTCAGAACCGCCAGGCTTCTGTTCTCCTTCACCTCCTCCCCCTTGATTTGCTCCTGTGTCCGGGTAAAAGTAGATTCCCGGTACCATAAAACCTAAAGAATTTAAAAGTTTTCCCATGATTAGTTACCTCCTTATTAGAATTTTCCCAAAGGAATATTAAAAACCACCCCATGGCCGGGGTGGTTTATTTCAAATAACCCTTTTTCTTCAAACTATCATCTATAATTCTTAGTAGAACTTTTTTCTCTTCCGGTTTAATACTTTTTTCTCTCAGTACTCTTGACCTGATTTCCAACAGGTCTTCAGGAGATCTTTTATCTTCTGCAAGCCACGCCTTATATCCCTCTTCTGCACTATCGAAAATATCGTTTTCATCTACAATGGGTAATAAACAACAGCGACAGTTTGGGTGGAGTGGAGGTTTCTTCTTCAGCCGGGAAAGAATAAATACCTTTCCATCGAGAACTGCACATCTGGGACAAACACGCATATCAAGTGCAGAACACCACTGTACACGTTTTATACCTGCTTCCCTGTAGGTGTCAATATTTGCATCTGTGTGGGTCTTAATAGTCCACGTCCGGACCGTGGTTTCCAACCGCCATTTAGCAATGTCAGTCAGCTCAGATTGTAACTGCTTAACGGTACTATGTACCGACTCTCCCAGAGCAATCCCGTTTTTAATTATGTTTTCGGCTATTTCAGCGGAATCACGGCTATATCTGGATAAATATTCTTTAAGTGTCTTACCATTAATTGTAGCACCTTTAATTAATTGAGTAACTACTTGCTGGTTAATTTGACGGGAAAATTCAAATTTTACCCTACCACCAACATAGTTCTGTAAGAATTTCCTGGTCCATTCCGTCTCATTTATATAGATTTCAACCAGATCTTCAGTTAATTTTTTGATAAGTCGCCTGTTATATTGGTTAAACTCAGCATTGACTAAAGTTTGTATAAGTTCCTCTGGCGTGGTAGCATTATCTAAAGCTTTTAAAACTCTTTTATTCGCTTCATACTCCTGGATTAATGCCTGCTTAAACTCCAGAAGCCTTTCAGCTTCATGCCACCAGGACCTTTTCCATTTGCCTTTTTTTGCTGCCTGTTGTTCCAGTAATTTGAGTCTCTTTTCAATATCCCGGATTAGTCTTTCTAACTCCTGCAAATATTTCCGTGCTAATGATTCCTCATTGACCCTTTGCTGTATCTTCCTGAGCAGCATTATTCTTCATCCTCATCCATTTCACCATGATCTAGAAGGCTCCAATCCTGAGTGTATCTTTGCTCCTTTTCCTCTTGTTCTTTCTTCAATCTTTCTATAACGCTTTCAGGATTATCAACAAGAGGATGTTTTTCGACCGCTGTTTGTAGATCTATGGTTTTACTCATATACGATGAATTAATATTGTTAATAAGTTCTGTTTCATTAATAATGCGATTCCTGAAGAACTCTACTTCTATCCAGGTCGGGTCATAATGTATGCCCGTTTTCTTGAATAATATCTGCGAAATCAACCTCAGACGTTTTCTAATTCCTGCCTTCAGGCGAGGTTCGTTATTATCAGCTTTTATATCAGCTGGTATAAAGAAAAGCCGGAGTGTCGCTTCGGCTACATTGGAAAAGTTCGATTGATCAAATATAGATGGAGTCATTGATACCTGGTAAATAGTTCTTCTTAGATCATCTAAATGATCTTTCAATGGCTCAACCATTAACTCTTTCGTTATAAATTGAATTGTTGCTTTTAATATCAATGGAGTGTCATCATCACTATAATGAACTGTATCAGTAGTTTGAAATAACCTACTATTTATCATCTGAGCTATTTTATATTCTTTTTGCTGTGGAGTTAACTCATCATCGTTAACTATATCCAGAAGGACATTATTAAGCCATAAATACGAATCTGCTGCATACTCTAGGTCATTTGACCTCTCAGATCTCTTTTCCTCATAATCGTTTACCAGAGTTTGTATATCATCTAAATCCGACTCATCAATAGCGTTTTGATATGGAATCAACGGTACTTCATCAAAAAAATGCGGATATGGCGGTTTATTTTTATCCAAAATAAACTTATTATCTTCGGTTTGTATATAGTTATACACCATTTTTTCATCATACAACTCTATCCTGATCCGTTCTCGAACCTCGTCTACATCAGATTCTTTCACCTGTTCTGTCCAATACCTGATAGCCAATGACAACTTTTCATCCTTGCTACCATCAAAAACTGGAATAACCTCAGATTCAGGACAATATTTAAGTCTGATTCTCCCTTCTGAATCTATATAGACTAATTCCCAGGAACGTTTATCGATAAGCATATATTTGTATATTTCTCTAAGCAATGCTTCTTCATTGTTTTCCGTATTGATTTTCTTAATCTCTTCAAGGAAGAAGGAGGCTTTTTGGTAATCTGGATGATCTTCATTGAGAGCAATATTATATTTATGCTTATTACCTAAAAGATAGTTGAGAGCAAAGAGGATTATGATCTTGGGAAAATTAAAAACCAGGCGATTGTTCGGCCTGGTCCCTTTCTTCTCTTTTTGAAGAATCTTATGATTTCCTTTAAATAAATTCCTCATTTCTGTAACTGTTTTTACTGTTGATTTATGTTGTTCTATCAGATCATTGAAAATCGCTGTATCAATATCCATTGCTCCTTTTTTGATTTTTTCAATAATTAATTGCGTATCTGTAATAACTGTCATAAAGTCTGTCACCCGGAAACCTCCAACTTTAGTTGCGGAGGAAAGGCGACGTTTTTTTCACCACCTTTCTAGAAAATTTTCTTGAAATATATACCTGCGATGAAATTTTTAAATCAGGTTGTGCTGAATGTGACTATTGGTTTCAAGTTCCCAACTTCAGTCGGTAGAAGTTGGCCTCTATAATCCAAGATCCGCTTTAGACTTATTAAGATTCAAACGTTTCTGTTTTGGCCTACGCTTCTTGAGTAATTCCATACACATATGAACTGTATCAGGTCCATCATCATGATAATTAAGGTCCAATGTGAAGTTTTCAAACTGCTTTATCAATTCTTTATGGTTCTGGTTAAACTTGATGTATCCGTTGACTACATCAGGTTCCAGTGACGCAATTCTGAGAGCCTTATCAGAATGAGGATATAAAGGCTTTATGGGCGGATATATCCCTTGCTTTGCTCCTTCTTCTTTAACTTTATCTTTGAAGAATTCCTGGAACGCCACAGCCTCTATAGCAATCCATTTAATCTTCTTCTGGCCATAGGTGTTAACCATTCGATTATAAGAAGCAAATAAATCCTGTATGATCTTGTTGGGATGCCTTCTTTGTATATCAGCTTCCAGAACATATATATAGCCAGATTTATGTTTTCCAAGCCATACAATAGCCGAAAAGTCACTGGTTTTCTTCTTACCCAGTGATGGGTCAACAGCTCCAACAATTTGAGTAAACTCCTCAGATGGTGGGAGATGGGTGTAAAACTCCAGTTTGCCGTAAAAGATATTTTTGCTCGGATCAATCGGTTCATTCTGCTTCTCCTGGGCAAAACGGGTTTCACCCAGTTCCATTAACTCTTCCATCAGAGCATAATAATCACCATAGCCGTCTTTGCCCTTCCAAAGAACCTCTGTTCCTTTAAGCATTTCTTCCTTATTCTGTTCGTAGAATTCCCTGGCTCTCCGATGGGCTTCCTCAACTCCACCTTCTACTCCAATATCAGTATAAATAGATTTCCATTTATCCCATAAGTCCTGACGATCTGCCCAGGATATAATAGCCTTGAATATTTTACTATCATAACGTGGATTATCTAAAACTTTTTTCAAAAGACTGTCCGAATGAAGGATGGTACCAATTACTATAATATCCGTAACTGCAGATCCAGCTGGTGTCAGTGCTGTAAAGAAGAAATCCTCCATCTTTTTTCTAATCGTCTCACTGGTCTTTGAGTCATCTTTTTCAATATCATCAACAATGATGAGATCTGGCCGGTCAGCCTTATTTTTCTTACCACGAATTGACCCTTCCCAGCCTTTTGACTCGATCCTGCAGCCATTAGACAGTTGAATTTCATTCTCCGTCCATTTCTTACCCCGTAAGTTTCCGAAATCCTGTAGAATTAATTCATTTTCTTCAAATTCATCCTTCATAGATCGTAGGAATCCTTTTGCGAGGGTATCACTGGCCGAAATGATAATTATGTATCTTTTAACTTCGTATAGTGCACACCACATTGGAAAAATTAGATCATATCGAGTAGTTTTAGCATTACCACGAGGTTCTGCTCTGGCAACTCTCCGGCCACGTAAAGCCCTAGCTATTCCGTACAATTCCCGATAACTTTCCGAATGGTGCTCAGGAATCGGAGAATATATATAGTGGACAAAATATGCCTGGGCAAAATATTCAATGTCTATTTCAGCCAACATTACTCTCATTTCGGCAATAGAATAGTCATAAAATGGCTCTAATTGCTCGGGAGTAAAGTGCCTAAGGAGGTATTTATATAGCAACTTCTCCTGGTAGATATCCTTAAGATCTTCCAGACCGTAATCTTTAATCTGATTGTACTCCGTTTTCCCCAACAGGCGATACAGCTTATAATGTAGCTTCTCCTCAAACGTCTCTGGGGGTTTTTGTCCGGATAATACATAATGAAGGTCGAGATCCACATTACCACCTTCTTAAAAAGTAAAAAACATCCTTACGGATGCTTTTATAAAAAATCAATACATAACTCCGACTTATGTATCGAGTCTATAATTTCCTGCGAAGCTAGTAATATCAACGGTTCGCGGAATTTTTAGTTATTTTTAACTCCTTCTAAAGGCATGTTTTCCAGAGAAAAACTCTATTATGATTTACATTTTTTCAATATTATGTAACTCTACTCTTCATTTTGTAACAGAACTCTAAGAGTCTTCGGACGTTCTCTAACCTTCTGTATTGTCGTATCACCAATATTTTGACTTTCAACCATTTTGGAACCAAAGGCTTCAAACTCAACTTCCTGTGCCTTCTTAAGGGCATCAGCTAAGTGTTTTATGTTCTTTGGATCAATCGGTCCTTCAACAACATCTATAAATGACTCAACTTTATCTTCTGTTATTTCATCTATTAGGCCCTCTTTATTTTTTTTCTTGATCTTTTTTGTTGTCGTTTTGGTTCCCTCTAAAACGTAAGTATTCAATGCCGGAATAGTTTCCTGAATTTTTTCGATTAGTTCGGTGGCTATCTGCAGATGTACCAGTCGTCTTTGAGCCAGGGTTTCAGCTGTAAGTTCCAATGTTTTTTCTATGGATTTGGCATGGAGTCTGTTAATGTATTGTCGTTTTTCTTCGGTCCACTTTTCCCTATAAGCTCTGTCTCTAAGGGTTTTATAGTTAATTCCTTGCTTTTCAGCAAATTCCTTGAGAGTTCTATAATTACCGGTTATAAACTCTTCCTTTAAAGCCGGCCAATCATACTTATAATACTCCGTCTCAATTTCTGAATCTGTTGCAACATTTTCTGCTTCCGTTGCAACGTTTTTCTTATCTAATGTTGCAACGTTTTGTTTTTTTTTCTGAAACGTTTCTGAGCATGACGTTTCAGCTAATTCATCCCAGTTTTCTCTATATTTCCAACTCCGAACCGTACTACTTGAAATTCCATGTTTTCTGGCTAATTTCGTTAATAATCCCCTTTTTGATTTCCCGGCCTTTATAGCTTCTATATACTCCAGTTTTATTCTTTCTTTTACATCCAACATCACCACCTCACAAAATAAAGCCAATGCTTACAAAAAACTACCACCACTTATAGCGAAAACCTTGGAATCCTTCAACCGAAAAATTAAAATTTTCTCTTAATGTCCATCTTGATACACCTCTCTCAGATAAACAAAAAGAGGAGTCGGCTTTTTCTCCTGACTCCTCTTACTAGACGGACAATAAAAAAGACCTGGATAAATACCAGGTCTGCTGAATATGCTTTTTCTTACACTTTTCCAACCTACCATAATTTTAATATAAAAGTCTAAGTAAGTCAAGTATTTGTGGATAACTCTTCTGATTTTTTATCACATCACGATATTTTGCGTAACTTTTCTATTCTATCGTCTTTTTCTATTACCATAACTAGTTCTCCAATTGCACGATCTAACCAATTATAAATTGTCTGTTTACAAACTTTAAATATCTTCATCATCTCCTCAATGGTAGCTGGTACTTCCTCAATATATTTCATTACTAGCAAAGCACGTAATTTCGGATTCATTTTTCCATACTCTTCTAACGCTTCCTCAATCATAATCTTTAATAATTGCCCATCTGGAATATCCCTATATAGCATATATGAACTTCCCCCAGTATACTCCATATCAAAATTGTATTCTCCTAAAAGATGTAGTCGATGATAATTTTCAAGCAATTTCTTTACCCAGGCTTTTTTTCTTTCAAAAATATGCCGGGCAATATAGCATTCACTAAGATGTGGGTATTTTTTCTTAACTAATTGAATGATATCTTTGTTTGGAGTTGACGCCTGAATTTCAATATCTATCATAATATGCATTAATTTTATATCAGTAATCTTTAGAACCATATTAACACCTCCAAAAAACTTGATAGCTAAAACAAAAGACCAGCCCGACCCTCACGACCTCAAAATGAGATCATGAAGATCAAGCTGGCCTGCTTTTCTTCGCTCAGCCAGAATCCTCTATCTTCTTTACCCAATATATTCCCATGCTTTTAATTATTTTTAATATTATCTTACTATCGGAAATTTCTGATAGTATTTTTATCTCCTCTAAACCGAAAATAAATTTAAGTCTGAATTCTGCCCCATCATAGTCATATTCTCTGGCTAAAATTTTTCTGACGCCTTCTCTATCCCTGGTATTTTTCAATTCTTCAACTATTTTATGTAGATTTTCAAAATCCTCTAACCTTTCTGGAACATAAAACTGTAACTTATACTCAATGAGTTCTTCAATTGTCGCCTCTTCTATCAGTTTGATTCTATACTTCTTTTCAATCGAATCTGTACACTCGCTGAATATCCTGTGAAGCGAAAAATTTAAACCTCGAACAATATCTTTATATTTACGTTTTTCCCTTCTGGCTTTTTCAATATAATCTCTGATAAGATTTTCTATCTCATTAGCTGAAATTGGAATTTGATACTGTTCGTAAAGCTTGAACCACTCTCCATTTTCCCGAAACTCTCCATATCCTTCACGATCAAGAATTTCAGTTAGAATTGCTATGTCTCTGGGCATGGTTTTAATGCAGTAACCGCCAGGGGCGTTGCCCTGGTCGTGATACCATCTACGAAATTTTTCTAAGGCCTCTTCTTTTTGAATCATATAACTTAACAACAATACCATTTTGGCCATCTAACCACCCCTGATGGTCACTCCATCCCTGATGGTTACCTTCTCTATTGCACATTTTGTACAGCAGGCTATCATATTGTTATTTTCCTTCAAAAGTTGTTTTTGTTCAGGCCTTTCCCAACATTCACTGCCACAAATTTGACACTTAACTTTTTTCCACCCTACCTTTCCTTCAGGAATGTTACGGACCAGTGGCATACACAAGTATCCTGGCTGGCCATTGTTTTGATAGGGTTCTATTGCTATCCCATTACCAACATGGATTTTCATTTTAATCACCTCTCAAGCACCGTTTTAAATGGAGGTATAACCCTACAGGTGGAAGGTCTTCCTTCATGAATTTTTATTTCAATAATGCAATTAGCTTTATTCTTAATCTTCTCTTCTATCTGCCGAAAAAACTCATCTGGTATAACCGTTTCCTTTTTTATTTGCTTTCCTGGTTTGAGCATGGGAATAACCCTCCATGAGACCTTACTTTCAGAAATATTTATCTCTACTATACAAAAAGGCTCATTTTTTATTTCATCTCTAATCTGCTTTCTTAACTTTTGCGTTAACTGCATCCATTAACTCCCCTCCATATTAATGCATCTAAAGGCCAGTAAAACGAGACTAATCAATGTCTGGAAAACGCAATTTTAGAGTTACTACTACCAGGAGCAATAATACTGAAGATATCCAAAACTTCCACTTCATCTAATCCTTCTTTTATCTCAATAATCCTATCTACATCTCTTAGTTGTGGATCTTTGTTGTTAATCACTGTTACTACCTTTATCAGTCTATCGTCAACCGTTATCTCTACTACTGCAGCACGAGACTCCTTTGAGTTAATAATCCCTATCTTTTCGTTTCTCCAGCCAAATTTTGGACCAGCCCTCTTTAGATCCTCAATTACTTGAGAAGGAAAAACACGTCGCCAGGTCATTCTTCGTTCTCCATGTACTGTTATATAAATCTTCCATTCAACATTGTTTATTAAAGCTCCATATACCATCTACACCACCTTCTTTGCTTCTTATTGATAACAAATCAATCAAATCCAGAACTTTATTGATTTTTTCTTTGGTTTTCTTCCTTTCTAAGCATATACAACTCTAATTTCTAAAATCACCTTAAATCTATCACTATTTTTTTAATTTCGTCTATATCTAAACCGCACCACTTTGCTTCTTCCTGAAGTGCTTCCAAAAATTTTTCAGATGGTATTCCATCTACCCAATTTCCTAATACATGATCCAAATCGATCTGTGATAAATACACTGTGTCTTCAATCCTTTTCATAAAGTCCGTCACCTGGAAACCTCCGACTTCTATCGGAGAGAAAAGGCGACGTTTTTGCACCACCTTTCCACGAACTATATGTTAACCATCTCTTCATCACTCTTACCTCCCTTAAACACAAAAGAAGGAGCTGCATTAAAATAATTATTCCAAAATTTGATTCTATCAAATACATCCCAACCATTTTTCCTCTTCTCTATTTCAATCTTCACACACCTAACCAAAAACTCTTTTTTTAAGCCTTTTTTGGCTAAAAATAATGCTCTCCTGGCTAATTCTACATCTTGAATAAACGATAGATCTAAATGCTGGTCTGGGTACAATTCTTTAATCTGATCTTTGATCTTTTTCAACTCCTTCTTTTCTTTTTCTTTCATTCTCCAACCTCCGTTTCACGTATTCTGACCATTCCATCGACCTCATAATTTCTAATTCAGGAACAAAGGTCAAATTTAAGAATGTTTTACATTTAGGGCATCTTCCATGCCCACACTCATTGTAACCCGAATGTTGAAGAATCGATTTCGTAACAAAAAATTGATGATCACAAATTGCACACTTACAGGGATATCTCTTTTCACTCAACTATCTTCCCTCCCTTTCGACAATATACACCATTCCGGCCAAATACCAGGAACTCTTTATACCTGGTACAACATTCACGAAGATGAATCATGCTCCCCTCTTTTGTTTTCTGGCGAACTCGCGAATCAAATCATACATGACCGCCCTGGCTTCTCTTTTCCAGGTCTCCTGTCCATACAGTACTAAGTACCGGCAGGGAATGCTTGTCCTTGCCTTTCCTAGATGTGGAACTTCAGCTATAATGGAATATGTATCATTCTCACATGCCACTGTTATGTTTCCATTTTTTAATGTTTTATTGAGTATTTTTTCTAATTCTTTTCCAATTTTTTCTTTTCTCATTGACGCTTTTGTCATTCTAGTATTAATCTGTTTTTGGACTTCCATCAGTTCTCTCTCCATCTGCAGTAGTTTATACAACTTTTCAGCTATATACACACCTGGTTTTTTGCTATTGCTCTCAAGCGCGCGTATATAATCAGGACTAACCCCAACTTTTTCTGCAACCTGTTTCTCTGTCAATCCCAGTCTTTCTCGCGCATATTTTATCTTTTCCCCTATCGACCTGAATTTGATTTCGTCAAGTAAATTTATCCCATATATTTTTTCAATTTTTAAAGCATATTTTAGACCTACTCCCTGCCATCCCTTTTCAACTCGATATAAGTAGTTTTTTGAACATCCAATTATTTGTGTAACTTGCTGAATACTCAAACCTTTTTCTTCACGGATTTTTCTAAGCTTTTCGCCAATCATTCAATATCACCCCTAACCGGCTATGTCAAACAGGCTAATCATCTCCGGAAGTTGTTTCTTTAAAGGCTCTGATTCTTCTGAGGTTTGTTCCTGAATATGTAACCAATCTTCATGTAATATCTTATTTATTTCATCTAAAATACCAACTCTGTATTTATAGCCATAATATTCGGTTTCAAGTAGCACTAGTTTCATCACCAAATCAAAGGGCACATCTTCTTCTTTGCACAGATCAGATAATACGTTCATCTCCTGGTCCGTGAATATAGGTTGATCGATTAAATCTTTGATAAGAAGTTTTCCGGTCTCTTCTCGATAAATTTTCGGAAGCGAATCTTCCCAATCTCCGTCTTTGAGCCAAATCTCTCTAATCTTTATCAATTCTTTTTCTAAAATAAGTTGGTACTGCTTGCCGGTTAAAGACTCTATTTGTTTTTGGGTTCTAAGCAATTCTCTTAAAATCTCTTTTCGCGCCTCCAGCGTAAACGGTCCTGGACTTCGTCTTCCGTCTGGCAGATAAAAGACTCTACCATTTCTTGACCTATTCATCCTTCTCTTAGGATCATCTCTTATCTCAACTATCCAATTACGAAACTTAAGCAGGGGAATTAACCATCGTTCCCCGTTCTCTATAAACCCCTTAAGAGCCTTGTCCTCTTTTACTACTGTACATACCCAGCAACCAAAGCGACTATTCCCACATGATGGAGTATCCCGGTCAATTACAAGTGGACACTCACCCGCTGAATCCTGATATAAAGCCAGAAGTTCAGTATTATCACTCCCCCAGGGTGACTCATATTTTAAAAGATACTCCCAGACATCGTCAGTAGAAAATTGTTCAATAGGCGCATATATGTAGGCGTTAACCAAAGATGAATGTGTCCGGAGTTTTTTACCTTCTACTCTGTGTGAGTTAAGAACCTGATCACGAGAGGCACTTTCGTTTAATCGAACACCTAATACCATAATTACTTCCCCATTCTCTTCTACCTTACTACGAATGAACTGATTTGTCGGATCTATCTTAAGTTTATCAGTACACCAACGGAACTTTTGCCTGGGCGAAGGATATCCTTTTCCAATAAGATTGACCCAAAATGTCTTATCTATCTCTGGCTTAACCTTATGTACAACTATGGGCAATTTCAAATCCTCAGCTGCCTTCTGTATTTTTTTCAGATTGCTTTCTAAATAGTCTTTTATTATCGGTATCTCAACCAAAGTATCTGAAGTGATAACATATATTTGTTTATGGCGTTCATTTTCTGGTAACTCATTAATTGCATTGAACACTAACTGGACCACTGTGGTAGAATCTTTACCGCCACTATAACCTATTACCCAGGGGCGGGCATCAGCTTTATACAGTCGCTTTATCTCTGCCATTACTGAGGCGACTTTTTCATCAAACTTCATTAGATTTCACTCCTAACCAAATAACTCAAATAAGCTGACCATCTCCGGTTTTCCTGGATCTACCGGCTCCTGATTAGTCTTTTTCTTTTCTAAAAATACCTTCTTAGCTAGATCTCCAAAATCTTCAACCTTAAATACTTCATTCCTTTCGAATTTCAGTTTAATGGCCATTGGTCCATATTTATTGCTTATTGGGTTTATCCTAACTACTTTACAGATCCATTTATTTTTTTCAATATCTACAACGTAGCCATCATAAATATTGAGATATGTACCTGTTGCAATTATTCCCCGGATTCGATCTCCAAGTTTGATGTCGTCAGGCGATTCTTTATAATCACAAAAACTCTTCTTAGCACTGACAGCTTCACCAGTCTGATAATTCTTGACACAAGCACCATCCATAAATCTGGGTGGAAGCGAGATATCCCGCCTCCACCATTTGCAATCAGGACCACAATTAGTTTCTGGTTTTGCTTCTATTGTTTCAGTCTCTTGCTCCTGCACTAAGGTCAACTCTTCTGCTCTGACCGGTATTGGTTGAGGCCATCCCTCTTTATAGATCTCATAATCATAATTAGAATCACGTATCTCCTTAACGATCTTACAGACTATCCCCAAATTTATGCCGTTCACTGTTCTAACAACCTTATCCCCTACTTTAAGTTTTAGAGAAGAGTCAGAACTACGGTCCTTTGCTTCGGCTACAGTCTCTTTTGTTTTTCCTTCCTTTACAGCCTTTAACAGATACAAATTATCAATTGCTACCTCTACTTCTTTGCCAGTTTTGGTGTTTTGGGCTCTCCATCTATTATCGTTTTGCTCTATCAACTTAATAGGATCACCAAATATCAGACGGCCACTTTCTCTTATAATCTCCTGGACAATATCTCCTGGCTGAAATATCTCTCGACTCTGTCCATACAAACACTCTACTTCTGGAGTTACGGGCCATAAACAGCTACCGTTCAGGATATCAAAACGTGGCCCCCTAATACACCATGATTTATCTCCGTCTGAACGATATCTATAGCACTCAGGACCGCACCTCATGACTCTTCCCTCACTTTCTTTATATCTTTAGATGGTACCCGCCACAGACTTACTTAACTCCAGCATATCTTTACTTTCAAGCTCATCGTACACCTCACTGACCACCTTTTCGGCCAGTGATGGATCCATCCCGCTTTGGACAAGTTTATCAATTATTGGTTTAATCTTAGATTTTTTAAGAGCATTCCTATCCAAATCTAACATCTACTCCTCTCCTTCCTGGCCTTTACTTTTATGTTTTCTTCCAAAAAATCCTGTTTTAATACACACAATGCCTTCAACACATCTGATAGCACAATCCTAAAATTAATGCCCATTTTATACCACCTCCAATTAGAATGGAACATCAATATCATCCTCATAAAAATCGCCACCAAAATCTTGTCCATCAAAATTATCTGTAGAATTATTCTTAGGCCAATCTAAGAAGCGTACACTATCTGCAACAACCTCTACCGCTCTACGCCGAATACCGTTGCTGTCATCATAAGATCTGGTTTGCAAACGTCCTTCTACTGCAACCAGGCGCCCTTTTCCTAAATGATTAGCACATGTCTCTGCCAACTTACGCCAGACAACAATATCAATAAAATCTACATCCCGTTCGCCATTTTGATTAGTAAAAGGACGCTCTACTGCAAGGGCAAAAGTAGCTACTGCTGTACCATTGGTGGTATAGCGAAGTTCCGGGTCCCTCGTCAGACGCCCAATCAAAACTACCCGATTAAGCATTTCTGATGCCCTCCTGAACTTTTGCCCACCATAACTTATATCTCATATTCCAATAATAAATTTTTTGTATATTTGTCATTCGTTTCTTTACTGCTTCATCAATTGCTTTTTGCAATTTCAATTTTTTCTGAACTCTTAACATTTAGATCCCTCCATTCCCACTACAAAATCTTTCCAATTTAGATTATTCTTTTCACAGTACTCAATCAGCCCTGATAACGCCTTAATACCTAAACCTCTTTGACCTCTCAATATTCTATAGAAATATGAGTAATCAATACCTATCTCTCGAGCCATTTGTGATTCTCCCAATCTCCTATCCCGCATATGTGTCTTTATTTTTTCTATATTCAAACCATATTTAGCCATTTATTTCCACTCCCTTCTGGATGCATTGTTACTCTAAATGGCTCATCTTTCTGGTACCCACACCGGCCCCGGAGCCTGGTGGCCATTCGTCTGGCATAGCAGTTCTCACACCCTGGGCTGATTGGTGTGCAACCTGTGACCGGGTTCCAGGTCACCTCTGTCCATTCAATTCTGCTCTTGTTCATGGCCCGACCACCTCAAAATCGACCACCCACACCAGCGCGTCCGGATCCCACCAGCCGTATATCCGTCTAAAAGCCTCTTGATAGGCCTGGACGGTTGGGTAGCCTTCCCTCTTTGCGTCCTCTTCCGAGATATCCCCCAGGCGTTCCTGGCGAACATCCAGGATACGAAGCCTGGCAAACGGCTTACTCCCCTTCTTAAAGTTGAGCTTAGCTTGGTGTATGGATCCAGGGCGCCACCTGCATTTGCCAATGCGCCGAGTCTGCGTCTTTTCTCCCTTTAAAATTGGCTGGACGTGCTCTGGTTTGAATAGAATCATATTTAACGCCCCTTTCTCATCTTAATTGTTTCAAATTATTCACTTCACATAATTTAGCTATTTTTCACCGCACCTTTTTGCCTTTATCACTAACCTAACCCTTTCCAGGAGAAAATGATATAGCTCGGGATGAGAAGCGCAAAGCTCCTCATCCGATGCTATTTCATCGTAAATTCTACATACATTACCTGCTAACTCTTTATTTCCCATTAGCAATACACATTCACTTGAATATTCATTGATACAGAGAATATACTCACTTCCAAACACCGGCCTGTATCCTGCTCTTATCAATGATTTTATTCTGCCTATCATATGTCCAACTCCCTCAACGTCCCAGTGAATTGTTTTACAAACTGAGGAATCTCAGGTTTCCCTTTCCCACACATACTCTCAAAAGGACACACACTATGGTTCCCGTTGCACTTAACCTTTTCCATTTTGCTTCCCCTTTCTTTCTATTTGTTTTTGGAACCCCGGGCATAAGCCCGGGTAAATCAAGGGAGAGATAAATTTTTTAATTGTGCCAGAGGCAGGATTCGAACCTGCGACCTGCTTTCTTGTCGGAGAATTTCTCCGGGGCGCCCGCCGCGCTACCCACTGCGCTACTCTGGCACGTTGTGCCGGGAGAAGGACCTGATACCTCCCGACACGTCTTTGCTTCTCTATTCTAATTTTTTTAAACTTTTTCGAACCAGGTTCAAAAGAATTTAAACAGCCTGAGCATGATCCTCTATATATTTATCAGGGTAAATCGGCCGGTTAATCCGATCCAGGAGCTCATAGTTTTTTTCATTCATAACAGCAAAGCTGAATTCTTCAAATGCTTTCTTCTCCAGTATTCCCTCAGAATACCGTGCTGAACGATTCAAATCTATCTTGTACCCCGGCTCAGTCGGTAATAGTTGAATTGTTCTATCCCGTCCATCCCGCACAATCTCCACCAGGTTTAATTCTTCCAGAATTCCAAGAGCAGCTGATACCCTTCCGGCAGACGTGAGTATCTTTTCGTTTTTCGTTTTCAATGTTTCCGATATCTCTTCATTGGTAAGGTTACATTTCCCGACTTTCTTAAGGAAGCAATATAACGTTACCAGGTATTCACGATCTGGTGTGGAGATGTCAAGGATGAATTCATTCAGCCTCCGGTCATCCCAACCAAAGAGTAGATGGATAATGGCTTTGTTTCCGTCACGCCCAGCCCGTCCTGACTGCTGATTGAATTCCACGAAGTTAAAATTCATATGGTACAACACCACATGGCGGATATCAGGAATATCAATCCCCTCACCAAATGCTGACGTCGATACCACCACCCGGACTTCACCGGTCCTGAACAGATCTTCTACTGTAGCCCGCTCTTTTGAAGTCAAACCAGCATTATAGAACACAATCTGATCTTCAAGTTCTGGAACCATCTCACAAAGTTTCTGAGCTATCTCAATCGTCTTTTCACGACTGTTCACGTAGACAATGGTCTTTTCGCCAGATCGAATCAACCTGGCAATATAATCTTCTTTGCAGGTTTCAGGTGGTAATACCTCATTTTTCTTCGGAGCTTTGTACTGATTGCGTAAATCTCTAATCCTCAGATTTTTCCGTACGTGGGGATCAATCACCACGTCTGTGATCCCAAGAGTGTCCATAATCACATCCGCTACTTCATTAGTTGCAGTTGCAGTCACAGCCAGTACCAGCGGATCCCCTAATTCTTTCAACACCCACCCTAACTTTTGATATGCTGGGCGAAATGCGTTTGAATCCATACCTATGTGATGGGCTTCATCAGCCACAAAAAACCCAATTCGTTCCCTTAAAGCTTTGAATTTCTCAATATGGAATTCAAGAAATTCCGGGGTGGTCAAGATCAGATCCACTTCCCCACTGGCCAGAGCTTTCCGAAACTTCTCCCTCTCCCATTCAGAGAGAGAACCATTGGCTTTGAAAACCCGCATCCCAATCGGGGCAAGTTTCTGTTTCAAAGCCTCATATTGATCATTGACCAGAGCTCGAAGCGGATATGTGATCACCGTAATCTGCCGGTTACGGATAGCCTGATACACAGCAAAACTCTGGAAAATAGCCGATTTTCCTCTTCCTGTTCCCATCACTGTCAGAGTATTCTTCCTTGCAAAAAGCCTGTCCAGGGCTTCTTTTTGCTTCGGTCGATATTGGTATTTTCCAAGCAAGAATCTTCTGATCTCATCCAGTAGCTGCTCAGATGAAAGTTTTTCCAATCTCTGACGTTCTTTCAATCCCTCCAGGATCTCTTGCTCCTCAACGTAATCCTTTCTTTCCAGATAAATGTTGAGCCCTAACGTCTCTTTGTCCCGACCAGTTACCGCTGAAACACTGCAATTATATTCAAGCCCTTTATCGATCAGTGGTGCCAGATGGGCAGACATCTTGCGATTCAAATATCCCAAATGTCTGCCCTTTTGGTCCCAGATACCAATCGCATTGTGATCATATATGTTGGTAGGTTCACGTCGAATTTCCAAGGCTTCTCCTTCTTGAAGATCTGCCAGATATTCCTGGCGACCTTCGAAAGTCACTCCAACCACTTTTGTATAGAAATAATCCTCGTCCTTCAATCTGCGATAATAATCATCCTGTAATATCTGCTCAGCTTGCTCAAAAAGACTCCGGATGAACAATTTTGCAATTGTAGTCGCTATGGTTATTCACTCCCTTCTATTCCCGCTTCATTGAGTTAACATCACTCTCCACGGGCGTAAATTCAAATTAGCCCTACTCTCCTTGTTTATTATCGTCAGTACTGAATGTCTCAAGAATCATTTGACACAGTTCTTTCCCTTGCTCTTCAGTCAAGTTACGAATATCCGTTAAGCTTGTAAAACCGTGCTCAATCAACCATACTTGCGCAATTTTTCTGGATTCAGTCCGAATTTTTTCATCTGTTGAGTTGATACATGACCGAAGATTTGACAGAGTCTCCTCTGTAATCTTTCCCTGATCAGACTGCTTCGTAGTCTCTTCTTCTCTCAATCTCCGCTCTAATACCGCTTTTGCTGCTTCTCTAAGTTCTTCCTTATCTGCTTTTCCTATCACCCACTGCAAATAATCTGTATCTAATTCTTCTAATCGTTTGCCTTTATGTTTGCCAAAGGGCATCTTGATTTTCCCAGGGTCAGTACCTATATCGGTAAAAAATTCTTCCAGGTCATCCTCTGTAGCAAATAGCCTACTCGCCCCTGTCACATTGAGCACAGCATCAACAAAAGCCCTCTTTTTCGCCATTTTCATTATAGTATTTTGCTTGTCCAATGGATCTCTTACTTCAGTCCCATCCTTCAGGTAACGATACTTCTTTTCATAGTTATTGGCTGCTCCAACTCCATCCCCCAAAAACATACCTGTTTCTCTATGATATAACTCACATTTAAATTCATAACTCATAAATACTGGCTCCCGTTCAAAGTCGAAAATTGAATCTATTTTGATGAACTTTGGAGCCAACTTGAAAACTAAACCCAACTGCTGTGCACCTGGTTGGTGGAGAAAAGGCCTTTTTACGCCCTTTACCTTGCCATAATCGACACCTTCTTCTAACAATTCCCTCATTAACCTCATGAGAGCTTTATTTTGTAACTTCTGGTTCTTTATACTCTCTTCAAGATTGGGAGGTAGGATATTACTTTCTACAGCTGGTACATTCGAACCCATCTATGCCACCTCCACTTTCTGCTTTTGTCCTTGCTTTTCTCTTTCCATCTCCATCTTAATTCGTTCAGCTTCAATCCAGTCTATAAACTGTTGGTCAATTATGTCCTGGATTCGATCTATAGGATCAGGAGGCACGGGACCATGCATGGTTCCGCCTCCCTTCTAAGCACACTGGCGCCATTGAACCAACTTTCAAAACTACATGCTCTGTATTGCCACTGGCACAATCACAGTACTCCAGGAAAACTTCTCCTTTCTCTCTATCCCAATTCTCATTTGGATGGGTGAGAGAACATCTATATTTAAGCTCCCCGCATTCTTCGCACTTGTAAATCATTTCCCTGGGCTCTTTCATTTTTCTCACTCCTTTTCAGGCATTGAAATTATGTCTTCTTTGTGATACAATTACATTAGGTTCCATTTTGCTTTCCAATTCTTCATTTGAACCAGGTTCCAGCTGAGAATCTGGTTCTTTTTCTTTGGTCAAAACAATTCTAAACGCTTCACCCATGAAGCTTACAACGCCTGATTTTACATAAATCCACAACGTTACCACCCATAACAACATCAGAATAAGAATCTGCAACTTGTGTTGCCAGGTCATGAGTTTCACCTCCTTTCTGTTGAAGTTTTTTGCGAAAACGGTCGATAACTTCAAAGACCTTTTCAAGAACCTCTTCTATTCCCGGTTCCTCAATCGGTTGCTCTATTGATCCTCTAAACTCGTCCAAAAAATAAACATTTCCAACCCTTCTCACAGTTAACCCTCCTTTTCCCAATGTTCAGGATAGCTCTTAATTCTAGCTTTTGCATAATTGTCACGACAAGCACAATAAACAAAACCCCAATAGCTTCTAATACCCTTTTCCTCCGATGGATGGTATCTGAGAGAATACTCCTCAATCTTCTCTTTCGTATATTCCATTTGTTTCCGGATATATTCAAAATCCCATTTGGAAAGCAGGTGCTTGATCATTTTGGTTGTGTTACTGTCAAATGTACTCAGTCCCAGTGTGTCAATGTACAAATTTTCCAAAATAGAAATTTGTTCTGCTTCTGATATTGATTTTCCAAATGCGCCTGTCCTATGTATACTACTACTACTATATATTTGTCTTTTTAGTATACTTTGTTTTTTTACGGTTTCATTTGAAACCCCGACCGAGGTTTCATTTGAAACCTCGAGATAAGCCTTCTTCGGAGTTTCATTTGAAACCCCGAGAACAGCTTTCTCAGCTTCAAAGATTGGCTTGAATATTTCTTGATAATATTGATCTCCTGCTTCTTGTCTCAATAATTCACCATATTTCAGAAAAAATTCATGATATTCCAGTGGATCAATGAGATCGTAATAATATTTGTTATAGTTAAGATTACCTAATTTGACTCTCTCATAGTAAACTTCCAGAAGTCCCATGCTTTCCAGCTTTTGCCGTGCCTGGATTATAGTCCTCTTCCCCATTCTCATCTTTTTTGCAAGCATGTCCAATGTTGGATACGAAAATCCATTGTTTTCATGATCCATAATGTTATTAACATAACGCATCAAATTGTTATATACTGAGATTGTCGCATGCCCTAAAATTGGCTGATATAAGTCATACAACTCATTATACGTTTGAACATATCCCCTACGATTTCGATGTCTAATTACAATTTGTTCGTACAACATCATAGAGACCACCTTAATGTGATATATTATAAAAACCATCTTTTTTTCTTCTATCCCATAAAAAGGGATTTGTAACATCCTGTCGAATGACCATAAAGAAAGGAGGTGATAATATGCCTACTACAGGTGAAAAACCAGGCATTGGGCTATATCTTTGTCTAAAATGCTACCAACAAGTAAGATTAGATGATGATACTGATACACTTCCTCCATGCCCGAGATGCAACCATACAGAATTTATTAAGATCGGTTAATGAAATTTTGAATTGATTCCTCATCATATCCAAAAAGTTTCCCTAAAGCCCATTTTGAAAAAATATTATCAGGAGCCTGCTGCAGTTCTTTAATTACCTCCAAAATATGCGGATATTTATATATCCAAAGAGTATCCCAATCGTCAGATAAATTTTCTACAAACACCTTCAACTTTGAATTAGAACACTTAGAAATAAATTTAATAGCTTCAGCAGTATAATGTTTCTGGACTGGGATCATTGCAGCAGGTTTTCCTCTTTCCACCATATAACAGTAAGCATCTAATTGACCTAGTACAAATTCATTCATAAAGTCTGTCGCCTGGAAACCTCCGACTTTAGTCGGAGGAGAAAAGACGACGTTTTTCACCACCTTTCTAGAAAATTTTCTTGAAAGATATACCTGCGATGAACTCTTTAAATCAGGTTGTGTTGAATGTGACTATTGGTTTCAAGTTCCCAACTTCAGTCGGGAGAAGTTGACTTATTTACTTACCTCCTTGTTGTCTTAGAGCCACGACTGCTTATAAGTTTTAAAATTGATCTACCAGTAGGTCAACCTTTTTGTCGATTTCATTATCATCTTCGTTTTCGCTTGCTGGAAAATCCATTCTAAACTCAATATCACCTAGATCTTCTAGATTTTCTTTTTTAACACCAAAATTCAGACGTGAAACTCGCTGCTGACTTTGATCTTCCTGATTGATATAACTTCTTAAAATAGATCTCACAATACCCGATCTTTCCCCTTTATCAAGACTTTCCCACCACTGCAGAATGTCATTGTCCTTGCCAGGACGTAACCTTATACTAATTGTCACCATCATCATCACCTAAAAGATCTGTTTGCCAATTTGAGATAACCTTTAACATTGCTGAACTGCCCTTCATTTACCAGCACACAGTTATCTATATGTGCCTTGAGATATGCGTATAATTCAACTCCTCCACCACCAGTAATAATTATCTGATCAAGTTCCCAGATGTTCCACAGAGAACTAACCTCGCTGATTATGTTATTTGTTGTGAGTGCAAAAGCTTTTCCAACCAGCTCTCTAATGTCCATCTGCTGTCCTTTATATGGAATAAACCCTGTCCGAATGAACTTATCTAATTGATATATTGGTTTGTTTATTCCAAATCTTTCATTTAGGCTATGCCCAACTAACTTATAAGCTGAGCTAAGAGCTACTGTAGTTGAAGAACTTAATTTATCCACAAATTCAAGACAATCTACCACTATGAAATCTGTCGTCCTAAATCCAATATCAATCACGCCAATTTTCATATTCACATACTCTCTTTTCTGAATCTCACCTTGATCATCCAGAAGTAAATTAAATACTGTTCCAAAAGGTTGAGGTATTATTTTGGCTCTTTTGATTTCAAAAGAATAACTGATATCGTTAAGCTTTATTTTATGAATCCGCAATAACATTTTCTCAAGAGTATTTTTATACTGTGTAAATTCATTTACGGGTAAACCCGTTACTATATTCACTTCAGTAGAACCATTATTCAAAAGTGCACATGCCGTCTTAAAGAGCACATCATATTCAATAGAGTTTGTCCGATCACCTGATAAAGTAGACTGTAAAAATTCACTTTGTCGAGTTGCCAAATCACCTACAAAATATTTTTCTCCATCAACTTCAGCAAAAAGATTTTTTATCGCATCGTTGTTTATCGTTACTCCTGGTTTATATCTGATCTCCCTTCCTTCCCCAACCACAGATGGAAAAATCACTTCTTTATTACCATCCGTCGCTTTAACAAATCCAAATCCTACATCAACAGCAATATTTTTACTCATTTATATCACTCCTTGTATTACAAATGTATTACACTCAAAAGCCCGTCATTTCAATGATTTTAGAATTTTGTATTACAATGTCTTACATTGTATTACATTGTAATACATCATAACTACCTTAAATTAACTACCTCCTCCTTAATCGAGCCAAACTCTGGCATTTTAACCAAGTTATCAAGATTGCTACAGTTTTCGTAATGTCTAAGTTTTGCTATCCAGTCCATCAGTTCTCCAAAATCCACCCCTATATGCTCTAATATTCTCTTCTGACTACCTAATGCTGCAACATACAACCAATCTAAAATTGCTTGGGTGGGAATCACCCACTGGTGTCCTACTTTCACGCCTGGAATCTTACCTTCGTTAAGAAGCTTGTAGACTGTCTGTACACTTTTAATCCCCAAAAGATCAGCAAGCTCTTGAGCCGTCATAGTCTCTTTTCTCTTATTCCTCACTTCCAACACCCCCTAGTTTTTGCTCGAATATAAACTATCAAATCACAATCATTGGGTAGCTAAACTTAACAATAATGCGCTTTTTTTGATATAGTTTTCGCGAAGGTCAGGGAAAAGTTCAGAAAAACTCCGCCCTAAAATTCTACAAATAGCTGATGCTAACTCCGGAGATGGATCTCTCTTCCCATTTTCAATGTCACTCAGGTGGGTAGGACTTGAATGCACAAGCTTTGCAAATTCCTCCAGTGTATATTTTGTTTGTCTTATTTCCCTCAAACGTTTTCTAGGTACTCCTGGCATATTTATATCCCTCCTTTCTGTACGCACTATGCGAAATCCGATCTAAAAATAATTGACTATCAATGTCCAGAATTAGAAAGGATTTTGTAAAATTCTGATGTTTACTTAAATACCACACTAACTAAAATAGCTTGCTCTGGGGAGATCTTAATGATCTTCCCTTTTTTAGAGTTCTAACTAAAGATCTTATATCTTCATCTATCCGTTCGTATGGGATACCCACTCAATATCTCCCCTTTCTTAAATCCATATCCCCTGGCGGGGCCTTCCGCCCCGCCAAATATATCATCTTAGGAGGACCCAACTTACCCTTAGCACCCGGTCTCATATGCTTTTTCTAGCCATTAAGGAGGTCTTGATTTTAGAATCATTAACCTGATATTACCTGTCCAGTTGATACCCTCTGGCTACCCACACCATCCGCCCAACGTCAGCCAAATTCAAAAGCGTGGTTGCAATACTCAACAGCCAGAGGTACCGGTTGACATACTCCTATCATTCTTACCAAGCCGTATAGGAAAAACGATACTAAATATATCCACAACCTGCTTCACCTCCTTTTATTTAAACTCACAAAGCCAAAGTTAATACAAACTTTTTGTATCTAAATCATTTTGTTAGTATCATTATAACAAAATGTATCACCTTTGTCAAGCTCGTTCTTGACAAATTATAACGATTATTATACAATTAAATTGTATAGCAAAAAGGAGGTATGGTCGTGATACTGGACAATCGGAAAATAGCAGCAACAATACAGTCGATACAAAACCGGCTGGGTCTCACAAATGAAGAATTCGGAAAAACTCTCAAAAGTCCCGAAAAACCTGACGGAGTATCCGGTTCATATATAAGCCATATAAAAAATGGAAAGAGAGAAATGTCAAAAAAACTTTTTCAAGTATTTTGCGAACAATATGACCTGAACCCTCATGAATTCATGAAGGAAGAAAACAAACAGGAAGTTGATATTGCAGAAACAATAAACCAGTTAATGAGAATTAGAGGTCTTGATATAGAAGAAATAAGTCGCATGACTGGTATTGATATATTGGATCTAAGTCAACTAAAACGAGGAAAATTACGACCAAGTGAAGAACATATTCGAAAATTATCAATAGCATTGGGCGTTAAACCAGAAGTAATCTCACAAGGAAGAGTGTTTAAATCGTTTGAGATAATTAGGCGTGAATTAGAGTCTTTGTATTTAGATCCGGAATTCATTGATCATGTTATGAAAGCAATAGAAAGGGAATTATGAAAAAAACACCCCTCAAAAGAGTAAGGGGTGTTTTTTTTAATAAATAAAAAATGCTCTCAACAGAGAGCATTTTTAACATATTTTGTCAATACCATGCCAGTTTTAATAACTAATAATAGAAACTACTTCTACAGTAGTATCTGGTTCATCGGCCCAATTGGGATTTGCTTTTACTGGAGCTATATTAGCTGCCACCAAAATCAGTACTACCATCAATACTGTCAACAATTTGCGCATTTTTTATGTTCACCCCCTCCAACCTTTTTTCATTCGAGACACCTTCTGCATATATTTCTGCACCTTGATATATTTCGTACATCTTATTTGTTTTAATTTTAGAAAATTTTACATCAGCCAAATAAAACTTTATTTCAGCAAGATGTTTAACAGCATCATATTCCTGCATTAATACCAAAGCTTCAGATAAGTACTTTGAAGCAATTTCAAAATTTTTTCTTTTTTTATTAAGAATTCCAAAAAGTTTTAAATTAGTTGCTTTTGTAAACTTGTTTGAACTAGATTTCATGAGTTTTTTTGCATTCAGTAATGCTTTTTCAGCCTCTTCAAAGTTATCCATTTCTATATAAATTTCTGCAATATCATTATATATCCTACTTTTTTCTACATTATTGTTAGTATATTTTAAAGATTCCTTTAAATATATTAGACCTTTATCTCTTTTCCCCATTATACTATAAATTAATCCAGCAGCTTGTTTAAATTTACTTAATAGATCATTTGACAAATCAAATTCTTTAAGTTGATCAATAATAGTTAACGCTCTGTGTGCAGCTTCGTCTATACCATCATATTTTTTTAGGTAATAAAGAATAAAAACTTTATTGATTAGATTAATAGGAGTAGGTGTAATTTTATCGAGAATTTTTAATGCATTGGTGTAATCATCTTTTGTTGCCTTTATCGTTGCAATCATTGTTAAGCAATAATCTTTAATTTTATCATTACGTGTATTTTTAAACAACTGAGAAAAATGTTCTTCAGCTTCACCATATTTCTCTAATCTAAAATATGACCTTCCCAGTTCTCTTCTTGCAATCTCCGCACCTTCCTTATCCCCTCGCATTTCACACTCTACTTGCATCGCTGAAAAGAGCTCAATAGCTTTTTCATAATTTTCAGAATCAAAATGACTTTTAGCCTCTTCGTAACTCATTATAAATCGCCCCTTTCCCCGTTGTCCTATTAATATAATACTAGTGATGATACATTATGTCAAGTTGTTACGATTCTTTTTGTAATATGTTATTCTTTCGCGTATAATCACGTGTAATATGTAAAGGCCCGACTCACCAGTCTGGTTTTCAAATAAATTATATCATTTTCCTGTAAATAAATCTAGTAATATGGATAATTTTATTATAATTGAACTATTATCAAAAATATTACTTTAAAATTTTGTCATTGTTAATTTTATCGAACGCATGTTCTATTTAAATTATACCATTTTTCTTTTTTTCAGGCAAGTCAAAAAAGGAATTTTTCAGTATTTGTCTAATTATAAATAGTTAGGAAATATAATTGAGGGGGTTTTTCAAGGAAATGCGTTTCTTGACTCATCAGCTAGGGACGAAGCTACGGGAAGAACGAAAAAGAAGAAATCTTTCACAGGCTGAAGTAGGAGAAGGAATAGGAACCTCCAGTTCATATATCAGTCAACTTGAAAATGGTGAGAGAAAACCTTCTCTCGAAAACTATCTTGCATTGATTTCTTTTTTCGGTGTCGATTTCACATATTTTTTGAATACTGAGGATAACGATAAGGAAATAGTTGGGAGAGAAATAAAAGCTTTGCGTGAAAAAAGAGGATGGAGTATAGGAGAACTTCGCGATCGATCTGGAGTTGATTTTTTCCGAATTGGTCGCGCTGAAAACGGAGAAATTGAACTCTCTAAAGAAGAATTAGAAAGAATTGCAGATGCCTTCGGTATAGACATAAATTATTTTTTTTGTCGCTATGAATTCAATGTTTCACGAATAATTAATTCATGTAAGTCGCTTGGACTTACCGATAATCAAATACACCTCGTAGTAGAATTTATTAATGATTGCTTAAAAACAAATAAGTTATAATCTACACTTCGCTAAGTAGGAGCTTGAAAGTATCTCCCCCACTCCTCTACTTCTTCCACCAAGTAAAGAAGAAAAATAGGAGGCATAAATATGTTTCGTTCAGATGCCCATAAAATACTCAGGAAACTCCGAAAAGAACGAGGATGGTCACAAGAAGAAGTTGGAAAGGCATTAGGGCGAAGCGCAGGCTGGGTAAGTAATAAAGAAAGATCTACACGGGGAATTAGCGCGGAGGATCTCGGAATGTTTGCTGATCTATACGAAGTAGATCCTGCAGTCTTTTTTGTAAGTCCCTATAGTGCTTCGGAAATTGGAAAAACTATTTCGGAAGCATTGCAAAAATATAATCTCTCTGAAGCTCAACTGGCAGATGAATTAGACATGGATTACTTTCGGTTAGCAAATGCTCTATTGGGGGAAGTTGAACTTACACCAGCAGAACTGCAGACAATAGGTAACTATCTTAATATCACAGAACCACCGTTTCTGCACTCTGCTGAACATATAATTCAAAAAATTCTTGATCTAGCAACAAAATTAGGCCTACAAGCCAAAAAAATAAACATGCTACGTAATTTTCTTGAAAACGAAGTGAAAAAATTAAATGATAACCAAAAAAGTTATAATCCACATTCCACCAAGACTAGGATTGAAACTAAATACACCCAGAGGTGAAAAACATTGCTTGGACAACAAATATTGAATTTTCGCCTTAAAAAAGGATTATCGCAAGATGAACTTGGAGAATTAATGGGATATACTGGAAGTTATATCTCTCAAATTGAAAATCAGAAAAAAACACCTTCGATGAAATTTCTTCAGAAATTTTCTGAGGTTTCAAAGATTCCAATTGAAGAACTATTGAACAGCTCTTCACAACATCTAGGACTAAAATTCAAGCAACTTCGAATCGAAAAGGGGCTTAAAGTAGGTGACATTTCAGAACAGACAGGAATCGATTTTTTTCGGATAGCAGATTTCGAGGATGGAATTGTAGCTCTGACATGGGAAGAAATGCAACGCATAGCTGATATTCTGGGCGTAGATTCCACTGAAATCGAATCGACATATGACGAAATCATAAGAATTATTAGACATAATCTCGAACAACTTCCAATAAGTTCTGAAAAAGTAGAACTTATTCTAGAATACATAGAACGACAGATAAAATAAAAAAAACTTACAAAATGTAGATTAATCATTCTCCTAATCTGAGCCTGGTTTATAGCTTACCTATGAGGAATTGAAACAAAGTAATAACAAAAGATAGGAGGTTGATTTCATTGCTCGATCCAAACTTACCAGAAGATCCACATAGTGCTAGGCCTGAAAAAAAACTAAATAAAACCAGGCATGACAGCCTGGTCTTCTCTCTTTCCTACCTCTCCCGTTGATCATAAAAAAAGAGGAATTTTTCATTTTTTGTCTAATATATGTTTAGAAAGAGAAATTTTTAATAATCAAGTGTCGTCGATCCCCGGTAGTGCAAAAACCCCTGGGGTGCGACGACAACCTTAAAATGTGCAGGTTTGTTGATATTTCAAGGATTATCTCTATTTCGGTATTCTAATGTTGTTCTAATAAAGATTTTCCTTAATCTAGCAAGCCCTTTATTTACGCCATTTTAATGGGTTTGTAGCCTACCTATAAGGAATTGAAACTAATCCGCAAGTTTTTGTTTTAAAACTGTGATTTGCTCCAGTTTGTAGCCTACCTATAAGGAATTGAAACAAGTTTGAATGTGCTGTTATTCGACTGTAATCAATTCCTGGTTTGTAGCCTACCTATAAGGAATTGAAACGAGAAAGCAGAAGAAACTTTGGACGAAGTAAAAGAGTTTGTAGCCTACCTATGAGGAATTGAAACATAAATCTCTTTCTTGATTCTGTTCTACTTTCATTTTGTTTGTAGCCTACCTATGAGGAATTGAAACCTTTCAAGTCTTTCTAGTGCCTTTAGTACACTTATTGCGTTTGTAGCCTACCTATGAGGAATTGAAACCCTTCTATATCAAAATGAGCACAAATGTAATTGCGTTTGTAGCCTACCTATGAGGAATTGAAACCCTACGAAGAGACACATGATGAGCGAATCGGCGGCTGTGGGTTTGTAGCCTACCTATGAGGAATTGAAACTGCTTCCAAAACCGTCAGTGTAAATGTCGTTCGAAACGTTTGTAGCCTACCTATCAGGATTAAAACCAAACAATACTAGCTTCAGTGTGGATCCCATTAGCCAGGAAACAGAAAGCCAAAAACATCAATAAAATCAACACCTCCTTACAGATCGCGTTCGCAAATCCCCCAGGGTTTTGTGCAGAAAATCGATTTGCGAAACTGAGAGCTTTAAATTGGCTTTTTGGCTGTTTAAGAATGGCGAAATGACGCGGTTTGTCCAGGCCAAAAACTGCGGTTGCAACTTATACTCCGTTAGCTAGGAGACTGAAAGTACTTTCTAAACACGAGATCCACCGCCAGTCCCCACTGGTGGTTGCAATTTAACTCCGCTAAGCAGAAGACCAAAAGTCTTGTGTCATCGCGGGAATAACTTTAAAAAAAGAAAGCAGATTACTCCTAATGCAAAGGACCAGGCGCTACAGCTGGTCCTCTTTTTTTTTCTATCTCTTTACACGTTGATCATAAAAATTGCCCAGGTTATGATCTGGGCTGTTTTTCTTCTTTCTAAAAAGAGGAATTTTTCATTTTTTGTCTAATATATGTTTAGAAAGAGAAATTTTTAATAATCAACTGTCGTCGATCTTCAATAGTGCAAAAACCCCTGGAGTGCGACGACAAACTTAAAAAGCACAGGTTTGTTGATATTTCAAGGATTATCTCTATTTCAGCGTTCAAGAGTTATACTCGTAAGGATTTTCCTTAATCTAGCAAGCCCTTTATTTACGCCATTTAAATGGGTTTGTAGCCTACCTATGAGGAATTGAAACGCCCCAACATGTATTTCTTCTGGATATTCTCCTCCTGGTTTGTAGCCTACCTATGAGGAATTGAAACACTTTTAGAGCAGTTTCAGAGGTATTATAACTCACTGTTTGTAGCCTACCTATGAGGAATTAAAACAGCACTAAATAAGCCATAGCAAGTGGTTTGAACGCAAATTCAACTAAAACAGGGATTGAAACAAAAACCCACCTATACTAACAGGCGGGTTGACAAAGTTTGAATGATAGTTCCACTAAAACAAGGCGTGAAACTAATCGTTCTGGCCACCAACTGCGGTTGCAACCTAGACTCCGTTAGCTAGGAGACTGAAAGCCTAAAACACCCCAAAAACAAAAAAATCAACACCTCCTCTACAGATCATGTTTCGCAAATCCCCCAGGGTTTTGTGCAGAAAATCGATTTGCGAAACTGAAGGCTTTAATTTGATGTTTTGGCTGTTCAAGAATGGCGAAATGACGCGGTTTGTCCAGGCAAAAAACTGCGGTTGCAATTTAGGCTCCGCTAAGTAGGAGACTGAAACTTTGCATCAGATGCGTATCTTGATGGATAGTCAAAGTAAGTTGCAATTTAGGCTCCGCTAAGTAGGAGACTGAAACCTCCAAAAGGGCCCTCTTCGGGATAATGATTCTTCTTGCTGAGTTGCAACCTAGACTCCGTTAGCTAGGAGACTGAAACTGAATGAATCATTTTCTCTCATGTACTCCTCAGCTGTTTGTTGCAACCTAGACTCCGTTAGCTAGGAGACTGAAACGCTATTTGAGAAATCGACTTTCCTTGACAGTAATACATCATCGTTGCAACCTAGACTCCGTTAGCTAGGAGACTGAAACTGGTTTGGCACGAAAAGCATGTGTCTGGTTCTGGAGAATGTTGCAACCTAGACTCCGTTAGCTAGGAGACTGAAAGAAAAGCTTATATTCCTTATCCCATCCAATTTCTTCTGATTGCAACTTAACTCCGTTAAGTAGGAGACTGAAACAACGTAGCTTTAAATTCTATCGTATCAGTTCCTTGAGTGTTGCAATGTAGACTTCACTAAGTAGGAGACTGAAACATCTGCTCTTTGCTCATATACACGAAGTCCCGCCCGCCGTGTTGCAACCTATACTCCGTTAAGTAGGAAACTGAAAATGCTTCCTAACCACGAGATCCACCGCCAGTCCCCACTGGTGGTTGCAACTTAACTCAGATAAGCAGAAGACCGAAAGTCTTGTGCCATCGTGGAATGACTTTAAAAAGAAAACAGATTACTCCTAATGCAAAGGACCAGGTGCTACAGCTGGTCCTCCCTTTTTTCTACCCCTTTAAACGGTGATCATAAAAATTGCCCAGTTTGTGATCTGGACTCTCGAAAAAGAGGAATTTTTCATTTTTTGTCTAATTATCTATATAGAAAGAAGTGATAGAAAAAAATTATCGGAGTAAAATAATGGAAATCGTGATTAGAAAAAATTAGCTCTTAAATTCTCTTGATTACTGCGATTTTCAAAGGTGAAATTTTACGGCAAAATGCTAAAAAACGGCTGATTTGGGCCAAAATTTGCTGATTAGAAAGGCGATTTATTTTCTAACTAAAGTGGGATAAAGCTTGAAATATCGCCAATTTTGAATGATGACGGGTTTGAATGCAAGTTCCATTAAAACAAGGATTGAAACTGAAAAGCGTCTGCAATTCCTTTTTGAATTGCCTGTTTGAATGCAAGTTCCATTAAAACAAGGATTGAAACTAGTACTTATAATTGATTAAAACCACATTACCTGGAAGTTTGAATGCAAGTTCCACTAAAACAAGGCGTGAAACTAGTTATTCTGGCCACCAACTGCGGTTATAAACTATACTCCGTTAAGCAGGAGACTTCCAATAAAAAAGCCAGGCACAATAGCCTGGACTTTTTTCCTTCCCAGGAAGGAAAATTAAATCATCCATAGAATCTTTTCTTATAACATTTACTGAAAGGGTGTTTTTATGGATAACATCGAAAAAATTCTACACCAAATTTTAGAAAACCAGGTTAAAATGCAATCAAAGATTGAAGAAATAGAAGCTAATCAAGTTAAAATGCACTCAAGGACTGAGAAAATAGAAGCAAAAATTGAAAAATTAGAAGTTAATCAAAATGTTATGCAATCTAAACTTGAAGAACTCAAAACCAGTCAGGAGCGCATCGAGAAAAAAGTTGATGTAATTTCCAACCAAGTTGCAGATCTTACTGAATTCAAGGTTACAACAACTGAAAAACTTGATAAACTGACAGATAAAGTCAATAAAATCTCCAAAACTATTACCTTTATCAAACACAAGGAATTACAAAATGAAGAAGATATTTTCTATCTAAAGGAAAACCTATCCTAATTTAATATTGACCAGATCTAATATCTGGTTTTATTCTTTTATTCAGGATTGATAAGCCTTTAATGCTTCTAAATTCCAAAAGACCAGGCTAGCTCGCCTGGTCTTCCTTCTTCTCTACCTCATTCGTTGATAAAAATTGCCCAGTTTGTGATCTGGACTCTCGAAAAAGAGGAATTTTTCATTTTTTGTCTAATTATCTATATAGAAAGAGGTGATAGAAAAAAATTATCGGAGTAAAATAATGGAAATCGCGATTAGATAAAATTAGCTCGCAAATTCTCTTGATTACTGCGATTTTCAAAGGTGAAATTTTACGGCAAAATGCTAAAAAACGGCTGATTTGGGCTAAAATTTGCTGATTAGAAAGGCGATTTATTTTCTAACTAAAGTGGGATAAAGCTTGAAATATCGCCAATTTTGAATGACGACGGGTTTGAATGCAAGTTCCATTAAAACAAGGATTGAAACTGAAAAAGATTAGTAGTGTAGGTCTGGGGAAAACTATTGTTTGAATGCAAGTTCCATTAAAACAAGGATTGAAACAATCTCCAGTTTCTATATATAGAGAAGCAAGATCATTGTTTGAATGCAAGTTCCATTAAAACAAGGATTGAAACCTAATACTTCTTAGAATTTGATAATAATTCTTATGGTTTGAATGATAGTTCCACTAAAACAAGGATTGAAACTAGCATATTCGATTCTTTGACCTTCATCATTGTCAAGTTTGAATGCAAGTTCCACTAAAACAAGGATTGAAACACTCCTTGATTATACCATTGTTCTAAAATATTTAAGTTTGAATGATAGTTCCACTAAAACCAAGGATTGAAACATTTTTTTAGGGGGAAGGGCTACAGTTAACTTCATATGTTTGAATGATAGTTCCACTAAAACAAGGATTGAAACTTCCATTGAATGCAATAATGTAAAAAATCATTAAAGTCATAATCCAAATTCCATTAAAACAAGGATTGAAACACTGCGCCTTTTGCATTTTTCAGCTCTTCTGCCCAGAGTTTGAATGCAAGTTCCATTAAAACAAGGATTGAAACCCTTCTGGGTTTAACGTACCATCTGGCCTAAACTCGTCATAATCCAAATTCCATTAAAACAAGAATTGAAACTCGAATGGCGGATCCACTTTGCAGTTTTCAATGTAGTTGTTTGAATGCAAGTTCCACTAAAACAAGGCGTGAAACTAATCGTTCTGGCCACAAACTGCGGTTGCAACCTATACTCCGTTAGCTAGGAGACTGAAACGGAACCTTCCTAATATATCCTTCCCGCGTTAACTGCCAGTTGCAATATAGACTCCGTTAAGTAGGAGACTGAAAGCCTAGAACACCCCAAAAACAAAAAAATCAACACCTCCTCTGCAGATCATGTTCATAAATCTCCTGGTTCCTTATCCCAGCCAATTTCTTCTGGTTGCAATCTAATAAGTAAAAGACCAGGCGTGACAGCCTGGTCTTTTCTTTTCCCTACCTCACATGTCAATCATAACATTGCCCTGGTTAGGACCTGTATTTCAAATTTTAAATCTTTCATTGCATAATTTCCAATATTAGTAAGAAAGCCTAATTATCTAATGTCAATTAAAAACAATATTAGAGTACTAAATCCAGCTGGACACTTACTGATCTTGAAAGCATTAAATTAAAAATACGGATGTAACCAATTTATTCGTATATAAAAATCACCTTAAAAGTCAACTTCTCCCGACTGAAGTCGGGAGCTTGAAACCAATAGTCACACTCAGTGTAACCTGATTTCAAGAGTTTGCACCTTCCCGATCCTACATACTGGTGATTCAGGAATTGGGAAAGAAAGCAGGCTGGTTGACTAATTCAACCTATCCCACTGGTTAAAACCAGCAGGGCTGTGGGTTACCCCACATGCTGTAATCCTCTTACAGCGATATTAATACTGGCATTCTTATCGGCATTGTGACGGTGCCCATTTGGGCAGAGGAATAGGCTTTGCGTAATTCGTTGGCCTTCGGCTTGACAGGTTGAACAAATCTGAGAAGTTTTGAACGGGCTAATTTCAATTACTGGAATACCGTGCAGGCAGGCTTTGTGTTTGACAAATTCTTTTAGCTGGTAGTAAGCCCAGGAGTTTTTCTCATAATTTGAGAGTCGATCTTTTTCTTTAGTGATGTTACTTCTGATGTTCTTTAAATTTTCAAACACAATCAAGGAGTTGTTTTTGGCTGCCAATTCGATAATTCGATTAGCGATATGGAAGTTAACTTCCCGGCAGATTCTATTTTCCTTGATAGTAGAGATTTTCTGACTGCCTGCCTTTTTACTTTTCAATTTTCGTTTTTGGCGGTAGCGAAGGCGCTTGAATCTGAGCTCACGACCAGAAAACATCTCAGTATGTAGAATGTTTTTATCCTGGTCAATCACAGCCACAGAAGCAAGATTAACTATACCCAGATCAATGCCCATAACAGTTTTGGGTTCAATTTGCTTTTGTTGGTATTCCAGAACCAGATTAAGATACCATTCGCCCTTAGAGAAGTATAAATCAGCAGTTTTAATAATATATCGTTCATCTGCCAGATAATTAAGTTGATATTTGCCAAAGGCCAGGGGACAAAAAATTTTACCATTAGGTGTCAATATTTTAGCAAAGTAACGTCCGTTTTTTACGATTATAGCAAAGGATTTACCATTAACTAACCTTACTGGCACATTACTCTTAAACCGGGATATTTGATTGACCTTGAAAATTTCAATAGCTTTACGGTTGCATTCTACAGCAATCTGAGAAGGCAGAGAATAATTATTTCTCAATACCCGATAAGTATGCTTATGGCTTTTGGTATAGGAAGTAAATCCCCAGTGTTTGATTATTTTCAAGGCTGATCTAAGGCCTTTGTTCCAATTCCGTAGAAGTAGATTAAGTTGTTCCTGCTTATTCCTGGAAGGTTTATACAACTTGATATGGTGGAGAGTGATGTGCAAGGAATTCACCTCCTGGAAGTAATATTTTGTGCAAATTCAATGTAATTTTTAATAGTCTCAGCTAAAGCATTTAACAGCCTGAGAAATAGAAACAGCGGGAGGAATCGAGACAAATAGATGTATGTGATCAGGACACACCTCCAAAGCTAAAATTTCAAAACCTTTATCCTCCGCAATCTGGTGTAAGGTTTTGATAGTAAATTCCCGAACATCACCAACAAGGATCTTTCGCCTATATTTTGGAATCCATACTATGTGATAGGCAGTCTGGTACACATAATTTCTACTATGCTTTATATTAATCATGTTTTGATTATATACCATTGTCTATAAATTTCTTAGAAAGGTGGTGAAAAACGTCGCCTTTCCTAACTTTATGATTTTTGTTATAAAGGCATTCCGATATTTTTATCTTTTGATTTGTTTATAATTTCTTCTAACATTGGTGGAATAGGTAGATTCGCGACTTTAGCATTTTCCACAATCCCTTTCAATTCTGACCAAATTAACCACCATACCCAGAAAATAAAAAACGTATCCTCTGGAAAGCCAGTAATCGTTATACTATAATTTAAAAAATTTCCTAAAACCAATAACATGTAAGGCCAAGCGAATAATTGAATACTTCTATAACAATGAACATAATCATCCTGATTTCTATATCTATTTGCCATGAGTCTAGTTAAAAGATGTATTATTGTCATTATAAATAATGTCCAATGGTGAATTGAAAAAGTACCAACCAAAAATGTTAAAATAGTTCCTAAAAATGCGAAAAATAATTTTGCTGTGCGAAATTCAATAAAGTTATTCCAAGCATGCTTAATTTCTCCCAATTGTACAAGTGGAAAACCACTAAAGAAGTTCATAATTATATACCTAACCTTTCTTTTTGGTTGGTATAATATATGAAAACTATTGCGTGAACTTGCTGGCTTTATAGCTTTATTTTTATATAATTCATCATATGTTAATTCATATGTTAATTCCACATAAGGCAATACGGTTTCCAAATCACTTAAATAACCTTGATGAATATTCTTCTTTTCTTCTTCATCGACATTAAAAATCATATTATGAAGCGACATAGCATTTTTTAATAATTCATCTATCGCATTTTCGATCTTCTTCGCTTCAAATATCTCCTTTGCACAACCTAAAAAGCTGTAATAATCTTGTAAGTAATCAACGTTTTTGTTCAATTTTATTCACCCCCACACCGAGTAGAAATTTACCACTCCGTGTACTTAAAAAGTAAGTCATTTTTTCTTGTAAATATTTAATATTATGTTCTAACAATCCTTTTAATTCTATGTCATCTTTAAAATTAAGTAATGCCTTTAAGGCAATTGCAGAAAATCCTTTTTCGTCTTCAAATTTAAAAATATACTTAATATTTTTCTTGCCATCTATAGTATCTAATGTTAAATATGCACCACTTATCTCTACTCCATCACTATAATCTTTACAGTTGACAAAAAACCCAAACAAATCTTTATTGTCTTGAAATTTTAATAAATTAGCAATTTCAATATAAGAAATATATTGAATTTCTATCTCAGCCAAAATATTTATTTGGTTAACTAAATCAATAATACTATCAATCGCCGTTTGTATGTCAGAAGTAAAAGTTACAATCTGTATACTTTCTTCGGAAAATATACATGAAAACATAGGAAAACCACCGCGTAATATAACCTCATCCTTATTAATTTCAAGAGTATTAAAGCCATATTTATTTTTTATCTTTGTAAAAATATTTTCATCTAATTCTCGTAACTTTATAATATCAAGCCTAAAATCTACTTTAATAAAAAGCGGCAAAAATTTCTGTTTCATAAACAATCTCCTCCTTGCCCTAAATTTATTACCTATATTCTCCAATACATTAATGTTATATAAAAATAATTTCGCCATTATTTTCCGAAATACCTGCTTTTTCACATGAAAATCATTAATCTTTTCATCCAATAATCTAAAAACTTAAATTTCCGATAACACGTAGGATTGTATTTAAAGCTTCAGGCGTTCGTGCTTAATTATACCATATTTTCAAAAGAGGAATTTTTCATTTTTTGTCTAATAATACATATTTAAAAGTCGTCGATCTTAGATAGTGCAAAAACCCCTGGGGCGCGACGACAACCTTAAAATGTGCAAGTTTGTTGATATTTCAAGGATTATCTCTATTTCGGCATTCAAGAGTTATGCTCGTAAAGATTTTCCTTAATTTAGCAAGCTCTTTATTTACGCCATTTAAATGGGTTTGTAGCCTACCTATAAGGAATTGAAACACACATAATCAACCGGCCATTCTTTAATTTTATTTAAAAGTTTGTAGCCTACCTACTAAGGAATTGAAACTCTTGATATCCAGAACATGATATTGAGAGTGAATACGTCCCGTTTCTAGCCTACCTAGAAGGAATTGAAACGGGTCAAATGGAATAGTTAGGTCTTCTAAATTTTCTTGTTTGTAGCCTACCTAGAAGGAATTGAAACTCGACTAACTCCCCACTCAATTGGCCATTTTCGATAAGTTTGTAGCCTACCTAGAAGGAATTGAAACACAGTTTTAATTGCATAATCGTCGTGGGACACTTTCAGGTTTGTAGCCTACCTATCAGGATTTGAAACAACCCTATATAAGCAACGCAAGTTCCACTAAAACAAGGATTGAAACAAAAACCCACCTATACTAACAGGCGGGTTGACAAAGTTTGAATGATAGTTCCGCTAAAACAAGGCGTGAAACTAGTTATTCTGGCCACCGTGGTTGCAACCTAGACTCCGTTAGCTAGGAGACTGAAAGTACTTCCTAAACACGAGATCCACCGCCAGTCCCCACTGGTGGCTCAGATAAGCAGAAGACCGAAAGTCTTGTGTCATCGCGGGAATAACTTTAAAAAAAAGAAAGCAGATTACTCCTAATGCAAAGGACCAGGTGCTACAGCTGGTCCTCCCTTTTTTATCTCTTTACACGTTTATCATAAAAATTGCCCAGGATATGACCTGAGCTGTTTTCTTCTTTCTAGAAAGAGGAATTTTTCATTTTTTGTCTAATAATCTATAAAGAGAAACTTTTAATAATCGACTGTCGTCGACCTCAGATAGTGCAAAAACCCCTGGGGCGCGACGACAACCTTAAAATGTGCAGGTTTGTTGATATTTCAAGGGTTGTCTCTATTTTTACATCCAAAAGTTGTCCTGATAATGATTTTCCTTAATCTAGCAAGCCCTTTATTTACGCCACTTAAATGGGTTTCTAGCCTACCTATAAGGAATTGAAACATGTTATGTGATATTAATACATTGGAAGCATTAACAATGTTTGTAGCCTACCTAGAAGGAATTGAAACTATATTTTTCCGACTCTAGTGCGGGGGCTATATGCCTCGTTTGTAGCTTACCTATCAGGATTTGAAACAGCCCTATATAAGCAACGCAAGTTCCACTAAAACAAGGCATGAAACTAATTGTTCTGGCCACAAACTGCGGTTGCAACCTAAACTCCACTAAGTAGGAGACTGAAACAACTGTTGGAATTTCTCCATCTGTCCAATACAGTTTGCCGTTGCAACCTACACTCCGTTAGCTAGGAGACTGAAACATTTTTTCAAAATATTCTTCTAATAGTTCAATAATATGTTGCAACCTAGACTCCGTTAAGTAGGAGACTGAAACTTTAAAACTCGATAGATCTCAAACACATAGGTATAGCATGTTGCAACCTAGACTCCGCTAAGTAGGAGACTGAAAGAAAACAAATTTCGCGACAGCTCCTACTCCGCGAATGGTGTTGCAACCTAGACTCCACTAAGTAGGAGACTGAAACTGGATATATGCTCTGCAGGCATTCCTTATTCGTCTTCGTTCGTTGCAACCTACACTCCGTTAAGCAGGAGACTGAAAGCCTAGAACACCCCAAAAACAAAAAAATCAACACCTCCTTACAGATCGCTTTCGCAAATCCCCCAGAGTTTTGTGCAGAAAATCGATTTGCGAAACTGGGAGTTTTAAATTGGCTTTTTAGCTGTTAAAGAATGGCGAAATGATGCGGTTTGTCCAGTCAACCAACTGCGGTTGCAACCTAGACTCCGTTAAGTAGGAGACTGAAACTTGCTGTCCGTAATGGAAATCTGGTTTAATTCGAGCGTTGCAACCTACACACCGCTAAGTAGGAGACCCCAATAAAAACGGTCAGGCGCAATAGTCTGGCTTTCCCTCTTCCCTACCTCTCACGTTGATCATAAAAATTGCCCTGGTTGTGATCTGGGCTTCTTTTAGAAAGAGGAATTTTTCATTTTTTGTCTAACTATTTAAATAGAAAGGGGTGATAGAAAAAAATTATTGGAGTAAAATAATGGAAATCACGATTAGAAAAAATTAGCTCGCAAATTCTCTTGATTACTGCGATTTTCAAAGGTGAAATTTTACGGCAAAATGCTAAAAAACGGCTGATTTGGGCCAAAATTTGCTGATTAGAAAGGCGATTTATTTTCTAACTAAAGTGGGATAAAGCTTGAAATATCGCCAATTTTGAATGACGACGGGTTTGAATGCAAGTTCCACTAAAACAAGGATTGAAACAAATACTGCTTGAGAACGGTGTTCCGGAGGGATACCGGGCTTGAATGCAAGTTCCACTAAAACAAGGATTGAAACAAGTATAGTATATTTCCATGTTCAATCTCGTTAGAGTTTGAATGCAAGTTCCACTAAAACAAGGATTGAAACTATTCAAAACTGCGATAAGTGCGAAAGGAAAAACAGGCATTGTTTGAATGCAAGTTCCACTAAAACAAGGATTGAAACACACCGTCAATATCTTTGATGTATGGTTCTTCTAATGTTTGAATGCAAGTTCCACTAAAACAAGGATTGAAACGTACCATCCTTTTTTAGTTCGTCTAACTCTTCAATGGTGTTTGAATGCAAGTTCCACTAAAACAAGGATTGAAACCTCAACAAGCCCTTCCTCTGCCATCAAAATAGCTCCAGTTTGAATGCAAGTTCCACTAAAACAAGGATTGAAACTCTATTTCACACCAGCCTACTGGTTTGAAGCCCGCGCGAGTTTGAATGCAAGTTCCACTAAAACAAGGCGTGAAACTAATCGTTCTGGTCACAAACTGCGGTTGCAATCTAGACTCCGTTAGCTAGGAGACTGAAACACGTTGAAAACCTTTGATACGTACTGCTTTGGCGATTTTGAGTTGCAACCTAGACTCCGTTAAGTAGGAGACTGAAACGAATAGTCGGGCTTTGCTCCTGGTTTCCACGGGAGCCTGTTACAATCTAGACTCCGCTAAGTAGGAGACTGAAAGCACTTCCTAAACACGAGATCCACCGCCAGTCCCCACTGGTGGTTGCAATTTAACTTAGATAAGCAGAAGACCGAAAATCTTGTGTCATCGCGGGAATGACTTTAAAAAAAGAAAACAGATTACTCCTAATGCAAAGGACCAGGTGCTACGCCTGGTCCTCCCTCTTCCCTACCTCACATGTAGACCATAAAAAATTGCCCAGTTTATGATCTGGACTCTCGAAAAAGAGGAATTTTTCATTTTTTGTCTAATATATGTTTAGAAAGAGAAATTTTTAATAATTGAATGTCGTCGACCTCAGATAGTGCAAAATTCCCTGGGGTGCGACGACAAACTTAAAATGTGCAGGTTTGTTGATATTTCAAGGGTTGTCTCTATTTTTACATCCAAAAGTTGTCCTGATAATGATTTTCCTTAATCTAGCAAGCCCTTTATTTACGCCATTTAAATGGGTTTGTAGCCTACCTAGAAGGAATTGAAACTTTTCTGTGTAAAATTCTTTAAATTCTATTTCTTTTAGTTTGTAGCCTACCTATAAGGAATTGAAACTTTTTAAAGAACACTTCTTTAGGCATAGCTAATAATCTGGTTTCTAGCCTACCTATAAGGAATTGAAACTCAAATTGAGTAATTTGACCATCCCGCAAAGCTACAAATGTTTCTAGCCTACCTATAAGGAATTGAAACCTTTCCCTGAAAAGTTTTGAAATCGGGTGTGTTCTCCACACGTTTGTAGCCTACCTATGAGGAATTGAAACACCTTTACGTTTGGGTAAACATCATTTTTTACCCTTTTGTTTGTAGTCTACCTAAAAGAAATTGAAACTCATATACAGCTTTTCCAACGAAAGCTGTTCCAGCACTAGGTTTGTAGCTACCTATGAAGCTCAGGCCACAAACTGCAATTACAATCTAGACTCCGTTAAGTAGGAGACTGAAACTGACAGTCTTGCTGCCACCGTTTTCCACCAGTTCGCTTTGTTGCAATCTAGACTCCGTTAGCTAGGAGACTGAAACTTTCTCTTTGTCCCACCACCAATCATCCATTAAAGAGGGTTGCAATCTAGACTCCGCTAAGTAGGAGACTGAAAGTACTTCCTAAACACGAGATCCACCGCCAGTCCCCACTGGTGGTTGCAATTTAACTCAGATAGCAGAAGACCGAAGTCTTGTGTCATCGTGGGAATAACTTTAAAAAAAGAAAACAGATTACTCCTAATGCAAAGGACCAGGTGCTACAGCTGGTCCTCCTTTTTTTCTACCTCTTTAAACAGTGATCATAAAAATTGCCTAGGTTATGATCTGGACTCTCTAAAAAGAGGAATTTTTCATTTTTTGTCTAATAATACATATTTAGAAGTCGTCGATCTTAGATAGTCAAATTTCCCTGGGGCGCGATGACAACCTTAAAAAGCTAGGAGACTGAAAGCCTAGAACACCCCAAAAACAAAAAATCAACACCTCCTCTACAGATCATGTTTCGCAAATCCCCCAAGGTTTTGTGCAGAAAATCGATTTGCGAAACTGAAGGCTTTAAATTGATGTTTTGGCTGTTCAAAAATGGCGAAATGACGCGGTTTGTCCAGGCAAAAAACTGCGGTTGCAACTTAGACTCCGTTAGCTAGGAGACTGAAACCTAAAACAGATGTCCCATTTTGTGCGGATGTTTAAATCTTGTTGCAATCTGGACTCCGTTAAGTAGGAGACTGAAACAAAAATTTCAATCTTTTTTGCTCAAAGTCTATATTTTCGTTGCAATCTACACTCCGCTAAGTAGGAGACTGAAACTCACCAATAATCACGATCTTTTCTTTTAAACTCATTTATTGTTGCAACCTACACTCCACTAAGTAGGAGACTGAAAGACAGTGAACCCAATTTTTATTATTACTGTTTTTTTGTTGCAATCTAGACTCCGCTAAGTAGGAGACTGAAACTTAGCATCAGTATTAATTAACCTGTTCAACTCGGAGATCGTTACAACCTACACTCCACTAAGCAGGAGACTTCCAATAAAAAAGCCAGGCACAACAGCCTGGACTTTTTTCCTTCCCAGGAAGGAAAATTAAATCATCTATAGAATCTTTACTAATAACATCTACTGAAAGGGTGTTTTTTATGGATAACATTGAAAAAATTCTACACCAAATATTAGAAAACCAGGTTAAAATGCAGTCGAAGATTGAAAAAATAGAAGCAAAACTTGAAGAACTCAAAACCAATCAGGAGCGCATCGAGAAAAAAGTTGATGTAATTTCCAACCAAGTTGCAGATCTTACTGAATTCAAGGTTACAACAACTGAAAAACTTGATAAACTGACAGATAAAGTCAATAAAATCTCCAAAACTATTACCTTTATCAAACACAAGGAATTACAAAATGAAGAAGATATTTTCTATCTAAAGGAAAACCTATCCTGATTTAATATTGACCAGATCTAATATCTGGTTTTATCCTTTTATGCAGGATTGATAAGCCTTTAATGCTTCTAAATTCCAAAAGACCAGGCTAGCTCGCCTGGTCTTCCTTCTTCTCTACCTCATTCGTTGATCATAAAAATTGCCCAGTTGATGATCTGGACTCTCGAAAAAGAGGAATTTTTCATTTTTTGTCTAATTATTTAAATAGAAAGGGGTGATAGAAAAAAATTATTGGAGTAAAATAATGGAAATCGCGATTAGATAAAATTAGCTCTTAAATTCTCTTGATTACTGCGATTTTCAAAGGTGAAATTTTACGGCAAAATGCTAAAAAACGGCTTATTTGGGCCAAAATTTGCTGATTAGAAAGGCGATTTATTTTCTAAGTAAAGTGGGATAAAGCTTGAAATATCGCCAATTTTGAATGACGACGGGTTTGAATGCAAGTTCCATTAAAACAAGGATTGAAACGCTTAAATGAAAGATGTATTTGATAGGGTGTATTGTTTGAATGCAAGTTCCATTAAAACAAGGATTGAAACAAAGCTTCTGAGAGGCTTTCTGAGAGGCTTTGAACGTTTGAATGCAAGTTCCATTAAAACAAGGATTGAAACTGTTTGGAGATCGTCTAAAAGAATTAAGAAAAGAGAGTTTGAATGCAAGTTCCACTAAAACAAGGATTGAAACTTTCCATATTTCACTATTCATTTCAACTATCACACGTTTGAATGCAAGTCCCACTAAAACAAAACGTGAAACTAATCGTTCTGGCCACCAACTGCGGTTGCAACTTAGACTCCGTTAGCTAGGAAACTGAAACTTACTATTCTCTAGGAAAAATGGTGCTGGTAAATGTGCTACGTTGCAACCTAGACTCCGTTAGCTAGGAGACTAAAAACCTAGAACACCCCAAAAACAAAAAAATCAACACCTCCTCTATAGATCATGTTCATAAATCTCCTGGTTCCTTATCCCATTCAATTTCTTCTGGTTGCAATCTAATAAGCAAAAGGCCAGACATGACAGCCTGGTCTTCCCTCTTCCCTACCTCTCACGTTGATCATAAAAATTGCCTAGGATATGACCTAAGCTGTTTTTCTTCTTTCTAGAAAGAGGAATTTTTCATTTTTTGTCTAATAATACATTTAGAAGTCGTCGACCTTAGATAGTGCAAAAACCCCTGGGGTGCGACGACAACCTTAAAATGTGCAGGTTTGTTGATATTTCAAGGATTATCTCTAGTTCAGTGTTCCAGAGTTATGCTCGTAAGGATTTTCCTTAATCTAGCAAGCCCTTTATTTACGCCACTTAAATGGGTTTCTAGCCTACCTATAAGGAATTGAAACCATAAATACGCTCCGTATCTTCCTAATGGTCCCATAATCAAGTTTCTAGCCTACCTATAAGGAATTGAAACTCCTTTTTGTACTCAAATTTGATGCCGTACAAATTGAGTTTCTAGCCTACCTATAAGGAATTGAAACATGAAGCTTTCATCGTATATTTCTTCGTGGCTTAGGTTTCTAGCCTACCTATAAGGAATTGAAACAGAAACTCCTTCCAGTTCTCTGATGTATAAACCTCCAGTTTTTAGCCTACCTAGAAGGAATTGAAACATACTAAAGGAATGGCTATACAATCCACCCGAAGGGTGGGTTTGTAGCCTACCTATGAGGTCCAGACAACCAACTGCGGTTGCAATGTAAACTCCGTTAAGTAGGAGACTGAAACTAACCTGAGGCCGAGACTCTGATAGTGTATGTGCCTGTTGCAATCTAGACTCCGTTAAGTAGGAGACTGAAACGGTGTAAAAAACAAAACGTAATATTGATTTTTGCTATATCGTTGCAATCTAGACTCCGTTAAGTAGGAGACTGAAACAATTTTGCTAAAACTTCCTGTGGCTTAATTCCTTTTTCTTTTGTTGCAACCTAGACTCCGTTAGCTAGGAGACTGAAACGTCCATATATCCCGGGATAAAAAACCAAGAATTTTTCATGGTTGCAACCTAGACTCCGTTAGCTAGGAGACTGAAACATATAAAGTGCTTGATTTAATACCCCAGCTTCATATTCTTGTTGCCCTAGACTCCGTTAGCTAGGAGACTGAAACGTGGTACCGACTATAAAAGTGTGCAAACTTCTAATTTCGTTGCAACCTAGACTCCGTTAGTTAGGAGACTTCTTCTCCACTCCTCATTTCAAGAACAAGACACCATTGGAAACACAAAAAATATCCAGCTGATCTGAAATTAACGTTTATCAAAATTTGTCTGACTATTGTTTGTAATTTAAGGGAAAAATACTGTTTAGAAGAAGGATTATAAGTGTTTGGGGAGAAACTCTAAAAGAGGAGAAAAGTTGATTTTCGCAAATGTCCCGATTGGGGAATTCTTCCATGGTAAATAATGGGTAGAAAAATCGCTAAATTTGGAGCTATTCAGAGTTATAAGAAGTATTTCGTTACAATCATGGGAAATTGAAAGATGACCTTGAAAAACAGATATTTATCAGCTTATATCATCTCAAACTATCTCAAATCGCTTTCGCAAATCCCCCTGGGTTTTGTGCAGAAAATCGATTTGCGAAACTGAGAGCTTTAAATTGGCTTTTTGGCTGTTCAAGAATGGCGAAATGACGCGGTTTGTCCAGGCAAAAAACTACGGTTGCAATCTAGACTCTGCTAAGTAGGAGACTGAAACATGATATAATAATCATTATTATATAAATTATACATTGCGTTGCAATCTAGACTCCGCTAAGTAGGAGACTGAAACTCATATATGACAGCCCGGGCTTCGATGAATTTGGCAGATTTGTTGCAACCTATACTCCGTTAGCTAGGAGACTGAAACTTATAATGTGAAGTTTTAAAAGTCCAATAATCCCCGGTGTTGCAACCTATACTCCGTTAGCTAGGAGACTGAAACGCATCTTCATCATTCCGAGCGATCTCTTCGATCACTCTATGTTGCAACCTAGACTCCGTTAGCTAGGAGACTGAAACTTCGAAGCACCCCATTCGATGCCTCTAAAACCACTTGCGTTGCAATCTAGACTCCGTTAAGTAGGAGACTGAAACTTGCTGTCCGTAATGGAAATCTGGTTTAATTCGAGCGTTGCAACCTACACACCGCTAAGTAGGAGACCCCAATAAAAACGGTCAGGCGCAATAGTCTGGCTTTCCCTCTTCCCTACCTCTCACGTTGATCATAAAAATTGCCTAGGATATGACCTAAGCTGTTTTTCTTCTTTCTAGAAAGAGGAATTTTTCATTTTTTGTCTAATAACACATATTTAGAAGTCGTCGATCTTAGATAGTGCAAAAACCCCTGGGGTGCGACGACAACCTTAAAATGTGCAGGTTTGTTGATATTTCAAGGATTATCTCTGTTTCAGTGTTCCAGAGTTATGCTCGCAAGGATTTTCCTTAATCTAACAAGCCCTTTATTTACGCCATTTAAATGGGTTTCTAGCCTACCTATAAGGAATTGAAACTAAGTGTATGGTAAAGTTATGTTAATCAGTATAGCGAATGTTTCTAGCCTACCTATAAGGAATTGAAACTCTTTCGGGAAGTATTCATAAAAAGTTGAAGTACTCCTTGGTGTGTAGCCTACCTATAAGGAATTGAAACATATCATAACTCACCTGAGTAGGTGCCTGAACCGTGACGGTTTGTAGCCTACCTGTCAGGATTTGAAACAGCCCTATATAAGCAACGCAAGTTCCACTATAACAAGGATTGAAACGGGAGGATTTTGTTTTGGAGGTCAACATCTGGGACAAGTTTGAATGCAAGTTCCACTAAAACAAGGATTGAAACAAAAACCCACCTATACTAATAGGCGGGTTGACAAAGTTTGAATGATAGTTCCACTAAAACAAGGCGTGAAACTAATCGTTCTGGCCACAAACTGCGGTTGCATTCTAAACTCCGATAAGTAGGAGACCCCAATAAAAACGGCCAGGCGCAATAGCCTGGCCTTCCCTCTTCCCTACCTCTCACGTTGATCATAAAAATTGCACAATTTGTGATCTGGGCTTTCTAAAAAGAGGAATTTTTCATTTTTTGTCTAATAATACATTTAGAAGTCGTCGACCTTAGATAGTGCAAAAACCCCTGGGGTGCGACGACAGTATATTATCTTTTATGTTTGTTGATATTACTGGGTTTGTTTAAAATTGAGGGATTTTTAAATGAGTTTTTTGTGAATACCCTCAAAATGACGACCTCTTTATTTATGCGGGTTCAATGGGTGTGTAGCCTACCTATGAGGAATTGAAACGCGGACGGTAAAAATCGTATAAATCTTCAATTGCGTTTGTAGCCTACCTATGAGGAATTGAAACTACTCACTTTCTGCTAGTCTGAACTCACGTAAATTATGATAAGTTTGTAGCCTACCTATCAGCAATTGAAACAGCCCTATATAAGCAACGCAAGTTCCACTAAAACAAGGATTGAAACACCAAGAAATATATCTTACCATTAGAATCAATATAAGTTTGAATGCAATTTTCACTAAAACAAGGCGTGAAACTAATCGTTCTGGCCACCAATTGCGGTTGCAACCTAGACTCCGCTAAGTAGGAGACTGAAACTTGTAACATACTGCACAACAATTACCCAGCTCTTCCATATGTTGCAACCTAGACTCCGTTAACTAGGAGACTGAAACAAGATGGTAGAAACCTTCAATTCCCATTGCCCTTCAGGTTGCAACCTACACTCCGCTAAGTAGGAGACCCCAATAAAAACGGCCAGGCGCAATAGCCTGGCCTTCTCTCTTCCCTACCTCATTCGTTAATAAAAATTGCCCAGGTTGTGATCTGAGCTTTCTCTATCCCACAGGTAAATTCATCGTTATACAGGTGTTCGTGTTTAATTATACCATTTTTTTATCCCTAAAAGAGGAATTTTTTATTATTTGTCTAATTATATATATTTAGAAAAAAAGAGTGGGAAAGACGTTAAAATTTTGGCGTAAATATTTAAACTGGGTGCAAAATTCAGTTTTTGAAGGTAAGATTTAAAGGAGAAAATTTTTTTAAAATTAGAATGTCGTCGATCTTTTTCTGAATACATATTACTTATGTCAGGTCTAATTTAATAAAACAAAAATTTTATTTATTCATAATTGTATTTTCATATAAATAAAGGAGGTAAATGCATGGCAGAAAACTTAATTAGTTGGCCCGATTATTTTCCGAAAGGTTGTCCTCCAGATACAGCAAGAAGAGATGAAGTAGTAGTTTACCGTGGAATAAGAAATAATAATAAGGTAACTGCGGAAGATTTTATTCCTCTTAAAATATTACAACCTCGACGAAAATTTAAAGGAGAGGATAATTGTAATGCGTGTGGAATATCTGTTTTTAAAGATATAAAAGACTTAATTAAAAAACGAAAATCATTACCAGCACTTAAAAAAAAATATCCGTACATAGCCATTGGAACAATTAAAAGGAATCATGGATTGATATTAGAAACTTATGGTGGATCACATATAACATGGTGGGTTAAACCAGGCGTTGAACCTCATACTTTTTTTGAGGTATATATGGAGGATGAGTCAAATGAATGAAAACTATATTTGTTTAGATTTTATCGGAAAATTAAAGATTTTAGAGATTTATGAGTATTATGATGGTCCCAGGCTATTTAGTTGTGAAAGTATTTCAGGTCAAAAATATTTAGCTGTTTGGATTGATTTTGATGAAGATTCAGAAAGATGGTTGTATGTTCCAGTAAGTAATCATAGATTGTCTTCCGTCAAACGTGGACTTATTTCTCTTTATGAAGCTTTTAATTGTCCTGAAGATGGTTGGTTATGGGATGTAAAAACTTTTTTTCATGACCAATCAAACATTGTAACCCAGATTACTCCAAATCAGCTAAGTAAAGAAGACTTACCAGATGAGGATGCTTTTCTTAATATTCAAGATAAAACACTTCCTGATTTATCCGAAGATCCATGTGTGTTTGCCACCAGAACCAGAAGAGATGTGATAGATTTATCTTTAACAGGTGATAGTGTTCATTTAAATGAAATTGATACAGGTGTTTTAGGGGCTATTTTGTTAAATTTACAGACTTTAATACATTCTTTAGCTTATAAATCTGGTGGAATTCGTGGAAGAATACCAAAAAATATTAAAGAAGCTACAATTTTAAAAACTGTAGCCGTTTTTGAAGGTTCGTTTGGTGTTAGACTCGTATCAAAACATTCTGCTAATTTATTTAATAAAACTCCTGTCTCTGAACCTCTTGAAAAATTAATGAATTTACTAAGTGCTAAAGGGGATCGAGAGAAACTTAGTTCTTTGATGAAATCATTGAGTTTGAAATCTAAAATAAAGTTTAGGCAACTATTAAAAGCTCTTAAGGATGGGAACACTGAGATTAAAACTATTTGGGGTTCTCCAGATTTAAAATCTAATGCAGTTTCATTAACAATTGAAGATATTAATAAAGCTTTAGAAGTATTTGAATTAGATGAGAAAGAAATGACAGAAATAAACAGTTATCAGGGTAAACTTGTAGGAATAAATATGAATAAATATAGTTTTGAATTTATTACTGTTGATGAAGAACGAATTGTTGGGGAACTTTCAGAGGATTTATATAAAAATGTTTTTGAAGTACCAATGTTTGCAGAAGTTAAAATTAAAGAGATATATGAATTTAATTATGTTACCCAAGAAGAAAAAATAACTAGCATATTACTTGAAGTAAATGAGATAAGTAATCCTAATATAAAAGATAGTTAGATCATATAAACATATAAAAAAATAAGAAAGTGTAGCAAAAAACGGTGCATAACCAAAGATATCTACAAGTGAGTACGCCCATATTTTACTCCACTTCGTTACACGGAACGTCGGATATCCCATTCATTGTTATACAGTGTTCGACTTTAAATTATACTATTTTCTTTCTAGAAAGAGAAATTTTTAATAATTGAATGTCGTCGATCCCCAGTAGTGCAAAAACCCTTGAGGTGCGACGACAACCTTAAAATGTGCAGGTTTGTTGATATTTCAAGGATTACCTCTATTTCGGCAGTCTAATGTTGTCCTGATAAAAGTTTTCCTTAATTTAACAAGCCCTTTAATTACGCCATTTAAATGGGTTTCTAGCCTACCTAGAAGGAATTGAAACACGTGTTTGTTGTAGATGTGTATTCTATAAAGTTTCTTAAGTTTCTAGCCTACCTAGAAGGAATTGAAACTCATGTTTTGATAATTGGTATAAGTACCTTACAAAATTTTTGTTTCTAGCCTACCTAGAAGGAATTGAAACATACTAAAGGAATGGCTATACAATCCACCCAAAGGGTGGGTTTGTAGCCTACCTATGAGGTCCAGACAACCAACTGCGGTTGCAACCTAGACTCCACTAAGTAGGAGACTGAAAATACTTCCTAAAAATGAGATCCACCGCCAGTCCCCACTGGTGGTTGCAATTTAACTCAGATAAGCAGAAGACCGAAAGTCTTGTCTCGTCGTGGGAATGACTTTAAAAAAAGAAAACAGATTACTCTTAATACAAAGGACCAGATGCTACAGCTGGTCCTCCTTTTTTTCTACCTCTTTACACGTTGATCATAAAAATTGCCCAGGTTATGATCTGGACTCTCTAAAAAGAGGAATTTTTCATTTTTTGTCTAATATATGTTTAGAAAGAGTTAATAATCAATTGTCGTCGATCCCCGATAGTGCAAAAACCCCTGGGGTGCGACGACAACCTTAAAACGTGCAGGTTTGTTGATATTTCAAGGGTTGTCTCTATTTCAGCATTCAAGAGTTATGCTCATAATGATTTTCCTTAATCTAGCAAGCCCTTTATTTACGCCATTTAAATGGGTTTTTAGCCTACCTATGAGGAATTGAAACACGTCGGGCTGCCAGATTTTGTATCCCGTGTCTTTTTCCAAGTTTTTAGCCTACCTATGAGGAATTGAAACCAACACCTTGCCAGGCTTGCCGCCAGTCCCCTGTGAAGTTTGTAGCCTACCTAGAAGGAATTGAAACAGCCTTATATAAACCATAGCAAGTGGTTTGAACGTAAATTGGATTGAAACAAAAACCCACCTATACTAACAGGCGGGTTGACAAAATTTAAATGTTAGTTCCACTAAAACAAGGCGTGAAACTAATCGTTCTGGCCACAAGCTGCGGTTGCAACCTAGACTCCGTTAGCTAGGAGACTGAAAGCACTTCCTAAACACGAGATCCACCGCCAGTCCCCACTGGTGGCTCAGATAAGCAGAAGACCGAAAGTCTTGTGTCATCGCGGGAATAACTTTAAAAAAAAGAAAGCAGATTACTCCTAATGCAAAAGACCAGGCGCAACAGCCTGGTCTTCTCTCTTCCCTACCTCACATGTAGACCATAAAAAATTGCCCAGGTTGCTGGGCTTCTATTCGTAAAACAATATTAAACATGTAATATCAACCCCCCTGACAGAAACTGGTCCTTCTGTCAAGGGTGATCTGGCTGGAAGTAATTAGTAATTTTTGTCTTTTGCCTTATTCTAAATTTTATATATCCATTGTGTCTTTAATTTTTTTCCTTTCTTATCTTACTTTCTTTTTTCTTGTATTTCATCATCGAAATACCCACTAAATACATTATTACTGAGGATATTTCAAGATTAAACTTTGTTTTATTAGCATCCCTTTCGAATTCGATTTTTAGAGTGAATTTTTTAGCAAGAAAACTAAAAACTATAAATACCAGTATTACTATTGCAATAATCACTACCAAAATATTTCTTTTATTTTTCGTAGCAAATTTCATTTTACTCAATACCTCCTTTGCCTCTTCCAGCCAGACCAGAAAATTTAGAAGAAGCAAAAGACATGTAGCTTAAACTCATTTAAGGGATTGAAAGTTTTCTTTTTGTTTTTGCGCAAAATGTGCCTTTTGCGAAATTGTAATATAGACCCCGCTAAGTATTAGACACAGATATAAAACCTAAGGTGGTAAATTAGCACCTATTGCAACCTAGACTCCGTTAAGCATAAGACTTCCAATAAAAATGTCCAGGCACACTGCATGGTTTCACTCTTCACGTTCTCCAGTCAAAACAGGATTTTATGGATAAAATCATCAAAAAAAGAGGATAATGATTTTTTGTGTAGAAAATATAAAATGTTAGCTTCTTTTAAATCTCTCCTAGGTTTTTGTCCAGAAAATTAATTTACTAAACTGGGAGCTTTAAATTAGCTTTTTGTCAGTTCAAGAATGACGAAATGACGCGGTTTGTTTTGATTATCAATTATTAAATCTCAGATCTACTAAATAGGAGACTGAAAGTTTTAGTTTTTTTCGCAAAAGGCACATTTTGTGCAAAAGTTATAGTGACAGGATTCCAAGAGTAAATCAATTAAAAAAGAAAATAATGATTTTTTATGTAAAAAATATAAGATATTGGCTTTTCATTAACCCCCCTAGAGTTTTGTGCAGAAAATTGATTTGCGAAACTGAAGGCTTTAATTTGATGTTTTACCTGTTCAAGAATGGCGAAATGACGCGGTTTGTCCAGTCAACCAACTGCGGTTGCAACCTAGACTCCGCTAAGTAGGAGACTGAAACTTCAGTTCGATACTTAACCCCATTTCTGCACCTATCTCTTTGTTACAACCTACACTCCACTAAGTAGGAGACTGAAAGAAAAGCTTATATTTCTTATCCCATCCAATTTCCTCTGGTCCAATTTAGACTCTACTAATATGCAAAAGACCAGGCGCAACAGCCTGGTCTTTTCTCTTCCCTATCTCATTCATTGATAAAAATTGCCCAGGTTATGCCCTGGGCGTAATTTCATTATTATACAGTGTTCGACTTTAAATTTTTCAAAGCTCTTAATTCTTTTCTAGATTTTAAACAAGACCTTACATATTCTTTAAGTTCATCCAATGGTATATTCTCAGCAATATAAGGCCATAGTTTAAATTTTGGAAGTCTTTTTATCCCTTTGTCTAAATTATATTTTGATAACAAATTTAATATTTCTTCTCTCCAAAGAAATTGAGCAAGAGCAAATGCCTCAACATTTTTATTTGGTTTTGGAGAACGGACTTGTTTAATCTCCAGGCCAGTCTCTGTAGAAATAGCTAAATAAATACCCCACCAATCAGGAACAATTGAACTAATCTTATCTAAGTGGCAGTTGCCTGTTATAATAGAAACAATATCAAAAACCTTGTTATAAGCATTTATTTGATTGGGTAGTCTGTCTAAGGAATCCCTTTCACTTTTAATCTCATAACCAATAATAGTACCATTTATAACAGCTACATCTACACAAGCTTCTCCCTGGCACACTACAAGTTCATCTAAAATTACAGTGTCTTCATCATTACCATATTGTTTATTTAATTTTTCGTGTAACACATAACGAATATCAATATCTCTAGCCTTCATTGAAATTCTTCCTTATCTAATTTAAAATTATATTTATGGTAAAATATTTTATCATTATAATTCAACAAAAATATTTATTTCCCTTCTAGATGCCATAAAACAATAGGGGTATAATCCAAATTCCACTAAAACAAGGCGTGAAACTAGTTATTCTGGCCACCAACTGCAGTTATAGCCTAGACTCCGTTAAACAGGAGACTTCAATAAAAAAAGACCAAGCTGCCTGGTCTTTCTCTTCTAAATTCCCCTATATTCGTCCTCTCAGGCTTTTAAAGAAGGATTATACATCATTCCCTATCCTAAAGCAATTCCACCTCTTAGAGCAAGGATATAAGGCTTAGACGGCGAATAATAGGTGTAGAATACAATAGAAAGGGGTCTAAAATATTAAACGCGAAGTCAATAATAAGGAAGGTGATAAGTGTTGGCACATGTAGAAAAGCGAGGGAAGAATAGTTATAGGATTATTATCTCTCTCGGTAAGGATCCAGTAACCGGTAAATATCGATATTATCGGGAGACTATTAAAGCTAAGAATAAAAGAGAAGCAGAAAAAAAAGCAATTGAAATTGAAGCAAGAATATTAAAGGGTGATTATATTAAGCCTGATAACATAACTGTGGAAGAATATCTTAATCAGTGGTTAGAAAATTCTAGCTTTAACCTTAAAGAGACAACTTTAAATAATTATAAAATTATTATCAATGCTCATATCATTCCTGAATTAGGTAAAATATCTTTACAAAAGCTTCAACCAATTCACATCCAAAATTACATCTTGAAAAAATTAAAAAGCGGACGTAGAGACGGTAAAGGAGGATTGTCCAATCGATCAGTTAGATATCATTATACCATACTAAGGGAAGCTCTTGATGCTGCGGTAAAATTGCAACTAATTGACAAAAATCCTGCTGTTGCTATTGAACCTCCAAAAGTTGAAAAAAAAGAAATGAAAGCTTTAAATCAAAAAGAAATTGATAAACTTCTAGAGACTGCTTTAGAGATGTATGATTATACTACATATGCAATTATTTTCATCGCAATCTATACGGGGATGAGACGAGGTGAAATTTTAGGTTTAAGTTGGGATCATGTGGATCTAGATGATGCTAGTTTAAGAGTTGAACAGACGCTACTGAAAGGTCCCGAAGGTTCAAAACTCTATACTCCAAAAACTGAACAAAGCAGAAGAACAATTTTTCTCACTAAAACTACCGTTGAAGTATTAGAAAAATTAAAAAAAGAACAGGCTATAAATAAACTTAAACTAGGTCCAGCCTATAATAATGAATATAACCTGGTCTTTGTTAATGCTGATGGCAGTATAATAACCCCTGATGCCTTCAAAAATAGGTTTACACGTATTAGAAAAAAAGCAGGATTAAATAATATAAGGTTTCACGATTTAAGACATACTCACGCAACAATGATGCTCCAGGCAGGAATTTCTCATAAAGAAGCAGCAGAGCGATTAGGACATTCCACAATTACCACAACAGTCGACCTCTATACTCATGTCACTGAGCCACTTAAGAGAAGAGTAGTAGATAAGTTGGAGAGAATGACAAGATAACTTTATTCCCAAATTATTCCCAAAACAGCCCAAATAAAAAATGACACTTTCTTTAGAAGTGTCATAAAGCTAGTAATATCAATTGGTGCGAAGAGGGGGATTCGAACCCCCACGCCCGAAGGCACTAGATCCTAAGTCTAGCGCGTCTGCCAGTTCCGCCATCTTCGCAAGATTAAAATGGGGTGGATGATGGGACTCGAACCCACGACCTCAGGAGCCACAATCCTGCGCTCTAACCAACTGAGCTACATCCACCATAACAGGGAAGAGTACCTCCATCATTTTTTCAATTACAGATTGTATTATATGATGAAATTCACTCAAAATCAAAGTCAACATACTAGTGTTATCAATAATTAGCCCGTAATTACTTTAAATTTCTCATTATAACTCATCAATTCTTTACTATCTTATTTTATCTGGTTACCATTACCACAGCTGGTTGGCTATATTTTATCTCCCTAGCTTTTTGGATATAATATACAGCAGTATCCAATTCACCTAGCTTTTCAAATGTTCTGCCAAGGTGGAAATAAGCCTCCCAGTCATCCGTGTGATGATAAATTGCCTGTTGAAAATAATACCGGGCCTCATCGTAAAATCCCAGGTTAAAATAGACAGCACCCAGATTAAAGTAACCATCACTATTACCGGGATAAAATTCAACTACTTTATTAAAATAATAAATAGCTGGCGCATACATCTTTCTGATAGCATATATATGACCTAAACCATTATAAGCAGACGCGATCACATGGGGGTCAGTACTTTCATCTACAACCCGTCTTAACTCATAAACCGCTTCTTCAAAGTTTAACAAATCATAATAAACATTCCTCCGGCGAAAACTTTTAATGCAATCAAAAAGGGTATTACTTTCTGAAGCCTCTCCTTCAGAATAAGTAACACCCTTCCTGCTTTTTTCATTCAATTCTTCTGCAATAGCAAATAAACGCCCCATAAAAGAGCGTAAATTGCTACAAACCTCTTGTATCTTGTTAATTGAATCTTCTTCATCCCCAAAAATTTGAATTGCTTCCTGACAGTAATCCTGTAAACGCCCAAGTTCAACACGAAACCTCTCCTGCCCCTTCATAACTTAGTATCATCTCCTCTGCAAGTTAATGCCACATTATATAGTATGTCATTTACTACTTTAATAATGTATCATCCAAAAATTTTTTTAAAAATTAAAGGAATAATTAAACTGCAAAAAACTAATCATAAGCGCCATAGAAATTTTTCATTTAACCATCCTAGTGGGATTGAAAAGAATGAACTCATATGAGGATGTGATAAGCTAATCAAAGGTCATAAGGACCCATTGATTAGTGTGCCTTATTTCGACTGAAATTAAACTTTAGATGGTCCGAAAAATTTCTTTATAAAGCAAAAATTAGCTTTTTGCAGTAAAATCAGGGATCTCTTTATTAAAAAGAATCCCTATTTAAAATAATCTCAATTTTTAATTATCATCCTTTAAAACACCCATTAAATCTTTCATAGCCGGTAAACCACCCATACTTACGGCAGTTTTCACAGCCCGTACCACGGCTTGACTTACAGCATCTGCTGCCATTATACCTAAAAGAGTAAAATCTACCTTTAAATCTCCATAAGATAGAGCAAAAAGGGTATCACCATCGAATTGAGTATGAATGGGTCTAATAGTCCGAACAAGCCCCTGATGACTAACCTGAGCCAGCTTTTTCGCTTGTGCTTTATTCAACTTAGCATTTGTAAACACAACTCCAATTGTGGTATTGGTAAATTTATAAACTTTCTTATAATTAACCCTAAAAATCTCCTCAGTACTTTCAAAGCCCGACTCATTCCGGACTCCAGCAATAATTTTACCTGTCTCTGGATCAATTACATCTCCCAGAGCATTAACCACTACCAGTGCACTTACTTCTA